>JBKCVA010000028.1:0-38388 GCA_046318115.1 Lysobacterales bacterium | reverse complement strand
GCCTTGCGGCGGCTGCGCATGCTGCGGATCGCGGCTTCGATGTCCTCGCCTTCGGCCAGCCGCGCTTCGGCCTCGATGTCTTCCAGCACCGGCACGAAGTACTGCAGGTGCGAGTCCTGCACGTAGACCTCGGCGATCAGGCCAGCCTGCTTGATTCGCGCGCTGAACAGTCCCCAGCACGCCACGGTCATGAGCCCCGCCAGGCTGCCGCCGAAGGCGCTGCCCTTGTCGTTGACGTTGGCGTCCAGCGGAGCGGCCAGCACCAGCCGCTCGGGCTCGACGCTGGCCACGCGGCAGCCCATTGCGCGCAGCGGCGGCATCGACAGCAGCACGCGTTCAAGATCCTGTCCGAGGGTGGCTTCAGGTGCGGCAATCAGCGGTGCGGCTTGGCTCATGGACAGCATCGTTCGGACAGGCGCCGGTGCGGCGGGGCAGACTATCTAGCATGCGCACGCGGATACCCACGAGTACGGACTCATCTGTCATATCGCCTCCTCTGATGGGCTGGACGGTGATCAGCCTGCGCGAGCGCAGCCAGCAGGGCGCGGCGAAGCGCGCGATCGAAGCGGCGGGTGCCAGGGCGCTGGCCCTGCCGGGGCTGCGCCTTGAACCGCTGCAGGCAGGCGCGGCGCTTGAACAGGCGCTGGCGAGGCGACCGACGATCGCGCTGTGCATCAGCCCCGCCGCGGTGCGCTTTCTGCTGCAGCTCGACCCGCGGATTGCCACGCGGGTAGCGATCGGCGCCGGCGTTGGCGCCGGCACGGCGGTGGCGCTGCGCCGCGCCGGATTTGCCGAGGTGCTGGCGCCCATCGAGCAAGGCCCGCAGATCAGCGAGAGCCTGCTGGCGCATCCGCGACTGGCGCAGGGCGCTGGCGAGACCGTGCTGCTGGTGGCCGCCCCCGGCGGTCGCGGCGTGCTCGCACCGGAGCTTCGCGCCCGCGGCTTCGCGGTGGAGGAAGTGCAGGTCTATCGACGCGGGCCGGCGCGGCTGGATGCGCGGCATGCGCGTGCTGTACTGACGGCCAGCGCGCCGCTCGGACTGCTGCTGTCGAGCGCGGAAGCCCTCGACAACGTGTTGGTCCAGCTGTCGGCGGAGGCCGTTGCCACGCTCAAGCGGGCCCGCGTGGCGGCCAGCAGCGAGCGCCTGATCGAGCATGCGCGGTTGCGCGGGTTCGCCGACACGGTGCTGGCGGAGGGCCCGCAGCCGCAGGCTCTGGTCTCGGCGCTGGCAGCATCAGCAGCGCGCTGAGAGCCTGTGAGAACCCTCCGCCCACTGCGGCCGCCTGTGGGCGCACGCGGCGGCGCGCGACGCGAATTCCGCGGTCAGCTGGCTCGCCAAACGCCCTCGAATTCCCGTGTCGCGTTTTGCCACGACCGCCCTGAGACGCCCTCGCTGCGGCGTCTGCATTTTTCGCATGCTCTGGGCGCAGGCTTCACAAGCGCGAAGGAGCCCGGCTGCAACGCCAGCGCGATCCAGCGCATACACTTGCGTCCCAGATCGGGGATACACCCGACAGCCTGCCGCCCGCCGCCCACGGGCCGCCCTTACAGATTGCGCGGGGATCCGGTTGTTTCGAAGCCTGCCACTGCTGAGCGTTCTGCTGTTTCCGGCCGCCCTTGGGGCGCAACCGGCCGAGGAGCGCTGGGCCGGTGATCCGCTGGCGCCGACCGCCCCCGTCGAGGTGGCCGCCCCGCTGCAGGCGCGTCTTGTCGAAGCCGAGCGTCTCGCCGCCAGCGGCGATTTCGCGATGGCCGGCACCGTGCTCAAGGAAGCCGCTGGTCTCGCCGCCGAGGGCTCGGCCGAGATCGACGCCGTCGATCGGGTGTCGGCTCAGATCGAGTTCCGTCGCGGTCGCTACCCCGAAGCCCTGGCCCTGCAGCGCGGCATCCTGGAGCGCGCCAGCCGGCGCGGCGACACTGCCAGCGTCGCCCGCGCAGAGACCGACATCGCCATCCTGCTGCGCCGCCAGGGCGACCTGTCGCTGGCCCTGTCGGGCTTCGAGCGGGCGCTGAACCTCTATCGCCAGCTCAAGGACGACGACGGCATCGCCGACGTGCTCACCCACATCGGCCTGATCCGCCTGAACCAGGGCCTGTACTCGACCTCGCTGGAGTCGCTGAGGGAAAGCCTCAAGCTGCAGCAGGCGGGCGCCAAGGCCGAGATCGAGCGCACCTACCACTACCTCGGCCTGCTCTATGCTGGCCTGCGCGAGTACGAGACCGCGCGCACCTTCCTCGATCGCGGCCTCGCCGAGGCGCGGCGCCTCGCCGACCCTTCGCGCGAGGCGCCGCTGCTGGGCAGCATGGCGCGCACGGCCAACCTGGCCGGCAGCTACAGCGAGGCACTGACCCTGGCGCTGGAGGCCGAGCGCTTGGCAGAACGCCTCGGCAGCCCGCCCGGGCAAGCCTATGCGCTGCTCGAGAACGGCCGCGCCAAGCTGGGCTTGAACAAGCTCGACGAAGCGCGCGACGCGCTGCTGCGCGGCGCAGAGGTGGCCGAGCGTCTGGGCCAGCGCAGCACGCTGGCCCGCTATCGCGCGACGCTCGCTGAAGTCGCCGCGCGCCAGGACCGCCCCGAGGAAGCGCTGGCGCTCTGGCAGCAGGCCCTGCCCGAGTTCAAGAGCGGCGATGACCAGCCGCAGCTGCTCGACAGCTACAAGCTGATGGTGCCGCTGCTGCGCGCGCAGGGCGAGGAAACCCGCGCCCTCGATATCGCGATGGAAAGCCTGGCCCTGCAGGAGCAACTGGCCGGCCTCGACATGAACCGCCGCGTCGCGGTGATGGAGAGCGCCTACCGCGCGCAGGAGGCCGAGCGCCAGATCGAGCTGCTGCAGCGTGATCTGGAGATCCAGGCGCTCAAGCTGCGGCAGGAGTCGCTGGGCCGCTGGCTGGCCACCTTCGGCGTGCTGAGCCTGCTGGTGATCGCCGGCCTCCTGGCCTTCCGCTACCGTGAAAGCCGGCGCCTAGGCCGCCAGCTGTTCGAGGCCAATGCCGAGCTGGAGCGCAATCGCGAAGCGCTGGCCCAGGCCAACGTCGAGCTGGAGAAGCGCGCCGAGGCGCTGGCGCATGCGGCGAGCATCGATCCGCTCACCGGCATCGCCAACCGGCGCGCCTTCGTCGAGCGCTTCGAAGTGCACTGGGCCGATGCGATGAGCCGACACGCGCCGCTGTCGATCGCCTTGATCGACGTGGACCACTTCAAGCGCATCAACGACACCCAGGGCCATGCGGTCGGCGACGCCGTGCTGTGCGCGCTGGCCAATACTCTGCAGGGCCTGCTGCGCGCCGGCACCCTGCTGGCGCGGTGGGGCGGCGAGGAGTTCGTCGTGCTGATCCCGGGCGCCAATGCTCAGGCCGCCGCAGGGCTGGCCGAGCGCCTGCGTGCTGCCGTCGAGAACCTGCGCCGCGAAGACCTGCCGCCGATCACCATCAGCGTCGGTGTGGCCTCGCTGTCGGGGCGCACGCGGCTGCGCCCGGAGGGCCTGTTCGACGAGGCCGACGGCGCGCTCTATGCCGCCAAGACCGCCGGCCGCAACCGAGTGGTGGTGGTGGCCGATCCGACGCCCGATGGCTCGGAGCCGGGCTGAGGCAGAGATCCGGGCCACGGTGGCCGGTGAGCTTCCCGTTCGATTTCCTGATTGGCGACGGGGTGCCAGGGCCTGACCACGAAGGCCTGCCGGAGCGTCGAGCCTTGCTGGCTCCGGGCACCGCCGGGCGATGTGCCGACCCGCGGCTCAATAGGCTGGCGCGCCGCATCGAGCGCGGCGTCCCTGAGTGCAGCGGGCAGCCTTGACCGCCAGCAACCTCTCTGACTCTGGATGGCCGGGCTGCACGTCCGTCTGCGCGGTCTACGCTCCGCGGATTCTTGACCCATTGCGCTGCTCGGGCCTGCACGTCGCCGCAAAGCGGTCCTCGCACCACCGGACTTTCGCCTCGACCACCAAAGCCCGACAGGCACCTAGAATGCGGAGCCCGAGGCGCTCGGGCATCCCACGTGTGGAGGCGGTTCCGGCCATGACGGTATCCATCCCTGGCGCTGCGTTCGGCGCGGCCGAAGAGCAGTTGGCGGCAGACCAGATCTGGCCAGCGGACACGCCGGATGAGCTGCTTGCGGCTGCCGCCCGCGACGTGTCCCGACGCGCCTACGCGCCCTTCTCAAACTTCCACGTCGGCTGTGCCCTGCGCACCGCTCGCGGCGGCGTGTACGCGGCCTGCAATGTCGAGAACAGTGCCTATCCGCTCAGTGGTTGCGCCGAGCGGCATGCCTTGGCGGCGGCGGTCGCAGCGGAGGGAGCGGAGGTCGAGGTTGTCGATCTGGTGGTGCTGGCCTTCGACGGCGAGGGCAGGCCGCAGGAGGCGGCGCCCTGCGGCGGCTGCCGCCAGCAGATCTTCGAGCTGGGGCCGCGGGCGCGGGTGGGGTTCGTCGGCGGCGGCGCTGCGCGAGTGGTCGCGATCAACGCGCTGCTTCCTTTCGGGTTCCGGCTGGCGCGCTGAGCCGACGCGCTGATGCGGCGGAGCGCGCGCCCGCGCAGCTCATGATGCGGCGGCGCGAACGTCCGCGAGCGACATGGGGTGGGCCTGGCCCACCACACCATGCACGCAAGGTCTCTTGAACGTCGTTGCGCTCTTCAGCGGTCGCCGGGGATCCCTCGGCCGGTGGCGGGCCGATGCGCAATCCCAAGCGGAAGCGGAGCGCGTGGATTCAGCGGCGTACCGCGGCCAGGATGGGGCTCAGGGTGGGCAAGGGCCCACCCTATGGCTTGATGATGGGCTCGGCCGCGCGACGCTGTCCCGAATCCCGAATCCCGAATCCCGAATCCCGAATCCCGGCTGTTATCCCCCGCTTGATCCTGATCAGCGCCGGTGTGCCTCTGCAAGCGCAGGCTGTGGCTCCGTTCGTTGAACCGCCACGCCCATGTCCGACCCTGTGCTCACCGCCCGCCAGCTGCTGCCGCTGCTCGACCTGACCTGTCTCGACGAGGACGCCACCCCGGCGCAGATCGCCGCGCTCTGCGCTCGCGCCGATGGCCCGCACGGACGCGTGGCGGCGGTCTGCGTGTATCCGGAGCATGTCCAGCACGCGCGCTCGCTGTTGCCGGAGTCGATCGCGGTGGCGACGGTGGTGAACTTCCCCGAGGGCGGCGAGGACCCGCTGCGGGTGGCGCGCGAGATCCGCCGCGCGCGCGCTGTGGGTGCGCAGGAAATCGATGCCGTGCTGCCCTGGCAGGCCCTGCTGCAGGGCCGCGAAGGCCCGGCCCGACAGGTGCTGCGAGCCGCCCGCGAGGCCAGCGGCGGCGCGCTGCTCAAGATCATTCTGGAAAGCGGCGAATTGGCCGCGCCCGACCGCATCGTGCTGGCCAGCGAGCTGGCGCTCGACGCAGGGGTGGATTTCCTCAAGACCAGCACCGGCAAGGCCAGTGTGGGCGCCACCCTGCCGGCCGCGCAGCTCATGCTGCAGACGATCCGCCGGCGCGCGGCAACCGCGGGGTTCAAGGCCGCCGGAGGCGTGCGCTCGCTGGCGCAGGCCGAGCCCTATCTGCGTCTGGTCGAGCGCGAGTTGGGCGAGGATGCGCGGGGGCCGGCGCGGCTGCGCGTGGGTGCCAGTGGTCTGCTCGATCACATTGAAGCCGCGCTCGAAGGTCGTGCGGCGGCCGCATCCGGCGCCTACTGAGGGACTGCCCATGCACGCCGCGCCTCTCCGTTTCGACAGCCTGATCGCCGCCACGCGCGAGGGCCGCAGCCTGCTCGCGAGCGAATGGCGCGAAGTCGCGCAGGGCTTGGCCGACGGTCGCCTCGACGACGCCCAGGCCGGCGCACTGGCCATGGCGGTCCGCCTGCGCGGGCTGTCGCCGCGCGAGACCCGCGACCTCACCGCTGCCATGCGCGATTCCGGCCGCGTGCTGCACTGGCCTGCGCTGGGCGTCGAGGCGCCGGTGCTCGACAAACACTCCACCGGCGGCGTTGGCGACTGTCTCAGCCTGGTGCTGGCGCCGGTGCTTGCGGCCTGCGGTGCGGCGGTGCCGATGGTGTCAGGGCGCGGCCTGGGCCATACCGGCGGCACGCTCGACAAGCTCGAAGCCCTGCCGGGCCTGTGCACCGAACTGAGCCTTGAGGACTTCGCCCGCTGCGTGCGTCGCCACGGCCTCGCCATCGTCAGCGCTTCGCGTGAACTGGCACCGGCCGACCAGCGCCTCTACGCGATTCGCGACCGCACCGCCACGGTCGATTCGCTGCCGCTGATCGTGAGCTCGATCCTGTCCAAGAAGCTCGCCGCCGGCGTGCAGCACCTGCTGCTGGATCTCAAGCTCGGCTCCGGCGCGCTCTTTCGCGAGCGCGGTGAAAGCGAGGCCCTGGCGCAGGCGCTCGTGGTCACCGCGCGAGCCTTGGGGCTGGGCTGTGAGCTGGCCTTCAGCGACATGGACCAGCCGCTGGCCAATGCCGCCGGCAATGCGCTCGAACTGGATGCCGTGGCACGCGTGCTGCGCGGCGAGGACGCGCGCTCGCGTCTGTATCGCCTGAACCTCGCCCTCTGCGCGCGCCTGCTGCTGCGCGGTGGGCTCTGCGAGGACCTCGCCGAGGCCCAGACGCGCGTGCACTGGGCGCTGTGCAGCGGTCAGGCGGCGGCGCGCTTCGAGGCGATGGTGCAGGCCATGGGCGGGCCGGCCGAGGCGCTGTCGGCACCGCATCGCTGGCGCGAACAGGCGCCCTGCATCGGCGAGTTCTGCGCCGATCGCGACGGCGTGCTGGCGCGCATCGACACCCGCGCGCTGGGCCAGGTTTGCCTGCAGCTGGGCGCGGGTCGCGGTGTGGCGGCGGCGCGCATCGACCCGCGCGTGGGGCTGTCGGACATCCTTGAGGTGGGGGCGCGCGTGCGCCGCGGCGAACCCCTGCTGCGCATCCATGCGCGCTCGCTCGATGCCTTGAAGGCGGCGCGACAGCAGCTGTTGCCGGCCCTGCAGATGAGCGAACGCGTCCCGGAACCGCGGCCGCTGCTGCAGGGCTGGCTGGAGGCGCGCCCAGCCGCCTTCGCTGCGGATGGCGAGGCCTGCGCAGCGCAGCGCGCCTGCCGCGACTGTGCCGAGCCCGGCTGCCGTGGCCCGAAGGCGCTGGCCGCGAGCCGCGCCCAGCACCGCTGCCGCGCTGCCGGCCTGCTCGCATGAGCGCGCCGCGCATCCGCCGCGCCGTGGTGGTGGTGCTGGACTCGCTCGGCATCGGCGCACTGCCCGACGCCGAGCGCTTCGGCGATGCCGGTAGCGACACCCTGGGCCATATCGCCGCGGCCTGTGCGGTCGGCGAAGCCGACAGCGGGCCACGCGCGGGCCTGCCCCAGTGGCTTGCGCGCAGCGGGCCCCTGCGCGTGCCGAATCTCGAAGCCTTGGGCCTCGGCCGCGCCGCGCGGCTGGCGACGGGCCGCCTGCCGGCCGGCTTCGACGACACGGCGCCCATGAAGGGGGCGTGGTCCACGGCGCGCGAGTGCTCGCCCGGCAAGGACACCGTCACCGGCCACTGGGAGCTGATGGGCCTGCCGCTGAAGCAGGCGTGGGGCTACTTCAGCGCGCCGGTCGACAGCTTTCCGCCCGCGCTGCTCGATGCACTGGCCGCCGAGTGCGGGCTGCCCGGCTGGCTGGGCAACTGCCACGCCTCCGGCACCGAGATCCTGAAGCGCCTCGGCGAGGCGCATATCGCCAGCGGCAAGCCGATCGCCTACACCTCGGCCGATTCGGTGCTGCAGATCGCGGCGCATGAGCAGCACTTCGGCCTGCAGCGCCTGTACGCGCTGTGCGAGGCCGCGCGGCGTCATGTCGATGCATGGAACATCGGCCGGGTGATCGCGCGCCCGTTTGTCGGTGACAGCGCCGAGACCTTCCGTCGCAGCGGCAACCGCCACGACTATGCGATGCCACCGACTGGGCCGACCCTGCTCGACGTACTCCAGCAGAACGGGCTGGCCACGGTCGGCGTCGGCAAGATCGGCGACCTCTTCAGTCACCGCGGGCTGGACGAGGAGATCCACGCCAGCGGTCTCGACGGCCAGATCGAAGCGACCCTGGCTGCGGTGGACGCGCTGGATCGCCCCGGCCTGGTGTTTGCCAACCTGGTCGACTTCGACAGCGAGTACGGGCACCGCCGCGACGTCGCCGGCTATGCGGCGGCGCTGGAGCGCTTCGACGCGCGCCTGCCCGAGCTGCGCGCGCGGCTCGACTCCGACGACCTGCTGGTGCTCACCGCCGACCACGGCAACGATCCGACCTGGCGCGGCAGCGACCACACCCGCGAGCACGTGCCGATGCTGGTGTCGGGCGCCCGCATCGCGCCGGTCAGCCTCGGCCTGCGCGACAGCTTCGCCGACCTCGCCCAGGGCCTGGCCTCGGCCTTCGGGCTGGCGCCGCTCGCAGCGGGGCGCGATCTGTTCGGGTAGCGCCGCTGTGCTCGACCCTGCCGACCGCTGCTGGAGCCTCCGATGAGCACGCCTCACCTCGGCGCCGAACCCGGTGCCTTCGCCGACACCGTGCTGCTGCCGGGCGACCCGCTGCGCGCGCGCCACATCGCCGAGCACTTCCTCGACGGCGCGGTCGAGGTCAACCGCGTGCGCGGCATGCTCGGCTATACCGGGAGCTACCGCGGCCGGCCGATCAGCGTGCTCGGCAGCGGCATGGGCATGCCGTCGTGCCTGATCTATGCCACCGAGCTGATCCGCGAGTACGGCGTGCGTCGCCTGCTGCGGCTGGGCACGGCCGGCTGCCTGCAGCGTGATCTGAAGCTCGGCGCGCTGGTGCTGGCGACCGCGGCCAGCACCGACTCCAGCCTCAACCGCCGCCGCTTCGACGGCATGGACTACGCGCCACCGGCGGGCTTCGCGCTGTGCCGGCGCATCGCCGAGGTGGCGGAGTCGGCGGGTGCCGCTCTGCATGCGGGGGGCGTGTTCTCCACCGACCGCTTCTACAGCGATGCCCCGAACCTGTTGCCCCTGCTGGAGCGCATGGGCCTGCTGGCGGTGGAGATGGAGGCCGCGGCGCTGTTCGGCATCGCCGCCGAACATCGCGTCGAGGCCGGCTGCCTGCTCACCATCAGCGACGAGCTGCACAGCGGCCAGCGCTTCTCCGCCAAGCAGCGCGAAGAAGGCTTGGCCTTGGCCACGCGGATTGCGCTGGAGGCGCTCGCGTGGGGCGGGCGCCGGGATTAGGGATTGGGGATTCGGGATTCGAAGAAGCGCGATGACTGCGTGTCCCAACCGGCATCCGCTTGCATAGGGTGGGCCCTGGCCCACCGTGGGCTTGACCCTCGCCTCTGTTTCTCGACCTGCGCCCACCACAACCTCGAGGGTCATCACCCAGGCTTGGATGCCGCGGTGAGATTGATGGCCACGGTGGGCCAGGGCCCACGCTATGCGGGATTTCGCCGGTCGCCACGCCCCGCCCACCGAGCGAATCCACATCGCCTGCGCGCCCGGGCTGCTCTGATGCGCGCATGCCCATCGCCCCGCCCTCCGCTTCCGAGCTGTTCCCGCCCACCCGCGCCGAGGGCCTGCGTCGGCTGCAGGGATTCCTGCCGCGCGCGGGCGCGCGCTACGCCGCCGAGCGCAACCACGACCTCGGCCTCGAAGCGCGCGGCAATGTCTCGATGCTCTCGCCTTACCTGCGCCATCGCCTGCTCACCGAGGCCGAGGTGGTGCGCGCGGTGTTGGCGCGGCACGGCCATGCGGCGGCGGAGAAGTTCGTGCAGGAGGTGCTCTGGCGCACCTACTGGAAGGGCTGGCTGGAGCTGCGGCCCGAGGCCTGGCGCCGCTATTGCGCCGAACTCGCGCGCGAGCGCGCGGCCACCGCGGCGAATGCCGGCCGCGCGCATGCGCTGGCCCAGGCCGAGCGTGGCGCCACCGGTATCGAGGGCTTCGACGCCTGGGCCCGCGAACTGGTCGACACCGGCTACCTGCACAACCACGCGCGCATGTGGTTCGCGTCGATCTGGATCTTCACCCTGCGCCTGCCATGGACGCTGGGCGCGGATTTCTTCGCCCGTCATCTGCTCGATGCCGATCCGGCCTCGAACACGCTCGGTTGGCGCTGGGTGGCCGGCCTGCAGACGCCGGGCAAGACCTATGCGGCCAGCGCCGACAACATCGCCCGCTACAGCGGCGGGCGCTTCCGTCCGCAGGGCCTGGCCGGCGTCTGCGAGGCGCTGACCGAACCGCCGCTGCCGCGTGCGCAGGCACTGCCGGCGCGTGCGCCGCTCGCTCCCGCCGCGTCCTGCCTGCTGCTGGTCCACGGCGAGGATCTCGATCCCTACAGCCTGCTGCCCGAGGGCCTGCAGCCGCGCCATGTGCTGATCGCTGAAGGCGTCGGCGACGCCGAGTCCGAGACCTTCAGTGCCGGCCGCCGCTGGCCCTGGGGCGACAAGGCCCGGGCCTTCGTGCACGGCGCCTGCGTCGATCTGGAAGCGCGGCTGGTGGCAGAGGGTCTGTCGGTCACGCGCCTGTCGAACCTGGAGGCCGCCACCGTCGCCGCAATCGCGGGCGAAGTCGGCGCGGGCACCGTGCTGACGGCCGAAGCCCCGGTCGGCCCGGTCGCCGATGCGCTCGACGGACTCGAGTCGGGGCTGGCCAGACGCAGCCTCCGCCTGCAGCGCCTGCGCCGCGAATGGGACAGCCGCTTCTGGCCGCGCGCCAGCCGCGGCTTCTTCGCCTTCCGCGAGCACATCGTGGACGAGCTGCGCGCGCTCGGAATGCCGGGCCTGTGAGCACGCCGGCGCTCACCGTCTGGTACGACGGCGCCTGTCCGCTGTGCCGCCGCGAGATCGCCCTGATGCGTCGACTCGACTGGCGCCGGCGGGTGGCCTTCGTGAATCTCAGCGAGGCCGCGCCGGAGGCCTGCCCGCTCGATCCGGCCGAGCTGCTGGCGCGGATGCACGCCGGTGACGGCGAGCGTCTGTACGACGGTGCGGCGGCCTTCGCCGCGCTGTGGCGGCAGTTGCCGCTGCTGTGGCCACTGGGTCAGCTCGCGCGCATTCCCGCGGTGCTCGCCCTGCTGGAGCGCGCCTACCTGCGATTCCTGCGCTGGCGGCCGCGGCTGCAGCGCTGGGCCGGTGGATGAGCGCTCCGTTCCGGCGCGGGCCTCGAAGGGGAGGGCATGGCGGATCCAGTCCCTGCTGGCCTTGAGCATGCGTCGCGAGTCCTGCCGTTGTCCGGACGCGCTCGCTTCGCGTGGTCGCGCGGGCCCTGGCAGATGCGCGCTTGATCCGCGGGCGCGCTCCGCGCGGCGTGGCGCAACGCTGAATTCTTGAGCCTAGCCGTGCACCCGCAGGGCTTGCCCTGAGGCGCCGTGCGCCAGCCGCGGCAACAGGCCCTCGTGCTCCAGCAGCCAGCGCTTGCGCTCCAGCCCCGCGGCGTAGCCGGTGAGAGCGCCGCGCGCGCCGACCACGCGATGGCAGGGCAGGACCAGCAGCAGCGGGTTGGCGCCGACCGCCGCGCCCACTGCGCGCGCGCTGCCGGCGCGGTCGATGCGCGCCGCGAGCTCGGCATAGCTGCAGGTCTGGCCCGGCGGAATCGCGCGCAGTGCGCTCCACACCAGCCGCTGCAGGGCGCTGCCTGGCGTATCCACCGTCAGCGCTTCCAGCGCCTGGAAATCACCCTCGAAGTAGCGGCGCAGTGCCGCCACCGCAGGCGATTCCCCTGGCGCCGCGCGCGCCGCGGCCAGCGCCGCGCGCCGTGTCGCCGGGAGACGATCGAGCGTATCGAGCCAGTCGACCACGGCGAGGTGGCCATCAGGCGTGCTGAAGACCAGCAGTTTGCCCAGCGGCGTGGCGAGGCTTTCGCGCGTCAGGGAAGTCATGTCGCGCATTGTCGCCGGCGGGCTCTGGCGCGTCAGCCCTTGCAGCCGCGTGCGCGTGCTTCCCAGCGCTGGGTCGGAGGGGGGGGCGCCGGCGGGGCAGGGCCGATGTCGGCAGCGGTCTTCACGGGCTTCATGCCTTCACGACACCCTCGCGAGGGCCCGGACGCCAGCGCTCGGGGGGCATACGGATTGCAGCGCGCCTGTCCGCCCAAGCCGCGGGCTCGTGAAGCACCGTTCGCATGCACGCCTTTTTCCTGTTCCGCGACGGCGCGCCGACGCCGCTGCTGGTGGGCACCCATGACCCGGGCCTGGTCGGCCTGGCGATTTTCGTCGCTCCGCTGTCGGCAGTGCTGGCTCTGCCCCTGGCCCGCAGCGCGATCGGTACGCAGGGGCTGGCGCAGCGCGAACTGCCCTTGGCCGCCGCCGCGGTCGCGTTCGGCGGCGGTGTCTGGGCCATGCACTTCATCGCCATGCTGGCCTTCGAGCTGTGTACACCGGTGCGCTACGCGGTGTTGCCGACCCTGCTGTCGATCCTGCCCGCCGTGCTCGCCACCCGCGCGGCGTTCGGGCTGATCAGCCGGGCACAGGTGAGCACGGCGCAGATCCACCTGGCGGGCAGTCTGCTGGCGGCGGGCATCGGGCTCATGCATTTCACCGGCATGGCGGCGATGCGGATGGCACCGCTGCTGCGCTACGACCTCGCCTGGTTCGTCGCCACCCTGGTGCTGGCCGCGCTGTTCAGCACCCTGGGCCTGTGGCTGGAGGTGCGGCTGCGCGACGGTGCCCGCCTGCCGCGGCCCCTGGCCCTGCTGCTCAGCGGCTGTGTCACCGGCGGCGCGATCTGCATCGCCCACTTCGTCGGCATGGCCTCCGCGCGCTTCCTCGGCGAGGCCGATCCGGCCTATGTGCCGGGTTCGGGCGGACAGTTCGGCATGGCGATGGCGGTGGCGGCGGTGGTGATCGGTGGGGTGCTGGTGGTGGCTGGCGTGCACACGCTGACCCGCTACCGCGCACTCGTCCGACGCGCCCACGACGATGAGGCGCGGATGCGCGCCATCGTCGACACCGCCGTGGATGCCATCCTGACCGCCGACGCCGACGGCCGCATCCAGAGCTTCAACCGCGGCGCCGAACGCCTGTTCGGCTGATCCGAGAAAGAGATTCTCGGTCGGCACCTGCGCCGGCTGGTTCCGCCGCACCTGTTCGAACCGCTGAGGGCCGAGTTCCGGCGCCTGCAGCAGACAGGAAAGCCGCAGGAGCTCGGCGAAGGCGGTGAGCTGCAGGCGCTGGCCCGCGATGGCAGGCTGCGCCCGGTGCGTCTCTCGGTGGGGCGCGCCGACTCCCACGGGCGGCCGCTGTTCGTCGCCTTCGTCAGGGACATGAGCGAGCGTCAGGCCCTGTCCGACAGCCTGCGCGAGCAGGAGCGCCTCACCCGCACCCTGATCGCCAACCTGCCGGGCGTGGCCTTCCGCTGCCGCAACGATGCGCACTGGTCGATGCTGTTCGTCAGCGACGGGGTCGAGCCGCTCACCGGCTGGTCTGCCGACGCCTTCCTCCGAGGCGAGACGAGTTTCGGTCAGATCCTCCATCCGGACGACGCGCCGCGCTGTCGCGACAGCGTCGAGGCCGCACTGGCCGAGAACCGGCCGTGGGTGGGCCTTGAATACCGCATCCTGCGTGCGGACGGCAGCGAGCGCTGGGTCTCCGAGACCTCGCGCGGCGTGTTCGATGAGCAGGGTCGGCTGCAGTGGATCGATGGCGTCATCTTCGACATCACCGAGAACAAGCGGCGCAAGGCCGAGCTGGCCAGTCTGGTGGCGGCGATCGATCGCGCGTTGGCACTGGTCGAGTTCGACATGCAGGGGCGGATCCGCCACGCCAACCAGAATTTCCTGAACCTGACCGGCTATCGCCTCGACGAACTCGATGGCAAGCCGCATCGCTTCCTGAAAGGTGAGCTCGATGCCGGCGCCGAGGCGGCCGAGGCCGAGCTCTGGGACGCCCTGGCCCGCGGCGAGGTCGTGCGCAGCCATCTCGCCCTGCGCACGCGTGCCGGCCGCACGCTGTGGCTGCGGCTTGCGTTCAACCCGATCTTCGACGCCGACGGCCGGCCCTCGCACGTGGTGCTGTTCTGCGTCGACCTGACCTCGTTGCGCGAGCTCGAATCCAGCCTGCGCGAGGCCAAGGAGCGCGCCGAACAGGCCGCGGCGGCGAAGAGCGCCTTCCTCGCCAACATGAGCCATGAGATCCGTACGCCGATGAACGCCATCCTCGGCTTCGCCGAACTGCTGCTCGATACGCCGCTGCGAGAGGACCAGCGGCGCCATCTCGGCACCGTGCGCAACTCGGCGCGTTCTCTGCTCGGCCTGCTGAACGACATCCTGGACACCGCCAAGCTCGAGCGCGGTGCGGTCGAGATCGAGGACACCGGCTACGACCTGCGCGAGCTGTGCGAGCAGGTTGCCGCCTCGCTGCGGATCAGCGCCGAGCGCAAGCAGCTCGGGCTGCACCTCGATTGGGATGACGGGCTGCCGCGCTTCTTCCGTGGCGATCCGGCGCGGCTGCAGCAGGTGCTGGTCAACCTGCTGGGCAATGCGGTCAAGTTCACCGAAGCCGGCGAGGTCCGGCTGCAGGTCGGGCGGCGCGGCGAGCGCCTCTGCCTGTCGATACTTGACACCGGCATTGGCATCGATCCGCAGCGCCTTGAGCGCATCTTCGAGCCGTTCGCCCAGGCCGATGCTTCCATGACCCGACGCTTCGGCGGCACCGGGCTGGGGACCACCATCGCGCGTCAGCTGGTGGAGCTGATGGGCGGCCACATCGAAGTCGAGAGCGCGCCAGGGCGCGGCAGCTGCTTCCGCGTCCTGCTGCCGCTGCGCGCCGGTGAGGCACCCGCGGACGTCGCGCAGGACTCGCTGCCCGCGCTGCCCGCCCTCGATCTGCTGGTGGTCGATGACGTCGCCCAGAACCTCGAGCTCATGCAGCTGGTGCTCGGCCGCATGGGGCATCGTGTCCGAACTGCGCGCAACGGGGAGGAAGCCCTGGCCGCGTTGGCCGGGGCGCGCTTCGACGCGGTGCTGATGGACATGCACATGCCGGTGCTGGACGGGCTGGCGGCCACGGTGGCCCTGCGCGAACGCGAGCGCACCCAAGGCGTGGCGCGTACGCCGGTGCTGGCGCTGACCGCCAGCGTGCTGGAGGAGGATCGCCGCGCCGCGCGCGCTGCCGGCATGGATGGCTTCAGCGTCAAGCCGCTGGAGCCGCACGCCCTGGTCCGCGAGCTGGTGCGGGTGCTGGGCCTGAACACCCATAGCCATGAACCCGCCGTCGAGGCCTCGGCCGGTGCCCGTCACGAGGTGGTCGACTGGGTGCGCGGCGTAGCCCTGTGGGGCGGCGAGGCCGCCCTGATCTAGGCGGCCCGCCGCTTCTGCGACGAGGCCGATGCGGCGCTCGCCCTGGATGCCGGTCCGGATCTCGCGCTCGCGCACCGTCTCCACGGCACCGCGGCCAACCTCGGACTGGGTGAATTCGCGGTCCTCGCAGGTGCGCTGGAGGCTGCCCTGCGGGCGCCGCCCGCAGCGGCGCCCGCGGTCGATGCCGAGGCCCTGCGCGCGGCGCTGGCGCGCGTCCGCGCCGAGCTGGAGGCCGAATCCGCGGCCGAGGACGAAGCCGGGTGCGGCGTCGACCTGCAGCGCGCCCGCGCGGCGCTGCAGGCGCTGGCGCGCGCTGGCGCACGGCGAACTCGATGAGCTGGCGCTGTCCGCGCTGGCCGAGAGCTTGCCTCTCGCACAGCGCCGCCCGCTGCTGGACGCGCTGGAGGGCTTCGACTTTGGCCGCGCCGCGTTCGAGATCGACCGTCTCGATGGTCAACTGGCTGCCCTGGAGGACGCGGACCGATGAGCACTGCGCGCGATACTTTGCCCCGCCTGCTGCTGGTCGACGACGAGCCCCTGAACCTGCAGGTGCTCCGGCAGGTGCTGAACACCGACTACCGGCTGCTGTTCGCCACCGACGGCGGCACCGCGATCGACCTGGCGTTGAAGGAGCAGCCGGACCTGATCCTGCTCGATGTGATGATGCCCGGCCTGAGCGGCCTGTCGGTGTGCGAGCGCCTCAAGGCCGAGCCGGCCACGGCGCATATCCCGGTGATCTTCGTCACTGCCCTGGCCGAAGAGCAGGACGAAACCGGCGGTTTCGCGGCCGGTGCGGTCGACTACATCACCAAGCCGATCAGCCCGCCGGTGGTGCGCGCGCGGGTGCGCACCCACCTCTCGCTGGTGCGTGCGGAAACCCTGCGCCAGACCCGGCTGCAGATCGTCCAGCGGCTCGGCCGCGCGGCCGAATACAAGGACAACGAGACCGGCCTGCACGTCATCCGCATGAGCCATTACGCGCGGCTGATCGGCGAGGCGATCGGCTATGGCGACAGCGAGGCCGAGGAGCTGCTGAACGCCGCACCCATGCACGACGTCGGCAAGATCGGCATCCCCGATGCGATCCTGCGCAAACCCGGCAAGCTCGACCCGGCCGAGTGGTCGGAGATGCAGCGGCACCCGCTGATCGGCGCCGAGATCATCGGCAGCCACGCGGGTGGCTTGCTGAAGCGCGCCCACGACATCGCGCTGGGCCACCACGAGAAGTGGGACGGCAGCGGCTACCCCTTCGGAAAACGGGCCGAGGAGATTCCTCTGGACGCGCGCATCGTCGCGGTCGCCGACGTGTTCGATGCGCTGACCTCGGTGCGGCCGTACAAGCCTGCCTGGACGGTGGAGCAGGCGCTCGGCCTGCTGCGCGATCAAGCGGGCGCGCACTTCGAGCCGCGCCTGGTCGAGGCCTTTCTCGACCTGCAGCCGCGGGCCCGCGAGATCATGCGGCGCTGGGCCGAGCCCGGTTCGCAGGGCGCTGACTGAAGCACCGCGGCATGCGTCTTGCCTTTATTGCCGGGACGAGAGCGGCGGGCTGAGCCCGGCTTCACCGCGCTCGATGACTTCCTCCCAGCTGACGAACCCTGCATGAAGCGCATCCTTTTTCTGTGTCCCGACAACAGTGTGCTGAGCCCGATGGCACAGTCCCTCGCACGGCTCTATGCGGCGGAGGGAACGCAGACCTACAGTGCCGGCCTCAGCGCAGCCGAGGCCTTCGAGCCGCGGCTCGCTTCGATGCTCGGCGAGTTGGGTCTCTCCCCCCGCCTGCCGGCGCCGCAGTCGCTGGCGGAACACGCCGACCTCAGCTTCGACTGCTGCGTGTGGCTGGGCCCCGCCGCCGCGTCGCAGCCGGGCCTCAATCTGGACGTGCAGTGGGTGTTGCCCGACCCGGCCGGCCTCACGGACGACGCGTACCGCCACTTCCGCGATCGTCTTGCCGAGCGCGTGCGCAACCTGATGAACATGTTCGAGACCGACCTCGAATGAGCGCGCCGCTGCGCCCGGGTCCGCGTACGGATCGCAGTGCGATGACGGGTGCGAGCGGTGGCCCAGATTCTCTCTTCCCCTGCGAGGGGTTTCCCGCAGATTCCCGCTGACGACCGCGCGCCTTCGCGGCGACTGACGAGCCCCATGGCCACCATTGAAATCACGCCCTTCCTGCGCCTGATGGCCGAACACCACGCCTCGGACCTGTTCTTCTCGGTGGGCGCGCCACCCAGCATCAAGATCCAGGGCGTCACCCGCCACGTCGGCGACAAGGTGCTCAGCCCCGAGGCGCTGCGCGATCTCGCGTATGCGGCGATGAACGACAAGCAGCAGCGCGAGTTCGAGGCCCAGCTCGAGATGAACCTCGCGATCGCGCTGCCCGGCACCGGTCGTTTCCGCCTGTCGATCTACCGCCAGCGCGGCAGCATCGCGGTGGCGGTGCGCTACATCACCAGCCAGATCCCCTCGCTGGAAGCGCTCCACCTGCCGCCGGTGCTGAACGAACTGATCCTGTTGCCCCGAGGCTTGATCCTGGTGGTGGGGGCGACCGGCTCGGGCAAGTCCTCGACGCTGGCGGCCATGATCGACCACCGCAACCGCAACCGCAACCGCACCCGCACCGGCCACATCCTCACCGTCGAGGACCCGATCGAGTTCCTGCACGAGCACAAGCAGTCGGTGGTCGACCAGCGTGAGATCGGTATCGACACCCTGAGCTATGCAGCGGCGCTGAAGAACGCGATGCGGCAGGCGCCCGAGGTGATCATGATCGGCGAGATCCGAGATCGCGAGACCATGGCCGCTGCCATCGCCTATGCCGAGACCGGCCACCTCTGCCTGTCGACCCTGCACGCCAACAACGCCAACCAGACGCTCGACCGCATCATCAACTTCTTCCCCGAGACCGCGCGTCACCAGCTGCTGATCGACCTTTCGCTGAACCTGAAGGCAGTCATCAGTCAGCGCCTGGTCCGCGCGGTCGACGGCACCCGTGTGCCGGCGGTCGAGATCCTCATGTCCAGCCCCTTCATCGCGGACCTCATCGAGAAGGGCGAGATCGCCAGCATCAAGGAGGCGATGAAGGCCTCGAAAGAGAACGGCATGCAGACCTTCGACGGCGCCTTGTACGACCTCTATGCCGCCGGCCGCATCAGCTACGAGCAGGCGATCGAGAACGCCGACTCGCGCACCGATCTGGCCCTGCGCATCCGCCTCGAAGGAGGCCCGGCCAGCCATGAGCTGGACGGCATGAGCATTGCCGGCCTCGATTCGAGGCGCTGAGGGGCCGGCGAACCCCTCCGCCCTCATCGGCATCGTCGCGTCCATCCTGCTGCTCGGTGTGGTGACCCTCTGGTCGGCTGAGGATCCGCGCCTGTTCATCGGCCTGCCGGGCCTTGGCATCGTCGTGCTCGGCACGCGTGCCGCCACCTTCATCAGCTACCCCTGCGCGAGGTACTGCGCGCGCTGGCCTCCGCCGACACCCGGCCACTGGCCGACAACGCCAGCGCCGAGGGCCGCGCGCAGCACCGGCGCGTCGAACTGGTGCTGAAGCAGCCGACGGACTGAGACTCCGATGGCGTGGCCGTGCAGGGCGCGAGTCATGGCAAGTGCTGCCGCAGCAGGTGCCCGGAGCGGGCCCTTCAATCGGCCCAACGAACCTGGTTGCCGCCGGCGGTCTTGGCCATGTACATCGCCGCATCCGCGCGCCGCAGCAGGCTGTCGGGCTTGGCCTCATCCGCCGAAAACACCAGCAGGCCGATGCTGGCGCTGCACTCGGCCACCGCCTCGCCCTGTTCGAGCCTGAGCCGCACAGGCTGTGCCAGCGCCGCGCGCACCTTCTCGGCCGCTGCCTCCGCGTGTCGGCGGGCCGCTTCGGCTGTGCGGTCCAGATCGCCCAGCAGCACCACGAACTCGTCGCCGCCCTGGCGCGACACGGTGTCGCTGGCACGTACGCACAGCAGCAGCCGCCGCGTCATCTCACGCAGCAACTGGTCGCCCACCGCATGTCCGTACTGGTCGTTGACCGGCTTGAAGTGGTCGAGATCGAGGTAGAGCAGGGCGGCGTACTGCCCGCTGCGTCCCGCATGCGCCAGCCACTGCGCGAGGCGGTCCTCCAGCAGGCGACGGTTGGGCAGGTCGGTCAGCGGGTCGTAGAACGCCAGATGCTCCATCCGCGCCTGCTGGTGCTTGTGCGCGCTGAGGTCGCGGATCGCGGCCAGCAGCAGTGGCTGCAGGTCGAGATCGATCGCGCTCAGCACCACTTCGACCGGCAACTCGCTGCGGTCGGAAAGGCGCATGGCCAGCCACTCGAAGCGCAGGCTGCCCTCGCGGCCGGCCTGGGCGATCAGTTCGGCGGCTTTCACATCGGAACGGGTGCCGCAGGGCTGCAGGGGCGGCGCGAAGTCGGCGGCACCACGCCCGAGCAGGGCGGCGCGCGGGGCATCCAGCAGACGCTGGGTGGCGGCATTGCAGTCGACCAGGCGGCCCTCGGACAGCACGACCAGCGGCTCGTGGCTGGCCTCGAACAGGGTGCGGAACCGGCGCTCCGAACGCTGCAACTCGACGTTCATGCGGTCGAACTCGGTGATGTCGGTCGACAGCCCCACCAGACAGTCGTCCTCGCCCTCGCGGCGCAGCAGCAGCTTCGTCGACCAGAAATGCCGCGGGTGGCCGGCCGGGTCGAGCAGGGTCTCGCGGCGGCGCAGTGGGCTGCCCTCGGCGAACACAGCCTCGTCGAAGCCGCGTAACGCAGTCGCCTGCTCCGCGCCCAGCAGTTCGAAGTCGGTGTGGCCGAGCAGTTGTTCGGAGGAGCGGCCGTAGAGTTCGAGCACATGCCGGTTGGCGAACAGGAAGCGACCGGCCCGGTCCTTCATGTAGACGTGGGCATCGACGTGGTCGAGCACCGTCTGCAGCACGCGCTGCCCGTACTCCGCCGCCCGCTCGCACTGGCGGGCATGGGTCACGTCGGTGGCGACCCCGCAGAGGCCGATCACGCGACCTGCCGCGTCGAACATCGGCGACTTCACCGTCCAGAACTCATGCTCGCTGTCCCGCGCGCGCATGTGCAGCCGCTCGTAGCGGGCGATCAACTCGCCGGTGTCCATCACCTGCCGATCATCGCGCAGCACGTCGGCCAGCGCGGACCCGAGGAAGAGCTTCGAATCGTCCTGCCCGATCACGTCCTCGACACTGCAACCGAACAGCTCGGCAAAGCGCGCGTTGATGTAGACGTAGCGACCTTCAATGTCCTTCGCGAACAGCAGCGCGCCGACCGTGTCCAGCAGCGCGCGGCTCGCGGCCTGCAGCAGTGGCGGTGGGCTCGGCAGGGGTTCGGACACGCGTTCCTCCTCGGGCTCACCGTCGAACGGATGTGAAGGCAAGTTCCATGCCCTCGCGCAGCACAGTGCTCGGAATGGCGCGACGGAAACCCTGCCGCGTCGCGTGCAAGGCCGACCGTTCGCATCATCGCGACGCCCCGTGTTCGACCTTTGACGTATGTCAATCCTGTCCCTGTCCCGCTGTTCCGCCGTGGCAGCGCTGCTGTGCGCGGCCGTTCTGTTGTCCGCCTGCAGCCAGGGTGAAGGCCCCGCTGGCGCTGCCAGCGCCGCCGCGCAGGTGCCGCCTGCCGAGGCCGAGCAGGAGCGCAGCCGCCCCATACGCGCCTACACCCTGGCCCCGCGCACCCTGGGCCGCAGCGTGCTGGTGGCCGGCACGGTCGAACCGCTGCGCAGCATCCAGCTGGCCGCGCGCACCGACGGTGTGGTCGCCGAGGTCGCGGTGGAAGCCGGCGACCGCGTACGCGCGGGCCAGGTGCTGGCGCGCATCGACGTCAGCGAGCAGCAGGCCGAGCTCAACCGGGCCGAGGCCGCGCTGCGCGAGGCGCGCGCCAACTTCGAGCGGCTGGACGCCCTGCGCGGCCGCAGCTTCGTCGACGCCGCCAGCGTGCTGAGCGCGCGCTCCGCGCTTGAGGTCGCCGAAAGCGATGTGGAGCTCTGGCGCACCCGCGTCGAGTTCGGCCGCATCGAGGCCAGTATCGACAGCTACGTGATTGATCGTCTGATCGAGCCGGGCGCGGCCGTGGGGCGGCTGGCGCCGGCCTTCGAGCTGGCCGATCTGGATCAGCTGGTGCTGCGGGTCGGCGTGTCCGAGCTGGATGCCGCGCGCATCGCGCCGGGCGGCGAGGTCGAGGTGACGGTCGACGCGCTCGCCAGCGAGACCGTTGAAGCCCGCGTGCGCCGCGTGTTTCCCGCGGCCGACCCGAGCAGCCGGCTGGTCACGGTCGAACTTGAACTGCCGCAGGCGCATGCGCGCGGCGTGCGCCCCGGCTTTCTGGCACGCGCGCGCTTCGCCATCGAGGCGCGCAGCGATGTGCTGGCGGTGCCCGCGGCGGCGGTGGGCCTGGGCGAGCAGAGCTTCGTCATGGTGATCGACGGCGAAGGCCTCTTGGCCCGTCGCGAAGTGGAGACCGGCGTGGTGCGCGGCGAGTGGCGCGAGATCACGGCGGGCCTCGAAGCGGGCGAGCGCATCGTCGCCACCAGCCCGCTCGACCTCGCCGCCGGCGACCGCGTGCGCGTGGTCGAAACGGTGGGAGACGAGGCATGAGCGGCGAGGGCTCGATCCGCGCCAAGGCCGCGCGCCGCTACCGTGGCCTCACTCACGCCGCCATTCGACGCCCGATCGGCACCGCTGCGATCACCAGCGTGGTGCTGGTGCTGGGCCTGTTCTTCATCGGCCGTTTGCCCGTCGATCTCTTGCCCGAGGTGGTCTACCCGCTGATCCGCGTCGATGTGTCCTACCCCGGCGTGGCGCCCGAGGTGATGGAGGAGCAGATCACCCGCCCGCTGGAGCGCCAGCTCGCGTCCACCGAGGGCCTGACCCTGATGGCCAGCGAGGCCGAAGAGGGCAGCACCGACGTCAGTCTGCTGTTCCGCTACGGCACCGATCTCGATCTCGCCCTGCAGGACGCCGCGCGTCTGGTCGAGCGTGCCCGCGGGCAACTGCCGGACGACATCGAGCCGCCGCGCCTGTCGAAGTTCGATCCCGGCGCGCAGGCGGTGTTCGAGGCGGGCTTCTCCTCGGACCGGCGCAGCGCGCGCGAAGTGCGCGACTGGCTCGACAACCGGCTCGCGCCGCAGCTGCAGTCCGTTCCCGGTGTGTCCGGCGTGCTCAGCGTCGGCGGCCAGGAGCGCGAGCTCGAAGTGGTGGTCGATCAGCAGCGCCTGCGCGCCTACGGCCTGAGCCTGGCCGATGTCTCGGCCCAGCTCGCCGCCGAGAACCAGAACGTCTCGGCCGGCAACATCACCAGCAGCAGCCTGGACGTGCGTGCGCGCACCGAAGGCCGCTTCAGATCGGCCGAGGACATCGCCGCCGTACTGCTGCAGATCCCCAACAGCGACCGCCGCATTCGCCTCGATGAAGTCGCCGAAGTGCGCGACGGCTTCCGCGAGCAGCGCGTGTTCGTGCGCCTGAACGGCGAGGCCGCCACCCAGCTGTCGGTGTTCAAGCAGCCCGACGCCAACACCGTGCAGGTGGTGGAAGAAGTGCAGGCGCGGATGGACTCGCTGCGCGCCTCGGGCTTCATCCCCGAGGACATCGTGTTCAGCACGACCCGCGACGGCGCCTACTTCGTGCGTGGGTCGGTGGAGTCGGTGGCGTCAGCAGCGATCCTGGGCGGCGTGCTGGCGATGCTGGTGGTGCTGTTCTTCCTCGGCAGCGTGCGCGGCAGCGTGGTGATCGGGCTGTCGATCCCGCTGGCGATCATGGCGACCTTCGCGCTGATGGGCGGTGCCGGCCTCAGTCTCAACGTGATGAGCCTGGGCGGGCTGGCGCTGGGCGTGGGCCTGCTGCTGGACAACGCCATCGTCATGCTGGAGAACATCGAGCGCCACCGCAGCCAGCTCAGAGAAGACCCGCAGCAGGCCGCGCACGCAGGCGCGGACGAGGTGATCTCGGCAGTGACCGCCGGCACCCTCACCAACCTCGCCGCAGTGCTGCCCTTCCTGCTGATTACCGGCCTTGCGACCCTGGTGTTCCGCGAGCTGCTGGTGACCATCTCGTTCGCGGTGGTCGCCTCGCTCGCCGTGGCGCTGACGCTGGTGCCGATGCTGGCGGCGCAGATGGCCAAGCTGCGCTTTTCCTCTGGCTTCGACCGCAGCCTGCCGTACCTGGCCTTCAGTCGCTTCATGCACGCGGTCACCGAGGGGTATCGAAACCTGCTGCGCGCGCTGCTGCCGCGCCGCGTCTGGGTGCTTGTGCTCACCTTCGCCAGCGTGCTCGCGGTGCTGCCGCTGGGCTCGCGGCTGGGCAGCGAGTTCCTGCCCCAGCTCGACGACGGCAGCCTGAACGTGCGTCTGGCCCTGCCGGCCGGCACCACGCCCGAGCAGACCGACCGCGCGACGCGCGAGGTCGAGGCTGCGATTCGCGCGCTGCCGCATGTGAGCAGCGTGTTCACCGTGTCCGGCGGCAACGTCTGGGGCGGCACGGTGTCCGAGCGCGCCGGCCGCGGCTGGCTCTCGATCCAGCTGGAAGACGCCCGCCTGCGTCCGGACTGGCCGATCGGCCGCTGGGCGCGTGAGGCGCAGCGCAAGGTCAGCGCGCTCGACATCGCCGGCGCCGACATCGCGGTGCGCAGCAACGGCATCCGCGGGCTCAACTTCGGCCTGTCGGGCAACGACATGGAGCTGAAGGTGCTGGGCGAGGATCTGCCGACCCTGCAGAAGCTGGCCCGCGAGATCATCCGCGCCATCGAAGACGTGCCGGGCCTTGATGCCGTCGAGATGGACGACGAGGACCGCACGCCGGCCCTGCAGATCGAGGTCGACCGCGAGCGCGCCGCCGCGCTCGGGCTGGACGTGCGCGCGGTGGCCCAGGCCCTGCGCCAGGCCGTCACCGGCACCGTGCCGACCCGCTACAGCACCGGCGTCAACGAATACGACGTGCGCGTGCGCATGCCGCGCGAAGAGGTCGAGAACCTCGACCGCCTGGGCGAAGTGATCGTCGCCAACGGCGCCAACGGGCCCATCCAGGCGCGGCAGGTGGCGAACTTCACGCTCGGCGAGGGCCCGGCCGAGATCGGCCGCGAGAACCAGCTGCGCATCCAGCGCATCGTCGGCGCCTTCAATACGGCGGAGAACGACGTCGGCAGCATCCTGTCCGAAGTGCAGCGCCGGCTGGCCACCATCGACATGCCCGAGCAGTACGGCGTGGCGCTGGGCGGCCAGTTCGAGACGGTGCAGGAGACCGAGCGCGAGATGAACACGGTGATCGTGCTGGCCGTGTTCCTGGTGCTGGTGGTGATGATCGTGCAGTACGAGCAGCTGACCAATCCGCTGGTGATCATGACGGCAGCGCCGCTCGCGCTGGGCGGCGCGCTGCTGGCGCTGTGGGTGAGCGACACGCCGCTGTCGGCGCCGGTGTTCCTGGGCGCGGTGCTGCTGATCGGCATCGTGGTGAACAACGCCATCCTGCTGGTCGAATACATCGAACAGGGTCGCGCGCGCGGCCTGACCGACGAGGAGGCGGTGATTGAAGCCGGCGCGGTGCGCCTGCGACCGATCCTGATGACCACGCTGACCACCGTGGTCGGCATGCTGCCGCTGGCGATCGGCCTCGACGCCGGCGGCCTGCTTATGCAGCCGCTGGCGGTCGCCGTGGTCGGTGGCCTGATGAGCTCGATGCTGCTGACCCTGGTGCTGATCCCCTGTCTGTACCTGGTGGCCCAGCCGGCGTCGCAGCGGGTCATCGACTTCCTGACCCGTAGGCGTGCAAGGCTGGCGGCTTCGGGCGCTTGAGAGACTCCCAGTCCGGCCTTGCGTGTGGGGCCTCTTGAAGAACCCTCGGTTCGCAGGCTCGCGCTGTTGGTAGGAGCCTGCTTGCAGGCGACCGCAGCCTGCGCGTTGCAGCCATCCTGCGGGTCGCGGGCAAACTCGCTCCTGCAAACAGCCGGTCGTCGCGGGGGCAATGGCAAAAGTAGCGTGGGGTGTGCTGCTTGGTGAGCGAAAAGAAAGGGCCATCCCTGGCCCGGGCGGGCGGCGGCCGGGAGACCGCCGCAACCCCAAGGACATCGACTACATCTCGTGCTGGGCGAGTGTCTCCAGCGGCGCGGGCGGGCCCATGTGCAGGGCATCCGCCGCGCTGACCGGAGTGGCGGCGACCGGTGCTGCGGCCTCCGGCTCGCTCGGCGGCGTGCCGCGCTGGTAGGCGATCCGCGCGGTGCCGCCGTTGCAGCTGCCGACGATGCGGCCGACGTCCTTCGCATCCGGTTCGACGATCTGCAGCTGGTAGTGCTGCACACCATTGGCCTCGATGCGCGCGGCGATCTCGGACTTCAGTTCCTCGCAGTCCTTGCGCGCCGTCTGCGCGTGGGTGGGGGAGGCCAGCAGCCCCAGCGCGCTCAGCGCCAGGCTGGAGTGGAGGAGAGCGAGGGCAAGGCTGCGCTTCATGGCGGACTCGTATGCGGTGGGCGACGCGGGCTGCGTCGGAACACAGGCTGCGCCCGCCAGCGGGCGGCGACAGGGAGCGCTTGTGGCGGAATGCGGGCAGTGTCGGCGCGCGAGGCCAGCGCCTGGACCTTCAACAGCGCCCGAGCGCCGTATGGGGTGGGGCCTGGCTCAGAAGGACACGTGGTCTCCTGTCCGCGGATCCCGACGCTCCAATCCCGGCTCACTCGCTATGCAGCTCCGCGACGAAGTCATAGGCGTCGCCCCGGTAGTAGCTGCGCGAGAACTCCACCACGCGGCCGTCGCGCAGAAAGCCGCGACGTTCGATGTAGAGGCCCGGTGTTCCCGGCAGCAGATGCAGCAGGCGCGCCTGGTCGCCGGTGAAGGCGATCGCCCGCAGGCGCTGCAGCGCGCGCACCGGTCGGCCGGCGAGGCGGTCCAGGGTTTCGTAGAGCGAGTCCTGCACCATCTCCGGATCGCGCAGGATCTCCTGCGGAATCGCGCTGCGCTCGATCGCCAGCGGCTCGTCGCCGGCATAACGGAGCCGCGTCAGTCGCACCACGCGCGCGCCGGGCGAGAGGTTGAGCGCCATGGCCTCGGCCGGCGTCACCTCGCCGGTCTCACGCTCAAGAAAGCTGGAGCGCGGGCGCAGGCCGCGCGCGCGCAGGTCGTCGGTGAAGCTCGACAGCTTGCTGATCGCCTTGACGATGCGGTCGGCGATGAAGGTGCCCGCGCCCTGCCGCTGCACCAGCAGGCCGTCCTTGACCAGGCCGCTGATGGCACGGCGCACGGTGACGCGCGAGAGCTCCAGGCTCTCGGCGAGATCGCGCTCGCCCGGCAGGGCCTGGCCCGGCGCCAGCCGGCCGCTTTCAATGAGCCGGCGCAGGGCTTCGCGCAGCCGCATATAGGCCAGCGGGCGGCTGCCGATCGGCGCCACGTCGGTCTGGGCGAGCATTTCGGCGATCAATCGATGCATACGTATACAAGACCAATTAGATACCGGGCGCAGCATAAGCCCCTTGAAAGCGCCTTGAAAAGGGGTAAATTCGCAGACCACCGGGCTGTATTGGTATGCCGATGGACTTCGGACCCGCAGACCGGATCTCCCCCGACCCTCCGAGGTAGCGCATGAGTCCGGCGATCGTTCCCGCCGATCCCTTCGATCTGGTCATCTTCGGCGGCACCGGCGACCTCGCCCTGCGCAAGCTGCTGCCGGCCCTGCTGCACCGCTTCGCCGACGGTCAGATCCTGCCCGGCACTCGCATCCTCGGCGTCGCTCGTGACGAAGGCCTGGACGATGCCGCTTACCGCGCCAAGGTGCGCGACTGGCTGAAGCACGCCGCCGGCCCGGAGCTGCTTGAGGGCTTCCTGCCGATGCTGCAGTACCGGGCCCTGGATGCGCGCAAGGAGGCCGGCTGGGACGAACTCACGGCCTTGATTGGGCAGGGCGGCGAGCGCGTGCGGGTGTTCTATCTCGCCACGGCGCCGGACATTTTCGTGCCGATCTGCGAGCGCCTGCGCGACTGCGGTTTGAACGGGCCGTCCTCGCGGGTGGTGATCGAAAAGCCGATCGGCACCGACCTCGCGAGCGCGGCGCGCATCAACGACGCGGTCGGCCACTGCTTCGACGAAAGCCAGACCTATCGCATCGATCACTACCTCGGCAAGGAGACGGTGCAGAACCTCACCGCGCTGCGCTTCGCCAATGCGCTGTTCGAGCCGATCTGGCGCGCCGAGCACATCGACCACGTACAGATCACCGTCGCCGAGACCGTGGGCGTGGAAGGCCGCGCGCCCTACTACGACCGTGCCGGCGCGATGCGCGACATGATCCAGAACCATCTGCTGCAGCTGCTGTGTCTGGTGGCGATGGAACCGCCCGCCAGCTTCTCGGCCGACGCCATCCGAGACGAGAAGCTGAAGGTGCTGCGCGCGCTCAAGCCGATCACCGCCGCCAACGCCAGCCTGATGAGCGTGCGCGGCCAGTATCGCGCCGGTGCGGTCTGCGGCCAGGCCGTGCCGGGCTATCCCGATGAACTCGGCGGCAGCTCGCGCACCGAGACCTTTGTTGCGCTGAAGGCCGAGGTCGCCAACTGGCGCTGGGCTGGCGTGCCCTTCTACCTGCGCACCGGCAAGCGCATGCCCGAGCGCGTCTCCGAGATCGTGGTGACCTTCCGGCCGGTGCCGCATTCAATCTTTGGCGAGGTCACCGGGCCCATCCACCCGAACCGTCTGGTGCTGCGCCTGCAGCCCGACGAGAGCGTGACCCTGTGGCTGACCAACAAGGTGCCGGGCCCCGGCGGCCTGCGCCTGCGCCACGTGCCGCTGGACATGAGCTTCGCCGAGACCTTCAGCGGCCTGCGCCATGTCGACGCCTACGAACGCCTGCTGATGGACGTGGTGCGCGGCAATCCGATGCTGTTCATGCGCCGCGATGAAGTGGAGGCCGCCTGGGTCTGGGCTGACCAGATCCTCGCCGCCTGGGCGGCCAGCGATGAGGCGCCCAAGCCCTACACCGCCGGCAGCTGGGGCCCGAGCGCCGCCGTCGCCCTGATCGAGCGCGACGGCCGCACCTGGAGCGACCATGTCGAGTGAGCGTGCCCGCGATGTGCCGCTGCTGATCCCGCAGCCGCGTGAGCGCGTGTTCGCCGGTGGCGCGGAACTCGCCCGCGGCCTCGCCGAGCGCGTCGCCACCGAACTCGAAGCCGCCCTGCGCGCGCGCGGTCGCGCCCTGCTGGCGGTCAGCGGCGGCAGCACGCCCAAGCGATTCTTCGCTGAACTGTCGAAGGCCGACATCGACTGGCGCGCCGTGGAGATCACCCTCGCCGACGAGCGCTGGGTGCCGGCCAGCGACGAACGCTCGAACGCGCGGCTGGTGCGCGAGCAGCTGCTGGTCAATGCCGCCGTCGCAGCGCGCTTCGTGCCGCTGCAGATCGACGGACATACACCGGAAAGCGGCACCGAGGCGCTGGAGCGCGAGTTCGCGTCGCGACTGCCGATCGACGTGCTGATCCTCGGCATGGGCAGTGACGGTCACACGGCCTCGCTGTTTCCCGAAGGCGATCATCTGCAGGCGGCGCTGGACCCCGCCGGTCAGCGCAGCTTGTTGCCCATGCACGCACCCGGCGCCCCCGAACCGCGGATCACCTTCACGCTGCCGGCGCTGGTGGCGGCGCGACATCTGCATCTGCACATCGAAGGCGCAGCCAAACAGACCGTGCTGCGCGAGGCCCTGGCCCGCGGCGAGCTGCCGATTGCGAAGGTGCTGGCGGCGTGTGAGCGGCCGGTGGATGTGTGGACGTGTGCTTGAAGCCGGGATGGGGGATTCGGGATTCGGGATTCGCTGAGGAGGCGCACCGGATTCGCAAGCCTTCCAGGCAGATCGCTGTTTCAGCATGTGTTGGAGCTGACGTTCACGCGAAACTTCGACACCTGAGCCCCTCTCCCGGTGGGAGAAGGGTGAACAGCGGAGCTGCTGCTCGCGCGACGCTTTCTCGCTTGAGCCCCTCTCCCGGTGGGAGAGGGGTTGGGGAGAGGGTCCGGAAGTCCTCTCGCGTCCCGCGCTTGCGAGCGATCACCGATTTCTCTGAAGCCTTGCACCGCGATCCTCGGAGCGCCTGCTCCGACCGAACCCTCTCCCCCGTCCCCTCTCCCACGGGGAGAGGGGTGAACAGCGGCGCTGCTGCTGTGTTCGTCTGACCCGGAGCCCCCCATGAGCACCGCCACCCTCCCCACCGTCCCCCTCCACCCCGTCCTCGACGAAGTCACCCGTCGGATCGTCGAGCGCAGCCGCGGCACGCGTGCCGCCTACCTCGAACGCATTCGTCGGGCACGCGCGGAGAGCACCCACCGGCGGGCGCTGTCCTGCGGCAATCTCGCGCACGGCTTCGCCGCCTGTGCGGACACCGACAAGGACCGCCTGCGCGCGGGCGTGATCCCCAACCTCGGCATCGTCACCGCCTACAACGACATGCTGTCGGCGCATCAGCCCTACGAGCGCTATCCGGAGCTGATCCGCGGCATCGCCCGCAAGCTGGGCTACACCGCGCAGGTGGCCGGCGGCGTGCCGGCGATGTGCGACGGCGTCACCCAGGGCCGCGCCGGCATGGAGCTGTCGCTGTTCTCGCGCGATGTCATCGCGCTGTCGACCGCGATCGCGCTCTCGCATGACATGTTCGACGCCGTGGTCTGTCTGGGCATCTGCGACAAGATCGTGCCGGGCCAGCTGATCGGTGCCCTGGCCTACGGGCATCTGCCGACCCTGTTCATTCCGGCGGGGCCGATGCCCTCGGGCCTGCCCAACAGCGAGAAGTCGCGCGTGCGCCAGCTCTACGCCGAGGGCAAGGCCGGGCGCGAGGAACTGCTCCAAGCCGAGGCCGCCAGCTACCACAGCCCCGGCACCTGCACCTTCTACGGCACCGCCAACTCGAACCAGATGTTCATGGAGATCATGGGCCTGCACCTGCCCGGTTCGAGCTTCGTCAACCCCGGCACGCCGCTGCGCGAAGCGCTCACCGAAGCCGCGATCGAGCAGATCTTCGGGATCACCCACGCCGCCGGTGACTACCGGCCGATCGGCGAAGTCATCGACGAGCGCAGCTTCGTCAACGCCATCGCCGGTCTGCACGCGACCGGCGGCAGCACCAACCACCTGCTGCATCTGGTGGCGATGGCCGCGGCCGGCGGCATCCAGCTGAGCTGGGACGACTTCGATGCGCTCTCGCATGCGGTGCCGCTGCTGGCCCGCGTGTATCCGAACGGCAGCGCCGACGTGAACCACTTCCACGCCGCCGGCGGCATGGGCTTCATCATCCGCGAGCTGGGCCGCGCTGGCCTGCTGCATCTGGATGCGCGCACCGTGTGGGGCGGCAGCCTCGCCGACTACGCGCAGGTGCCGCAGCTCGACGGCGAGCGCCTGCACTGGACAGCGCTGACCGCACCGAGCGGCGATGAGAGCCTGCTGCGTCCGGTCGATCGCCCCTTCCGCGCCGACGGTGGCCTGCGTCTGCTGCAGGGTCCGCTGGGCCGCGCGGTCATCAAGGTCTCGGCGGTGCAGGACGACCGCATGGTGGTGCAGGCGCCGGCGCGCATCTTCCACGAGCAGGACGAGGTCAAGGCGGCCTTCGAGCGCGGCGAGCTGGAGCGCGATGTCATCGTGGTGCTGCGCTTCCAGGGCCCGGCGGCGAACGGCATGCCCGAGCTGCACAAGCTGACCCCGCTGCTCACCGTGCTGCAGAAGCGCGGCTTCCGCGTGGCCCTGGTCACCGACGGCCGCATGTCGGGCGCCTCGGGCCAGGTGCCGGCGGCGATCCACTGCACGCCCGAAGCCGCCAAGGGCGGCGGCCTGGCGCGTCTGCGTGATGGCGATGTGGTGACCGTCGATGCGGTCAACGGTCGCCTCGACGTCGCCGTCGACCCCGCCGAATTCGCCGCCCGCGAGCCGGCCGTGGCTGATCTCAGCCACTACCACAGCGGCTTCGGCCGCGAGCTGTTCGCGGCGATGCGCGCCACGGTCGGTGCCGCCGATCTCGGCGCCAATTCGCTGCCGTGAGCGCGCGGCCCATAGGGTGGGTCTTGACCCACCACAAGCTCAACGCTCGCCTCGGTTCTGTTCTGCGCTCGCGTTGTTCGAAGCGAAGCGCAAGAGCTTTCGGCACATGCTTCGGCCGGCCCGAGTTCCTTCGGGAAGGCGTCCGGCGACATCGGTACGCGACATGCGCTCCCCAGGGGCGGTTCTTTTGCGGCTTCAGCCGCTGCGAACTCCGGCCGGCTGCGACCCTGCTGCGCGACCGCCACCGCCGCCGGCCGCTGTACGCAGCATCCGGCCTGCCACATCCTTCCAACGCTTCGATCCCGCGCTGACCGCACGTCCACCGGAACCCTTGCCATGAATCTGCTCGAATCCCACACCCATCGCCTTGCCACGATCCTGGATCTCGCGCCGGTGGTGCCGGTGGTGGTGGTGCATCACATCGAACACGCGGTGAAGCTCGCTCGCGCACTGGTGGCGGGTGGCATTCCGGCGATAGAAGTGACGCTGCGCACGCCGGTGGCGCTTGATGCCGTGCGCGCGATTGCGGCCGAGGTCGAAGGCGCGGTGGTCGGCGTCGGCACGGTGATCGAGCCGCGACTGTTCGATGAAGCGCTGGCTGCCGGCGCGCAGTTCGCCGTGTCGCCTGGGGCAAGCCCGAAGCTGCTGGCCGCCGCGCGCGCGCATGCGCTGCCCTGGCTGCCGGGCGCGGCCACCGCCAGCGAGTGCATGAGCCTGTTCGAAGAGGGCTATCGCCTGCTCAAGTTCTTTCCGGCCGAGGCCGCGGGTGGCGTCAATGCGCTGAAGGGCTTCGGCGGGCCATTGCCGCAGCTCGGTTTTTGCGCCACCGGCGGCATCAGCCTCGACAATGCGCCGAAGTACCTCGCCCTGCCCAATATCCGTGCCGTCGGCGGCAGCTGGCTGACGCCGGAGTCCGCGCTTGCCGCGGGCGACTATGCGCGCATCGAAGCGCTGGCACGCGAGGCCGCGGCGCTCAAGCGCGCATAGGGCGGGTTCTGGGCGGCCCCGAGGCTTCGCGCTGGCCGCGGTCCTTCAATCCCATAGGGTGGGTCTCGCCCCACCGGGGCTGAGCGCTGCGACCGTCCACGGATCGTCCCGCGTGGACCCTGTGGCAACGCGCGCCGAGGCTGCGGTGAGGCCGAGTTCCGGTGGGTCAAGACCCACCCTATGACGGGCCGCGGTACTGCAATCCCACAGGGTGGGTCTCGCCCCACCGAGGCTGAGCGCTGCGACCGTCCGCGGACCGTGCCGCGTGGACCCAGCGGCAGCACGCGCAGAAGCTGCGATGAGGCCGGGTTCCGGTGGGTCAAGACCCACCCTATGACGGGCCGCGGTACTGCAATCCCACAGGGTGGGTCTCGCCCCACAGGGGCTGAGCGCTGCGACCGTTCACGGATCGTCCCGCGTGGACCCCGTGGCAACGCGCGCCGAATCTGCGATGAGGCCGAGTTCCGGTGGGACAGGACCCACCCTGTTGGCATCGACACCACTGAATCCTCGTCCTACCGGCTACCCTGTATGGCTTCGCCCCGTGCCGCGCGCCCATGAGCCTGATCGAGATCGTCGTCCTTGCCCTGCTGCAGGGCTTTACCGAATTCCTGCCGGTGTCGAGTTCGGCGCATCTGATCCTGCTGCCAATCTTCGTCGGCTGGAAAGATCAGGGCCTGGCTTTCGACCTCGCCCTGCATCTCGGCAGCCTGATCGCGGTGCTCGTGTACTTCCGCACCGACCTCTGGAACATCGCGCGTGACCTTGCCGCCAGCTTTGCCGGGCGCGGCGTGAGCGCGAACGCGCGGCTCGGCTGGTCGGTGGCCCTGGGTACGATTCCCGTGGGACTGGCCGGGCTCGCCTTCAAGCCGGTGGTGGAGACCACCCTGCGCACGCCGGAAGTCGGCGCGCTGGTGATGGCCTTTGGCCTGATCTTCTTTGGTCTGCTGCTGGGCTTGGCCGACTGGCGCTTTCGCGGCGAGCGCACGGTCGAGCAGATGGGCTGGAAGGACGTCGCTGTGATCGGTTTCGCGCAGGCGCTGGCGCTCATCCCCGGCACCTCGCGCTCGGGCATCACCATGACCGCAGGCCTGTTCCTCGGGATGAGCCGTGAGGCGGCCTCGCGCTTCTCCTTCCTGCTGTCGATCCCGGTCACTGCGCTGGCGATCCTGCTCAAGCTGCTCGATCTGTTCGAGCCCGGCGCGGTGGTGGACTGGCAGGCGCTGGGACTTGGCACCGTGTGTTCGGCGATCGCCGCCTATCTGTGCATCCACTACTTCCTCGCCTTCATCCGCCGCATCGGCATGCAGCCCTTCGTGATCTACCGTCTGCTGCTCGGCGGCCTGCTGCTGTGGCTGTTCTGGCCGTGAGCGTGTGCGCTTGGCGTTGAGGTGGGGCGGGGGCGTGTTGAGGGATCAGGCCGTTGGCACGATCCACATGCAAGCGCATCGATGAAGCTGCCGGGTCAAGACCCACTTGCGCGCATGGATGAAGCCGGTGGGTCAAGACCCACCCTATGCTGCAGACGCGTGATCGAGCCCGCAGCACGAGTTCGACTCCATCGCGCGAACGCCATAGGGTGGGTCTTGACCCACCGCTCTGGCCCTGACGCTTTGGCCAAGATCACGCGTATCGCGATGCCCGATCCCCAATCCCCAATCCCCAATCCCACCCTCAAGCCATGAACCCGAGATCCCGGCTCGCGAAGTTGGGCAGGTTGGGGAAGATCGCGTCCAGCGCGCTGCTGTCGGTCACGCCCATCCAGCGCGCCAGCGTGGCGCCGAACTGCTCGACGCCGGTGGTCGGGATGTACTGGCCGCGCGAGAAGCTCCAGTCCTGGTTGGCGTTGTCGTCGGCGTCGAGCTGCAGGTTCGGGTAGCGGCCGTACAGCCGCCCGCCGTTGACCGCGCCGCCCAGCACGAACTGGTTGCCGCCCCAGGCGTGGTCGCTGCCGTTGCCGTTGCCCGACAGCGTGCGCGCGAACTCGCTCATGCTGAAGGTGGTGACCTCGCTGCGGGCGCCGAGCTCGCCGAGCGCCTCCCAGAACGCGCCGACCGCCTGGTTCAGCTGGGTCAGCAGGGCGCCGTGGCCGCTGGTCGCCACCGGTTGGCCGGCGGCGAACATGCCGCTGTGCAGGTCGAAACTGCCGAAGCGCACGAAGTAGACCTGCCGCTGCGCACCCAGCGTGCGCGAGACCTTGATCATCCGCGCCACCATCGCCAGCTGACCGCCCAGCGAGGTGTCCGGGAAGGGCGTGGCGAGGCGGCCGTCGGGCGACTCCAGCAGCCCGTACAGGGCCTCGCCCACGGCCAGGCTGCGCGCGCTGGTGGCAGCAAAGTTGCGCGCATACGGGTTCGACTGCGGTGCCGCCAGCAGGGCGTTCAACACCGCGCGTCGCGCTTCGGGGAAGTTGTTGGCGGCTGCGCCCTGGCTGTACTGGTCGAGCAGGTTCACGCCGCCGCTGTCGATCTGGTACGGCAGGATCTGGTCGCCAACCAGGAAGCGCGCGCTGCCGGCCAGCGAGATCGCCGGTGACAGACCGTTCGGCAGGGTCGCAAAGCCGGCGCGCGCGGCGACGCGGCCGCCCCAGCCGTACTTCGCCAGCGTGCTGCTGGTGTCGGTCAGGCCGAGCTGCCAGAGCAGCTCCTGGTCGTTGTGCGAGAACAGCTGCTTCGGCCGCGGCGCGCCGGCGTTGTACTCGGCCTTGCTGAGCGGCTGCACCAGCGGGCCGGTGTTGCAGACGAAGGCCAGCCGGCCGGCGTCGAACAGGCTCTTCAGGCCCGGCCGCGCGCCGGACAGATCGAAGTCGGCGCAGGCCGGATGCAGGCCGAAGCCGCTGGACGCGCCCTGCGGGCTGATCGGCAGCAGATCGTTGAAGCCGAGCGCGAGCCCGGCCGGATTCGCGCCGGACCACGCGCCGCCGCGCGCCGCGCGGTAGCCGTCGTAGCGGCTGCCGCCGAGCTCGCTGTCGCGCGGCACCAGCAGGTTGTAGCTGTCGTTGGCGCCGGCCAGGTAGACGCAGACCAGCGCGCGGTAGTCGTTGCCGGCCTTGCCCTGCGCGGCATGCGCGCGCGGCAGCAGGGCCAGCTGGGGCAGAAAGGCCTGGGTGCCGGCGGCGGCCAGGGCGCAGCCGAGGCCGGTCAGCAGGCGGCGGCGGGCGAGGCTCTTGGGCGTACTGATCTCGATGGTCATGGCAAGGCTCCTTCAGTACTGCAGGGCGAATTCGGGTGAGATCGCGATCAGGTGGATCAGGTTGAGCGCCTTGCGACGCGGATCGGCCACCGCCATCGGCCCGGTCACCAGATCGATCAGCAGCTGACGCATCGAGGCGGACATGCGGCCGGCCAGCAGGCGCTCGTCGAGTGCATCGACCAGGGCGGCTGGATCGCTCGGCAGCGCTTCGAGTTCTGCCGGCGGCAGGTAGGCGAAGTTGGCCGGCACGCTGAAGGGCGTGCTGGTCTGTCCGCTGCGGCTGTAGCCGGCCCACAGCCGCGCCCACAGGTCATCGCTGGCGGTGACCACGCTGGTCTCGTTGACGATCTGCAGCTCGGGCGCGTACAGGCCGCGCTCGGCGAACTCGCCGGGCGGCTGGTAGTCGGGCTCGTAGAAGTTGAACACCGAGGGCGCGCCCAGCGGACGCTGCTGGTAGGCGCGCTCCGGTCGCGTCAGGCCGATGCCGCCGCTGCTGCCGGGCTGGGCGCCGAAGGCCCGCCACACCGCCAGCAGACCGAGCATGGGCTCACGCAGCTTGCCGAACTCGGGCCCGGGCCGGTTGTTCATCGCCTCGGCGTCGAGCAGCACCGCGCGCACCACTGCGCCAAGGTTGCCGCGCACGCCGCTGCCGTCGTTCTCGAAGGTCTCGGCGACGCGGCGGATGTAGCCGGGCGAGGGATTGCTGGTGACCAGGCGCTGGATCAGCTGCCGTGCCACGAACGGCGCCGCATTGGGGTGCGCGGCAAGGCTGGCGACCACGGTGTCGACCTGGTCATCGCAGTAGTCGATGCAGGCCTGCCGATCCTGCGCCGGCGTGCCGGCGTGGCAGGCTACGGCGCTCGGCCCAAGGGTGATGCCAGCGAGCAGGGTCTTGCGGTCGTGCGGCGCGGGCAGCACCGCATAGCTGTCCACCGCGGTGGCGCTGCGGCCGGTGTCGGCGTAGCGCGGGTAGCAGACCATGGGCGCATAGCGGTCTGGATGCATCAGGCCGCTGCCCTGGTAGCTCGGCGGCGTCTGCGCGTACAGCAGGGTGGAAAAGTTGCAGGCGCTGCCGGTGCAGCCGCAGTTGCGGTTGATCGCGACGCCGCCGGGGCTGGCCGGGCCGGTGCAGGCGAAGGCCAGGCCGGTGAAGGCCCGAGCGGTGGCGCCGATCAGGGCCTGGTCGTAGGTCTGCTGCGGCTGGCCGTCGCCGCCCAGCACCGGACTGAAGTCGAGGTTGCGCTCGACCAGGCCGATCGAGAACAGCTGCATGACCTCGCGCGCGTAGTTCTCGTCCGGGCTCAGCGGGCTGGGGCCGAGCACGCCGTTGGTGTAGCTCCAGTCGGTCTTGCTGTTGCGCAGATGGCTCAGATACGCGCCCATCGCCGGGCTGCGCGTTACTGCGAGCAGCAGGTCCTCGTAGCGGCCGAAAGCGTGGCGCAGCAGGGTGTCGTTGTACTCGGCCACCGCCTGCACCTCGCCGTCGAGCGGGCTGCCGTCGGCGTCGCTCACCACCAGCATCTGCGACAGCGCATAGGCCACCTTCTGGCGCAGCACATCGGGGGCGTCGAGCTGGGTGCGGAACCAGCGCTCAAGGCGCAGCGGGCGATAGGCCGGGCCATTGCGCGGATCGACCAGCACCGCCGCGGCGATGGCGCTCTCCACCGCCGGCCGCTGCAGGCTGATCGGCGCCGCCAGCTGCGCGTCGATCCAGGCCGCGTAGCCCTGCTGCATCAGCGCTTCGGCCTCGCCCGGTCGCGCGCCAAAGCCCGCGCGCTGCAGAAAGCGCACGGCTTCGGCGCGCGAGCGCGGCGCCGGGGGTGGGGCCTCGAAGGCGCCGCCATCGCCGCCGAACAGGGCCTCCGCTCGCGCGGAGGGCAGCGGCGCACACAGCAACAGCAGCAGGACGAACACGGCAAGGCGCAGCGTCATGACGGACCTCCCGCCCGCAGGCGGCAATGGGTGGATGCGAGAGCCAGCAACGCGCGTTGCTGAGTTCGGTTGACGCGCTACCAGGGGCGGGTGGATTCGAAGCGGGCGCCGAAAATGAAGTCGCGCGGAATCGGGTCCTCGACCGGCTCGCCGAGGGCGCCGCGGCGCACCCAGTCGTGCACCAGGGCCTGCAGCTCCCGCGAGACCGCGCCGCCCGGCGGCATCGGCTGGCCCACGTCAGGGCTGCTGCAGTTCAACTTCTGAACCAGCAGGCTGCGGGCGGGGTCGCCCGGTTCGACCAGCGCCAGCGAAGACGCCTGGCTGCTGGGCTGGCCAACCAGAAAGAGCACCGCAAAGCGCTGGTTCGACAGATCGAGCCCGGCCGCCGGCTGGCTGCCGAGGTGACAGTTCTGCCCGCAGCCGGCTTCGGCATTCAGCCGCTGCCAGACCTCGGGCCACTGCACGTCGAAGCGCAGCGGAATCGCGTCGAGATCGGCGCAGCCGGAGGCGGCCTGCGCCTGCGGCAGCAGCAGGCACAGGACGCTGATGAGAGCGGCCGTAAGGCCGCCAGATGATCGCTTCGCCATGTCCGCGCTCCGCTACAGGTTTTCACCGGCAACGCAGGGGGACGCAACCGGTTGACTGCGGACGGCATGCCTGCGGCGGACCGCGCGAGTCTGTCGCTGGCGGAGACGCGATCACCGCGCGGCGGCGGAGCGCCGCACAGGCACTCTGCGGCAGGGCGCGTCGTGTCGCCCCCTTCGTGGAGGCATCGATTCGACGCTGAGGGCGGCGCTTGAAGCGTGCGCCGCCCCCCGCACGCTTGCACCCCAATCCCCAATCCCCCATCCCCCATCCCCCATCCCCACACCCCCAAACCCAAACCCCCCACCCCCAAACCCCAACCGACCGCCCCGCACCCCCCCCGCGCGCGCGACCCGCCGGCTGCGCCGCTAGCTTCGGCAAGGGGGATAGGGCATTGGCTCTGGGGGATTGGGGTGCAAGCGTGCGGGGGGCGGCGCACGCTTCAAGCGCCGCCCTCAGCGTCGAAT
>JBKCVA010000027.1:0-5984 GCA_046318115.1 Lysobacterales bacterium | reverse complement strand
TCCAGCCGCTCGGCTTCGGCCAGCGCGTTGCGCGCGGCTTTCTCTGCGTCTTCGGTGTCGGGCGTCGGCACCGGCGCCTGCGGTGCGGCCTGCGGCGGCGCTTCCGCCGTCTGCGGCGCGCGCTCCGGGGTCGGCTGCGGCGGCGGCGCGGTCTCGCGCTCGGCTTGCCGCGCAGGTCGCGGCGGCGTCGGCGCGGACGGCTGCGCGCCGCCCATCACCAGGGTGGCGGTGATCGGTTCGCCGCGCACCGAGGGCGACTCCGCCGGCTTCTGCCACAGCATGCCGACGAACAGCAGGCCGAACAGGGCCAGGTGCAGGCCGATCGCCAGCACCAGTGAGACCAGCTTGTCCTCGCGGGTTTCCATTGCGCTCGTGGCGGCCTTCTCAGTTCGCCTCGGGCTTGCTCATCAGCCCGACCTTGGAGACGCCGGCCTGCTGCAGCAGCACCATGCCCTGGTAGACGGTGCCGTAGTCGGTGCGGCGGTCGCCGGCCACCATCACCTGCACCTCGGGGTTGTTGCGCACGAAGGCGCTGACCTTGGCGACCAGGCTCTCGGCGTCGATCTCTTCAGCCGCCGCACCCTGCAGGGTGAGGAAGAAGCGACCGTCGGAAGTGACCTCGACGATCACCGGGTCCTTTTGCGTTTCGACCGGGCGGGCGTTGGATTCGGGCAGCTCGATTTCCACACCGAGGTTCAACAGGGGGGCCGTGACCATGAAGATGATCAGCAACACGAGCATCACGTCGATATAGGGGACGACGTTGATCTCGTTCTTCAGCTTGCGCTTGGTGCGCTTGCGCATGGCGATGCTCGCTCGGGTTCCGTGCCGTCAGTCGTCGACGTGGGCGTGACGCTGCAGGATGGTCGAGAACTCTTCGGCGAAGGTCTCGTAGCGCGTGTGGATGCGCTCGACGCGGGTGGCGTAGCGGTTGTAGGCCCACACCGCCGGGATCGCCGCGAAGAGGCCCATCGCGGTGGCGATCAGCGCTTCGGCGATGCCGGGCGCGACCGTGGCGATGGTCGCTTCCTTGACGTCGGCCAAGCCAATGAAGCTGATCATGATGCCCCAGACGGTGCCGAACAGGCCGACGTAGGGGCTGATCGAACCCACGTTGGCGAGGTACTCGAGGTTGTGCTCCAGCGCGTCCATTTCGCGCGAGAGCGCCGTGCGCATGGCGCGCTGCGCGCCTTCGAGCTGGGTGCGGTTGTCCATGCCCTTCTTCTGGCGCAGGCGAGCGAACTCGCGGAAGCCCGCCTCGAAGATCGCCGACAGGCCGCTGGCGCGTTCGTCCTGGTTGCCGAGCTCGCGCATCAGCGCGCTCATGTCGGTGCCCGACCAGAAGCGTTCTTCGAAGGCGTCGGCACCCTTGAAGGCGCGGTCGAGCACGCGCTTCTTCATCAGGATGATCACCCACGACGAGATCGACCCCAGCACGAGCAGCAGCATGACGAGCTGCACCGGCAGGCTGGCGTGCAGGATCAGATCCAGCACGTTGATGTTTTGCGAGATGGGCATGGTGGCCGTGTGCTCCGTAGCCGTCAGAACAGGGAATGGGTTTCTACGTTGGTGAACAGGTCGTCGGGCAGTGGCTGCGGGCGGAAGGTGCTGGCCACCAGACACACTGCGCGCACTTCGGCGCGCAGCACCAGCTCCTCGCCGCGCCAGATGCCCTGTTCGAAGACCAGGCTTGCGCCGCGCCGTGCCTTCAGCGAGGTGCGCACCGTGAGCTCGTCGTCGAGCTTGGCCGCGCGCAGGAAGTCGAGCTGCATGGCGCGAATCGCGAACAGCAGATCGCGGTCCGTCGCGAGCGTCTGCTGGTGGATGCCCAGCGCGCGCAGCCATTCGCTGCGGCCGCGCTCCAGGAATCGCACGTAGCTGGCGTGGTAGACCACCCCGCCGGCGTCGGTATCTTCCCAGTAAACCCGCACGGGCCAGCTGAATTCGCGTTGAATGTTTCCGCTGCTGGACGTCTGCATCAGTCGCCCGAGAACAGGTCGGGCGGCGGGCCGCCCTGGGGTTTCAGGCCCAGCATCTTCCAGGTGCGGCTGGTGGCCATGCGGCCGCGCGCGGTGCGCACCAGGTAGCCCTGCTGGATCAGATAGGGTTCGACCACGTCTTCGATGGTGCCGCGGTCCTCGCTGAGCGCGGCGGCCAGCGACTCCACGCCGACCGGGCCGCCGTCGAAGCTCTCAACGATCGTCTTCAGCAGGCGACGATCGAGGTCGTCGAAGCCCTCGGCATCGACCTTGACCATGGCCATGGCGGCCTGCGCGGCCTCCAGAGTGATCACGCCCTCGGCGCGCACCTGGGCGAAGTCGCGGGCGCGCCGCAGCAGGCGGTTGGCGATGCGCGGCGTACCGCGCGATCTGCGCGCGATCTCGGCCGCGCCTTCCGGCGCGCACTGGATGCTGAGGATGCGCGCCGAGCGCCGAACGATCGCGGTCAGTTCTTCCGGCGAGTAGAACTCCAGCCGCTGGACGATGCCGAAGCGGTCGCGCAGCGGACTGGTGAGCAGGCCCGCGCGGGTAGTCGCGCCGATCAGGGTGAAGGGTGGCAGGTCGAGCTTGATTGAACGCGCGGCCGGGCCCTCGCCGATCATGATGTCGATCTGGTAATCCTCCATCGCCGGATAGAGGATTTCCTCGACCACGGGCGAGAGGCGGTGGATCTCGTCGATGAACAGCACGTCGTGCGGCTGCAGATTGGTCAGTAGCGCCGCGAGGTCACCCGCGCGCTCGATCACGGGGCCCGAGGTCTGCCGCAGGTTCACCCCGAGCTCGTTGGCGATGACGTGGCTGAGCGTGGTCTTGCCCAGGCCCGGAGGGCCGAAGATCAGGACGTGATCCATCGCCTCGCCGCGCTTCTTCGCGGCCTCGATGTAGATCTTCATCTGCTCCCGCACCGGTGCCTGACCGAGGTAGTCGTCGAGCACGCGCGGGCGGATCGACGCCTCAAGCCGGGCTTCGTCGAGGGATTCCTCAGGGGAGACGATACGGTCGGACACTTGCAAGCCGGGATTCGGGGGAGGGGCGGGATGCGCAGCCAACGCAGGCGCAAGCCGCTGGCGGTTCAACGCAGCGCGGCAGTTTACGGGGTTGAACGCCCGTGAGGGGCCTGGAGTGGCGCGCCCGCTGGGCCGGCGGCGGGCCCAGACGCTGCGATTCGTCGGGCCTTGACCGAAGCAGGGCTCCCGACTGCGGGATGCGGGGGGCGCCGCTCCAAAGGGCGGATCGGAGCCCGCTCCCTGCCCGCGGCGGCTTCGCGGCACACGACATCAGGCAGAGCGCACCGGCGGTGTCGAGCCGAAACGCACCCAGTCCAGGTACGCGGGCAGACCGGACTCGATCGGGATCGCCACCAGCTCGGGAAGCGCATAGGGATGCAGGCGGGTGATCTCGCTCATCAGCGCGGGCAAGGTGCTGGCCCGGGTCTTGATGAGGAGCTGCACCTCGCGCGTGGTTTCCACCTCGCCCTGCCAGCGGTACACGGAGGTCACGCCGGGCAGCAGGCTCACGCAGGCCGCGAGCTGGGCCTCCACCAAAGCACGGGCGATCGCCTCGGCGACCAGCGGATCAGGGGCGGTAGTGAGCACAAGCTGGAGGTCGGACATTTGAGAGCCGGGATTGGGGATTGGGGATTCGTGGGAGCAGGATTGGCTGGGGCAGCGCCTCAGGGCAGCCAGCGGCTCGGATGCCGTCGCCAGCGCGTACATCATCAGCGGGCATAGGGTGGGTCTTGACCCACCGGAGCTTAACGCTCGCCCCAGTAACCCGAGGTCACCGCTCCTCGCTCAGGTGGCGCCGGGCCGACGGAAGTCGGAGCCGAAGGAGCAGGCACGGCTGCGCCGGGGCTGAGGGCGCTTACACCCTCCTGTGCCCCCGGCAAGCCTCGGCACCGGACGCGCCGGGTCGGCGTTCGCACCTTCCCGCGCTCCTCCCCCTTGAAAGCGCAGATCGACCGCCCCATCTGTCACCCGCCCCGACGCTGACGTCGGTCGAACAGCCTACCCCGGCTGGCATCGACGACGTCACATTCCGTGGCTAAACTTGGCACTCACCAACGGCGAGTGCTAACAAAGCGCGTTGGCCCTTCGACAAATCAGCAACTTACCGAGGATCCACATGAACCTGAAACCCCTGCACGATCGCGTCGTCATCAAGCGCATGGAAGAAGAGAAGGTCTCTGCCGGCGGCATCGTGATCCCCGACAGCGCCACCGAGAAGCCGATCCGCGGCGAAATCGTCGCCGCCGGTGAGGGCAAGCCGCTCGACAACGGCAGCGTGCGCGCGCTGAAGGTCAAGGCCGGCGACAAGGTCCTGTTCGGCAAGTACGCCGGCACCGAAGTCAAGGTCGACGGCACCGAGTACCTGGTGGTGCGCGAGGACGACATCTTGGCCGTCATCGGCTGATAGCCGCTGCGCGGCGGGATTGGGGATTGGGGATTGGGGATTCGTAGAAGCACTTCGCTTCCGCCTCTTGAGGCGTATCGACCCCATTGCCCTGCCCAAGTCCCGCCACTGCTGATGTCGCAATCCCGAATCCCCAATCCCCAATCCCGCTTTTGAGGTAACTCCCATGGCAGCCAAAGAAATCAAGTTCGGCGAAGACGCGCGCGTCAAGATCCTGCGCGGCGTCAACATCCTGGCCAACGCCGTCAAGGCCACGCTGGGCCCGAAGGGCCGCAACGTCGTGCTCGACAAGAGCTTCGGCGCCCCGACGATCACCAAGGACGGCGTCTCCGTCGCCAAGGAAATCGAGCTTGCCGACAAGTTCGAGAACATGGGCGCGCAGATGGTCAAGGAAGTCGCGTCCAAGACCTCCGACAACGCCGGTGACGGCACCACCACCGCGACCGTTCTGGCCCAGGCCATGATCCGCGAGGGCATGAAGGCGGTTGCCGCCGGCATGAACCCGATGGACCTGAAGCGCGGCATCGACAAGGCCGTGATCGCCGCCGTCGCCGAGCTGAAGAAGCTGTCCAAGCCCACCGCTGACGACAAGGCCATCGCCCAGGTCGGCACCATCTCCGCCAACTCCGACGAGTCGATCGGCAACATCATTGCCGACGCCATGAAGAAGGTCGGCAAGGAAGGCGTGATCACCGTTGAAGAAGGTTCGGGCCTGGAGAACGAGCTGGACGTGGTCGAGGGCATGCAGTTCGACCGCGGCTACCTGTCGCCGTACTTCATCAACAACCAGCAGAGCCAGCAGGTCGAGCTGGATGACCCGTTCATCCTGCTGCACGACAAGAAGATCTCGAACGTGCGCGAGCTGCTGCCCGTGCTGGAAGGCGTGGCCAAGGCCGGCAAGCCGCTGCTGATCGTCGCCGAAGAAGTCGAAGGCGAAGCCCTGGCGACGCTGGTGGTCAACACCATCCGCGGCATCGTCAAGGTCTGCGCAGTGAAGGCCCCGGGCTTCGGCGACCGCCGCAAGGCGATGCTGGAAGACATGGCGATCCTGACGGGCGGCACCGTGATCTCCGAAGAAGTCGGCCTGCAGCTCGAGAAGGCCACCATCAAGGATCTGGGCCGCGCCAAGAAGATCGTCGTCTCCAAGGAGAACAGCACGATCATCGACGGTGCTGGTGAGGCCGAAGGCATCCAGGCCCGCATCAAGCAGATCAAGGCGCAGATCGAGGAGACCTCCTCCGACTACGACCGCGAGAAGCTGCAGGAGCGCGTGGCCAAGCTGGCCGGCGGCGTGGCCGTCATCAAGGTCGGTGCTGCCACCGAAGTCGAGATGAAGGACAAGAAGGCCCGCGTCGAAGACGCCCTGCACGCCACCCGTGCGGCGGTGGAAGAAGGCGTGGTGCCGGGCGGCGGCGTCGCCCTGATCCGCGCGCTGACCGCGATCGCTGACCTGAAGGGCATCAACGAAGAGCAGAACCACGGCATCGTGATCGCCAAGCGCGCCATGGAAGCCCCGCTGCGCGAGATCGTCACCAACGCCGGCGAAGAGCCCTCCGTGATCCTCAACAAGGT
>JBKCVA010000026.1:0-9022 GCA_046318115.1 Lysobacterales bacterium | reverse complement strand
GCTCGACGCTTGCCTCGGTGTGGCTGGCCATAGGGTGGGTCTTGACCCACCGGGGCTCGACGCTTGCCTCGGTGTGGCTGGTCATAGGGTGGGTCTTGACCCACCGGGGCTCGACGCTTGCCTCGGTGTGGCTGGCCATAGCGTGGGTCTTGACCCACCGAGGCTCGACGCTTGCGTCTCAGTAGTTCGTTTGCTCGTTTCTGGAACTCGCGTGGGCCGCGGTCGCCGCGACCGATTGGATACCCGCATCTCGGGGCGGATTGACCGCCACGGTGGGTCAAGACCCACCCTATGCATGAGCGGAGCGTTGTCGACCTTCGGCAATGCCGAATCCCGAATCCCGAATCCCGCCCAGCCGCGCCAGCAGCAGGGTCTCCGCCACGGTGGGTCAAGACCCACCCTATGGGGTCGCGGGTGCGTTGCTGCCTTCGTTAATCCCCAATCCCGAATCCCCAATCCCGTCTTGCCGCCCAAGCGGCAAGACCCGCGCGAAGCGCGCCAGGCATGAACCGCAAACCCTTCCTGCTGTTCACCGCGATGGCCTTCGGCTACGCCTTCCTCTATCTGCCCATCGTTTCGGTCATCGCCTACAGCTTCAACAGCTCGCGGCTGGTCACCGTCTGGGGTGGGTTTTCCACCGAGTGGTACGGCCGCCTGCTGCAGAACGAGCAGATCCTGCAGGCCGCCTGGCGCAGCATGCTGATCGCCGCTACTGCAGCGACGCTCGCGGTCGTCATCGGAACCTTCGCTGGGACTGCGCTCACGCGGCTGGGGCGCTTCCGCGCGCGGCCGCTGCTTTCGATCATGACCTCGGCCCCTCTGGTCATGCCCGAAGTGATGCTGGGGCTTTCGGCCCTGCTGCTGTTCGTGTTCCTGCAGCAGCTGACCGGCTGGCCGGCGCAGCGCGGTTTCACCACGATCGCCATTGCCCACATCACCTTTTGCACGGCCTACGTCACCGTAGTGGTGCAGTCGCGCTTGGCGCAGATGGACGAGAGCCTCGAAGAGGCCGCCATGGACCTCGGCGCGCGCCCTTGGAAGGTGTTCTTCCTGATCACCCTGCCGCAGATTTTTCCGGCGTTGATCGCCGGCTGGCTGCTGGCCTTCACCCTGTCGGTGGATGATCTGGTGGTCGCCAGCTTCGTCTCCGGCCCTGGCAGCAGCACCCTGCCGATGGTGGTCTATTCCAAGGTCAAGTTCGGTATCACGCCCGAGATCAACGCGCTCGCCACCCTGATCATCCTGTTCGTGACTACTGCGATCGTAATCGCGGGCTGGTTGATGCATCGGGGCGCGTCGCGCGACTGAGACAAAGCAGCAGAATTCAGGGTTGCCGCGCGCCATGGAAGGCGGTCTCGCGGATCGAGTACCTCAGTGCTTAATCCCTGTTGCCCCGAGGCACCGTATGGCGTGACTTGCGTTCGGCGAAGGGCGCGCTCCCCGGGGCCGCATCGAAAGCTGGTATTCGGCTCGCCGAGCGCGCGCGGCGAACAGGTGTTTTCAAGCCGTCGCGTCTCCACTAGGATGCCCGCGCCTCGCCTTCCGCGAGGTCGCTTTCGAGCGTTCTTTCCAGGGGTTTCCTCGTATGAAGCAGGTCATTCTCGCCGCGGCGCTTGCCGTTGCGCTCTCGGGTTGCGCCACTCTGTTCAACGGCCAATCGCAGGCCATCACCATTTCCAGCGCGCCTGAAGGTGCCCAAGTCACGGTCAGCAATCGCGCCGGCCAACGCGTGCATGTCGGGGAGACGCCGGTCACCCTCACGCTCAAGCGCGGTGCGGGTTACTTCAAGCCCGAGGTCTATACGCTTGCCTTCAGCAAGCCGGGCTACGCCGATCAGCAGATGACCATCCGTGGCAGCACCAGCGGCTGGTACTTCGGCAACATCCTGCTCGGCGGCCTCATCGGAATGCTGGCGGTCGACCCGGCCACCGGCGCCATGTATTCGCTGCCGAAGAACGTCACCGCCTCGCTGGAAACGCAGGGCAGCGTGGGTGCCCTCGACGGGGCGCAACTGCAGATCGTCTCCATGGAGTCGCTGAGCGCCGAGCAGCGCGCCCAAGCTGTCCGTCTGACTCCGCAGTAACTCCCACACAACGGGTGGGCGCAGCGTTCCCACGCGGGACGCTGCGCCTTTTGCGTTCAAGGGTGCGGTGACCCGCGGCGCTTCCCGCGGTAGCGTCCGAGCGCCTGCTGCGCGCCATCGCTTGCGTGCAGGGTCGATCAAGCTCAATCGAGGCGGTGCGAACACACGCGTGTGCTCGCGAGCCGCGCGGTGCCTGACTCAGCCTCGCCGCGCCAGTGCGTGCGTCGAACAGTCAACGCAGATTGCGCCCGGCGCGATTCTTCAATCCGCCCGCCCAGCGAACTCACCCGTGCTGGTGCTGACCAGGATGCGCTCGCCGTTGGTGATGTACTCCGGCACCTGGATCTCGATGCCGGTCGAGAGCTTGGCCGGCTTGGGCCGCTTGGTGGCGGTGGCGCCCTTCATTTCGGGGGCGGTCTCCACCACCTCCAGCACCACGCTGGGCGGCAGCTGCAGGGCCACGGGCTGGTCGTCGATGACCGCGACGTAGCAGTTCTCCAGGCCGTCGGTGATGTAGCCCGCGGCCTCGCCGACGACGTCGGCGTCGAGCTGGTAGCTGGTGTAGTCCTCGCTGTCGAGGAACACGAAGGCCTCGCCGTCCTTGTACGAGAAGGTGGCCTGGCGACGCACCAGGTCCAGCTCCTTCAGGTCGTCATCTGCGCGCAGGCTCAGGTCGAACTTGGCGCCGCCGGGAATGCTGTACAGCGTGAAGCGGAAGGTGACGTTGCCGCCGCGGGCGGTGGGGGCGCTGCGCTCGATGTCGCGCACCTGGTAGACCGTGCCGTTGTGTTCAACGACATTGCCCTTCTTGACTTCATTGGCCTTCATGACGCGCATTCCGAGAGGTGAGAGGGCGCGCATTCTCGCCGATTGCAGCCCAGCGCCCAAGCCGAGCGCCGCTGCCGTGGTGCCGCGGCTGGCGACTCAGGCGTCTGCAGCCGCGGGATAGGCAGACGCGTCCAGTGCGAAGGATTCCGGCGTTTGCACGCCGAACAACCCGTGCCTGCGAAGCCGGCGATCCAGCTCCAGCAGCGCCTGATCGCGGCTCAGCAGCTGTTGCGCACCGCCGCGCAGCGCCAGCTGCAGAAACTTCTGGTCATCCTGATCGCGGCAGCGCGGCAGCGGGGGCAGGGAGATGCTCGTCTGCGGTTGCCAGAGGCAGAGCGCCCGCTGTCGCAGGCACAGCTGATCCCGCTGCGTAGCGTCGAGCTGAAGCGTCGGATAGGTGAGCACGCGCGCCCATTCGGCGTGACAGTCAGCGTCGATCAGCAGCTCTACGCGCGCCTCCGCAATGGCGGCGCCAAGCGCGCTGCAGCGCGGGTCGGCGAAGACCAGCAGGTCCAGCCAGACGTTGGTGTCGAGCACGAGGCGAGGGGGCGGGGCAGGGGTGGGCATGGGGCGGCAGTCTGGCATTGCTCGCAGTCCGTGGGGCGCTGCCGCGGCATCGCGGAGCCTTGCGGCTGCCGCTCGCGGGCGTGCGCACGGCGCCGTGCTGCGCTGCAAATTGATACCGGTAGCATGCTGATCGAGCCTGCCGGTGCAGCAGGCGGGGAGCCGACTGCTGAGGCGGCATGGGGGTTGGGGAAGAGAGAAATCAATCGTTTGGGCTCGTCTGGGCCGGGCGGCCCGCGGGCGCTGCCTGTCGCTCTGGGCGGAGCGACGCGCTGATCTCTTGCTGACACCGGTGGCGCGCCGAAGGCACCCAACCCACAAGAGGCGAGTCGCTATGGCAAGGCAGATCTGTTCGCGGTGGATGCGCTTGATCGCTGCGGGGGCGCTGGGGCTGGGCGCGGTCACGGCCCAGGCGCAGCAGACACTGCCCTTCGCCGAAGACTTCGACAGCGCGACCACAGCGACCTTCCGTACGGCCGCCTACCGCGCTTTGCCCGGGGCGCCAAGCACGCCGATGTACCACGCTCTGGGTGGCGCCAGCGCCATCCAGATCGTCGACGGCGCGCTCAGCTTCGTCGGTGCGCGCTTCACCATCGGCAACACCCAGCCGACGGTGGTCAGCACCACGACCACCTCGCCGCCGGGCATCTTCGATCTGTCGCAGACCTACACCGTGTCGTTTTGCGTGCTGCAGGCCTCAGGCGTTGGCAATCTGCAGCTCTACGTCGACAACAACACCACGGGTGCCGCCAACTCGCCCTTCGGACAGGCCTCGCGCCTGCTCAACCTGCCGGCCTCGGGCATCGCCGCGCGCAGCGTGGTTTCGGTGACCTCCAGCGTCGGCACCCCCACGTCCTTCCTCTACCTGCGCACCGAGAGCGGCGCCACGGTCAGCCTCGACAACTTCCGCGTCGACGCCGGCAGCACCGCGACCGCCACCTGTCCGGCGCCCGGTCAGGCGTCGATCGCGCTGGATCCGCCGGCGCTGAGCTGGACCGCGCAGGCCGGCTCGCCCGCCTATGTGGTCAACGTCACTGCGCTGAACGCCAGCGGCGGCGCCGATACCTTCGGCGTGGTCTCCAGCGCGCCCGCCGTGGTCAGCGTGGGCGTGAGCGGCAGCCAGGTGAGCCTGTCGCCGCTCAGTGCCGGCACTGCCAGCATCACCTTCAGCAGCGGCTCCGATCCCGGCGTGACTCGCGTGCTGCAGGCGACCGTGCTGGCGGAATCGACCACGGTCTACAACCTGACCGGCGTGGTTCAGCCGGCGGCGCTGAGCGCCGGGGTACACGTCGACACGCGGCTGCGTCTGCAGTTCGACAGCGCGCCCGCGCTCGGCGGCGGCGGCAGCATCCGCATCCACCGCTGGAGCGATGACGCGCTGGTCGATACCTTGCCGCTCAGCGGCGACGTCGATGCACTCGGCTTCCCGGGGCAAGACCGCGTGCGCGTGGTCAATCGCAGCGCCCTGCGGGTGGACGGCAGCCGCGTCACCCTGTTCCCCCACAGTCACGCGCTGGCGCCGAACACCGAGTACTACGTGGTCGTCGACAACGGCGTGTTCAACGGCACGAGCTTGAACGGCACGGTCTTCGACGGCATCGGCCGCTCCGCGGGCTGGCGCTTCACCACCGGCGCGCTGCCGGCTGCTTCCGCGGTGCTGCGCGTTGACGATGACGGCCCGGCCGACTTCCGCACCGTGCAGCGCGCCATCGACCATGCGTCGGCGAGTTTCCCGGGCGCAGAGCCGGTGCGTATCGAGATCGCCGAGGGTGACTACGAAGAGCTGCTCTACCTGCGCGGCAAGTCCAACCTGAGCCTGCGCGGTGACAGCCGCGACGGCGTGCGCATCCACTACCGCAATTCGGAAGCGCGCAACCCGGGCTCCGGCACCAGCCGTCCACCCGGCGCGGGACCTGCCAACGGCGGGCGCGCGGTGTGGCTGATCGAGAACGCCGACGGGCTGCGCATCGAGCAGCTCAGCCTGCGCAACTCCACCCTGCGCTCGGCCGCACCGAGCCAAGCCGAAACCCTGTACTTCAACAGCAGCGACGGCAGCCATCGACTGGTGGCCGAGCGGGCAGCGTTCTACAGCGAGCAGGACACCCTGCAGCTGAAGGGCTACGCCTGGTTCTACCGCTGTCTGGTCGAGGGCAACGTCGACTTCATCTGGGGTGGCAACAAGGTCAGCCTGTTCGAGGAGTCCGAGATCCGCAGCGTGGGTGACACCACCAATGCCAGCAACGGCGGCTACGTGCTGCAGGCGCGCACGGTCGAGGCCAGCGACAAGGGCTTCGTGTTCCTGAACAGCGTGCTGACGCGCGGCCCGGGCCCCGGCCCGCAGGCCTCCGTGCCCCCGGATGCCGCCAGCTATCTCGCGCGCAGCGGTGGCAGCCCGAGCTATTTCGACAACGTCGTGTTCGTGAACAACCGGATGGGGCCGCACGTCGCCAGCATCGGCTGGGCGGGCGCGGGCATCAACGGCCAGCCCGCGCCCAACCCCGCGGTGCCAACGGCCACCAGCGGCTGGCGCGAGTTCGGCAGCACCACGCTGGCGGGCGCGCCGATCGATCTCTCGCTGCGGCAGACGGGCTTTCCCCTGAGCGCCCAGGAAGTCGCCGCCGAGTTTGCGACGCGCGCGCTGGTGTTCCGGGCCTATGCCGGCGGGCAGGGCTGGAACCCCGAGCCCAGCTTCGGCGATGCCCTGTTCGCGAACGGCTTCGAGGCACCGTAGCCGGCGCACCCGCCGCAGTTCGCCCTTGAGGCAAGGCTGAAGCGTTCAGCCTTGCCGCGCCATGGCGGGCGTGCTCGCGGATCACGCACGTCAGCGCTTGATCCGGCGGAAGCGAGTCCGCACCCGCGCCGGACACGCGATTAGGCTTCGCATCCACGATGGGCTTGATCCGTGTTGCCTCAAGTCAACACGGATCACGTCCAGGATCGACCGGATCCGGTGTGTCCTACTCCGCCGGGCCGTGGGTCGGAATCGCGAGCAGGGGCGCCGGCGGGCGCTCGCTGGTGATCCAAAGGCTGCGCCCGTCAGCTGCGAAGGCGATTGCCTCCGCCTGCGCCAGCCAGCCGAAGGCGATCGGCAGCGGCGCACGCGCCACGGCCGAGCCCCAGCCCTCGTTCGCACTGCGCGTGTACAGATAGGCGCGCCGATAGTTGAGTACCGCCAGTCGCAGCCCGTCTCTGGAAAGATCCGCGCCAGTGATCTGCGCGCGATAGCGGCCGAATCGCGGGTTGCCGCTCAGCTCCAGCGCGCTGGGCGGCTCGATGCCGCTGAGCGTGCCGATGCGTTGCGCGGTCTGCAGGGCAGTGTTCGGGCCCAGCGGCAGCACGAACAGTTCGGGCGGCGTGCGCTTCTTCGAGATCAGCAGCACTTCGCGGGCCTGCGCATCCACCGCCACCGCCTCCACATCGCGCGGGCCGTCGGGCCAGCGCAGCCGCTGCACCCAGGCCGGCTTCAGCTGTGCGTCGACGACGCGCTCGGGTTCGGCAATCACCACCAGTTCGACGTCGCCGCGCAGGCCGCCGTTGTCGCCGGTGTCGGCGATCAGCAGGTAGGCCGTCCCGTCCTGCTCGAAGGCCGCCATGTCCTCGAAGTCGCGGCCCGCCACGCCTTCGATCTGCAGCGTCGCGCGATGGCGGCCGCGCGTGTCGATCGCATGCACCTGCGCAGCGTAGCCGCTGTCGTTGTGAACCCACAGCACCTCGGCATGGCGGCGCGAGGCGGCGATGCCGCTGATCTCGCCCAGGCGTGCGTCCCGCACCAGCCCCGCAATGCGGGGCGTGTCCTGGGCCTGCGCTGCAATGCCTGCCGGCGGGTCGAGCGCCTTCGACAGGCAGGGGCAGAGCGCCGCCACGGCCAGCATCAGCGCGCGCGGCCCGTGCCGACGCACGGCCGCTCGCCGTGCCTGCGGCAGAGGCAGAGGCAGAGAGTCTGAGAGCGACTCTGCCCCGCGTCGCAGTTCAGGTGTTCTTGAAGAAACCCATGCTCGTCCCCTCGCGCTCTGTGTAGGAGCCTGCTTGCAGGCGACCGCAGCCTGCGCCCGGCATCCCGCCTGCGGGTCGCGAGCAAGCTCGCTCCTGCACACAGCGGGCCTTGGCAGGGCAACGGCGATATCTGCCCGGGCGAGGCTTCTGCTTCTTGAAAGGGGACCGTCCGTAGTCATGGCGCGAAAGTGTGCCAGAGGGTCGGCGGCTACACTGTGCGCCGCCCTCACTTTGATCGGAGTCGCCCCATGCCCGCTGCCATTCGCCTCGGAACCCCGCTGTCGCCCGGCGCCACCCGCGTGCTGCTGCTGGGCTCGGGAGAACTGGGCAAGGAGGTGGTGATCGAGCTGCAGCGGCTCGGCGTGGAAGTGATCGCCGCCGACCGCTACGCCGACGCCCCGGCCATGCAGGTGGCGCATCGCAGCCATGTGCTCGACATGCTCGATCCTCTCGCCCTGCGCGCCTTGATCGCCCAGGAGCGGCCGCATCTGGTGGTGCCCGAGATCGAGGCGATCCACACCCAGACTCTCGTCGCACTGGAAGCCGAGGGCCTGCGCGTCATCCCTACCGCGCGCGCCGCACGCCTGACCATGGATCGCGAAGGCATCCGTCGTCTGGCGGCAGAAGAACTCGGCCTGCCGACCTCGCCGTATCGCTTCGTCGACAGCGAGGCCGAGTTCCGCGAGGCCGTCGCCGCGATCGGCCTGCCCTGCGTGGTCAAGCCGCTGATGTCGTCCTCGGGCAAGGGCCAGAGCACCCTGCGCAGCGCGTCTGACCTCGGCCCTGCCTGGGCCTATGCGCAGGAAGGCGGCCGCGCCGGCGCCGGCCGCTGCATCGTCGAAGGTTTCATCGACTTCGAGTACGAGATCACCCTGCTCACCGTCCGCCATCGCGATGGCACGAGCTTCTGCGCGCCGATCGGTCATCTGCAGATCGACGGCGACTACCGCGAGAGCTGGCAGCCGCAGCCGATGTCCGCGGTCGCGCTGGCGCGCTCGCAGGACATCGCACGCGGGATCACCGATGCGCTCGGCGGCTGGGGTCTGTTCGGCGTTGAACTGTTCGTGCGCGGTGATCAAGTGTGGTTCTCGGAGGTCTCACCGCGCCCGCACGACACCGGCCTCGTCACCCTCATCTCGCAGGAGCAGAGCGAATTCGCCCTGCACGCCCGCGCCATCCTTGGCTTGCCCATCCCTTCCATCGATGCACTCGGCCCTGCGGCCTCGGTCGCCCTGCTGGCCGAAGGCCACGGCGTGCCCGAGTTCAGCGGCCTCGAAGATGCACTCGCGCAGCCGCAGACCGGCCTGCGCCTGTTCGGCAAACCGCGCGTGGCGGGCAAGCGCCGCGTCGCGGTCGCGCTGGCGCGGGGTAGCGATGTCGAAACCGCCCGAGCGCGGGCTCGTGAAGTGGCTGGGGCGCTGACGGTTGGCCTCGTCTAGCATCGGGCGCGGTCGTGCGGGAGCGATGCGCCCCGGCACACAGCGCCCCCCGAACCCCGCCTGCTTGGCAAGCACGCCCACAGGCTGGGTCCCGACCCACCGCCCCTCAGGCACA
>JBKCVA010000025.1:0-7647 GCA_046318115.1 Lysobacterales bacterium | reverse complement strand
CCCACAGGGTCGGCCACAGCAGCAGCAGCCAGCCGATCGGGCGGTCCGCACGCACCAGCGTCCACCAGTGCGGCAGGCGCTCGCGCCACCAGGCGCTGCTGTAGCGCTCGATGGGCGCTGCTGGCGCAGGCGCGCGGTGCGGTGGGCCCGGCGGCTTGGGTCGCGGGCGCTCGCCCGGACGCGGCGGCAGCGGGCGCGGGGCGGGTTTGGGAGGGCGCGGGGTCATGGCCGGTCGCAGCAGACGGGTGCACTACGTTAGCAGCCGCACCGCTTCCGGCACTGGAAGCGCTGTCCTGCCTTGCTACAGTGCCAGCCCCACTGTCGAAGGGAGTCGCGCCATGCCGAGGTCCACGCAGAACCGCACGTCATTCTTCATGCTCGGGCGCAGCGCACTCGCGCTGGCGGCCGCGCTCGCGCTTGGCGCCTGTGGCAGCCGCGAGGCACCGCCCGCCGCCAGCGCGCCGGCCGAAAGCCCGGCGCCGGCCGCCGCAGCGCCTGCGGTCGCCCGCCCCAGCCAGCAGTACAGCATCGAAGACTTCGTCGACACCGTGTCGGTGGCCGGCGCCTCGTTCTCTTCTGACGAGTCGCGCATCCTGTTCTCATCCAACCGCAGCGGCGTCTGGAACGTCTACGAGATGCCGGTCGGCGGCGGTGAGTGGAAGGCCGTCACGACGAGTACCACCGACAACAGCTACGGCGTGGCCTTCTTCCCGAAGGACGACCGCCGCCTGATCACCCGCGACCAGGACGGCAACGAACTCAACCATCTCTACGTGATCGAGGCCGACGGCAGCGAGCGCGACCTCACCCCGGGCGAGAACCTGCGCGCCGAGTTCGGCGGCTTCAGCCACGATGGCGAGAGCTTCTTCGTCATCCACAACGGCCGCGACCCGCGCTTCTTCGACGTCTACCGCTACTCGGCCAAGGACTACACGGCCGAACTGCTGTTCCAGAACGACGAGGGCTACGAGCCCGTTGCGATCTCGCCCGACCAGAGCTGGATGGCCCTGTCCAAGTCGCTGACCACCAGCGAGAACCGGCTGTGGGTGCGCAACGTCGCCAGCGGCGAGATGCGCGAGGTGTCCAACCCCGACCAGCGCGCCCAGGTCGCGGCCCAGGATTTCAGTCGCGACTCGGGCTGGCTGTACTACACGACCAATGAGGGCACCGAGTTCATGCGCCTGCGCCGCATGAGCCTCACCGACGGCACGCACGAGGAAGTGCAGGCCGCCGACTGGGACATCGTCTCTAGCTACTTCAGCCACGACGGCAAGTACCGCGTGACTGCGGTCAATGTCGACGGCAGCACCCAGGTCGAGCTGTACGACGCCGCCACCGGGGCCGCCAAGGCCCTGCCCGAGCTGCCCTCGGGCGAGATCCGCGGCATCACCATCGCCCGCAGCGAAGACCGCATGGCCTTTTACGTCAACGGCGACCGCCAGCCCAGCGACCTTTACGTGCTCGACTTCGCGGCCAGCGAGCCGGTGCGGCTGACCACCTCGCTGAACCCGAAGATCCAGGCCGAAGATCTGGTGCAGACCGAAGTGGTGCGCTTCAAGAGCTTCGACGGGATGGAAATTCCGAACATCCTGTGGAAGCCGCACCAGGCCACGGCCGAGAACCGCGCGCCGGCCATCGTCTGGGTGCACGGCGGCCCGGGCGGCCAGACCACCCGCGCCTACAGCGCGGTGCTGCAGTACCTCGCCAACCACGGCTATGTGGTGCTGGGCATCAACAACCGCGGCAGTTCCGGCTACGGCAAGACCTTCTTCACCGCCGACGACGGCAAGCACGGCCGCGAGCCGCTGTGGGACTGCATCGAGGCCAAGAAGTACCTGCAGAGCCTGCCCTATGTCGATCCGGACCGCATCGGCATCGCCGGCGGCAGCTACGGCGGCTACATGACGCTGGCGGCCCTTGCCTTCCACCCGGAGGAGTTCGATGTCGGCGTCAACATCTTCGGCGTGTCGAACTGGCTGCGCACGCTGGAGAGCATCCCGCCCTACTGGGAGAGCGCACGCGAGGCGCTGTACCAGGAGATCGGCAACCCGACCACGCAGCGCGACTTCCTGATCGAGACCTCGCCCCTGTTCCATGCCGACAAGATCCAGAAGCCGCTGATGGTGCTGCAGGGCGCCAACGACCCGCGGGTGATCCAGGCCGAGAGCGACGACATCGTTGAAGCCGTGCGCAAAAACGGCGTGCCGGTCGAATACGTGCTGTTCGAGGACGAGGGCCACGGCTTCTCGAAGAAGGCCAACCAGATCCGCGGCTACGGCGCGATGCTGGCCTTCCTCGACCAGCACCTGAAGAACAAGCCGGTCGGCAACTGAAGCCTGCTCCGCGCTGAACGCGACCGGTCACGCCCAGTCGACCGGTCGCGTCAGGGCGGGCCCGGCTTCAGGCCGGACCCATCGAAACCAAGGAGAGCGATCGATGAGTGGACGCGGATCCGGCGGCAATGTCATCGCCGCGCTGTGCAGCCTGTTCATCCCGGGCCTGGGCCAGCTGGTGCAGGGCCGGGTGCTGTGGGCCCTGTTCTGGTTCGTGCTGGCCGGCGTCCTGTGGCTGGTGACCTTCACCCTTGGCGGCTGGATCGCCAACCTGCTGGCCTGCATCCACGCCGCGCTCTACGAGCCGCGACGAAACTGAGGCGCGCTCGCAGCCGCGCCCCTCCAGACGGCCGGAGTGCGCAAGCGCTCCGGCCTTTTTCGCGCCTATACTCCGGCCGAACTTTGCAGCCACGGCGCCAATGATCCTGGACCTGGGCGATGCCTATCCCGTCGACGAGACCGAGCGGCAGCTGCCGGACGCGGCCTCGGCGCTCGTCCTGATCGAACGCGAACTGCCAGAACTTCTGCCGCGACTGCGCCGTCGGCACGCCGAGTGGGCGCGACGCTTCGGCCCGGCCGGCGACGGCCGCGTCGCTGGCATCGAAGCCGCGATCGCGCTGGGCGTCGCGCGCCTGGGCTTGCGTCACGGCCGCTTTGGTGACGATTTCCACGCATACCACAACGAAAGCCATGCGCTGGATGTGCTGCTGCCGCGCATCGACGCGCTGTACGCGCATCGGGCCGCTGCCGAGCTGGGCCACGAGGACTGGCTCGCGCTTGAGCTGTTCGCCGCCACCCATGATCTGCGCCAGCGTGAGCACGGCCACCACGAAGCACCGGTCGGCTCGAACGAAGCCGCCAGCATCGCCGAAGCCTTCCGCATCCTCGGGGTCTGCGGCTTCAGCGCGGAGCGCGAACCGCACCTCTACCACGCGCTGGAGCTGATGATCGCCGGCAGCACCTTCGATGCCCGCCCCGCCCCCAGCGAGCCCGATCCCGAGGGGTCCGAGAACAGCGCCGAGCTGGTGGCCGGCGGTGGCGCCTTGGCGCCGCGGCTGCCGCAGTGGCTGGCGCAGCGCGATCCCGCACTTGGCGCCCGGGCCTGCGCGCGGCGTGGCCTGCATCTGGCCTGCATTGCCGCCGATCTCGATACCGCCAACGTTGGCGAACCCTTCGGTTCGCTGCTGCGCAGCGCGCGTGAACTGGCCGAGGAACGCGAGATGCGCGCCGGTCGTCGCCTGGGCGCGGCGAACTCGGCCCAGCCCTGCCGCGAATTCCTCCTGCACGCCCAGACCCGCTATCTCGAAGAGCTGCACCGCTTCGCGTCGACCGAGGGCGAGTCCTGGCTGGGTGCCGGCAAGCGCGAGAACGCGGTCTGCATGCGCGGGCTGGTCAGCGAACTGGCGCGCCCGGGCTGCGCGTTCCAGCGGGCGACCAGCGGCGCCGAAGTGCTGCGCGCCTTCGAGGCCGCCGCCGGGCTGTGCATCGGCGCATAGGGCAACACCGCTCAAGTCCCGCCCGGCGCTGATCCGCGTGAGCGCCGTCCAGGGCGCGCGGCTGCGCCGCGTGCTTCAGCGTTGCCCCGATCCGGCGCAACCTGCTCCGGGCCCGACCAGGACGGCCGAAGTCCTTTGGCCGCAGGCACTTGGGCGCTCTGGACCCGGGCCTTTTGCGCTTGCGCCGAGGTGCGAACTGCTATAGTGCGCGGTCCGCTCTACGCCCCGTGTGCCGCCGTGAAAGACCATTTGCGCGAACTCGTTCTGCAGGCCCTGCTCGACATGAAGCGGGCCGGCGAGCTGTCCTTCGAGAGCGAGCCCGACTTCGTCATCGAGCGCAGCAAGAACCGCGAGCACGGCGACTACGCCAGCAATGTCGCCCTGCTGCTGTCGAAAGCGGCCGGCCGCAAGCCGCGCGAGCTGGCCGAGGCCATCGCCCGCACCGTGCCGAAGTCCCAGCACATCCAGGGCGTCGAGGTGGCGGGCCCCGGCTTCATCAACTTCCGTCTGAACCAGGCCTGCCGCATCGGCACCCTGCGCCGCGTGCTGGAGCAGGGCGAGCGCTACGGCTGCCAGCCTGAAGACTCGCGCGAGTCAGTGACGGTCGAATTCGTCTCGGCCAACCCGAACGGTCCGCTGCACGTCGGCCACGGCCGCGGCGCGGCCTATGGCGCCTCGGTCGCCAGCCTGCTGGAGGCCTATGGCCACAGCGTGCAGCGCGAGTACTACGTCAACGACGCCGGCCGGCAGATGGACATCCTCGCGGTCAGCGTGTGGCTGCGCTATCTGGAGCTGTGCGGCGAGCAGCCGCGCTTCCCCGACAACGGCTACAAGGGCGACTACGTGGTCGGCATCGCGCGCGAGCTGCGCAGCGAAGTCGGCGATGGCTTCCGGCACCGCGCCTCCGAGGTCGAGGCCAAGCTTCCCGCCGACGAGAGCCAGGGCGGAGACAAAGAGGCCCACATCGATGCCCTGATCGAGCGCTGCAAGCAGCTGCTCGGCAGCGAGGCGAACTACCGCAAGCTGTTCGACAAAGGCCTGCACTGGTGCCTCAAGCTGATCCGCGAGGATCTGGTCGAGTTCGGGGTGGTCCACGACAACTGGTTCAGCGAACGCTCGCTGATGACCGGCGGCTACGTGCAGCGCGCCATCGAGACGCTCGACAAGGCCGGCCATCTGTATGAGCAGGACGGCGCGCTCTGGTTCCGTGCCACCGCCTTCGGCGACGACAAGGACCGCGTGGTCCGCCGCGAGAACGGCGTCACCACCTATTTCGCCTCCGACCTGGGCTACCTGCTCAGCAAGTTCGAGCGCGGCTTCGAGCGCGCCCTGTACATCTTCGGCGCCGACCACCACGGCTACATCGCCCGGCTCAAGGCCGCAGCGCAAGGCTTGGGGCTTGATCCCGCGAAGATCGAAATCCAGCTGGTGCAGTTCGCTGTGCTCTTCCGCGGTGGCGAAAAGGTGCAGATGAGCACGCGCTCCGGCCAGTTCGTGACCCTGTCCGAGCTGCGCGAGGACGTCGGCTCGGATGCCGCCCGCTTCTTCTACGTGATGCGCGGCAACGACCAGCATCTCGATTTCGATCTGGATCTCGCCAAGAGCCAGTCCAACGAGAACCCGGTCTATTACATCCAGTACGCGCACGCCCGTGTGCATGCGCTGCTCCGCCAGGCCGCCGAGAAGCACTGGAGCTTCAACCGCACCGCTTGCGATGCCAGCCGCGCCCGCCTCACCGACCCGCGCGAAGACGAGCTGCTGGGCGAGCTGATGCGCTATCCGGAGGTGGTCGAGGCTGCAGCGCTGGGCCGCGCCCCGCAGGTCATCGCCAACTACCTGCGCGAACTGGCCGCCAGCTTCCACAGCTACTACAACGCCGTCGCCATCCTGGTGCCCGAAGAAGAGCTGCGGCAAGCGCGGCTGGGCCTGTGCATCGCGGTGCGCCAGGTGCTGGCGAACGGTCTGCGCCTGCTTGGCGTATCCGCACCGGAGCGCATGTGATGGCAGCCCGACGCGGCAAGCCGAAATCGCAGGCCCGACGCGGCAACGACAGCCGCGTGCCCGGCTGGGCCTGGTTGTTGGCCGGCGTCGTGCTGGGCCTCGCGATTGCCGCTTTCGTGCTGTATCGGGAAGGCTTCAGCGGCAAGCCGGGCGTGCCCACCCCCAACCCGGAGGCCACACCACCTGCGGCCAGCAGCGAGGCGGCCGTAGCTCCGCCCGCGGCTGAAACGCCGAAGAAGCCGCGCTACGACTTCTACACCATCCTGCGCGAACAGGAGACCGCGGTTTCCGACCGTGAGCTGGCAGAGCGCGCGCGCGCCGAGGCCGAAGCGGCGGCCGAACAGCAGCAGCAACAGCAGGCCCAGCAAGCCACGCAGCAGGCTGTCACCACGACCAGCGAACGCTATCAGCTGCAGGCCGGCGCCTTCCGCGACGCGGCGGATGCCGAGGCGCTCAAGGCCCGGCTGGCTCTCGTCGGACAGTTCGCCCGCGTGCAGACCGACACCATCAACGGCGGCGTCTGGCATCGCGTGCGCCTCGGCCCCTACAGCAGCCCGAGTGAGGCGGAAGCCGCCAAGCAGGCCCTGGCCGCCAGTGGCATCGACGCGATCGCGGTTCGCGAGAGCGGGCAGTAGTCACCGCGCGTCCTCCGCGATGCCGCGCGACGGCGCGACCCGCTTCCGCCCAAACAGATCGAGCTCCGGGCGCCTTCGCGGTGCCAGCCGCGTCTGTCGTCCGCCATGGCGGTGCGCCTCCGGCAGCGGGGGCAGTGCGGTCATCCCCGACTGACATTCGCGCCGGGCTGCGGCATGCTCGGCGTCCTCTCCACCCAGTGAACCGCCCGTGTCGAGCTTCGCGCTCTCCACCCGCCCCGACTACGGCAGCCGCGCCAGCCAGCAGCAGGCCATCCTGCGCAGCTACGCGGGCAACCGCGCAGACGCCGTGGCCGAACCGGCGCGCACGACAGACACCGCTCGACCCGGTGGTGGTGGTGGCGCTCCCGACGCACCGGACGGCAGCGTGCTGAGCTACCTGAAGGCCGGGCGCAGCCTGCGCCTCAGCCTGGCCGGCGAGAATCTCGGCCGCGCGCTGGACATCCGCGTCTAGAGCCACGCGCCTGACACCGCACTCACGGACCTGCGCCGACCAGCGCAGCGAGCGCGAAGCGCGTGGTATCCTGCGCGCCCCGCGACGGCAGGCTCGCCACGCCGCGGAGACCAGCGACACACAACGCGCCTGTAGCTCAGCCGGATAGAGTAGTGGCTTCCGAAGACACTACTCAGGCCGCCTAGGCACGAAGTGGAGAGGCACAGCGGCATTACTCGAATGGGTGAAGCCGGAGAGGAAAAAAGCTTTACAAAACGCGCCTGTAGCTCAGCCGGATAGAGTAGCGGCTTCCGAAGCCGTTGGTCGGGGGTTCGAATCCCTCCAGGCGCGCCATTTTCCTTGTGACAGATCTGTGCCTTGGGTGTGCCAAATGCTGCTCCAAGCATCCGGGCTGTTGAGTAAAGCCCAGTCTTACGCTCATTAGCGCGCGCTCCCCGCAACGTCGAACACGAAGTCGTAGGCCCAGACTTGGTTCAGCCCGTTGGTCGGTGTCTACCGCGCCCTGAAGGCGTCGGCCCGGCTACGCCGCTTCTTATAGAGCCGGCGGCAATTATCCGTGAACTTTCAGTGGCGCCGATAGTCAGACTTCCGGTCTTGGATTGGAGGTCAGTCAGATGGAGCCGGTAGATGGTCGCAGCCTGAGTCGAGAAGCTCTGCACGAGCGGCACCGTCTGATTGTTCAGGCGTACAAGCGCGGTTTGAACAAGGCC
>JBKCVA010000024.1:0-22917 GCA_046318115.1 Lysobacterales bacterium | reverse complement strand
GTCGACCTGCAGGCCGAAGTCGGCGGCCAGCACTTTCTCCAGGCCCTCGATGTCCCACTGCGCATCGATCGAGTTGGCCGGCACGTGCTGCTGGGTGACCTCGGTGAACACGTCGGCGCGGATGCTGGCGACCGTGTCCTTGACGTCCTCCACTTCCAGCAGTTCGTTGCGCTGCTCGTAGATGACCTTGCGCTGGTCGTTGTTGACGTCGTCGAAGTCGAGCAGGTTCTTGCGGATGTCGAAGTTGTGCGCCTCGACCTTGCGCTGCGCCTTCTCGATCTGGCGGCTGACCAGGCGGTCCTCGATGGCGTCGTCTTCCTTCATGCCGAGGAAGGCCATGGCCTTCTGCACCCAGTCGGCGGCGAAGATGCGCATCAGGTTGTCTTCGAGCGACAGGTAGAAGCGCGAGCTGCCGGGGTCGCCCTGGCGGCCGGAGCGGCCGCGCAGCTGGGTGTCGATGCGGCGGCTTTCGTGGCGCTCGGTGCCGATGATGTGCAGGCCGCCAGCCTGCAGCACCTGCTCGTGGCGAGCCTGCCACTCACCGCGCACGCGCTCGCGCTCGGCGTCCGAGGCGGCTTCGCCCAGGGCCTGCAGCTCGGCTTCCAGCGAGCCGCCGAGCACGATGTCGGTACCGCGGCCGGCCATGTTGGTGGCGATGGTCACAGCACCGGGACGACCCGCCTGGGCGACGATGTGGGCCTCGCGCTCGTGCTGTTTGGCGTTCAGAACCTCGTGCGGGATCTTCTGCTTCTTCAGCAGGTTCGACAGCAGCTCCGAGGTCTCGATCGAGGTGGTGCCGACCAGCACCGGCTGGCCGCGCTCGTGGCAGGCCTTGATGTCCTCGCTGATCGCCTTGTACTTCGCTTCCTTCTTCAGGAAGACGAGATCCGGCATGTCCTTGCGGATCATCGGCCGGTGGGTCGGGATGACCGTGACCTCGAGGCCGTAGATGCTCTGGAACTCGTAGGCTTCCGTGTCGGCCGTACCGGTCATACCGGACAGCTTCTTGTACATGCGGAAGTAGTTCTGGAAGGTGATCGAGGCCAGCGTCTGGTTCTCGCGCTGGATCGGCACGCCTTCCTTGGCTTCGACCGCCTGATGCAGGCCGTCCGACCAGCGCCGGCCCGGCAGGGTGCGGCCAGTGAACTCGTCGACGATGATGACTTCGCCATCGCGAACGATGTAGTCGACATCGCGCTGGAACAGCGCATGTGCGCGGACCGCGGCGTTCAGGTGGTGCACCACCGCCAGGTTGTGCGCGGCATAGAGGTCCTCGTCACTCTTGAGAATCCCGGCCTCGCGCAGCAGTCGTTCGGCGTGCTCCATGCCGGCTTCCGACAGGTGAACCTGCTTGCCCTTCTCATCGACCCAGTAGTCGCCCTCACCCTTCTCGTCCGCCTGACGCTCCAGCTTGGGCACGAGCTTGTTGACCCGGACATAGAGCTCGGGCGAGTCGTCAGCGGGGCCAGAAATGATCAGCGGGGTGCGCGCCTCGTCGATCAGGATCGAGTCGACCTCGTCGACGATGGCGTAGTGCAGGCCACGCTGGAAGCGGTCCTCGAAGCGCAACGCCATGTTGTCGCGCAGGTAGTCGAAGCCGTACTCGTTGTTGGTGCCATAGGTGATGTCGGCGGCGTAGGCGGCCTTTTTGTCGCCGTGCGGCATGCCCGGATACACCACCCCCACCGACAGCCCCAGCCAGCTGTAGACGCGGCCCATCCACGCGGCGTCGCGCTTGGCCAGGTAGTCGTTGACGGTGACCACGTGCACGCCCTTGCCTTCGAGCGCGTTGAGGTACACCGGAAGAGTCGCCATCAGGGTCTTGCCTTCGCCGGTGCGCATCTCGGCGATGCGGCCGGAGTTCAGCACCATGCCGCCGATCATCTGAACATCGTAGTGGCGCATGCCGAGCACGCGTCGCGAGGCTTCCCGCATCACCGCGAAGGCCTCGGGCAGCAGTTGGTCGACGGTCTCGCCCTTGCCAAGGCGCTCGCGGAACTCCTGGGTCTTGGCCTTCAGCGCCACGTCGTCGAGCGCCTGCATGGCCGGTTCCAGCGCATTGATGCGCGCGACGGACTTGGTGAACTGCCGCACCAGGCGCTCGTTGCGGCTGCCGAAGATGCGGGTCAGAAGAGCGTTGAACATGGGCAGTTCCGGGTAGCGGCCGGCGGCCGCCGTAAAGGTGGAAGGAGGGGCTGCTGGACCGCCAACGAAAAAGGCCGCCTTGCAGCGGCCTTATCGGGCGCTCGAGCGCCGCAGCGCCCGGCATTCTAACCTGTGGGTGAATTCCAGCGAATCAAGCGGCAAAGGACCGATCGCGCAGACGCATCGATCAGCCGCGCGCCGGCGCCTGCCGCGCCTGCCGCAGGAAGGGATGCGGGTTCACCGTGCGGCCGTTGTGAATCACTTCGATGTGCACGTGCGAACCGGTCGAGCGGCCGGTCGAGCCCATCTTGGCGATCAGGTCGCCGGCGCGGACGCGGTCGCCCTCGTCCACCAGGTTTTCCTGGTTGTGGGCATAGCGGGTCACGTAGCCGTTGCCGTGGTCGATGTCGACCATGTTGCCGTAGCCCGGATGGCGGCCGGAGAACACCACCACGCCGTCGGCCACCGAGAGGATGTCGCTGCCACGCGGACCGTTGAAGTCCACACCCGAGTGGAAGTGGCTTCGGCCAGTGAAGGGGTCGATGCGAGTGCCATAGTTGGACGAGGCATAGCCCGAACGCACGGGGCTGCCGGTCGGCAGCATGGCCTGTTCGAGTTCGCGGTCGAGCAGAAGGCTTTCCAGCACACCGAGCTGTTCGCCCTGCTGGGCCAGCTGCTGGGCGAGGCGATCCAGCGAATCGACGAGTTCCTGCTTGCTGCGATTGGAGACGGCACCCATGTCTTCCGGTCCGCCCAATGCCGGCGGTTCGGAGAAATCGAACTCGCCGTCTTCGAGCCGTCCGATCTGGGTCAAGCGCTCACCGAGCGCATTGAGGCGATTGGCCTGGGCCTGCAACTGGCCCAAGCGCGCCGCCATTGCGTTCAACTCTTCTTCGGCCTGGGTGCGGGCGGCGGCGATCGCATCGCGCTGGCCGATCAGTTCTTCATTGAGGGCTTCGAGTTGGGTCAGCGCGAGCGTTTCGCTCGAGCGCAGGACCCAGCCCAAACCGAACCCGCTGCCAACCAGCAGCGCGAGCGCGGCCAGACTGCCGCCGATCAGGCGCGCATCAAGCAGGTTCAGCTTGCGCGGCGCCTTGAGGAAACTCGCTACGATGATGACGTTCATGGCACTCCGGTCGTTCGTTCGCCCATGCAGAACTTCTCCAAGAGCACCTTCCAACCGCTGTTGGCGGCGAAGGAAGGCTCGCCTCTCGTCAGCCTGATCGATCGCGCCCGTGCCCTGGCCGCGCTCGACAAGCGTCTGCGTCAGTCCCTGCCTGAGCCGCTTGCCAGCCAGTGTCGTCTGGCCAACGTGCGCGAAGGCAGGCTTGTCTTTCTGGCGAGTTCGCCGCTTTGGCGCACCAGGCTCCGGCTGGAAGCCAGCAGCCTCTTGGCTGCGGCCAGCGAAGCCGGCGTGCCGGCCTTCGAACTCACCGTGAAAGTGGCGCCGATGCTGACCGTTCCCCCGGAGCAGGCATCGCACTCACCCGTCACACCGGCAGCGGCAGCGGCACTTCGGGAAGCGGCTCTCCAGGCCACCGATCCCGAACTCCGCCAGCAGCTGCTGGCTTTGGCCTCCCTGGCCGATTCCACTTCCTGAAGGGGCGAACGCCCCGAGGCCGCCAAACCGGGCAGCCAATCAAACCGTTTCAATCGTCAGGCGATCGCCTGCGCCGGATGCGCGTAGGAGATCGGCGCCTTGGCCTCGTCCTCGAACGTGACTTCTTCCCAGGCGCTGGCGTCGGCCAGCATGGCGCGCAGAAGCTGGTTGTTCATGCCATGCCCCGACTTGTAGCCGTAAAAGGCGCCGATCAGGCTGTGACCGAGCAGATACAGATCGCCAATGGCGTCGAGGATCTTGTGCTTGACGAACTCGTCTTCGTAGCGGAGGCCGTCCTCATTGAGGATGCGGTAGTCGTCGAGAACGATCGCGTTGTCCATCGAGCCGCCGAGCACGAGGTTGCGTTCGCGCAGCATCTCAATGTCCTTCATGAAACCGAAGGTGCGCGCGCGGCTGACTTCCTTGACGAAGCTGGTGGTCGAGAAATCGATCTCGGCACTGGAGGTGTTCTTGGAGAACACCGGGTGCTTGAAGTCGATCGTAAAGCCGACCTTGAAGCCCTCGAAGGGCTCGAAGCGCGCCCACTTGTCGCCGTCCTTGACGGTGACCGTCTTCTTGATCCGGATGAACTTCTTGGCGGCGTTCTGCTCTTCGATGCCGGCGCTCTGCACCAGGAACACGAAGGGACCGGCCGAGCCGTCCATGATCGGCACTTCCGGTGCAGACAGGTCGATGTAGCAATTGTCGATGCCCAAGCCCGCGAGCGCGGACAGCAGGTGCTCGACGGTGGAGACCTTGATGCCGTCCTTGTTGACCAGCGTGCTCGCCATGCTGGTTTCGCCGACGCAGTGCGCGCAGGCCTTGATCTCGGCGGGCTGGGCCAGGTCGGTACGACGAAACACGATGCCAGTGTTGACCGCGGCAGGGCGCAGGGTCATGTAGACCTTCTCGCCCGAGTGGATGCCCACGCCCGTGGCGCGGATGGCATTGCGGAGCGTGCGTTGACGGATCATGCGTGGGCGGCGTCCCGAAGGAGTGCGTGACAAAACGACGCGGAGGATGGCATGGCCCCCGCAGTCACGCAAGCGCAACAGTCGGCAAAAAGCCCACAGTCCGTTGCCAAAAAACCACAGACTGAGCGAAAACCGTGACCGCGTTCCGGGAACGGTCGGAACGCGGTCGGCGGCGATTCAGCCCCGAAGGCAGGGCGGAATCACGCAGCTCGCTCAGTCGGCCTGGCGGCGCAGGAAGGCCGGAATGTCGAGGTAGTCCATCGGCAGGTCGGCCGTGGCGACGCGGCCTTCGCTGCGGGCGGCGGCACGCGGTGCAGACGCAGCGATCGGGTCGATGGCCATGCCCGTGGTGGCATCGCGCAGACCGGCCACCGGGCGCAGGCGCGGGGTCTCTACCTTCTCGATGCGTTCATTGCGCGACGCCGGACGGGCCGCCACGCCACGATTCAGACCGGTGGCAACCACGGTCACGCGGACTTCGTCCTGCATCTCGTGGTCGAGCACGGTACCGATCACCACGGTGGCGTCCTCGGAGGCGAACTCTTCGATGGTGCGGCCGACCTCGTCGAACTCGCGCATCGTGAAGTCGGGGCCCGCCGTGATATTGACCAGGATGCCGCAGGCGCCGGACAGGTTGATGTCGTCCAGCAGCGGGTTGCTGATCGCCTTCTCGGCGGCCTCCATGGCGCGCTCTTCGCCGCGGGCGCAGCCCGAGCCCATCATCGCCATCCCCATCTCGCTCATCACCGTGCGCACATCGGCGAAGTCGACGTTGATCAGGCCCGGGCGGACGATCAGGTCGGCGATCCCCTGCACCGCGCCCTGCAGCACGTCGTTGGCGGCGCGGAAGGCGTGGACCATGGTCGCGTCGCGTCCGAGCACGGTGATCAGCTTCTCGTTGGGAATGGTGATCAGCGAGTCGCAGTGGCTCGAGAGCTCTTCGATGCCCTTCAGCGCCACCTGCATGCGGCGGCGGCCCTCGAAGGGAAAGGGCTTGGTGACCACGGCCACCGTGAGGATGCCCATTTCCTTGGCCAGCTGGGCGATCACCGGCGCCGCGCCGGTGCCGGTGCCACCGCCCATTCCGGCGGTGATGAACACCATGTCGGCGCCCGAGATCGCCTCGACAATGCGCTCGCGGTCCTCCAGCGCGGCCTGACGACCGACTTCGGGGTTGGCGCCCGCGCCCAAACCCTTGGTAACGCCCGAGCCCAACTGCAGGATGTGCTTGGCGCCGGTGCCCCGGATCGCCTGCGCGTCGGTGTTGGCGCAGATGAACTCCACGCCGTCGAGGCTCGAGTTCACCATGTGTGCGACCGCATTGCCGCCGCCGCCGCCGACTCCGACCACCTTGATGACCGCATTCGGCGCGGCCCGCTCCACCAGTTCAAACATCATGCTCTCCTTCCGTTCCGTGTGACGCAGCTGCTTGATGACCCCTGATTGATTCCGCCGGCGCGCGGCGCCGACAGTTCTAGAACTCGCCTCTGAACCAGTTGCGCAGGCGCCCGAAGGCGCTGCCGACCTTGCCCGGCACCACCGGCGCCCGACGCGGGCGTTCCTGCTGGCTGCCCCACAGCAGCAGGCCGACGCCGGTCGCATGCACCGGATTGCCCACCACCTCGCCCAGCCCACCGACGTACTGCGGGATTCCGATGCGCACCGGCATGTGCAGCATCTCCTCGGCCAGCTCGGCCACGCCCTCCATGCGCGAAGCGCCGCCGGTCAGCACCAGGCCTGCGCGCACCAGCTCCTCAAAGCCGGAGCGGCGAAGTTCGGCCTGCACCATTTCGAAGATTTCCTCGTAGCGGTTCTGCACCGCCTCAGCCAGCGCCTGGCGGGCCAGTCGACGCGGCGGTCGGTCGCCCACGCTGGGCACCTGGATGCTCTCTTCCGCGGTCGCCAGCTGGGCCAGCGCGCAGGCGTAGCGGACCTTGATCTCCTCAGCGTGCGGGGTCGGCGTGCGCAGCAGATGAGCGATGTCGCTGGTGACCTGGTCGCCGGCGATGGGAAGCGAGGCGGTATGGCGGATCGCGCCCTGCGCGAACACCGCGATGTCGGTGGTGCCGGCGCCGATGTCGACCAGGGCGACGCCCAGCTCTTTCTCGTCCGAGGTCAGCACCGCCTGTGAGCTGGCGAGGCCCGCGAGGATCAGGTCATCAACCTGCAGGCCACAGCGCTGCACGCACTTCATGATGTTCTGCGCCGCCGACTGCGCCCCGACCACCAGGTGCGCGCGCACTTCCAGGCGCACGCCGGACATGCCGACAGGATGGCGGATGCCCTCCTGCGAGTTGTCGACGATGTACTCCTGCGGGATCGCGTGCAGGATTTTCTGGTCCGACGGAATCGCCACCGCCTTGGCGGCCTCGAGCACGCGCTCCATGTCGCCGTAGCTGACCTCGCCCTCGCGGATCGGCACGATGCCCGGCGAGTTTTTGCACTGGGTGTGGCTGCCCGAGATCGAGGCATAGACAGAGCGGATCTCGCAGCCGGCCATGACTTCGGCCTCTTCGATCGCGCGCTGGATCGAGTGCACCGTGGATTCGATATCGACCACCACGCCGCGGCGCAGGCCGGTCGAGCTGTGGCTGCCGATGCCGATGACCTCCAGCGGCTCATCGGGCGTGTACTCGCCGACCAGGGCCACTACCTTGGAGGTGCCGATGTCGAGGCCGACGATCAGGGATTTGTCGCCTTTGCGGTTCATGAGTTCTGTCTCGGTGCAGCGGGTGTGCCGGCCTCGACGGCCGGGGGCTCGGCCCACAGCAGGGCGAAGCCGTTGGCATAGCGCAGATCGGCGCGCAGCAGGGGGCGCGCGGCTGAGCGCGCCAGTTCGGGAAGGGCAGCGACAAAACGGCGCAGGCGTGGCAGCGGCTCCTGCCGGCCCAGCACCACTTCGGTGCCGCTGGCCAGACCGAGCGTCCAGCTGCCGCGCGGGCTCAACTGCATGCGCTGGGGCGGATCGCCGATCAGGGTCAGCAGTGGTTGCACCGCGGCATGCATTTCCATCATGCGGCTGACCTCGCGGTCTTCCGCTTCGAAGCGCGGCAGGCCCTGCAAAGTCTCCAGATAGGGCACTTCGAACAGGTGCCCGCGATCGGACAGCAGGCGCGACTCGCCCCAGCGCGCCAGCGGTCGATGCTCGACCAGCACGATCTCCAAGGTGTCGGGCCACAGCTTGCGCACCGCCACCTGCTCGACCCAGGGCAATACCGCCAGCGCAGCGCGAACCGCCTCGACATCGACCGCGAAGAAGCCGCGATCGAGATGCGGCCGCACCGCCGCCTGCACCTGCTCTGCGCTGACGCGCTGGAACTCGGCCGACACCCGAAGGTGCTCCAGCCGCCAGCGGTCGGACGCGAACCAGCCGTTCAGCACCGCCACCACCGGCAGGGTGATGACAGCCAGAGCGAACAGCCAGGCAAGCAGGCGGACCAGGGCGTTCATGCGCGCGCGAAGCCCTCCAGGGTCTGGGCGAGAATCCGCAGGCACAGGTCCTCGAAGCCGAGTCCGGTCTGGCGCGCGGCCTTGGGCACCAGCGAGTGGCTGGTCATGCCGGGGGCGGTATTGACCTCCAGCAGCCAGTTGCGGCCTTCGCGGTCGCGCATGACATCGACACGCCCCCAGCCGCGGCAGCCCAGCGCCTGGAAGGCCGCCAGCGCCAGTGCGCCGAGCTCCGCTTCCGCGTCGCCCTTCAGCCCCGGACAGAGATACTGGGTCTCGTCGGAGACGTACTTGGCCTCGTAGTCGTACCAGGCACCCTTCGGCACGATCTGGATGCTCGGCAGGGCGCGCCCGTCGAGGATGCCGACGGTGAACTCGCCGCCCTCGATCAGCTGCTCCATCAGCAGTTCGCCGGGATAGCGCGCGGCCAGCTCGATCGCAGCGTCGAGGTCGGCTTCGCTGAAGACTCGACTGACGCCCACGCTGGAGCCCTCGCAGGCCGGCTTGACGATCACCGGCAGGCCCAGCGAGCGCGCTGCGGCCTGCACGTCATCGCCCTTTTTGAGGCGCACGTAGCGAGGCGTCGGCAGGCCGAGCGCGAGCCAGACCTGCTTGCTGCGGATCTTGTCCATGGAGAGCGCCGAGCCGAGCACGTCAGAGCCCGTACAGGGCACGCCGTAGGCTTCCAGCAGACCCTGCACGACGCCGTCCTCACCGCCGCCATGATGGCCGTGGAGGATGTTGAAGACGCGATCGACCGCGCCCTTCGCCAGCAACTCGCGCAAGGCGGGAATGCCGTCGACGGCGATGGCGTCAACGCCGCGCGCGCGCAGCGCTTCCAGCACGTTGCGTCCGGAGTCGAGGCTGACCTCGCGCTCGCTGGAGCTGCCGCCGAGCAGCACCGCCACGCGGCCGAAGGTCTTGGGATCCAGCGTTGTCGTGTTCATGCGGCCCCGTCCGTGTGGGCAGAAAAGTCGAGGCCGGTAGCGGCCAGTGCCTGGCTGCTGCGGCCGATGTCGCCTGCGCCGGAAAGGATCAAGAGATCGCCATCGAGCAGCAGGTCCGGCAAGGTCGCGGCGAGGTCGCGCGGATGCCCGACCAGTACCGGGTCGATGCGACCACGGGCGCGGATCGCGCGGGCCAAGGCGCGCGCGTCGGCCCCAGGAATCGGCGCCTCGCCGGCCGGATAGACCTCGGTCAGAACCAGCACATCGACCTCGCTCAGCACCGCAGCGAAGTCGTCCAGCAGGTCGCGGGTGCGGCTGTAGCGGTGCGGCTGGAAGGCCAGCACCAGGCGCTTGTCGGGCCAGCCGCCGCGGGCGGCGGCAATCGTCGCCGCCAGCTCGCGCGGGTGGTGGCCGTAGTCGTCCACCAGTTCGGCGCTGCCCGCACGCAAATCGAGTGCACCCAGGCGATTGAAGCGTCGGCCGACGCCCTGGAAGGCCGCCAGCGCGCGGGCGATGGCCCTGCCCTCCACGCCCAGCTGCCAGCCGACCGCAGCGGCCGCCAGCGCGTTCTGCACGTTGTGACGCCCGGGCAGGTTGAGCAGCACCGGCAGCGGCGCCTCGCCGGGCAGGTGCAGGGTGAACTGCATCTGCGCGCCGCGCTGGCTGACCGCAGTGGCGCGAACGTCAGCCTCCTCGGCGAGCCCGTAGGTGACCAGATGGCGCGGCATCTCGGCGGCGAGTGCGCGCACTTCGGCATCGTCGATGCAGAGCACTCCGAGGCCGTAGAACGGCAGGCGATGCAGGAACTCAGAGAATGCTGCGCGCACGCGCGCGAAGTCGCCGCCGTAATTCTCCAGGTGGTCGGCGTCGATATTGGTGACCACCGCGATCAGCGGCGTGAGGCGCAGGAAGCTGCCGTCGCTTTCGTCGGCCTCGGCGACCAGCCAGTCACCCTGCCCCAGCCCGGCGTTGGCGCCAGCCGAGAGCAGCTTGCCGCCGATCACGAAGGTCGGGTCAAGCGCGCCTTCCGACAGCACGCTGGCGGTCAGGCTGGTGGTGGTGGTCTTGCCGTGGGTGCCAGCGATGGCGATGCCGCGGCGGAAGCGCATGAGTTCGGCCAGCATCTCGGCGCGCGGCACGATCGGGATGCGCTGCGCACGCGCCTCCACCAGCTCGGGGTTGTCGGCGCGCACCGCGCTCGAGACCACCACGACGTCGGCTTCGCGCACGTTTTCGGCGCGGTGGCCGATGTCGACGCGCACGCCCTGCTCGCGCAGGCGCGCGGTGGCGGCGCCGTCGGCCAGATCGGAGCCGGATACGGTGTAGCCCAGGGTGCACAGCACCTCGGCGATGCCGCTCATGCCGACGCCGCCCACCCCCACGAAGTGGACGCGGCGGAAGGCGCTGGCGATGTCGCCGTGGTCGGACAGGCGCCTCATGCGCGGGACTCCTCGATACAGATGGCGGCGACGCGCTCGGCGGCGTCGACGCGGGCAAGACGGCGCGCGGCCTCGGCCATTGCGGCGGCGCGCGCGGGGTCGGTGGCGAGCTGGGCCAGCGCACCGGCAAGACGCTGGACGAAGCCCTCGCCTTCGCTGAGCTTGAGCGCGGCGCCAGCCTCCACCAGCCAATCGGCGTTGCGGCTCTGGTGGTCGTCGGCGGCGGTCGACAGCGGCACCAGCACCGCCGGCAGCCCGACCGCACAGAGTTCGGCCAGGGTCGACGCGCCCGCACGGCAGACCACGAGATCGGCCCAGCGATAGGCCGTCGGCATGTCCTCGATGAAGGCCACGGTATCGGCGCGCAGCCCAGCCTCGCGGTAGCGCTGGGCGGTCGCGTCGAGCGCGGCCGCACCGGTCTGGTGGCGGATCTCGCAGCAGACGCCGCTGAGGCGCAGGGCTTCGGGCAGGTGCTGATTGAGCGCGCGCGCGCCCTGGCTGCCGCCGACCACCAGCAGGCGGAGTGGGCCGGGCGCGCGCTGCCGCTGGGCCGGCGCCGGCAGCGCGGCGATTTCGGCGCGCACCGGATTGCCGACCACTTCCTCGCGGGCACAAGTGCCCGGCATGCCGACCAGGCGACGACGTGCGAAGCGCGCCAGCAGGCGGTTGGTGAGGCCCGGCGCGCGGTTTGATTCGTGCAGCAGCAGCGGACGCCGCAGCAGCCAAGCCGCAAAGCCGCCGGGGCCCGCGGCGAAGCCGCCGAAGCTCAGCACACAGCGCGGCTGCAGCCGGCGCAGCAGACGCACCGCGCCCAGCACGGCGCGCAGCAGCATGAAGGGGGCGGTGAGCCGGCGCACCCACCCGCCACCGCGCAGCCCGCGCACCGGCAAGGTGTGCAGAACGATGCCGGCCGCCGGCACCAGCCGGGTTTCCATCGCGCCCTCGGCGCCCAGCCATTCGACCGGCACCGACTGCGCTGCCAGCGCGCCTGCCACCGCGAGGCCGGGGAAGATATGGCCACCGGTGCCGCCGGCAAGGATCAGCACGGGGCCGCTCATGGCAGGGCTCCAATGCCCGGTTCGATGCGCGCGCGTGCCGGGCCGGGTCGGAACACCGGGCTTGGCGCTTCCACGCGTGGGCCGGTGTGGACGGGCCGCTGCAGCAGCTCGGCCGGATCCTGCAGATCCTCGTTGCGCAGCTTGCCGGCCTGGCGGCGGGCGCGTTCGGCTTCATAGCTGACCCGCAGCAGCAGGCCCAGCGCCATGCAGCTCAGGATCACGCTGGAGCCACCGGAGGAAATCAGCGGCAGGGTCAGGCCCTTGGTCGGCAGCACGCCCATGTTGACGCCGATCGACACCAGCGACTGCAGGCTCATCCACAGGGCCACGCCGAAGGCGCAGTAGCCGGCGAAGGCGCGGCCCATCTCGATCGCCCGCAGACCCAGCCAGAACGCGCGCGCGGCTAGCAGCACGAACAGGCCGATCAGCAGGCTGACGCCGATGAAGCCGGTCTCTTCGGCGTAGACCGCGAAGATGAAGTCGGTATGCGCCTCGGGAAGGTAGAAGAGCTTCTGCACGGAAGCGCCAAGGCCCACCCCGGTGGCTTCGCCGCGGCCGATCGCGATCAGCGAGTGGCTCAACTGGTAGCCCGCGCCGTAGGGATCCTGAAAGGGATCGAGGAAGGAGACCAGTCGACGCATGCGGTAGGGCTCGAACACGGCGAGCGCGGCGAGGCCCACCGCACCGAGGGCCGCAGGCGCCAGCAGAAAGGGCGCGCGCGCGCCGCCCAGCCAGAGCATTCCACCTGTGATCGCGCACAGCAGCACGGTCGAACCGAAATCGGGCTGCAGCAGGAGCAGCGCGCCCAGCATGCCGACCACCGCCAGAGGCTTGAACACGCCCCAGAAGCGGTCCTGCAGCTGTTCGCGGTAACGCACCATGTAGCTCGCCAGCCACAGGATCAGCAGCAGCTTCACCGCCTCCACCGCTTGGAAGCCGAAGAAACGCAGCTCGATCCAGCGGGTCGCACCGTTGACTTCGCGCCCCAGGCCCGGCACCAGCACCGCGACAAGCAGGACGAAGGCGAGGATCAGCAGGCTGCTGCCCTGGCGCTCAAGCGCGCGCAGCTCCGTGCGCATCAGCGCGACCGCGCCCAGCAGACCCACCACGAGAAAGAACAGATGCCGGTGCAGGTAGTGCAGCGGCTCCACGCCGTGGCCTTCCGAGATCGCCAGCGAACTGGAGGCGACCATCACCACGCCGATGCCGACCAAGGTCAGCACCACCGCCATCAGCACGCCGTCGTAGGCGCCGGCGATCTCGTCGCGCTTCTGCGCTTGCGGCATCGGCAGGCCGAGCATCAGCGCACCTTCAACGTGGCAAGCCCGATCAGCACCAGCACCACGGTGATGATCCAGAAGCGGACGATCACGCGCGGCTCGGGCCAACCCTTGAGCTCGAAGTGGTGGTGGATCGGCGCCATCCGGAACACCCGGCGCCCGGTCAACTTGAAGCTCGCGACCTGGATCATCACCGACAGCGTCTCGATGACGAAGATGCCGCCCATGATCACCAGCACGATCTCCTGGCGGACGATCACCGCCAGCGTGCCGAGCACGGCCCCCAGCGCGAGCGCGCCGATGTCGCCCATGAACACCTGCGCCGGATAGGTGTTGAACCACAGGAAGCCCAAGCCCGCGCCACCGATCGCCGCGCACAGGATCACCAGTTCGCCGGCGCCGGGGATCTGCGGGATCAGCAGGTACTGCGAGAACACCGCATGCCCCGAGACGTAGGCGAAGATGCCGAGCGCAGCGGCCACCAGCACGGTCGGCATGATCGCGAGGCCATCCAGGCCGTCGGTGAGATTGACTGCGTTCGAGAAGCCGACGATCCAGAAGTAGGCGACGACGATGAAGCCCACGCCGAGCGGCAGCGCGAAGTCCTTGACCAGCGGGATGTGGAAGGCGGTCGCGGCCGGCACGTCGGCGGTGACGTAGAGCGCGATCGCGGCGATCAGGCCGAACACCGACTGCAGCAGGTACTTCCAGCGCGACTTCAGGCCCTTCGGATCGCGGCGCACGATCTTCAGGTAATCGTCCAGCCAGCCGATGAAGCCGAACGCGACGAGCACCCCCAAGAGGATCCAGATGTAGCGGTTCGACAGGTCCGCCCACAGCAGGGTCGAGGCGGCGACGGTCGACAGGATCAGGGCGCCGCCCATGGTCGGCGTGCCGGCCTTGGAGAAGTGCGACTGCGGGCCATCGCTGCGGATCGGCTGGCCGCCCGACTTCAGCGCCGCCAGCCGGCGGATGAAGGCAGGCCCCAGCCACAGCGACAGCGCCAGCGCGGTCAACGCACCGAGGATGGCCCGCAGCGTCAGATAGTTGAAGACCGCGAAGAAGCGGTCGAAGCCTTCCAGCCAGCGGGCCAACTCAAGCAGCATCGGGACCTCCGCTGTCGGTGTCGTCGAACAGCGCAGCCACGACGCGCTCCATGCGGCTGCCGCGCGAGCCCTTGACGAGGACGCGCAAGCCCGCGCTCAGCCGCGGGCGCAGGGACTGGGCCAGGGCTTCCTGCGAGTCGAAGTGCTGCGCCCCCTCGCCGAAGGCGCGGCTGGCGGCAGCGGCGAGTTCGCCCACCGTGAACAGGCCTGACAGACCCTGCGCGCGCGCATGCGCACCGACCGCCGCGTGCAGGGCTTCGCCATCCGGCCCCAGCTCGCGCATGTCGCCCAGCACCAGCCAGGCCGGGCCCGCGGAGGAGGCCAGGGTGTCGATCGCGGCGCGCACCGAGCCAGGGTTGGCGTTGTAGCTGTCGTCGATGATCTGCGCGCCGCTGGCATGCAAGCGCGGGCTGAAGCGCCCCGCGACGCTCTGTGCCCCCTCCAGGCCTTCGCCGATCTGCACGAGATCAATGCCGGCCGCCAAGCCCATGGCCGCGGCCGCCAGTGCATTCATCACGCTGTGCCGGCCGGGCAGTGGCAGCCGGACTTCGAGAGCGCCGGCAGGCGAACACAGGCGGAAGCAGCTGCCGCCTGCGTCGAGGCGCAGCCCTGTTGCGAACACATCGGCGTCGTTCTCCAACCCGAAGCGCAGCTGCCGACGGGCGCCGGCCATCTGCGCGAACAGTGGCGCGAAGGCGTCGTCGGCATTGATCACCGCGACGCCCTCGGGCGGCAATTCGCGGTAGATCGCGCCCTTGGTGTCGGCGATGCCGAGCAGGGAACCCATGCGCTCCAGGTGGGCGGGGCCGATGTTGTTGACGAGGCTGTAGCGCGGCCGCGCGATGCGGGCGAGCCACTCGATGTCGCCGGGCGCACCAGCGCCCATCTCGTAGACCGCGTACTCGGCGTCCTCCGGCTGGTTCAGCACCGACAGCGGCAGACCGATTTCGTTGTTGAAGTTGCCGGGATTGGCGTAGGCGCGGCCGGCGCGCTCGACGATGCCCGCGAGCAGGGTTTTGACCGAGGTCTTGCCGTTGCTGCCGGTCAGGCCGAACACGCGGGTGGAACGGCTGCGCGCCATGCCGGCGGCGAGCCGCCCCAGCGCCAGGCGGGTGTCATCGCAGCGGATCTGCGGCAGTGCCACCGGCAGCGGACGCTCGACCAGCAGCGCTGCGGCGCCGGCGGCCAGGGCCGCGTCGGCGAAGGCGTGGCCGTCGAAGCGCTCACCGCGCAGGCAGACGAACAGGTCGCCCGGGCAGAGCGCGCGCGAGTCGGTCTGCACCCGCAGGACCGGCTTGCCGGGCATGTGCGGGCCCAGCAGCAGTTCGGCCTCGGCGAAACCCGCAACCTCGGCAGGACTGAGCGGCCTCAAGTGCGCCCCCTCAGGGCCATCGCGGCCACCGCCAGGTCATCGAACGGCAGCCGGCGGTCGCCGGTCTCCTGATAGGTCTCGTGCCCCTTGCCCGCGACCAGCACGGTGTCGCCGGGCTCTGCTGCACGCACTGCGGCGCTGATCGCCGCCGCGCGGTCACGTTCGACCTCGACAGGAGCGCCCGCCGCGAACCCGGCCAGGATGTCGGCGACGATCGCCTCGCCGTCCTCGCTGCGCGGATTGTCGTCGGTGACGAACACGCGGTCCGCAAGGCGGCCTGCGATCGCCGCCATCTGCGGGCGCTTGCCGCGATCGCGATCACCGCCGCAGCCGAACACGCAGAGCAGGCGACCGGCGGTGTGCTGACGCAGGCTGGCCAGGGCCTGTTCGAGGCCGTCCGGCGTATGGGCGTAGTCAACCACCACCAGCGGCTGTCCGTCGCCGCCGCCCAGCCGGTTCATGCGGCCGGGGATCGCCGACAGCCGGGGCAGCAGGGCGGCGACACGGGCGAAGTCCACGCCCAGGGCGAGCAGCACGCCGGCCACGGCCAGCAGGTTCTCGATGTTGAAGCGGCCGAGCAGGGGCGAGTCGATGCGCACCGACTCCACGCCGTATTGAAGCTGGAAGTGCAGGCCGGCGCCGTCAAGCACCAGATCGCCCGCCCGCAGCAGTGCGTTGCCTGCGCCGAGCGCGCTGAAGCCGATCAGATCGACGCGCTCGGGCAGGCCGGCAGCGATCAGTGCGCCCTGGGTGTCGTCGAGGTTGATCACCGCGGCGCGCAGGCTGTCCCAGGCGAACAGGCTGGCCTTGGCGGCCGCATAGGCCTCCATGGTGCCGTGGTAATCGAGGTGATCCCGGCTCAGGTTGGTGAACACCGCGACGTCGAACTGCAGGCCCGCCACGCGGCCTTGGTCCAAGGCATGCGAGGAGACCTCCATCGCCACCACTTGCGCGCCGGAAAGACTGAGATGCGCGAGCAGGCGGTGCACTTCAAGCACGTCGGGCGTGGTGCGCTCATGCGCCACCAGCTGGCCGTGCAGGCCGGCGCCGAGCGTGCCGATGCTGCCGGCGACGCGACCCAGCAGCTGCAGGGCCTGGGCGGTGAGCTGCACGGTCGAGGTCTTGCCATTGGTGCCGGTGACGCCGATCAGGTCGAGCCCAAGCGTGGGCGCGGCGTACAGCGCCTGGGCCAGCTGCGGCAGGCGCTCGCGCAGGCCGGGCACGAGCACCAGCGGCACCGGCAGCAGCGGCGCCTCGCCCTCGAAAGGTTCTGACAGCACCACCACGGCGCCCCGGCGCACGGCTTCGGCGGCATGCAGCAGGCCATGGGTGCGCGCGCCGGCGAGCGCGACGAAGCCCTCGCCCCCCTGGATGGCGCGGCTGTCCAGGCGCAGACCAGACACCGACAGATCGGGCAAGTCGGCGCGCTCGGGCAGCAGCTCCTGAAGGCTGAGTGCGGGCAGGCGATCGCTCACTGGACCACCCCCGCATCGGGTGTGGGCTCGATCGCACCTTCGGCTTCCAGCGGCAACTCGCCGGGCGGCAGCGCCGGCGCCTGGATTGGCGTCGAGACATACCACTGCTGGATGTCGTCCGGCGGCACATCAAGGATGCGCAGCGCGTCGGCCATGACGCGGCCGAACACCGGCGCGGCCACGAGGCCGCCGAAGTGCTGCTGCGGATCGGGGTCGTTGATCACCACCACCATCGACAGGCGCGGCTGCGAGGCGGGCACCAGGCCGGCGAACATGCTGATGTAGCGCTTCTCGTAGCCCCCTGGCACAGAGCGCCGCGAGGTGCCGGTCTTGCCGGCCACGCGATAGCCCGAGACGCGCGCGCGGGTCGCGCTGCCCTCCGGGCCGGTCACGGTCTCCAGCATGTCGATCAGGGTACGGGCGAGCTGCGGATCGATCACCGAACGCCCCTCGCCAGCACCGCCACGCACGAAGGTCGGCGGCATCCAGACGCCGCCATTGCCGATCGCGGCATAGGCCTGGGCGATCTGCAGGGCGTTGGTGGACAGGCCGTAGCCGTAGGAGATCGTCGCCTTCTCGAGCACGCCCCAGCCGCGCGGCGCGGTCAGCACGCCCGCCTGTTCCCCCGGAAAGCCGGCGCCGGTGAGTTCGCCGAAACCGAAGCGGCGCAGCAGGTCGTGGAAATGCTCGTTGGGCATGTCCAGCGCCAGCTTGACCGCGGCGATGTTGGAGGACTTGGTCAGCAGCCGGGTCGGGCTGACCGTGCCGAAGTTGCGGATGTCGCGGATGGTGTGGCGGGCCAGCGGCATGTAGCCGGGGCTGGTCTCGATCACCGTATCGGGCTTCCAGCGCCCGGTCTCCAGAGCGGCCGCCACGGTGAACACCTTGATCACCGAACCCGGCTCGAACACGTCGGTCAGCGCACGATTGCGGCGTGCTGATGCATCGGCTCCTTCGCGCGTGTTCGGGTTGTAGGTCGGCAGGTTCACCATCGCCAGCACTTCGCCGGTCGGCACATCGGTGATCACCACCGTGCCGGAGGCGGCGCGGTTTTCTTCCAGCGCGCGGCGCAGCTCGCGATAGGCGACATGCTGCAGGCGGCGGTCGATCGACAGGGCGAGGTCACGCCCGGGTTCAGCCGGGCTGAGCAAGTCGACATCGATGGGCCGCAGCTTCTGGTCACGCACCACCCGCTTGCTGCCCGGCTTACCGCTCAACCAGTCATTGAAGGCCAGCTCCAGGCCCTCCTGGCCGATGTCGTCGACATTGGTGAAACCCAGCACATGGGCGGCGATCTCGCCCATCGGGTAGAAGCGACGGAACTCGCGGCGGTTGTGCACGCCGGGGATGCCCAGGGCCAGCACGGCCTCGGCGTCGTCCGGGTTCATCTGCCGGCGCAGAAACAGGAATTCGCGATCGGCGCGCTCGTCGACCCGACGCTTGAGGTCGGAGGGGTCGAGGCCCAGGGCCGCAGCCAGTTCGGGAATACGCTCCGGGTAACGCGAGAGCTCCTTCGGATTCGCCCACAGTGAAGCCACCGGCGTCGATACCGCCAGCGGCTCGCCGTTGCGGTCGGTGATCATGCCGCGCGAGGTCGGCACCGGCAGCTCGCGCAGGTGATACTGCTCGGCCTTGGCCTGGTAGAAGTCGGCGCGCAGAAGCTGCATGTCCGCCGCACGCGCGACCAGCAGTACGCCACAGCAGGCCAGCCCGGCGGCGAGCAGGTTCAGGCGCATGCGCAGGTTGGCCGGGGGCCGGCGCGACTTCTTCATTGGCGCACCACCTGAACTTCGGCCGGCTCGGGCGAGCGCATGCCGAGCTGCTCGCGGGCGACGCGCTCGATGCGGAAGGTCTCGCCCCAGGTCGCTTGCTCCAGCTGCAGACGACCGAACTCGATGTTTAGCTCGTCACGCTGCGCTTCGAGGCGATTGAGTTCGGCGAACAGCTGGCGGTGTGCGTGGCGCGATTGCACCAGCGCGATGCCGCTCAGCACGACACCCACCAGCAGCGGCAGCCCGATGAGCACGCGCAGGTTCATGCGAGCTTCTCCGCCACGCGCAGCACCGCGCTGCGGGCGCGCGGGTTGCTTGCGAGTTCGTCGGCCTCGGCGCGGATAGCGCCGCCGATCAGGGCGAGCGTCGGCTTGAACTCGGCCGCGACGGGCATGCGCCGATTGCCGGGCGCCGGCTTGGCCAACCCGTGCATGAATTGCTTGACCTGCCGGTCTTCCAGCGAATGGAAGCTGATAACGGCAAGCCGCCCCCCCGGTTTCAGCCGGGAAAGGGCGGCCGCCAGCCCTGTAACCAGATCGTCCAGTTCGCGGTTCAGATAGATCCGCAGCGCCTGGAACGTACGTGTGGCGGGGTGCTTGCCGGGCTCGCCGCGACCGATGGTCGCGCGTACCAGATCGGCCAACTCGGCGGTCCGGGTCAGCAGGGCTTCGGGCCGGCGCGCGACGATGGCCCGCGCGATGCGCCGGCTCATCCGCTCCTCACCGTAGGCCCACAGCACATCCGCGATCTCCGTCTCGGTGGCCCGCGCCAAAAACTCTGCTGCACTTTCCCCGGCATCCGGGTCCATGCGCATGTCGAGCGGCCCGTCCTGCATGAAGCTGAAGCCGCGCTCGGCCTGGTCCAACTGGGGCGAGGACACCCCGAGGTCCAGCAGCACGCCATCCAGCCCACCGGCCGTGGCCTCCCACTCCGCCAGACCCGCGAAGCTGCCGCGCCGGATCGCCACCCGCGGATCGCCCGCGAACTCGGCCTCGGCGCAGGCGATCGCCTGCGGGTCCTTGTCCATCAACAGCAGTCGGCCGGCCGGCCCCAGCTGGACCAGCACTCCCCGCGCGTGTCCGCCGCGGCCGAAGGTGCCGTCCAGATAGGTTCCGTCCTTGACCACCCGCAGACCTTCCATGACCTGCGCATACAGCACCGGAATGTGGTCGGCCGGCGGCGCATCGTTGCGCATCGCCCGAGTCCTCCCCGGCTACAGCGTGAGGTCGAGCATGGCGTCGCTGATCTCGTCTTCCCCGATGGTTTGACGGATCTGCGCGAGGTGCGCCTGCTCGCTCCAGAGTTCGAACTTGCCGCCCATGCCCAGCAGGACGGCCTTCTTCTCGATGCCGGCGGCGTTGCGATGGCTGGCCGGCAGCAGCAGGCGCCCGTTCGCGTCGACGTCGACGAAGGTCGCCGCACCCACCAGCTTCAGCTGCAGGGCGCGATGCACCTTCTTGGCATTCGGCAGGGCATTGACCTGGTCACGGACCTGCTCCCAGGCAGCGACCGGGTACAGCCACAGACAGCCCTGCTCATAGGGGTTGTAGGTGACGACCAGACGATTCGCACACTCGCGCACGACGAGCTCGCGGTAAGCGGTGGGCACCGCCAGCCGGCCCTTGTCGTCGATCGTGATAGCGGTCTCGCCCTGAAACATTCCCCACCGAACCCCACAAAAAGCCCGTTTTTTCTACGGTTGCCCACACTAAGCGCGGGGTTTGGGGGTGTCAAGAAAATTCCGGAACGAAAACGCGGCTAAGCCCCTGTCTGCATTGGGGTTTTCTGAACGAGTTCTGACGATTCTCGGGCAAACGCGCGGGGAAACATGCGCTTGCCCGCGTAAGCTCGAAATTACTTTAAGTTCGAGCCCGCTAAGGGAGCCGCAGACGTGACAGGGTTCGCAGCCAACAGGGCCCGCAGTTCCGCGCTGATCCGCGCGGTTTCGCGCAGCGGCAGAACATCCCAGGCCTGGAAATCGAGTTTCAGTGGCCGCACCCGACCACGCTCCAGCAGATCGCGGTACAGCAGCCCCAGCTTTCCGCGTACGGGCTTCAAGGCCGGCACCAGCACTGGCACCGCCGTGGCACAGGCCTCGGCCAGCATATTGGCCGAGTCCGGCGTGACCACGATGCGCTCGGCCCAGGCCAGCAGGCCGCCGTAGGGATTGGGGCCGTCGGCCTCGCCGTGCCACTGCAGGCCCGGCAGATCGCCCAGATCCTTGCGCGCGGCCTCGCGCAGCCAGGCCGGCGTACGCCGCGAACTGCTGACCAGCAGGCTGCCGCCGTCACGGGCCTGCCAGTGGTGCAGGATCGTGCACATCCGCAGCCACAGCCCGCGATCCAGATCGAAGGAGGAATGCGGGCCACCGAGAAGGACCACCGTCCGCGGCGAGGGCAGACGCGACAGCTCGGCGTGGGCGATGCGGGCTCGTGCAAGGCTCACGCCGTCCACGCCATGCAGGCCGCCGGTGAAGCCCAGGACGTTCGGCCCCTCCAGCCCGTCATGCGCCGGCGCCAGCACCGCGTCCCAGTGCCGCGGGTCGATCCGCGGATCGAGGATCTGCACGGCCTTGCAGCCGGGCACATGGCGCTTCAGCCAGCGCGTCGCCAGCGCACCCTGCCGGCCGCAGCCGATCGCCAGTTGCGGCGGCGCCTCCTGCAGGGCCTGCTCGAAGCCCGGCGCGAAGACATCCCCGCGTGCCGGCAGCCAGCGCGGCGCCAGCCAGCGCCAGGGCGCGCGAGGCTGCAAGGTCCATTCATGAGGCTCGATGCCCAAGGCTTCGGCCAGCGCCAGCGCGGGCTTGCGGTTGCCTGCTGCGCCGTCGGTCAGGACCCAGGCGGGAGCCAACGTCGGATGCATGCGGTAGGCCCCGGGTCTGCAACGCAGCGTTGCGTCGGGCCCGGATTATTCCACGCCCGCACCAGACCTAGACTGCTGGTTGCGCTCACGGGCTCCTGACCCCCGCAGTCCTAGCCTTTACGATTGTGAAGCCGCAGCGTTCAGCGCTGCTCCCGCAGATTCCGCACCGGAGCCCCCATGCATCCCCTCGACAGCACCGCCCTCGACCAGCTCTTCCTCAAGGCCCGCACCCACAACGCCTGGCTGGACCGCGCCATCGAGCCCGCCCTGCTGCAGCAGCTCTACGATCTGGTGAAGATGGCCCCGACCAGCGCCAACTGCTCGCCGGCGCGCTTCGTGTTCGTGCAGTCGAAGGCGGCCAAGGAAAAGCTCAAGCCCGCGCTGTCGGCCGGCAACCTCGACAAGACGATGTCGGCGCCGGTCACCGTCATCGTCGCCAACGACCCGAAGTTCTACGACAAGCTGCCCTACCTGTTCCCTCACACCGATGCGCGCAGCTGGTTCACCGGCAGCGCCCAGGTCGCAGAGACCACGGCCTTCCGCAACGGCACGCTGCAGGTCGCTTACCTGATCCTCGCTGCACGCGCGCTCGGCCTCGACGCGGGCCCGATGTCAGGCTTCGACGCGGCCAAGGTCGACGAGGCCTTCTTCAAGGACACCGGCTGGCGCAGCAATGTGCTGGTCAACCTCGGCTATGGCGACGCCGACAAGCTGTTCCCGCGCAGCCCGCGCCTGCCCTTCGACGAAGCCTGCCAGGTGCTGTAAGCGCTCTCCCCTCCCCGCCCCATCGCGTCGCGTTGCGGCGCGTTCGCCCACCGGCGCGCCCGCGCCTTCTCCACGAGGAACACCGCCCATGCTGAAGCCCATCGCCGCCGCCCTGCTTGCCGCCAGCTTCGCCGCGCCCGCCATCGCCGCCCCGCAGCCGGTCGAGATCGACCTGTCGCACACCCGCGTGTGGTTCTACGTCAACCACCTCGGCTTCTCCGACATGTACGGCGACTTCACCAAGTTCGACATCGACCTCAAGGTCGACCCGGAAAATCTGGCGAACTCCACCGTCAGCGCCAGCATCGACACCAGCACCGTCGACATGCGCCACGGCGGCCTGAACGACCACCTGAAGAACAAGGATTTCTTCAACGTCGGGCAGTTCCCAACCATGACCTTCGAAACCACCGGCGTGACCCAGAGCGGCGAAGGCAAGCTGGCCGTGGCCGGCAACCTGACCCTGCTCGGCGTGACCAAGCCGGTCACCCTGGACGTGACCGTCAACAAGATCGGCGAGCACCCGATGCGCAAGGTGCCGTGGGTGGGCTTCAACGCCACCACCACGATCAAGCGCTCGGAGTTCGGCATGGGCTACGCCGTGCCAGCCGTGGGCGACGACATCAAGATCTCCATCGGTCTGGAAGGCGCGCTGAAAGCGGCCGAGTAAGCGCT
>JBKCVA010000023.1:0-27926 GCA_046318115.1 Lysobacterales bacterium | reverse complement strand
CCGCTGCCATCGGCGAGATTGGCCGCGCGTGCACTGCCGGCATGGCGCTCGGCGACGAGCCGGACGATGTGCAGACCGAGGCCAAGATGCGGCGCGCTGCCGGCGGATGCGCTGCGCGGGCGCTGGCTCACCAGCGCATCGAACAGCTTCTCGTGGCGGCCTGGCGCCAGCGTCGGGCCGGTGTTGGCAATGGCGATCCGCGGGCCCAGAGCGCCTGCGCCAAGCTCGATACGGATCTCGCCTTCGGGCGGACAAAAGCTGCGCGCGTTGTCGACCAGTTTGTCCAGGGCTTGAACTATAAGGTCAGGCGCGCCGTGAAACGGCAGAGACTGGCCCGGCACCCGCACATCGAGCCGGCGCGGCGCCAGCAGCTCGCGATAGCCCTCGCCGCAGGCGCGCACCAGCCCGGTGAGGTCGAAGTCTTCGGGCTCGGCGCTGGCGATCGCACGCTCGATGCGCGAACTCTCGCCCATGGCGCGCACGATCGCGGCGAGCCGCTCGCTGCCGGCGCGAGCGCGATCGAGGTAGACGCGACTGCCCTCAGGCAGGCCCTGGGCTTCGAGGTTGTCGAGCGAGCCGCGCACCACCGCCAGCGGGGTGTGCAGTTCGTGCGAGAGCGTGCCGGCGAGGCTGCGCAGGTAAGCGGTGTAACCCGCCACCTCATCGAGCAAGGTGCCGAAGCTGCGCGAAAGCTCGCCGAGCTCGTCCACCGCCGCGCTGCGCTCGAAGCCGCGCGCGGCGTCGGCGCCGCCGCGTGCCAGCGCCGCCTCGGCCTGCTGCGACAGTCGCCGGATGCGCGTCGACAGCCGTCCGGCGAACAGGTAGAGCAGCCCCGCCAACAGCAGGACGACAGCCAGGCTCACGCCGAGCACGCGCAGCAGGGCGCGGTCGGCCAGCAGCAGGGCCGCGCTGGCCTGACGCAGCACCACCAGGCCGCGGCTCTCGCCCTCGATGTCGATCGCCGCCTGGGCAGAGAGCTGCAGGCGATTGCCCTCCTCGATCGCACGCCAGCGCGGCGCTTCCACGCCATCGACGACGCTCGCGCCGGTCCGCTCCGGGTTCGCCGGCTCGATGCCGCCGAGCACGGCGGTGAACAGGCGCCGCCAGCCCGACACCTGGCCGGCATCGGCCGCGAGTTCACCGACCTGCAGCAGCGGATGACCGTCGCCGTCCTGGAGCTCACAGACATGCGCCTGCGGGCACAGCGCCGCCAGCAGCTCCGCCAGCGCAGGCTCCGGCTCGCGCAGCGGCCGCAGCAGGCCATCGCCGAGCCGCAGCCCGGGCTCGCCCGGGCGCGCATGGTCGATGGCCTGCACGCCCAGGGCGAGCGGACGCAGGCCCGGCGGCAGGCGCAGCTCGATGCGGTAGCCGGCGGAGTCCTCCTGCCAGTAGCCGCTGATGCGCGGCGCGGGCCCACCCAGCGCCTGCACGGCGACGGCACCGGGCGCCGCGTTGGCGAGACGCAGGCGCGCACGGCCGTCGAGGGTCTCCAGATCCAGCTCGACGCGATCGGCGTACTGGGCCTCCGGCTGCGCGGCTTCGGCGCGCAGGCGCGTGGTGTCGGCGACGTCGATCAGCAGGTGCAGGGCCTGCTCGCTGCGCGCCGCGCGCAGACGCAAACGGCCAGAGCTGTCGAGCGCGCGCGCGGACTCCGCCGACTGCGGCCAGTCGCTGTCGTAACCGTCAAGCTCGATCGGGCCGCTGGCCGCGGGCACGGTGACGCCGCCGGGCGCCAACGGCAGCAGCCCGGGATCGCGCAGCAGGGCGCGCTCGACGGCCCGGCTCATCACTTCGAGGGTGGCGGTCTGCTGGGCTTCCTGGCCGCGGCGCAGCTGGGCTTCGAGTTCGCGCACCAGCACCCAGCCGGCCGCCGGCAGGGCCAGCGCGGCGGCGGCAAGCAGCACCAGCTGCTGGCGCAGGCGCATGCGTTCAGGCGCTGAACGTGTGGAGGATCACGGCCGCCAGCGGTAGCCGGCGCCGTGCACGGTATCGACCTCGTCGAACTTCGCGTCGATCGCCTCGAACTTCTTGCGGATGCGCTTGATGTGCGAGGTGATCGTGGCCTCGTCGACGACGACTTCGGCCTCACGCATCAGCTGCTCGCGCGAACGCACGTGGCCGGGGTGGCGGGCCAGGGCGTGCACGATCCAGAACTCGGTGACGGTCAGCGGCACCGACTCGCCGTTCCAGCTGACCTGCATGCGCTCCAGCTCCAGGCGCAGGCCGCGCAGGGTGAACACGGTGTCGCGCGCGGCCGGCGAGCGCATCGCGTCGATGCGGCGAAACAGCGCAGCAACACGTGCTGTGAGCTGCGGCAGCGAGATGTCCTTGCTGAGGTAGTCGTCAGCGCCCAGGCGCAGGCCGGAGATCACGTCGATATCGGCATCGCGCGCGGTCAGGAACAGGATCGGCAGGGTCGGCGCACGCGTGCGCAGCTCGCGACACAGCTCGAAGCCGCCCTCGGGCTCGTCGCCCAGGCCGACGTCGATCAGCACCAGGTCGGGCAGCTTGAGCGCGAAGGCGGCACGCGCTTCCGGCCGGCTGCCGAAGCCATGCACCTGGTAGCCGTAGCGGCTCAGCGCGTCGATGTAGTTGGCGCGGATGGCCGGCTCATCCTCGACGATGGCGATGGTGCGCGACATGGGCGGCGTCCTTGAGGGCGGCTCAGTGCAGCGCGTCGGGCGCGCCGTGGCACTTCTTGTACTTCTTGCCGCTGCCGCAGGGGCAGGGATCGTTGCGGCCGATCTCCGACTCGCGACGCGCCGGCTGCGGCTTCTGCTCTTCAAGCCGCGCAAAGTGCAGGGCCTGCAGCACCGCCGGCAGCTCCATGATCAGCTGCACGCGCTCGGCGGCGCTGAGCGGCTCCATGTCCTCATCCCCCTCGAACTCGGACTCGTCGAAGCCCTCATCGAGTTCGTCGAGTTCGTCGACCTCATCGCCGACCTCGCGCAGGGCTTCGTCCAGTGCGCCGCGGGTGATCGGGCTGCCGGGCACCGGCTCGCCGCCGCGCACCACATTCATGATCTCGTCGAGCGCCGCGCGCACCTGGGTATCGGGCACGCCGGCCTGCTCGATCAGCCGCGCGGTGCGCGCCAGTTCGGGATCGGCCATGGCGGCAGCGACGCCCTCGGGCGTCAGCGGCTCTTCGTCGACGCGCTCGAAGTCGTCGTCCTCCAGGTCGTCGTCTAGATCGCCCTGCTCCTCCTCGTCGGGATCGCTGAGCGCGAAGATCACGCTGACCGCTTCTTCCAGCTCGGGGTCGGCATCGAGACGCTCGTCCCAGGCCTCCTGCTGCAGGTACATGCCGTACTCGAAGCCGGCGGCCCAGTCGGCGCCATACGGAGTGTCGTCATCGAGCGCATCGAGGCTGTTGGCGGTGACCGCCTCGAACACGTCCTGGCTCAGCTGGATCGCCGGCATGTGGGCGGTGAGATCCTCGGTGTCGGTCTGGGCGATACGGCGGCCCACCGAGCGCCAGAACGCCAGCAGCAGGCGGTGCAGCTCTTCGTTGCGCTCGGCATCCTCAAACGGCGCGTCGCCACCGCCCCAGATCGCAGGCAGCAGGGTCTCAACATCGGCCGGCTCAGGCGCGACGAACATCGCGCTGAAGAAGCCGTCGACCGCCTCCAGATTCATGCCGTCGCGCGGCACCGCGCCATCCCAAAGCAGATCGTCCAGCCGCTGGAAATCGGCGTCGGAGAACGGCGCATTGGGCGGCGTGATCGAGGGCATGGAGTCGGCCTTTGGTGTGCTGGGGCCGCCATGGTAACGCCGCGGGCGTCGCGAGGCGCCCGCGGCGCGGGATTGGGGGTGAGCCGGCGTGTTTGCGCGGCACTGCCGCGCACGCCGGCGAACGCCCGAGCGCTGTGCGCGAGGGCCGGGTAGGGATTGGGGATTCGCAAGAGCCGGGGATTCATTGCTCCTCGATGTTTCGCCTGCCGCGCGATCCCGACTGTGGTGCCGTCGGCTGCGCAGCATCGGGTCAACGGGCTTCTAGCGAATCCCGAATCCCCAATCCCGAATCCCGGCTAGTACGCATACTCCCGGAACAGCGGATCCACCGAGCCGCCCCACTCGCGATGGAAGCGTTCGAGCTTGCGCTCGGCGGCGGTCTGGCCGCTGTCGACGATCTCGATCAGGGACTCCAGGTAGATGCGCTCGTCGACGCCGTTGCAGTTGAGACGCGCGCGGCGCTGCAGGCCGTGGGCGGCGATCTTCAGCGTCTCGCGGGCCAGCGCCAGCACATTGGAATCGCGGAAGGGCAACTTCAGCGCCTGCCGCGGCACGCCGTCGCGCAGGGCGTTGCGCTCTTCCATGCTGAAGTCGCGGACCAGGTCCCAGGCGGCATCCAGCGCGGTGTCGTCGTAGAGCAGGCCGGTCCACAGCGCCGGCAGCGCGCACAGGCGACTCCAGGGGCCGCCGTCGGCGCCGCGCATTTCGAGGTAGCGCTTCAGGCGCACTTCGGGGAAGGCGGTGGTGAGGTGGTCGCCCCAGTCGCTCAGGGTTGGCTTCTCGCCCGGCAGCACGCTGAGTTCGCCGCGCAGAAAGTCGCGGAAGCTCAGGCCCGCGGCGTCGATGTAGCGGCCCTCGCGGTAGACGAAGTACATCGGCACATCGAGCAGGTAATCGACGTAGCGCTCGAAGCCGAAGCCGTCCTCGAATACGAAGTCGAGCATGCCGGTGCGGTCGGGGTCGGTGTCGGTCCAGATGTGCGAGCGGTAGCTCAGGAAGCCGTTCGGCTGGCCCTCGCGGAAGGGCGAGTCGGCGAACAGCGCGGTGGCGATCGGCTGCAGCGCCAGCGAGACGCGGAATTTCTTGACCATGTCGGCTTCGGAGGCGAAGTCGAGGTTGACCTGCACGGTGCAGGTGCGGGTCATCATGTCGAGGCCGAGACCGCCGACCTTCGGCATGTACTCGCGCATGATCTTGTAGCGGCCCTTGGGCATCCAGGGCATGTCTTCGCGGGTCCACTTGGGCTGGAAACCCATCCCGAAGAAGCCGATGCCCAGACGATCCGAGACGATCTTGAGTTCGCCCAGGTGGCCGGCGGTCTCACGGCAGGTCTGGTGCAGGTTCTCCAGCGGCGCGCCCGAGAGTTCAAGCTGGCCCGCAGGCTCCAGCGTCACCGAGGCGCCGTCCTTTTTCAGTGCGATCAGGTGCCCGCCTTCCAGCACCGGGGTCCAGCCGAACTGGGCCAGGCCTTCGAGCACAGCGCGGATGCCCTGCGGGCCTTCATAGGTCGGCGGGCGCAGGTCGGAGAGGCGGAAGCCGAACTTTTCGTGCTCGGTGCCGATACGCCAGTCTTCGGGCGGCTTGTTGCCGGCAGCGAGGTCCTCGATGAGCTGCTGCTTGGATTCGATCCGTGAACCGGGCGCGCTGCTGGGGCTGGACACGCGGGAACTCCTTGGGTAGCGAGGGGCTCGGGCGCACGGCCTGAGCAATGGCGAACGCGCAGCGTCGGCCGGAGGCTGGGAAGTGGGGCCTGCGCGAGCACCACGCAAGCGGCGCGCACACTGCCCGCAGCCGCGTGAAGCAGCGGCGAGACCGTTCCGCGTCAGCCGCCAAGCTTCTGCCAGAGCTGACCCAGCGCGAGTCCGCCCGCACCGATCAGCACGCCGAAGTAGATCACGGTGGCGATCTGCGCGACATGGCCGATCAGGATGGCCAGCCCATCGCGCTGGATCAGGCCGACGGCATAGAACAGCAGGGCCAGCGCCGGCAGGGTGTTGCTGAAGGGCACGAAGCCGAACGGTGCCATCAGCAGCAGGGCCGCGCTGATGAAGGCGAGATTGTTGACGACGCCGATGCCGCGGCCATCGGCCAGCGAGGGCAGGCGGTGCGGGCGGCTGATGCGCTCCAGCCGGTGCACCCAGACCAGCCCCGAACTCAGCCCCGCGCGCACGCGCTCGGAGGGCAGCTGGCGCTGCTTCAAGCGCGCGGGAATCCACAGGGGCCGCCCCGAGAGACGGCTCAAGCCCACCAGCAGGATGGCCGCGCCGAACACCGTGCTGACGCCGGGGATCGACACCGGGATCAGGAACACCAGCACCAGCAGCAGGCTAAGCAGCAGCAGGCCTTCGTCGCCGACCGCATCGAGCAGGGCGCCCAGCGCGAGGCCGTCTTCGGGCAGGCCGTCGATTAGAGCCTTCAGCTGTTCGGCAAGACTCGCGGACGCATCACGCGGCGAGGAAGACGCGGAGGGAGGAGTTGGACTCAAGGGAATGCCATCATGCGCATCGCGCGGCGGATCGCGCGGGGCCGCGAGCTTAGCAGCCCCTCATGGAAGCCTCTCGACAGCGGATGCGCACGATTCTCTCCCTGACCAACCTCGCCCGGCTGCTGACCTGCGCCCTTGCTTTGTCGGCCGCGAGTGCGAGGGCTCTGGAAACGCTGGAGCGCGGCAACGGGCCCGAGCCGTCCACGCTGGACGCCCACCGCTGCCAGGAGATCGCCTGCGCCAACGTGCTGCGCGACCTCTACGAGGGCCTGGTCGCGGAAGATGCGCGCGGCGCCCTGATTCCCGGCCTGGCCGAGCGCTGGCAGCGCCGTCAGGACGGGCTCGAATGGACCTTCACCCTGCGCGAGGACGCGCGCTGGAGCGACGGCCAGCCCATCGATGCGACACAGGTGGTCGCCAGCTTCCGCCGCGCCTTCGATCCCGCCACGGCTGCCCCGCTGGCGCCGCTGCTGTATGCGATCGACAACGCCGCCGAGGTGCAGGCGGGCCGCGCGCCGCCCAGCGCGCTCGGCGTGGCGGCGGTCGACGCGCGCACCCTGCGCATCCGCCTGCACGAACCCGTCGACCTGCTGCCGCGCCTGACCCTGCCGATCGCGTTTCCGCTGCGCGTCGACGCCATCGAGACCCACGGTGCCGGCCACACCCAGCCGGACCGGCTGATCGGCAACGGCGCGTATCGCCTAGAAGCCTGGCGGCCGCAGTCGATGATCACGCTGGCGCGCAATCCGCATTTCCACACGCCTGCGGCCATCGAGCGCGTGCGCTTCCACGTCACCGAAGACGCCGCCAGCGAGCTCAAACGCTATGCCGCGGGCGATCTGCACATCACCGAGACGGTGCCGCCGGGCCGGCTGGATCGGCTGCGCGCGCGTTTCGGCGACGAGCTGCGCATCAGCCCCTATCTCGGCGTGTTCTTTCTGGGCCTGAACATCGAACGCAAGCCGCTGGATTCCAAGCCACTGCGCGAAGCGCTGAACCTGAGCCTCGACCGCGAGCTGCTGGTACGCGCGGTGACGGGCATGGGCGAAGCGCCGGCCTATACCCTCGTGCCGCCGGGCGTGCGCGGGCACGCGTCGATCCCACCGGTGTGGGCGCAGTGGACGCCAGAACAGCGGCTGGAGCGCGCCCGTGCGGCCTATGCCGAGGCCGGCTACTCGGCGGAGAACCCGGCGCGCCTGGTCCTGCGCTACAACACCTCGACCGTGCATCGGCGGGTGGCGCTGGCGGTGGCGGCGATGTGGCGCGAGCAGCTCGGCGTGATCACCGAGCTGCGCAACGAGGAGTGGAAGGTGTTCGTGGCCAATCGCCGGCAGCGCCGGGTGACCGAAGTCTTCCGCGGCGGCTGGATTGCCGACTACGACGATGCCGGCAGCTTCCTCGACCTGTTCGCCAGCGGCAGCCCGCTGAACTGGAGCGGCTATGCCGACGCCGACTACGCGCGCCTGCTGGGCGCAGCCGGCGCCGCCAGCGATCCAGACGTGCGCGCGAGCCTGCGCGCGCAGGCCGAAGCCCGACTGCTCGAAACCTTCCCGATCGTGCCGCTGTACTTCTACACCTCGAAGCATCTGGTCAGCCCGCGCCTGCGCGGCTTCGAGCCGAACCCGCTGGACCGCCACCCCAGCCGCTTCCTGCGCTTCGCCGAATGAAGCTGCCGCGCCTCGCCTCACGCCTCCTGGAAGCCGCACTGACGCTGTGGCTACTGCTCAGCCTGTGCTTCGTGCTGCTGCGGCTGGCGCCGGGCGGGCCCTTCGACGGCGAGCGCGCCGCACCGCCCGAAATCGAAGCCGCACTGGCCCAGGCCTATCGCCTCGATGCCCCGCTGTGGCAGCAGTACTTCGAATGGTTCAGCGGCCTGCTGCGCGGCGATCTGGGCCCGAGCTTCACCTATCCCGACCAGCAGGTGAGCGACCTGATCCTGCAAGCCCTGCCGGTGACGCTCATCACCGGCGGCCTCGCCCTGCTGCTGGCGCTGGTGCTGGCTCTGCCGCTGGGCTGGCTGGCGGCGCGGGCGCGCGGACGCTGGCCCGATCGCCTGCTGATGGGCGTGTCGGGTCTCGGGCTGGCCCTGCCCAAGTACGTGGTCGCACCGCTGCTGGTGCTGGTGTTCGCGGTGCTGCTGAAACTGCTGCCGGCCGGCGGCTGGGGGCGTCTGGATCAGCTGGTGCTGCCGGTGCTCGCGCTCAGCCTGCCCAACCTCGCCTATGCGGCGCGGCTGGTGCGTGCGGGCCTGCTGGAGGCCTGGGAATCCGACTGGTATCGCGCCGCGCAGGCACGCGGGCTGTCCGCATCAAGCCTGCTGCTGCGGCATGCCGCGCCGGTGGCCCTGCTGCCGCTGCTGGCCTGGATCGCGCCGGCCGCGATCAATCTGCTGAGCGGCTCGGCCGTGGTCGAACAGATCTTCGGCCTGCCGGGCCTGGGGCGCTACTTCGTGCAGGGCGCGCTCAACCGCGACTACACCCTGGTGCTGGGCGTGGTGGCGACGGTCGGCGTTGGCATCGTGCTGGTCAACGCAGTGGTCGACGGCCTGCGCGCGCGCATTGAACAGCGCGAGCGATAGGCTGGGGGCCTGGCCCACCACCAGCGGGCCCCACACAGAAGGCGTGCGCGCACGCGCATCCGCCCATCTGGGCGCGATGGAGGGACACGGCCCACCCAATGAGAGCGCGTGGACTCGGGGCGACGTGGGTCCGAGCCGGCCTTAGCCTTGAGCGGCGGACTCAAGCGGCCAGCACAGCAGGTGTTCCTCCTGCGGGCGGGCGAACAGATAGCCTTGCGCGGCGTCGCAGCCCAGTGCGCGCAGCACTGCGGCTTCCTCCTGGGTTTCGACGCCCTCGGCGACGGTGGCGAGTCGGAACTCCTCGGCCAGCGCAAGGATCGCCTTGACCACGCCCTGGCTGGTGACCGAGCGGCCCATGCCGCGCACGAAGCTCTGGTCGATCTTGAGCCGGTCGGGACGCAGCCGCCCGAGGTAGGCCAGCGAGGAAAAGCCGGTGCCGAAATCGTCGATCGCGAGCTTGAGGCCGCGAGCACGCAGGCGATCGAGGCGCGACAGCACGGTATCGGCATGGTCCATCAGCACCGACTCGGTGAGCTCAAGCTCAAGGGCTTCAGCGGGCAGGCCGCTGTCGCGCAACGCGGCTTCGACCGTGGCTTCAAAGTCCTCGCGCTTGAACTGCAGGGTCGAGACGTTCACCGACACCGGCACCGCCGGCAAGCCGCGTGCGCGCAGCCGCATCGCGGCAAGGCAAGCCTCGCGCAGCACGAACTCGCCGAGCGGCACGATCAGGCCGGTCCGCTCCGCCAAGGGGATGAACTCCGCAGGCGAGACCAGTCCACGCTGGGGATGCCGCCAGCGCACCAGCGCTTCGTAGCCCGCCAACGCGTCGGAACGCAGATCGATCTGCGGCTGGAACACCACGAAGAACTCCTGCCGCTGCAGGCCCTGGCGCAACTGCGATTCCAGGGTCAGCGCCTCAAGACCGCGGCTGGCGAGGTCCTGACGGTAAGCCTGCACAGTGTTGCGCCCTGCCAACTGGGCGGCACCGAGCGCCAGCTCGGCCGACTTGGCCAGCGCTTCCGCCGAAGCGCCATCGGTCGGGCCGATGGCCAGCCCGATGCTGATGCCGAGGCTGAGCTCACGCGCGTCGACCTCGACCGGCTCGCTGAGCACCCGCTGCAGGCGACAGGCCAGCGCCATCGCCTGTTCGGCGCTCTCCGCCGGCACTGCCACCAGAAACTCGTCGGCGCTGATCCGCGACATCCAGGCTTCGGCCGGCAGTTCGCGCGACATGCGTGCCGGCAGGGCGCGCAGCACCAGGTCACCGGTGGCGTAACCCAGTGATTCATTGATCTGGCGGAATCGGTCGATGTCGACATGCATCAGGGCCACAGCCGAGAGTCCGGCCTGCAGCTCGGCGTCCAGCGCCTTGATGAGGCGCTCGCGTCGCGGCAGCCCGGTGAGCAGGTCGTGTGCGCCCAGGTACTCGATGCGCGACTCGAAGGCCTTCTGGTCGGAGGTCTCGACGAATTGGCCGATGTAATGCAAGGGCGCGCCGTCGGCGTCGTCAACTCGGGTGATGGTGAGCCACTGCGGGTAGACGGTGCCGTCGCGGCGACGGTTCCACAGCTCGCCTTCCCAGCGGCCACGATCGACCAGGTCGCGCCACATGGCCTCGTAGAATTCGGGTGGATGGTGACCCGAGGCCAGCAGGCTCGGACGCTGCCCAAGCACATCGGCGCGCGGGTAGCCGGTGATGCGCTCGAAGGCACGGTTGACGTCGATGATCCGTCCCTCGGCATCGCAGATCAGGATGCCGAGCTGGCTGTTGGCGAACACCTCGCTGGCCAGCCGCAGGGCGGATTCGGCGCGCTTGCGGGCATCGATGTCGATCAGCACGCCGGCGAGCGAGCGCGCTGCGCCGGCGCCATCGCGTTCGACCACGGTGCCACGCCCGAGCAGCCAGACCCAAGCCTCGCCACGGCGCACCCTGAACTCCTCGTCCAACAGGTTCGGACAGGGCTCTCCAGCCCTGAGGCGCCCCTCAAGACGCGCCGAATCTTCAGGATGCAGCAGCGCCATCAGGGGCTCGGCGGTCAGGATCGCATCCAGCGAGAACGCTTCCGACCGGCCAGGGCTGTCGCTCGCATCCACCTCGCCCCCCTGCACGCCCAACATGCGCGCGGCCCGTCCGGTCAGTCGCAAACGCAGAGGCGAGAGTTCGAGCTGCCAGGCGCCGAGCTCGGCGGCCTCCATCGCCAGGCGCTCGCGTCGCTCCGCGCTGCGGCGCGCCTGCTCGGCCTGTTGGTGGTCGATCAGCATCTGCAGGTCGCGCGCCAACAGCTCGAGGGCGGCCAGCCACTCCTCCTCGCCCTCACCAGGACGTCGCCAGACCTCGAGAACCTCTGGCGATCCTGCGTCTTCGATGCGACGCCCGCGCAGATCAAACCGCCAAGGGCGGCAGCTCGCTTGCTCCGCCGGCTCGCCCGGGACCTCGCCGGCCGCGCACAGGCAGCTGGGCTCGACCTCCGCCGACAGCACGCGGGCGGCGACGAAGCCGCCGCTGTCCACGAGCAACGTGCACAGGGCTTGCAAGCGCTCCGGAAGTGGTCGCTCCGCGACGATCAGACGGCCCCCCTGCAGGGTCAGCCGCTGCACGCATTCATGGCGATTGAGACGTTCGAGGCCGGCATCGAGGGCGCGACCGATCATGCCGAGTTCGTCGTCGCCGTCGACCTGCGACGCTTCGGGACTGGCGCCGGCGTAGAGCGAGTGCGCGGCGACCTGCAAACGCGCGCTGCGCTCCAGCAGCAGCAGACGCAGCAACCACCAGATCAGGCTGGCGGCGAGCACCAGGATCAGCGCTTCGCTGCGGAACACCCGACGCATCTCCCAGCGCGCCTGGGCTTCGACCAGAGCGCTGTCCGCCAGCACGACAAGGCGGCCATAGGCCGGTGGCGCACTGCGGATGAGGACCGACTCCACCCGCAGCGCCAGCGGCCGCTGCTCGACGCGTCCACTCTCTTCCGCCGCGCGGCCGGCAAGCCGCCGCAGCAGGCTGCGTTCGGCCGGCGGCAGGCGCGCGTCGACCGCTTCCAGCCTGCGCTCGAGATCGACGCGACGCAGGCTGGCGAGCACGCTGTCCTGATCGTCCAGCAGCCAGGCTTCGCGAACGGCCGGATACAGGGCAAGCCGGGTGACCAACGCACTGCGCCCGTGGGTATCCCCCAGTTCGGCGTAGCTGTCGAGGCGACGGGCAGTCTGGCCGACCAGTTCCCCCAGACTCAGCGCCAGAGTGTCGCGCGCCTGGTTGAGGGCCTGGGTGCTGCGGATCTGGAACAGCGCCAGCAGCACCACCGTGCACAGGCCCATGATGAACACCGGCAGGGTGAGCCGCGCCGGCCAGCGAATCAGCAGGCCACGCAGCAGCCGCTCAATCCGCATCGGCAGCCCCCGCCCGCAGCGCCGCCTGGGGTCGAGGCTCCAGCAGGCCTGGCCCCGGCGTGTCGACAGGTTCGCCTCGCTGGGTCAGCAAGGCGGCCAGTTCGGGCAGCACCTTCGCCAGCCCCGAACCCGAGGTGCGCAGCAGGGCGAGACTCTGTTCGGAATCGAAGAACGCGATCCCCGCCAGTGCGGCGCGGTACTCCGCCTCGTTGAGGCCTGTGCCCGGTCGCAGTCGATCTATCGGCAGGTCCGACGGTGTCCGGAACGCGTGCACGCCCGTCTCCCATGCCGCGAGCAGCTCGCGCAGCGCCTCCGCACGCGCCTCGATTACCGGGTCGCGCGCTACCAGCACGTCATAGACCAGCCCCTGCATTTCGCGTGTGCTGTGCAACAGGGTGTGTCCCTGCGCCAACAGCCGGCTGAGCATCGGCTCATAGCAGACCACCGCATCGGCATCGCCATCCTGCCAGCGGCGTTCCAGATGAACCGCTCGCACCTGCGCCACCGACACGGCTTCCGGGCCGAGGCCGGCGGCCTGGAGACTGGCCGCCAGCATCAGCCCGCCGACCGCGCTGTCCTCGACGAGCACCCTGCGCCCAGCGAGGCCCTGCCGCGGATCGAGCCCGGCGCGAAGGACCACGCCGTCGGCCCCGCGGGATTCCGACAGCACGGCAATGACCTTGAGGTCCGGCATACGTCGCCAGAGACGGAGGGCTTCGTCCAGCGTCACCGCGGCGGCATCGAGGCGGCCGTCGCGCAGCGAATCGAGGGTGTCCGTGGCCGACGGCAGGACGACCAGCCGCAGACTCGCCGGCAAGCGCTCCTGTTCCTGCAGAAGCACGAGCGGGTCGTAGCCCAGCCACGGCCCCATCGCCACCCTCAGCGGCGCCTGCGGCGGCGGCACCGCGGCTACGGCGGCGAGCAGGGCGATCAGGCCGAAGAACAGCAGCGCTGCGAGCGCGCGCGCGCGCCGGTCATGCGGCGCAGGGGGCGCAGGCTGAGGGCTATCGGCAGGCAAGGGGGAACCGGTCCGTACGGGCAGCGCGAGGCACGGAGGTCGCTTGCAAGCGATGTGCCGAGGCGGCAGCCGTCGCCGCCGAGACACCTCACCCACCGATTCCCGCGGTACGGGACTTGCTTGCCCGCAGGTCGTGTTCGAACGCAGGGCGGCCGCAACGGCGCAGCCCACCCCACAGGAGTCCACACATGAGCGACACCGCCGAGCCCCGAGGCACCCGCGTGCGGATCCCCGATCCGAACTGGGACAAGATGCGTGAGACCGTGCTGATGATGGAGCTCGCGGTCGGCCAGATCGAAGGCGCGATGCGCGACAGCGACAGCTCGGTGCAGGTGCTGACCGACACCTTCACGGTCATGGCCAAGCACATGGGCACGATCGCCGCCGATGCCGGCAGCCTGCCGGACGAGGGGGAGTTGGGCGAGATCAAGCGTCGGATGTCCGGCGCGGCGGCGCAGGTGACCGGCATGGTCCACCAGTCGATCATCGCGTTCCAGTTCTACGACCGGCTGGTACAGCGGCTCAGCCACGTCAGCCACGGACTGGAGTGGCTGGCAGAAGTCGTGAGCAATGAAGAGCGCGCGACCACCCCCGAGGAATGGCTGGCCCTGCAGGAAAAGATCCGCGCGCGCTATTCGATGCCCGAGGAGGTGGAAATGTTCGAGGCGGTGCTGCTGCATGGAAAAACGGTGCAACGGGCGCTGGCCGAGTTCATGGAGAAGATGAAGAACAAGGGCGACGACATCGAGCTGTTCTGAACGGCCGGCGGCGCCGTTCAGCTGCGGCGCAGTCGCAGCACCCGTCCGGTCAGCATGGCCGCACGCTCGCGGCGCAGGTCGATGGCCTCATCCAGTTCCACCTCGAAGCCATGTTTGGACGCAAGCCCGTACAGATAGCCCACGGCGTGGGCATAGCGCCCGCTGGGCTGCAGCCGGAAGCCCTCGGTGCCGTCGCGCGCGAGCAGTTCGATCGAGAACAGCAGCCACCCACCGGGGCGCAGCGCTGAACCGGCCAACTCGAAGACCTCTTCCAACGCACCCACGTAGATGAAGACGTCGGTCGCGAGCAGCAGGTCCCAGGACTGCGTCTCGCGAGCCAGCAGGGTCTGCAGCGAAGTCTCGTGCAGCGCATCGTAGAGGCCGCGCGCCGCCGCCTTTTCGAGCATCTTCGGCGACAGGTCGGCGCCTTCCAGACGTCGCGCCAGGGGGCGCAGCGCTGATCCGGCGAGGCCGGTGCCACAGCCCAGATCGAGCACATCGAGCCCATCGCCCGCGGGCAGGTAGTGACTGAGCTGCTGTGGCAGGCGGTAGTCGAGGCGCTCCACCAGCCACTCATCGAAATCGCCGGCCATGGCATCGAACAGGCGGCTGACGAAGTCATCGGGCGGTCGCGGCGGCTGCGCACCGCGCAGGGTATCGAGCTTGAACGCGAGGCTCGGGGACTCGGGATCGAGCGCAAGAGCGCGGGCGAACGCATCGGCCGCGGCCGACGTCTCCTCCAGAAGATGCAGGGCCTCGCCAAGGTTTTCCCATGCGGCTGCCTGCGTGGGATCGAGGGCAAGCGAGCGCTTCAGCGCTTCAACAGCGGGCTCCAGCTGGCGCAGGCGGAACAGGCTGCGCCCAAGCGTGCACCAGCCGATCGCGAAGCCCGGGGCCGCGGACACGGCGGTGCGCATCAGGCTCACAGCGTCCGTCAATGCGCCCCGCTCGCAGAGCAGGTTGGCGAGGTTGTTGGCCGCTTGCACCAGCGTGGGATTGAGGCGAAGGGACGAACGGTAGCTCTGCTCGGCTTCGGCGGATCGCCCCAGCGCGGCCTGAGCCACGCCCAGGTTGTAGTGGGCCTCGGCCCAGCCGGGCGCCGCGCGTACCGTCGCCTCGAACCCTTCGAGGGCGTTCGAAGGATCGCCATCGTCGAGCGCATGCACCGCGCGCAGGAACAGCGCGCCGGGATGGCCGGGCCACTGCGCGAGGCAGTGCGCAAGCGCGGCATCGGCGCGGGCGCGCTGACCGCAACGGGCAGCCACCATGGCGTACAGATAGGCGATTTCAGCGTCCTGCGCCATCAGCGGCAGTCCGTCGAGCAGGGCGAGGGCCTGCGCCGTCTGGCCCGCGCCCAGCAGCTGCTGAAGCCGCGCGCTCAGCGCTGGATCGCCGCCCCCGCTCATCCGATCGCCGCGCCCAGCTGCAGCCAGCCTGCAAGTCTTGTGCGCGCCTCGTCCACGCCCAGGCCCGTCTGCGCCGAGAACAGCTGCGCGCTCTGGCCCTCGCCCAGTTCGGCGCGGACCTCGCGCAGGGTCTGCGCCTGGGCACCCCGGCCCAGCTTGTCCGCCTTGGTCAGCAGGACGTGGCAGGGCAGGCCACGGGCTTCGCCGAAGCCCAGCATCTGGCGGTCGAAATCGCGCAGCGGATGGCGAATGTCCATCACCACCACCAGCCCCGCCAGCGAGCGGCGATTCTGGAAATAGCCCTCGATCAGGCCACGCCAGTGCTCCCGCAGTTCCGGTGGCACCTTGGCAAAACCGTAGCCGGGCAGGTCGACGAGAAAGCAGGCAGGGGCCAACTGGAAGTACACGAGTTGCTGGGTGCGGCCCGGTGTCTTGCTGGTGCGGGCCAGCGCGCCCTGATCGCATATACGGTTGATCGCGCTCGATTTGCCCGCATTCGAACGGCCGGCGATGGCGACCTCGACGGCATCATCGGCCGGCAACTGGCGCGGGGTGTGGACGCTCAGCAGGTAGCTGGCGACGCGGAACGGGTTCGTCTCTGACATCGGAAATCCAAGGCGGACGGGGACAGCGCGACAAGCGGCTTCGTTGACCCGTCATGGGCGGGCTGGAATAATCCCGCGATTCCCGCGCCTGCCGTAGCCTACGGTGGTGCCAGCGGTCGAGACAGCATTCCAGTTCGGAGCAAGTGTATGAGTTTTCGCCGCTTCCTTGGGCTGGCGGGCCTGCTGGCCGCCTCTTCCGTCCTCGCCCAGAACGCCGCGGAGGTAACCGCCGCGCCGGAACAGGCCCCCGCCGAGGTCGCAACCTTGGCCGATGACAACGCCAAAGCCGTGCCGGGCGATGCCACCGCTGGGCAGAGTAAGGCCGCCGTCTGTGCCGCGTGTCATGGCATGGATGGCAATTCGGCGGATCCGCAGTACCCGAAGCTGGCCGGCCAGCACGAGCGTTACACCGCGCGTCATCTCGCGCTGTACAAGAGCGGGGAGCGCAACAACGCGATCATGCTCGGCTTTGCCGCGGGCCTGTCGCCGCAGGACATGCGCGACATTGGCGCCTATTTCGCCACCCAGAAGGTGCGCGCGGGCCTGGCGGACGAAAGCGTGATTGAAAGCGGCCCGAACGAAGGCAAGAAGTTCTACCAGGTGGGCGAAAAGCTCTACCGCGGTGGCGATCTGGAGCGCGGCATTCCGGCCTGCGCGGCCTGCCACGGCCCGGCAGGCAAGGGCAATCCCGGCCCGGCGTACCCTGCCCTCGGCGGCCAGCATGCGGCCTACACGGCGGCCCAGCTGAACCTCTTCCGGGACGGCACCGTCCACGGCCGCGACGCCAACGCCAATGCGGTGATGGCCGGCGTGGCCCGCTACCTGACCGATGAAGAGATCCAGGCGCTGGCGACCTACATCGAAGGCCTGCACGAAGCAGAATGATCGCGGGGAACCCTCCGCAGCACCCGAGGTCGCAGCCTTGGCCCGCAGTGCGGGCCGTGACCTGAAGTTCAGACAGGCCCGCCTACGCTCGGCGGGCCTTCACCTATCTGGAGACCCTCCATGCTGATGCGCCTGTTTGCCGCCGCTGCCCTGTTCGCCGCCACCGCCTGCTCGGCGCAGACGCCGGCCGCCGCAGCGGCCCCCGTGGCCGGCACCGACTACGTCTTGATCAATCCGCCCGTGCCCACCAGCGCGGCGCCCGGCAAAATCGAGGTCGTGGAAGTTTTCGGCTACAGCTGCGTGCATTGCGCGACCTTCCAGCCGGTCGTCAACGAATGGAAGAAAGCGCTGCCGGAGCATGTGCAGTTCAGCTACATGCCAGCCGTGTTCGGTGGTGCCTGGGAGATCTATGCCCGCGCCTACTACGCTGCCGAGACGATGGGCATCCTCGACCAGTCGCATGACGCGATCTTCAAGGCGCTGCACACCGATCGCAAGCCGATCCAGAGCATTGAGGACGTCGCCGACCTGTACACCGCGTACGGCGTCACCCGCGACGATTTCCTGGCCAGCATGCAGAGCTTCGCGGTCAACGCGAAGATCGCCCGCGCCCAGCAGACTGTCCAGCGCTACGGCGTCGAGGGCACACCGTCGATGATCGTCAACGGCAAGTACCGCGTGATGTCCCCCCGCGAGGGCGGCTTCCAGCGCATGCTGGAAATTGTCGACGCTCTGGTTGCACAGGAACTCGCCGCCGCCAAGGGCGGCTGACCGCCCGCACGCACCGAGATGCCCAAGCGTCTCCCATCGGCCCCGGTCGCGCCCGCGCCCGGGGCCGCTGCGTCTTCAACCCACGCGTCCACGAAGCTGACGGTGCTGAGCGCCAACATCCAAGCCGGCGCGCGCACGGACCGCTACATGGATTACGTGTCGCGGCCGTGGACGCATGTGCTGCCGCATCGCGACAAGCGCGGCAACCTGGACGCGCTGGCCGGCATGGCCCGCGGTTTCGACCTGGTGGGGCTGCAGGAAGCCGATCCGGGCTCCCTGCGCTCGGGCTTCGTCAACCAGACCCATTACCTCGCCGAGCGCGGGCGCTTTCCGTTCTGGAGCCACCAGCCCAATCGGCGAATGGGCGGCATCGCCACCAGCGCCAATGCCCTGCTGAGCCGTCTGGAACCACAGGAAGTGATCGACCACCCCTTGCCCGGCCGTATCCCCGGCCGCGGAGCCCTGCTTGCACGCTACGGGCAGGGCAGCGACCAGCTGGTCGTGGTGGTGGCCCATCTGTCGCTGGGCGTGAAGTCGCGACTTGCCCAGCTCGGCTTCATCGCCGAGCTGATCGAAGACGCCCCGCGCGCCCTGTTGATGGGCGACTTCAACTGCGAGCCGCTGGCCGCCGAGATGCAGGCCCTTTTCCGCCGAACCCGGCTGCTGCCGCCGGAGCAGATGCTGCCGAGCTTCCCGAGCTGGCGGCCGAAGCGCGCGATCGACCACATCCTCGTCAGCGAGGGCATCCGCGTGCAGCGCCGCTGGCTGCTGGAAGGCGCGCCCGCCGACCATCTGCCGGTGGCGGCCGAGATCGAGGTGCCCGGCGTGCTGTAGCGACATTCCGCATGCGGGCCCTGGAGCTCTCGCTCTCGCTAATCCGGAATCCCGAATCCCGAGAAGGCATGAGCCCCGCGCAAGGCGGGGCTCATGCGCTTCAGCCTCGGATCACGCAGGTGCTCAGAAGCGCACGTCGATCTTGCCGTAGATGAAGCGCTCCGGCAGGTCGTAGGTGGACGCGTCGTAGCCGTTCAGCGAGCAGGAGAGGCAGAGCGGCGCCTGCTTCTCGAACAGGTTGTTCACACCGAGGGTGAACTGGGTGCCTTCCAGCATCGGTGCCTGCCAGCCCAACTGCAGGTCGTGATAGGTCGTCGAGCCCAGCGGGTTGGCGTTCGGCGCCGGGTTGCGACAAACCGGGAAGGTGCGGGCGGCGCCGCAGTCCTCGGTCAGGCGATCGATGAACCGCGAGGTCCAGCGCGCGCTGAAGTCGCCGTAGGTCCAGTCCAGCGCGAGGTTCGAGGTCCACTCGGGAATGGCGCTGTTGTTCACCTCGATACCCACACGGCGGGGCTGCTGGACGCCGTTGGCGCCCCGCGCGACGTAGTCGTCAACGAAGGTGTTCTGCCAGTCGACGCGGAACTGGCCGATACCCGTCTCGGGCAGGGTCCAGCCGATGTCGAGGTCATAGCCGCTGGTCTCGATGCTGCCCAGGTTCTGCAGGCGGTTGTCGAAGCCGTTGATGCCGCCGGTCGAGGCGCGGGTGATGCCCTGGCAGAAGGGCGAAGACGGGCCGGCGGCCACGCACAGGTTGAGCTGGGTCTGCGCATCGATCGCCTGGATGCCGCCCTCCAGCTCGTGCTGGTACCAGGCGAACTCGATGTCGAGACGCTGCGACCAGCCGCTGTTCTCGGCGAAGCCTGGGCTCCAGACGAAGCCCGCCGAGGTGCTGTCGACCATCTCCGGCTGCAGGCTGGAGTTGCCACCGGTGGTGACCGAGATCTGCGAGTTCGCCTGCTGGGCGCCCGCAGGCACACCAAAGGCCGCGCAGTTCGCGCGGGGCGGCGCGCCAGTCAGGCTGATCAGGCAGGGGTCGTCGAGTTGCGCATCGAAGCGGCTGGCCGAACCGAAAAGTTCGCCGATCGAGGGCGCGCGGAAGCCTTCCGCGAAGGTGCCGCGCAGCAGGAACTGATCGTTGAGCTGCCAGCGCAGGCCGAGCTTGCCGGTGGTTTCGCCGCCGAAGGTCGAGTAGTCGGAATAGCGCCCCGCCACGCTGAGGTCGAGGCGCGAGCTGCCGGCCTCATAGATCGGCGCATTGAGCTCGACGAAGTACTCGGTGACGTCGTACTCGCCCGAGGTCGGACGCGAGGGCACGCCGTTGTACTCACCGGCCACGGTGAGCGCATCCGGGCGGTAGAACCCGTCCAGACGACGGTGCTCGAAGCCGGTCGCAAACGACAGTGCACCTGCGGGCAGGCTGAACAGATCGCCGGTCAGGTTGCCTGAGATCAGCTCGATGTTGTTCTCGCTGGCATCGCGCACCACCGGCTGGATGTAGTTCAGCATCTCGCGGGTCAGCGTGCCCGGACCGCCGAAGATGTTGATCGGCACGCAGCGCGGATCGGCCTGGCAGGCCGCCAGCGGACCCAGGCCTTGAGCGATGCGACGGATGTTGTAGCTGCCGAAGTTGGTCTGCTCCGCCTGGTTGCTGCTGCGCGCGTAGTTCAGATCCCACAGCAGGGCGCGGCTGCCGAGATCGAAGCTGCCCTCAAGCCCGGTGCCGAAGTACCAGGTGTCGACCACCTGCTCGAAGCGACGCGGGCCGCCTTCGATCGGACGCCGGCCGATCAGCACCAGGTTGGCCCCAGGGCCGCTGGAGATCAGGTCGAAGCCGAACGGGTTGAAGGGGTTGCTGGCCGAGATGCGGATGTTGTCCGCATAAGGATTGCCGGTGCCGGCGTCGGGGCCGAGGAAGATCGGCTCGGGCGCCGCCTGATTGGCCGACTCGCGACGATTGAACAGTGCGCGGACGTAGGCGGTGGTGGATTCGCCCAGCTCGATGCGACCCTGCGAGAACACCGACTTGCGGGTGCTCGGGGTGAGAATCAGGTTGTACTCGGCGAAGTTGAAGCGGTTCGCCGTGGTGAAGGGGATGAAATCCTGCGGGTAGCGCGGGCCGTTCGGGAAGGACTGGCCGTTCGGCGTGGTGATGTTCTGGAGCTGCCGCGTATTGGGGTCGGTGAAGACGAAGCGGCCGTTCGGCGTCGCCGAGCTGCCAAAGGTGAGCCCGGTGCCGGGACGCGGAATGCCGGAAAAATCGTAGGTCGAGGACGCGATCTCCTTCTGTTCGGTGCGCGAGACGCCGAGGAAGAAGGCGTGGCGGTCACCGCTTCCGCCGAGGCTGGCGTCGATCGAGCTGGTCTCGCCGCGGTCGCCGCCGTAGCCGCCGAACTGCACCGAGACCTGGGCGCCGTCGGTCTCGCGACGGGTGATGATGTTGACCACGCCGGCGATCGCGTCCGAGCCGTAGATCGAGGACGCGCCGTCCTCCAGGATCTCGATGCGCTCGATGATGCCGACCGGGATGGTGTTGAGGTCGGTGGCCGAGCCCACGCCCGAGGCCGAGGATTCGTTCACCCAGCGCACGCCATCCACCAGCACCAGCACGCGCTGTGCGCCGAGGTGGCGCAGATCGACGGTGGCGGCACCCGCGCCCACGCCGCTGCCGTCGGGCGGGAACCCGAAGTTGCCGCTGGAGTTGAACTTGGTGTTGAGCGAGGAACCGCCGCCGGTCATCTGCTGGAGCAGGTCGGCAACGGCCGTGAGACCGGTGCGCTGGATCTGCTCGCGGGTGATGACCTGGATCGGCGACTGGCCTTCGATCTCGGATTTCTTGATGCGCGAACCGGTGACCTCGACGCGGTCAAGTTCGCGCGGCTCGTCCTGCGCCATGGCGAGCGCCGGCAGCAGCAGAACAGGCAAGGCACAGCGGATCGCCGCCGACAGGCGGTGACGGATGGTGTTCATGGCTCCCCTTTCATGCAAAAGAGCGCCCGCAGGCGCGGATCGGTCATCCGCCGGTTCCCCCGAAGCCGGCGGCGCGCGGAGTTTGAACGGGCGGCCGGCGGACTGACAAGACGTCAGCCCGCGGATCTGCATTGGAAAGGCATTGTTCGGGAGGCGGCGTTCCGCTCACCGGACGAGGAGACTCACGCCCACGAGATACAGGAATGCGGCGAACACCCGTTTCAGTGCTGCGCCACTCAGGCGATGCGCCAAACGCGTTCCGAGTGGCGCAACCAGCATCGAGGCAAGGGCGATCCCCAAGGCGGCCGGCAGATAGACGTAGCCGATGGAGCCGGTGAGCCCAGGAGCCGGGGGCGACAGCCCGGCGTAGCTGCTGGCGCTGGCGAGCGCGATGGCAACGCCGCAGGCGCTGGAGGTGCCGACCGCGCGTACCGGCGGCACGCCCAGCCAGACCAGCAGCGGCACGGTCATGCTGCCGCCACCGATGCCGACCACCGCGGACAGCCCACCGATACCGAGCCCGGCTGCGGCCAGCCCCGGTGAACACGGTGCATCGCTGCGCTCGCGCAAGGCGCGCGGCGTGCCGAAGGCGAGCTGGCTGCCGGCCAGCAGACAGAACCCGGCCACGCACCAGCGCAGGGTGTCACTGGCCAGCGCGCTGGCCAGAAAGGCGCCGCCGACACCACCCAACATCAGTCCAGGGACGAGGGTCCAGACGCTGGGCCAGAGCACGCTGCCACGCCGTGCATGCGCTCGCGCCGAAGACACCCCGGTGAGCACGATGCTGGCCAACGAGGTCGCCAGCGCGACATGCATGACCTGGTCTGCTGGCACCCCTTGCAGTGGCAGCAGCCAGGCCAGAGCGGCCACGATCACCAGCCCACCACCGACACCGAGCAACCCGGCAAGCAGGCCCGCGCATGCCCCCAGCAGCGGATAGATCAACCACAGACTCATCTGTCATCCCTCTCTCGCCGTCACGGCCACAAGGCCTGTGGAAAAATCGCAGGGCCGCAGCGCTGCCTTGCGGCGCGGCGCCTGCACCGTGTGACAGCCTGCAGCCTCCGCAAGCACACTCGCGACGCATCGCGAGTGTCCCACGCGCACCGTCCGCGGCACGCGCCCTCCCTGCTCCTCGACCGCTTGGCATGTTGAAGTTCATCGGACCCTCCCTGATCAGCCTGTTCGCGCTGTGCCTCCCCGATGCCGCGCTGGCGGGTTCGCTGTTCCCTGCCGAGCCGGATCGCTTGTCCGAACTGAGATCGGCGCTCGCGGACGCCCCCCGAGCCAGCGCGTCCGAGTTCCGCGCGCTGGCCCAGCGCCATGCGAATGATCCTCTTTGGCCCTGGATCGAGCAGCAGCACCTGCGAGGCCAGGGCAGCCAGTTGCGTTTGCAGGGCGCGGTGAATTTCCTCGAACGCCACGCCGACACGCCCGTCGCGTCCGTCCTTCGCCATGCGCTGCTGCTGGCACTGGCCGACCGGCGCGACTGGCAGAGCTTCCTGCGCATCGGACTTGGGCCGGATCATGTGGACGATCCGGAGCTGCGCTGCCATGCGCTGACCGCCCGCTTCGCGCGGGGCGATGACGTCGAGGTGGTGGACGATGCCCTGCGCCTGTGGGACCGGGGCGACAGCCTGCCCGCTTCGTGCGACCCGGCACTCGCCACACTGCGCCGGATCGGCCGCCTCGACACCGCGCGCGTGCTGAAGAGGATCGAGGCAGCGGCCGTGCGCGGCAATGCCGGCCTGATGCGCCATCTCGCGACGTCACTCGAACCCGGACTGCGCGCGCGGATCGAGGCGGAGGCGCGCTTCATCGAGGCGCCATCGGCCACCCTCGTTCCAGCCTCGAGTGCGACCCCGCGCACGCGCGCCGCCGTCGAAGCCGGGCTCGCCGCTCTGGCGCGGCGTGATCCCGCTGCAGCGGAAGCCCTGCTCGACGTGCTGACCGCGCCGCTGGCGCTGGAGGCCGATCGGAGCGCCCGTCTGCGCCACGCCATCGCGCTGTGGAGTGCCGCCAGCTATCTGCCGGAGGCCGCAGACCGCTTCGCCCGCGTTCCGGCAGACGCCTACGACGATCGCCTGCATGAGTGGCGTGTTCGCGAGGCCATCGCACGGCGCGACGGTGACGCCGGGCTGGCCGCGCTGGCCGCGATGCCCGTGCGCCTTCGCGAGCGTTCGCGCTGGCGGCTCATTGAAGCCCGGCTGCTCTCTGCGCGCGGCGAAGCGGCGGCCGCTCAGGCCAGGCTCCGCGAGGCGGCGACCGAGGCGAACTTTCACGGCTTCCTCGCCGCCGAACTGGCGGGCCTCGATTACCCCCTCTGCCCGCTGCCCGCCGCAGCTGGGCCCAGCGCGCTGCGTGCGCTCGAACGCGCGGGCGTGAAGGACGCCCTCGACCTGCAGGCGCTGGGTCGCCCTGGCTGGGCACACCGGCAGTGGCAGCAAGCGATGGCCGCACTGCCAGTGGAACAGCAGGCCCTTGCAGTCGCCGCCGCACTTCAGCGCGGCTGGTACGACCGCGCATCGCAAACGCTGGGCAGCGGCGAGGGCATGCGCTTCTACAGCGAGCGCTTCCCCCTGCCCCACGCCACCACGCTGCGGCGCGAGGCACGGCGGCATGATCTGCCCGCGGCCTGGGTCGCCGGGCTGATACGCGCGGAGAGCAGCTGGATGACCGGGGCGCGCTCCCCGGCGGACGCGCGCGGGCTAATGCAGCTTCTGCCGGCCACGGGACGCGCCACCGCGCGTCAGCAGGGTCTCGGCTTCAGCGGCCCGCGGTCCCTGCATCAGCCGGACCTCAACATTGCGCTGGGCACGGCCTATCTCAGGCAGATGCTCGATGCCCATCAGGGCAAGCCGGCGCTCGCGACGGCCGCCTACAACGCCGGCCCGTCGGCCGTGGCGCGCTGGCTTGCGGCACGCCCGCCCACGGCACCGCTGCTGGACGATCCCCTTCTGTGGCTGGAGACGATTCCCTTCCACGAAACCCGCGAATACGTCGCGCGGGTCATGGCCTTCAGCCTGATCTACGACTGGCGACTCGGGCGGCAGGCGGGTTCGCTGCTGGCGCGACTCGAGGGCAAGCCCGCGGGCGCGCCGCGCCGCTTCATCTGCGTCTCGGACGGCCTCGAGGGCCGCTGAGGCCCACGCTCGAATTCAGACCCGAAAACGGCAATCACCTCGCTTCGCGACCCCCGAACGTGCTCGAAGCGTGCGAAGAATCCAGACGCCTTAGCGAGAGCGTCGCGGGGCGCTCGCGGCGAAGTGCGGGACGTGAATTCAAGGGCGCTTGGCGAGCCAGCGACCGCGGAATTCGCGTAGCGCGCTGCCGCCTCGGGCGTCCAGAGGCGGCCGCGTCAGGCGAAGGGTTCTCACATGCTCTCAGGGTTGCGCTGCCTCGGGGGCATCGACGATGCGCAGTTGCGGATTGCGGGCCCGCAGATAGCCACCGCGCGTCAGGATCACGCTGACCTGCAGCTTGAGATCGCTGCCCGCCGGGACGACGAACTGCAGCCGCTGGCGGCCCCGCTCCAGCACGCCTGCGGGCAGGCCCGGATCGGTGGACTGGGTGAGCAGATGACGCGCTCCCATCATGGGCAGATCGCCCGGCGCCAGCCCGGTCACACTGACCGAGAGCCCGCTCGCCTGGAAGGGCTCCCCGTAGCTATCGTCCAGCTCGCCTTCCAGCTCAGCGGACCACTCGAGCGTCTTGCCGGCGTACGCATCCGCCGGCAACGTCTGTGTGATCTGGCCCCAGGGCTCGATACCCACGCGCTTGAGCGTGGCAACACCGTCCTCGATCGACAGGACATAGGAGCGCTCCCCCGCGTGCTGGTAGAGGCGCCAATGCTTCAGGTTCTCCGGAGCATCGCCCTCGGTGAATCCCGGGTCCAGCAACAGGGAGGGCTGAGCGGGCTCGGGAGCCGTCGGTACTTCCGCCTCGCGGGTCTCCGCACTCACGCTCGCGGCGTCCTCCACAGGGGTCTCCGTGGCGGCGGAACAGGCGGTGATCAACAGGCTGCCCAGCAGCAGCGACACAAGCGAATGCGGACGTGCGTTCACGAAGGGGTCTCCAGCAGCCCGGTGAGGGCAGAGGCGGGAGTTTAAGCCGTCGACGCCTGGCCGAGGGGTCCGATTCACGGACATGCCGGGTTCGACCCGGAAACCGAACGGAAAAGGCTGGACGGCGGGCCGGACGCAAACCGGGGCCGCGCCGCGACCTGCGCCCCCGCCTCAGGCCGAAACGGGCCCGCCCATAAGCGAAATGCCGGCCACTTGGGCCGGCGTTTCGAGGTGGCGCGGTGTGCCGCGAAGGTTCAGCCCTGGTACTCGCCCAATGCGGCCAGACCGTTGGCGCGGGCGCGCTCGAACACGGTGTTCTGCGCAGCCGCCAGGTTGCCGGCCATATCCTGGGCCCAGATCTTCAGCGCGGCCTGCTGCATGGCGCGACCGTAGCTGAAGGACAGCGGCCAGGGGCGATGGCCAAGCTGGTTCATCGCGTTCAGGTGCAGGGTGGCGGCCTCGTCGCTCTGGCCGCCGGACAGGAAAACGATGCCCGGCAGATTGGCCGGCACCGAGGCCCGCAGGCAGCGCAGGGTGGCGAGCGCCACTTCCTCGACCGAGGCCTGCTCCGGGCAGTCCTTGCCGGGCAGCACCATGCTGGCCTTCAGGATCGTGCCTTCGATCAGCACATTCTGCTCGTACAGGGCGCCGAACAGCGAACGCAGGGTCGCCTCGGTGACCTCGTAGCAGGTCTCGATGTCGTGGGCGCCGTCCATCAACACTTCCGGTTCCACCATCGGCACGATGCCCTGCTCCTGGCAGAGCGCGGCATAACGCGCCAGGGCGTGGGTGTTGGCCTCGATGCAGCTGCCCGAAGGCGTGTCGTCGGAGATGGTGATGACCGCACGCCACTTGGCGAACTTGGCGCCGAGGCGCGCGTACTCCTTCAGGCGGTCGCGCAGGCCGTCGAGGCCTTCGGTGACCAGTTCGCCCGGGAAGCCGGCCAGCGGCGCGGTGCCCTTGTCGACCTTGATGCCCGGCAGGATGCCGTTCTTCGCCATGTACTCGGCGAAGGGCACGCCACTGCGGGTCGCCTGGCGCAGGGTTTCGTCGTAAAGGATCGCGCCGGAAATGTGCTGCGACAGGTTCGGCGCAGTCAGCAGCATTTCGCGGTAGGCGCGGCGATGCTCCTCGGTGTTCTCGACGCCAACGCTCTCGAAGCGCTTCTTGATGGTATTGGTGGACTCATCAATGGCGATGATGCCCTTGCCCGGGGCCACCATGGCCTGGGCGATGTCTTCCAGCTGTTCGATGCTCATAGCGGCTCCGTTGGCGGCGACCCGGCCAAGGCCGGTCGCTGTGGGGGAATCGGGGCGGACACACCGTAGACGGGCGTGCAGGCGAAGGGACACGGCTACGCCGCGCGGCGAAAGCCGTGGCGGCGATCACGGAAGTATACCGGCAGCACGCCGCCGCCCGAAGACCGGGCTTGGCGCGGTCGCTGCTCCCGAAGCCCGGTGCTCAGCCGAGTCGGAGCCGGTGCCGATCAGCCCCCCACATGCCGGTAACCCCGTTCGATCGGCCGCTGCGTACAGGGCTTCCGCCTGGCCCTTCCGCTGCCAGGGGGAGCGTGTTCCATGTCAGCCCATTCCAAATCATTGCAGGGATTCTCGGTCATGCGCTGCCTGGGCATGACGGCCACTCTGAGCCTGCATCTCGGCGCCGGTCTGATGCTGTTCGTCGGCGCCAAACCGATCGAGACGGCAGAGGCCGAGGCACCCGCTACGTCAGAACCGTTTGTCTGGATCGATGCGCCGCCTCCGCCCCCCCCACCGCCTCCGCCCCCACCGCCGCCTCCAAAGAGGCCGCCGCCGCGACCGACGCTGCCGGCCGTCGCGCCCCCGCCGCCGGTGGACATCCCCGAGCCAAACGCGATGGCGGTCTACACGCCACCCATCGAACCGACACGCGAACTGCCCAGCGCCTACGCGGGGCCCGGTCCTGCTGTCGAAGAAGGCCCCTACGAAGTGAGCAACCTCGCTTACGCGCGTCCGCCCGGCGCACCGAACTACCCGGGACCCGCGCTGCGGGCTCGCCAGGAGGGCCTGGTCATGCTTCGCATCCACGTCGACGCGCAGGGCGTGCCCACGCACGTCGAGGTTGAGCGCTCCAGCGGACACCGTGCGCTTGACCGCGCCGCCGTCGATTACGCGCTCAAGCGGCTGCGCTTCAAGCCCGCCGAGCGCGATGGCCGTGCGGTAGCCGCCATTGCTCGGGTGCCTGTCGACTTCCGACTGCCTGGACGCGCCTGAGCGCAGATGGGCCGGCGCCCAGTGCCGGCCCGGATGGCGCAGGAAACTCCAGTGTTCCAAGCGCCTTGCGCGCCATGGCGCTCACGCTCGCGGATCGAGCACGCCATGCTTGCTCCAGCGCACGCGAGTCCGGCGACGCCGGACTCGCGGCGAAGGATCGAGTTCAGGAGGGACTTCATCCGAGTTG
>JBKCVA010000022.1:0-27112 GCA_046318115.1 Lysobacterales bacterium | reverse complement strand
TCGGCGACCACCTCGGAAATCGTTGAAAGCGGATCTGCCTCAACGATCTGAACGAGGATGGATACCTGCGATTCGTCGAGCTTCCTGGGGCGGCCTTTTGTTCTCATGCGCTATTACATTGAACCGGGTGAGACACTATAGCAAATTTGTCAACACCCTCTCAGAGCGTGTGAGAAAGCCGAGACGCCGTAGCGAGGGCGTGTCTGGGCCTTCGTGGCAAAGCGCGGCAGGTGAGTTCGAGGGGCTTGGCGAGCCAAAGGACCAAGGACTTCGCGTAGCGCGCTGCCGCCACGGACGTCCAGAGGTGGCCGCAGGAGGCCGAGGGTTCTCACAGGCTCTCAGTCGATTGTCGAGCGGTGCCTTCGTCCGGCCCCGCCTGCGGCGGGCCCAGTCTTGCCGGCACCTGGGCAGACCCGGCCTGCGCGATGCGGCATCATTGGCGCACTGCCCGCGAGCGCGCGGGCTACTTCGTCTAGTGACCATGACCCCATCGAATCCCCCCCCGCCGACCGCGTCCTTCGGTTGGCGCGGCGCCGACGTGCTGCGCCTGGTCATCGCCATCGCTTTCACCCTTGGTGTCGTCGCCTACACCTGGATCGCGCACGGCCACCTGAGTCTGAGCCTGGTGGTGGCGGCCGCGTTCGGCGCCTACATGGCGATGAACATCGGTGCCAACGATGTCGCCAACAACGTCGGCCCTGCGGTGGGGGCGAAGGCCATGAGCCTCGGCACCGCGATCGTGATCGCCGCGGTGTTCGAGGTCGCCGGCGCGATCATCGCCGGCGGCGAGGTGGTGGGCACGATCAAGAACGGCATCATCGATCCCTCCAGGATCAGCGATCCGCAGGTCTTTATCTGGCTGATGATGGCGGCGCTGCTGGCGGCGGCGCTGTGGTTGAACCTCGCCACCGCCCTGGGCGCACCGGTCTCGACGACGCACTCGATCGTGGGTGCTGTGCTCGGTTCGGGGATCGCGGCGGCCGGCTGGGACCTGGCCAACTGGAGCACGATGGGCAGCATTGCCGCGAGCTGGCTGATCTCGCCGGTGTTCGGCGGCGTGGTGGCTGCGGTCTTCCTCTACATCATCAAGCGCACGATCACCTACCAGGCCGACCTGCTGGAAGCTTCGCAGCGGATGGTGCCGGTGCTGCTGGCGGTGATGGGGCTGGCGTTTGCCACCTACCTGATGCTGAAGGGCCTGAACCAGCTGGTGAAAGTGAGCCTGCTTCAGGCGCTGGCCGCGGGCGCGGCGGTGGGCGTGCTGACCTTCTTCTGGACGCGGCTGCGGGTACGCCAGAAGGCTGGCGCACTCAGCAACGACAAGGATGGCGTCAACGCGCTGTTCGGCATGCCGCTGGTGTTCGCCGCCGCTCTGCTCAGCTTCGCCCACGGTTCGAACGACGTCGCCAATGCCATCGGCCCGCTGGCGGCGATCTACGACACCCTCTTGACCCAGGGCATCCACGGCAAGGCTGCGATCCCGCTGTGGGTGATGCTGGTCGGTGCCCTGGGCCTCGCGGTCGGCCTGGCGACCTACGGGCCGAAGCTGATCCGGACGGTCGGCACCGAAATCACCGAGATGGACCACATGCGCGCCTTCTGCATCGCGATGGCGGCAGCCGTCACGGTGATCATCGCCTCGCAGCTCGGTCTGCCGATCAGCACGACTCATGTGGCCATCGGTGCGGTGTTCGGCGTTGGCTTCCTGCGCGAGTACCTGAAGGCCAACTACGCTCGGATCATGGCCGAGATCGAGGCGCATCACCGCGACAAGGGCGCGGAGCAGCACGAGGTCGAGGCATTCCTCAAGGCCTTCGAGTTGGCGTCACGCGCCGACAAGGACCGGATGCTCAGGGCGCTCAAGGCCGCGAGCAAGCGCGGTGAGGCGGCGATCTCGAACGCCGAGCGCAAGGGCCTGCGCAAGGTCTACCGCGAGGATCTGGTCAAGCGAACGATCATGATGCGGGTGATCGCGGCCTGGATCATCACTGTGCCGGCCACCGCCGTGCTCTCGGCGATCATCTACTTCACCATCCGCGGCATGCTGCTGCCGGCCTGATGAGCAAGCGCTCCGCGCAGCCGCCGTTGCACTGCCGGAGCTTCGGTGATTCCGGCGCCGAACCCGTGCTGCTGGTGCACGGCATGGGTTCAAGCGGCGCCGACTGGGCCTTCCAGATCGAGCCCCTGGCCGCGCGCTTCCGCCTGCTGGTGCCGGACCTGCCGGGGGCAGGAATGAGCGCGGCGCCGGCGCGCCATGCGATTGCCGACTATGCCGCGCAGCTGCTGAGCCTGCTCGATGCGCTCGGGATCGAGCGCGTCCATTGCGTGGGCTTCTCGATGGGCGGCGCGGTGGGGCTGGAGCTGGCTCTGCAGGCGCCTGCACGCGTCGTCCGACTCGCCACCATCAACAGCCTGCCGAGCTACCGCCCGGACACCTTGCGCAAGCGTTTGGAACTGCATGGCCAGTTGGGCCTCGTGCGCCTGCTCGGCCTGCGGCGCAGCGCGGCGCTGGTGGGGCGGAGGCTGTTCCCGCATCCGCACCAGCGGGCGATGCGTGAGCGCGTGCAGCAGGTGTTGGCGGTGTATCCCAAATCCACCTACATCGGCCAGGCGCGCGCGCTGGCCGCGTGGTGCGCGCGCGAACGTCTCTCTGGCTTCGCCCAGCCGATGCTGATGCTGGCGGCAGAGAACGACTACACGCCGCTGGAAGAAAAGCAGGCATGGGCGCGCCAACTCGGCGCCGAACTGCATGTGGTGAGCGGTTCCCGCCACGGCACGCCCTTCGACGCGATCACCGCCACCAATTCGGCTCTGCTGCACTTCCTCTCGGGAGACTCTGTGCCCGGGGGGCTCGCGGTTGACCCGCCCGATCAGACTCCGAACGCAGCGCCTGAGGTGCTGGCGGCGCTTGAAGGCTGATCCTGTTGCCCGCCCGCGTCGCCCCTGCGACCGGGGCAGCTCCGAAATCCTGTTGGTGGCTGCAAGCAGGAAAGACCGTCGACGTGTATCCGGATGTCCTGAACGCCACGACCGGCCGGTCATTGACGACGCCCGGACAAGCACAGATCCCGGCTGGCGGGGCTTGCGATGGCACTCCAGGCATTGGGAGCGCGGGTCTTCTGTGTTTTGGTGCCGAAGGAGGGACTCGAACCCTCACTCTGTCGCCAGAAACGGATTTTGAGTCCGCCGCGTCTACCGATTCCGCCACTTCGGCCCGAAGTGCGCACAGCAGGCGTGCAGGGTCCACGCATGCAGGGCGGGCGCGGAGTATAGCAGCGCGAAGGCGCCCCGCCGCATCGGCGACGGCGCCCTCTGGTCGGTTGCGGTCCTCGGGCGGGCTCAGAGGGAGTGAAAAGACGCAGACCCCCTTGGCGAGGGCGTCTCTCGGCGTTCTTGGCAACGCGCGGTGCGTGAACTCAAGGGAGTTTGGCGAGCCCGTGAGCGCGGAATTCGCGTAGCGCTCCCACCAAGGGCGGCGAGAGTTGGGGGCAGTGGGCGGATGGTTCCCCTATGCGCTCAGCGGTGTTCGGGCTCCAGATGCTCCCGCAGCCACTCGGCCAGTGCTTCAGCGTCCATCGCGCCCAGCGAAAGGTCGAGCAGGATCAGAAGCCAGTCCGCTTCGCTGGCGACGAGTCGCCAGCCGTTGAGACGAAGGAACAGCTCGGTGCACACCAGGGCGATGCGGCGGTTGCCGTCGCGGAAGGGCTTGGCGGTGCACAGGCTGTGGCCGTAGCAGGCCGCGAGCGCCGCGACGTCGGGCTCGGGCCCGAACTCCCCGCCCAAGGTGCCCAGCTCGTGGGCGGCACCGAGCGCCAGGTCGAGTGCGTCCGGGTCGCGCAGGCCCGGCTCGCCCCCGTGGGCTTCGAGCAGTTCCATCTGCAGCGTGAGCACGACGCTGCGATCCAGCCAGACCCAGTCCCTCATGGCGCTGCAGTCTCCGGTGGATGCCGGCGCGGGCTCACAACGCCAACTGCTGCAGCAGGACGCGCCGCTCATGCATGAGCGTGTGCCCAAGCTTGATCTGCTCGGCATGCCCCGGGTTGTGCGTGCCCAGGCGCAGGCCGTCGGGGCCTTCCTGCAGGTACAGGGCGTCGCCGCGTCCCAGCCGGAGCTGGTCGATCAGGCCCTGCGGCAGCACAACGCCAAGGGAGCTGCCGATCGGGATGATGCGCAGTGTATGCATGTGCGGACTCCGGGCAGGGACCGGGCCGCGCTTGCAAGACACGGGCCGTCAGTACCTGCGGTGCACGAGGCGGCCGGCTGCGGTTGCTAGAATCCGCGCTTCCCGACCCGCCGCCGACTGCTACAGTCCGCGGCTGTCTTCTTCGACTGCGTGGTCCATGCCCGAGCGCGTGCTGCTTCAATTTGATCCGCAGGGCGAGCCGGGCTGGCTGGACTTGGCCCGTCTGGAGGCCGGGCCGCGCAGCGGTTGGCCGCCTGCGGGCCGCGAGATCGTGCTGTTGCTGCCTGCCGAGTCGGTCCTGCTGACACGCGCGCCGCGGGTTGCGCGCAGCGAGGGCGTGCTGCGACAGGCCTTGCCCTTCGCAGTGGAGGAGCGACTCGCGACGCCGGTGGAGCAGCTGCACTTCGCGTTCAGTGGGGCCGGCGATACGGTCGAGTTGGCGGTGACGGATGCGCAGCACCTGCGCGAACTCCTGGCCGAGCTCGAATCCAGAGGCTTGGCTGCGGTCGCCGCCTACAGCGAGGCCAGCCTACTGCCCGCCGTCGAGCCTGGACAGGGACTGCTTCTGTTGGACGGCGAGCGCGTTGTGCTGCGTGGCGCCGAGGGAGGCGTGCTGGCGGAGCGCGTCGCCCTGCTGCCTTCGCTCCTTGGGCTGTTCTCGGGCGCTCCGGCGCAGCAGGCGTGGACGGTGATCCGCTGCGGCGATACCTCTGTTGAGAGCCTGCCCCCGGCGCTGGCGCTGCGGGCGCAGTCGGCACCGTTGCGCCTGGGCCTTTTGGCGCGACAGTTGGCGAGCCCGAATGGTCCGAATCTCCTGCAGGGCGCGTTCGCTCCGCGCCTGCGTGGCGATGCGATGCCCTGGCTGCAGCGGGCGGCGGCGGTGGCGGGTCTCGCGGTGCTTCTGGCGTTCTCCCAGGCGCTGGTCGAATACCGGCAGCTCGACGCGCGGATCGACTCGCAGCGGCTCGAGATGGCTGGGCTGTTGCGCCAGACCCTGCCCGGTGTCAACACGGTGGTCGATCCGCGCGCGCAGCTGGAGATCGAGTACACGCGTCTCATACGCGGCGCAGGCGACGACGATGCACTGGCGTTGCTTGCGCGGGTCGCCCCCAGCCTTGCCGGAAGCAGTCGCTACACGCTGGAGGCGATCGACTATCGCAGTGGCGCGCTGGACATCACCCTGCGCGCGCCTGACGTCGCCACCCTCGACGGCCTGCGCGAAGCGCTCGCTGCGCTTGGTCTCGCGGCGGAACTGACCTCGGCCACGCCGGGGCAGGGCGGAGTCGAAGGCCGTATCAGCCTGCGCGGTGGGCGCGCATGAAGGTCTGGTGGCTGGGGCTCTCCGATCGCGATCGCCGCGTGCTGACGGTCGGCGCTGTGCTGGCCGCGCTGCTGCTCCTGTATGCCCTGGCCTGGCTGCCGCTGCAGCGCGCGAGAGAGGCCCTGCGCGTGCAGGCGGCAGCACAGGATGCCAGCTACCGCTGGATGCAGGCGGCTGCGCCCGAAGTGCAGCGTCTGCGTGCCGCCGGCGTGGGCGCGCAGGCGCAGGACGGCCGTTCGCTGCTGGCGCGGGCCGATGCCGGCGCGCGCGAGTCCGGGCTTGGCACCAGCCTGCTGCGCGTCGAGCCGGTGGCTGAAGGCCAGATCCGCATGGTCTTCCAGCAGGTCGGCTTCGATGCGCTGATGGCCTGGCTTGAGCCTTTCGCGCGCAGCCAGGGCCTGCGGGTCTCGGAGTTCAACGTGCAGACCACGGGCGCCTCCGGCCAGGTCGACGCGCGGATCGGGCTGGAGGAACGGCGATGAGTCTTGCTCCTGCGTACCCGCTGCGCTCGGAGGCGATGCGCCAGTTTCCGCGCCTACGGTTCTGGCAAGGGTCGAGCGGCGCTGGGCCACGGCTCACCCACTGTGCGCGCGTGCCCGCTGCTGCGGGAAGCGCTGGCGTCGTTCGAGTGGAGCCTGATTGGGTTCGGGTCGGTCCGCTGCTGCAACCACTACGTTTGTTTGAGGGATGTCGATGAAGCTGCTGATGCGTGTGTTCGTGTTCGGCCTGGTGCTGCTCCTGATCCTGGGGCTGGTCGCCGCCTTCCTCCCGGCCTCGACAGCGCTGGGCCTGGTGCAGGACCGCATGCGCGACGTGCGCATGGAGGGTGTCTCGGGCAGCGTGTGGAACGGCCGCGCCGATGCGCTCACGGTGCGCGAGCGCGCGCTGGGTGCCTTCAGCTGGAAGCTTTCGCCTTGGGCGCTGTTTTCCAGGCGCATCGATGCCGACATCACGCTCGACGGCCCCGAGCTGAAGGCCGCGGGCTTCGTCAGCCTGAGCGGGCCGGGCAGCCTGCAGCTGCGCGGCATGCGCGCCAGCGTCGATGCCCAGCGGCTGCAGGCGGTGCTCGACGTGCCGGCGCTGGTCTTCAAGGGCCGGGTCGAGTTCGACCTGCGCGAGCTGGTGGTCGACCAGTATTTCCCGGCCAAGGTCGAGGGCAGCGCGCTGTGGCGCGAGGCGGCTGTGGCCGGCAGTGCCGACGCGCGCCTGGGTGACATCCGCGCCGACTTCGCCACTCAGGGCGTGGGCACGATCGCCGGCACAGTCACCGATTCAGGCGGCGCCTTGAGCATCGAAGGCGGCAAGTTCTCCGCCGGTCTGCAGGGTGTCAGCGCCGAGGCCACGCTGCGTGCGCGAGACGGTGATACCGCGGTGCAGCGGGCGTTGCAGTACATCGGCCAGCCTCAGGCGGACGGCAGTTCGCGGCTGGAGATCAGCGGCCAGCTGAATCGCGTGGGCGGGTGAGCGCGGGCATGTCGTCGAGCCAGCCCACTCCCGAGTTCCTCGACCACGCTCTTGCGGTCGCCAAGCGCGCGGCGGCCGATGCCGCCGAGGTGATCCGTCACTACTATCGCGGCCAGTTCGAGGTCATCACCAAGGCTGACGAATCGCCGGTGACCCGGGCCGACGTCGAGAGCGAGCAGGCCATCCGCCGCGTGCTGACCGAGGCCTTTCCTGAGCACGCGATCTACGGGGAAGAGGAGGGAACCACGGGCAGTGGCGACTGGCTGTGGCTGGTCGACCCCATCGACGGCACCAAGAGTTTCGTGCGCGGCTACCCGATGTTCAGCACCCAGATCGCGCTGATGTTTCGCGGCGAACTGGTGCTCGGCGTGTCTTCGGCGCCGGCCTTCAACGAGCTGGCCTGGGCGCGCCGCGGTGGCGGTGCCTTTCTCGACGGTGCTCCCATCCGCGTCGCGCCCGCGCAGCCGCTGGAGCGCAGCGCGCTCTCCACCGGCAACTTGAAGACGTTGGCTGCCGCGCCGGGCTGGGACGCCTTGGCCGGGCTGGTGCGCCGCGCCGGGCGCACGCGCGGCTACGGCGACTTCTACCACTACCACCTGCTGGCTCGCGGTGGCATCGATCTCGTGATCGAGTCCGACGTGAACATCCTCGACATCGCCGCGCTTGCGGTCATCGTGCGTGAGGCCGGCGGCGTGTTCAGCGATCTCGACGGCCGGGAGCTTTCGCTGGCCACCACGACCGTGCTCGCCGGCAACGCGGAGCTGCACGCCGAGGCGCTGGCCGCGTTCCAAGACTGGCGGGGGCCTGGCGCGTGAGCACCATCAAGCCTTCGCCACCGCTGCCGACGATCCATGCCGTGCACGAGCTCGATTACGGCGGCCGTTTCCAGGTCGAACAGCTGGACCTCGAGTTCAGCAACGGCGCGCGCCGGCGCTTCGAGCGCACCAAGCCGCGCGGTCGCGGCGCGGTGATCGTGGCTGCGATGCAGGACGCCGAGACCTTGCTGCTCGTACGCGAGTACGCCGCCGGCCCGCACCGCTACGAGCTGGGCCTGGTCAAGGGGCGCATTGATCCCGGCGAGGACGCCGAAACCGCCGCCAACCGTGAACTCAAGGAAGAAGCCGGCTATGGCGCGCGCCGTCTGACGGTGCTGCGAGAGCTGACCCTGGCGCCGACCTATTTCACCCACGGCACGACCCTGGTGCTGGCCGAAGACCTCTACCCCGAGCAGCTCGAGGGCGACGAGCCCGAACCGCTGGAAGTGATTCCCTGGCCGCTGGCGCGCCTGCATGAGCTGATGCTGCGTGAGGACTGCTCGGAAGGCCGCTCGCTGGCCTCGATGTTCATCGTCCGCGAGTATCTGCAGCGTCGGGGTGCCCCGTGAGCGCTTCGGCTTTCGCGCTGGATGCCGTCGCCCGCGCGACTGTGCTGGATATCGCGCGTCGAGCCGGTGCGGCGATCCTGGAGATCTATGCCCGCGACTTCGAGGTCGAGGCCAAGGCCGACCGCAGCCCGCTGACCGAGGCCGATCTCGCGGCGCACGCGCTGATTCGCGATGGTCTGGCCGCGTTGGCTCCAACTGTTCCGCTACTGAGCGAGGAGTCGGCGCCCGAAGACCTCGCGGAACGCCGCAGCTGGCGGTGCTACTGGCTGGTCGATCCGCTGGACGGCACTCGCGAGTTCGTCAAGCGCAACGGAGAATTCACCGTCAACATCGCTCTCATCGAGCAGGGGCGTCCCGTGTTCGGCGTGGTCTACGCACCCGTGCTGGACACGTTGTACTGGGCGCAGTCGGGCCAGGGCAGCTGGCTGCGTGCAGCGGACGGCGAAGCCGTGCAGCTCAGCGTGCAGCAGCCTGCGCCGCGTCCGCTGCGGGTGGCGGTGTCGCGTTCGCATCTTGATCCGAAGAGTGCGGCGATGATCCAGCACCTGCAGCAGCCTCTGCAGGTGCCGCTGGGCAGCTCGCTGAAATTCTGCAGGCTGGCCGAGGGCCTGGTTGACCTGTACCCGCGCTTTGGACCCACCGGAGAGTGGGACACCGCGGCTGGCCAGTGCGTCCTGGAAGAGGCCGGCGGCGCGGTCCTTGACCTCGACGGTCAGCCGCTGCGCTACAACCAGCGCGAGGTTCTGATCAATCCGGATTTCATTGCGCTCGGCGACGTCGGATTGGCCTGGAAGGAGTGGCTGTAGCGGACGCGTTGTCGAGTGGACCAGGGCCGTGTATCTGCGTGCTGCAGGCTGCCGTTCGACCTCACCCTTTGGCCAGCCGCCGGATCGGTGCTCCTTGCTGTCCTGTCGCCGGCTCCAGCGCATCGTGCATTCCAAAGGAACGGCCGCGCCGACAGGAAAGCAGGCGCGCCTGCGATCACATTCCTCCCTTCAGGCTTGGACCCATGCCCGCTCCCATCCCCACCCACGCCGATCCCGTCGAGCGCCTTCGCGCGATCATGGCCCAGCTGCGCAACCCCGAGGGCGGCTGCCCCTGGGACCTCAAGCAGAACTTCCGCACGATCGCGCCCTGCACGATCGAGGAGGCCTACGAAGTGGCCGATGCCATCGACCGCGGCGACTTCGACGAACTGCGCGATGAGCTGGGCGACCTGCTGCTGCAGGTGGTGTTCCACGCGCGCATGGCAGAAGAGGAAGGTCGCTTTGCCTTCGCCGACGTCGCCGAAGCCATCTGCGACAAGCTGATCCGCCGCCATCCGCATGTCTTCGGCGATGCCAGCGCCGATGCAGCCGACGCCGCGCTTGCACAATGGGAGGCACAGAAGCGCGCTGAGCGCGCGGCCAAGGGTGAGACAGATGGCAGCGCTTTGGCCGGGGTGACCCGGGGCCTGCCGGAGTGGGCACGTGCGCTCAAGCTGCAGAAGAAAGGAGCTTCGGTCGGCTTCGATTGGCCCGATGCCGAGCCAGTGATCGCCAAGCTGCATGAAGAGTTGGAAGAGGTGCGCGCCGAGCTCGCCAAGGGCCGCGGGCATGAAGCGCTGGAGGACGAGATCGGCGACGTGCTGTTCGTCGCCCTGAATCTTGCGCGCAAGGCCAAGGTCGACGCCGGCAGCGCGCTCCGTCGCGCCAACATCAAGTACGAGCGTCGCTTCCGTCGGATGGAGGCCCTGGCCGCAGCGCGTGGCACCACGCTGGAGGCGCTGGGCTTGGCCGAGCAGGAAGCGCTGTGGGACGCCGCCAAGGCGGAGGGCTTGTAGCTGGAGGCCGGGATTGGGGATCGGCGATTCGGGATTGGAGTAAAGCGTCGCGCGACCGCGCGGGTGGCGGCTCCAAGCCCCCCGAAGAGGGTGAGCCCTGGCCCACCACGAGCTCGGCCCTGTCCCGGCTTGGATCTCTCTCCCGGAACCTCTTCGTCGGCGGCTGAGGCCTGCGTTGTCGTCGCGACTTGCCAGCGTGCTCCGTCAGCCAGCGGCACAACCAAGGCCTCGAAACGCAGAAGCCCACCTCGCGGTGGGCTTCCCGTTCTCCAGCGTGCCGGCTACCCGGCGTCGCGGACGTCTCAGGCTGCTGCCGCGGAGGCCTTGCGCGGGCCTTCCAGCAGGGCGCGGCGCACGCCGGCAACAACCAGATCGATCTCGGCGCTGGTGATGCCGAAATGCGGGGTGAAGCGCAGCGAGTTGACGCCGCCGTGGATCACACCGAGGCCGTGCTCGCGCATGTACTCCTCGGTGCTGCCGGCGCCGTAGCACTTGAAGTCGTCCGAGAGCTCGCAGGAGAACAGCAGGCCGGTTCCCTGCACCTTGGTGATCAGGCCGCCCAGCTCGGCGCGCAGCTTCTCCAACTTGTCCAGGAATTCGCGCCCCTTGGCCACGATGTTGGCGCGCACGTCCGGTGTCAGCATTTCCAGCGTTGCGCAGGCCACATCCATCGCCCGCGGGTTGGTGGTCATGGTGTTGCCGTAGACGCCCTTGCGGTACAGCCCCGCCGCGCGGGCGTTGACCGCGAGCACGCTCAGCGGGTATTGGCCGGCGTTGAGCGCCTTGGAGTAGGTCTCCATGTCGGGCGCCTCGAAGCCTTCGAAGCCCGGGTAGTCGACGATCGACAGCACGCCGTGCGCACGCAGGCCCGCCTGGATCGAGTCGACCAGCAGCAGAGTGCCGTGCGCCTTGGTGAGCTCGCGCGCGGCGGCGTAGAACTCTGGCGTGACCTGGCGACCTGGATCCCCTTCGCCCATCACCGGCTCAAGGAACATCGCCTCGATGTACCAGCCGTTGGCGTCCGCATCGGCAAAGGCCTGGCGCAGCTCTTCGACCGAATAGGGCGTGATGGTGATCAGCTGCGGCTCGTGGTGCTTCCAGCTCGCCAGGTGCTTGGCATAGGTCGGGCGGGTGCTGTCGGAGTAGAGCATCGGCAGCTCGGTGCGGCCGTGGAAGGCGCCCTTGACCGCGATGCGCTTGACCCGCTTGCCGGCATGGCGGCCACCCGGATCGGTGTGCAGCTTGGTGTTGACGTCGGCGATGCGGCCGGCCAGCGAGACCGACTCCGAGCCGGAATTCAGGCACAGGAACTTGTCGTAGGGGCAGCCGCCGCGGCGATGGCCGACTTCGCGCTTCAGTGCCTGCGAGAGCTTCAGCTGCGACAGGCTGGCGGTCATGATGTTGGCCATCACCTGTGGCCGCGCCATGGCCTCGATCACCGGCTTCGGCGTATGGCCGAACCCGAGCATGCCGTAGCCCCCGGAGTCGTGCAGCACCGCGCCCTTGAGGGTGATCACCCAGGGGCCGCGGGCAGTCAGCGCCACATAAGGATTCACCGCGTCATCCGTGTAGAAATTGACGTAGTCGGCGTGGATGGCGGCGAGCTGCTCGGCCTCATCGGCGCGCAGAAGGGCATCGAACTCGCCGCCGCGCAGGGCCTCGAAGGCCGCGACGGCAGCCTCCACGGCTTCAACGAGTTCGGGGTACTGCGAACCCAAGCGCTCGACAGTGGCTTCGTCGAGACCACGGCAGCGGGTGGCGCCGCCGTAGCTGCGCAGGGGCTTCAGGCGCTCGATCAGGCTCGGCATGGCGGTGTTCATCTGGCGGCTTCTCCCGGGTGGCGGGGCCGATGCGCACGATCAACGCAATCAAGGCCCAATAAAAACAAAAACTTAGGCCGATAGTATCACCCGGCATAAGGGCCGCGTAAGTCGGTGGAAACAGCGTGAAGGTGGGTCGCTTCGTGTCGCTGGGCAGAATATTCAGTCGAATCAGAGGCTTCCACGGTGCGCGCGGATCGTTGGCGGCACGCCGCAGCCAACGCAGGCAGAGCCTGTTGCCCCGGCGCCGCCCTCGCCGTCGCTCGCGACGGCCCTGTGGGGCGTGGACCGCGTTCGCAGGGGGCTCGCGGCAGGCCTTGCCGCTTTCCGGCGGATCGTCGCCACCACGGACTCCCGCACGTCCGCGCGCACGCCGCTCGCCAGCTTGACGCGGGTCCCGATTCGCTCATGCCCGAACACCCGCGGTCATGCTGTACCCGCGGGCGCGCCATGGAGGGCGAGACCGCGTATCGAGCGCATAACGCGTGATCCAGCACGAGCGAGTCCGGACCTGTGGCGGACTCGCGATGGCCGATCAAGGCCGGGATGGACTTGATCGGTGTTGCCCTGGGAGCCTGTCGGGCTTGGGTGGTCGAGCCGAAAGTCCGGCTGCGTGAGGACAGCTTTTCGGCGATCCGCAGGCCGATAGCGGCGCTCTGGGCCAAAACCGGTGGATAGTGGTCCGCGCGGACGGAATCGCAGCCTGGCCATCCAAAGCCCGACAGGCTACTGGGTCTCTGGAGTCTCGAAGCCGTTGGAAAACAATCGCAGTGTCAGGCTGCGAGCGGCGGTGCTGTTGTTGCTCGCGTCGAGATCCCGGCTGAAGCCTGCGACATCCAGAGACACGCTGGCGCTGGCTTCGATTTGCGCTGGTGGCGCCACACCGACGTCGCCGGTCAAGTCGATCTGCAAGTTGCCGCCCGCGGCCAGTGCGGGAATCAGCAGGTCGGGGGCACCGATGCCGCTGGCGGCAGGGCAGGCGGCGCCGCTGCATGTCCAGGCCAGGTTCTGCAGCCCTGCAGGCGCCGGGGCTTGCAGGCGCAGCGCGTAGGCGATGTCCGGCCCGGCGTTCTGCACGGTGATGCGGAATCGCAGACTTTCCTCCGGCAGATACAGGGGATCGAGCGCGCTCGCGCTGATCAAGGGATCGGAGGGCGAAAGAAGTCGCAGGGGAGCGCTGTCGCTGCTGTTGCCGAAGTCGGCATTGGTGGAGGTGAAGCTGGCGGTGATGAGGTAGTCCCCCACGGCCGCGCCCTCACTGAAGTCGATGCTGCAGGACTGCGTGCCCTCGGCGCTGACCGGTGCCGAGCATGTCAGCGTGCTGGTGCCGTTCACTGCGCTCACGGCATAGGTGCCGGATGGTGCGCCTGCACCCGCCTCGATCACGTCGAGTACAGCACCGAAACTGACGCTGGCGCCGCGGTCGCGCGGGCTGGCGACAGGGGTCAGGCTCAGCGTGGTACGGAAGGGCGGCTGGATGCGCAGGCTGTAGGCGCGGGTGTCGCTGAAGGGTCCGCCCAGGCCGGCACTGCTGCTGTCGCTCACGCGAACCGTGAAGTTGAAGCTGCCGAAACTGGTTGGCGTGCCCGACAGCAGGCCGTTGCCGCCGAGGTTCAGCCCTGGCGGCAGGCTGCCGCTTGCGAGGCTGTAGACAAGGGGCAGGGTGGCACCGGTCGCAGGCGTGTCGAAGAGCTGGCTGTAGGCGGCGCCGATCTGGCCGTCAGGCAGGCTGGCCGGCTGCAGCCGCAGATCGGGCCGCACCTGCACGCTGGCGCTGCCGAAGCTCTCGGCGAAGCCCGGCGCCCCGTTGTAGCGCCCCCTCAGGGTGCGCGGGCCGACGGCGGTTGCGGTGAGATTGCAGCTGCCGGCACCTGCGTTGAGCACGGTCGTGCAGCTGTTGCCGCTGTCGTCGCGTACCAGTACGTCACCGCCCGCCGATCCCGCGCTGGCGACCACGCTGGCCGAGACGCTGTAGGTCTCGCCGATTCGCACCGGTTGCGGCGGCAGATTCACCAGGGTGAGCGAGGTTTGTCTGTTCTGGAAGGCATAGACGGTGCCGGCAAAGGTCGCGGATCCGCTGCTCGCGCCCGGAGCGCCAGCGATGGCGAAGTCGGGCGCTTGGGTCACCGAGTAGCCGATCTGCGCTTCTTGCTCGCCGTCAGCAGCCAACAGCCGCTGATTGAGGCTCCAAACGCCGTCCTCAAGCAGGTAGCTTTCAAGGCTGCCCTGCAGAATGCTCCCGCTGATTTCGTCGCCCGCCAAACCCGCCAGCAAGCGCGATCCGCGAAGCGACAGGCTGAATCCGAACTGGGCTGATGCAGAGCCACTCGCGCTGCGCAGGCTGCCAGCCGATGACCACGCGCTGCCTGCGCGCGTATAGGTTTCGATCACGCCGCCGCCGCTTCCCGAGATCGCGCTCGCATAGGGCGCAGAGGCGGCAGCCAGATTGCCGCTGACGGCCACCGCCGTCCCAAAGCTTTCTCCCGCCTGGGCGCCCGCGCGCGTCCAGCGCGCCTGCTGCGACCAGGTTCCGTTGCTGCGCGCGAACACGTAGACCGCGCCCTGCGCGTTGACGTTTAGCGCTTTGCCTGGAGCCCCGATGACGAGGGTGTCAGCGTCGACAGCCACGCTCAGCCCGAAACGATCATTGGCCGCTGCATCTGACGCCTGCAGACGGGCGCTCTGCGTCCAGCTGCCGCCGGCCGAGGTGAAAAGATAGACCGCACCACGACCGCCGCTATTGCCCGGCGCGGCGGCCGCGAGGGTGCTGCCATCGAAGCTGAGCGCTGCGCCGAAGCGCGCGCTTTGCTGTGGGTCCGAGGCGACGAGCTTGGCGAGTGGCGCCCAAGCGCTGCCGTTCCGTTGGAAGAGGTAGACCGCTCCGCGCGCGGACTGGTGATCCGGCGCGCCGATCGCCGCGATATCGCCGGAGAGTGCGACGGCCTCGCCGAAGTAGTCGAAGTTGACCCCATCCGCGGGGGTGAGCTTCGACTCCTGCTGCCATTGCGAACCATCAAAGCGCTGGATGTAGGCCGCGCCAGTCGTCAGAGTCACCCCGTTGAACTCATAGGGCATGCCGACCAGCACGCGTTCGCCAGACGCAGACACACTCCACCCGTAGTAGCTCTCACGCTTGGGATCGGTAGGGGGCACCCGAGTGCCCGCAAGATAGCTTTTTGCTGCCGTCTGCGGATCCCCGTTCGCATTGGCGGGCTCCCAATGAAGTCCGGAGCCAAACACGATCAAGGCCGCACTCCAGCGCAGACTGAGGGCTCGCATGGACGTCTCCGGGCGGTGAGGGCGCATCCGCGCTGCAACGCGCATGCCGTGTGTTTCCGCGCACAGATTCTGTTGGCGAACGTGAGCCACAGCGCAGACTTGACGGCGCATGTCCGGTTTCTGGCGCCAGACGCGCTCGCCGCCGCCGATTTGTCGCCCCCGCTGCACACCCCGATAATGCGCGGCTGCGCTGTGCCCCACGAGACGCCTGTGAAGAAGACCGACTTCGACTTTGACCTGCCGCCCGAGCTGATCGCCCAGGCACCGCTGCCCGAGCGTTCGGCCAGTCGCCTGCTGCATCTGCAGGCCGACGGCGGGCGCGCGGATCGGCATGTGCGTGATTTGCCAGCGTTGCTTCAGCCCGGCGATCTGCTGGTGTTCAACGACACCCGCGTGATCCCGGCCCGGCTGTTCGGCCACAAGGACAGCGGCGGCCGCGTCGAGATTCTGATCGAGCGCATCACCGGCACCCACGAGGCGCGCGCGCAGCTGGGTGTCAGCAAGTCGCCGAAGGCGGGCGTCCGCATCACCCTGGATGCCGGTGGCGAGTTCGAGGTGCTCGGCCGCGAGGGCGAGTTCTATCTGCTGCGCCTGCTCGGCGACGAGGCGCTGGAGAAGCTGCTGCTGCGCGCCGGGCGCCTGCCGCTGCCGCCCTACATCCAGCGCGAGCCCGGTCAGGACGACGCGGAGCGCTACCAGACCGTGTTCGCCAGGCACGTCGGTGCGGTGGCCGCACCCACCGCGGGACTGCACTTCGACGAGCCCCTGCTGGCGCAGCTGCGCGCGCGCGGCGTCGAGATGGGGCATATCACCCTGCACGTGGGCGCGGGCACCTTCCAGCCGATGCGCGCCGATAGCGTGCACGAGCACACCATGCACAGCGAGTGGCTCAACGTCGGCGCCGAGCTGGTCGAGCAGATCCGCCGCACCCGCTTTGCTGGAAGGCGCGTCATTGCAGTCGGCACCACCGTCGTGCGTGCGCTGGAGACCGCGATGCGCGAGGGGGAAGTGCAGCCCTTCGCCGGCGATACCCAGATCTTCATCTTCCCCGGCTACCGCATCCGCTCGGTCGATGCGCTGATCACCAACTTCCATCTGCCGCAGTCGACCCTGATGATGCTGGTCTCGGCCTTCTGCGGCCGCGAGCGCATCCTCGACGCCTACCGTCATGCGGTGGAGCAGCGCTATCGCTTCTTTTCGTATGGGGATGCGATGCTGCTTGAGCCGGAGGCTCTGACAGCGGGGATTGGGGATTAGGGATTCGGGATTGGCCGACGGTCGAAACTCACCGGCAGGTCCGTACTCGTCAAACCCTTACCGCGAAGCGCGAAATCCCAGGCTTGCCGCAAGAGCCGGTCACTCAATCCCCAATCCCGAATCCCCAATCCCGGCTCTCAAATGTCCCGTCTCCAGTTCGACCTTCTCACCACCGACGGCGCCGCGCGCCGGGGGCGGCTTGCGTTTCCGCGCGGCACGGTGGAGACGCCCGCCTTCATGCCGGTCGGCACCTACGGGACGGTCAAGGCCATGTTCCCCGAGGATCTGCGCGCGCTCGGCGCCGAGATCATTCTCGGCAACACCTTCCACCTTTATCTGCGGCCCGGCCTTGAGGTCATCCGTGCGCACGAAGGCCTGCATGGCTTCGCCCGCTGGGATGGGCCGATCCTGACCGACTCCGGCGGTTTCCAGGTGTTCTCGCTGGCGCACCGCCGCAAGATCACCGAAGAGGGCGTGACCTTTGCCTCGCCGGTCGACGGCAGCAAGGTGTTCCTGAGCCCTGAAGTGTCGATGGAGATCCAGCGCGTGCTGGACTCGGACGTCGTGATGATCTTCGACGAGTGCACGCCGTACCCGGCCACCGAAAAGCAGGCGGCGACCTCGATGCAGCTCTCGCTGCGCTGGGCCGAGCGTTCGAAGCGCGCGCACGAAGGCAATGACGCCGCGCTGTTCGGCATCGTCCAGGGCGGCGTTTACCACGAGCTGCGCAGCGTGTCGGCGCGCGGGCTGATCGACATCGGCTTCGACGGCTATGCGGTGGGAGGCTTGGCCGTTGGTGAGCCCGAGGCCGAACGTAACGCCATGCTGGAGCACACTTGCCCTCAGCTGCCGACGGATCGGCCGCGCTACCTGATGGGCGTGGGGCGGCCGGAGGACATCGTCGAGGCGGTGGCCCGCGGCATCGACATGTTCGACTGCGTCATGCCGACCCGCAATGCGCGCAATGGCCACTACTTCACCAGGCACGGCGCGATCCGCATCCGCAACGCCAAGTACGAGAAGGACACCCGCCCCATCGAGGAGGGCTGCGGCTGCTACGCCTGTTCGCGCGGCTTCTCGCGGGCCTACCTGCGGCACCTGGAGCGCTGCAACGAGATCCTCGGCGCCATGCTGGCCACCCAGCACAACCTTTTCCACTACCAGGCCTTGATGCGCGACATCCGCGCCGCCATAGACGCGGGGCGGTTCGAGGACTTCCGGGCCGAGTTCTATCGCCTGCGCCAGACCCCAGCCCCCGAGTGAATCCGGGGTGCGGGGGAGCGCGTGGCATAATCCGCGGCTTTGCGGTGGCCAGGACGGCCGCTGAAGCCCTCAACTGTCACCGGAGCGCCTTGCCCCATGGACTTCCTGATCTCCCCTGCTTTCGCCCAGGCCGCAGCCCCGCAGCCCTCGCCGTGGTCGCCGCTGATCATGCTCGGCATTTTCTTCGTGGTGTTCTTCTTCCTGGTGATCCGCCCGCAGATGAAGCGCGCCAAGGAGCACCGCAACATGGTGTCCGCCCTGGGCAAGGGCGACGAGGTGATCACCTCGGGCGGCCTCGCCGGCCGCATCGACGACGTCAGCGACAGCTTCATCACCGTGGAAATCGCCAACGGCGTCTGCGTCAAGGTGCAGAAGCAAGCCGTCACTGCGGTGCTGCCCAAGGGCACGCTGAAGTCCGCATGAGCCGGCGGGGCCTGCGCCCCGCCACTCCTCCACAGCGATCGCGCTCGCGATCCCGCAGGGTCCTACACCCATGCTTGAGTATTCCCGTTGGAAGTACGCCGTTCTGGCGTTGATCATGTTGCTGGCCGCCGTGTACTCCAGCGGCAATCTGTTCCCGCAGGACCCCTCCGTGCAGATCAGCGCGGGCCGCGGCGCCACGGTCGATGAGGCGCTGCAGCGCCGGGTCGAGGATGCCTTCGCCGGCGGCCCGATCACGCCGAAATCGATCGAGATCGTCGACGGCTCGCTGCTCGTTCGCCTTGATGACGTGATCGAGCAGCAGAAGGCCGCCGAGGCCCTTCGCCCTGTGCTCGGTCAGGACTACACGGCTGCGCTCAGCCTCGCATCCACCGTGCCGGACTGGCTGGCCGATCTCGGTGCCAAGCCGATGTCGCTGGGCCTGGACCTGCAGGGCGGTGTGCACTTCCTGATGGAGGTGGACGTGGCGGCTGCGATCAACAAGCGCTTCGAGGGCATCCTCAACGAGATCCGCACGCGCATGCGCGACCAGCGCCTGATCTTCTCGGGGGTGCGCCGTACCGCGACGGGCATCGAAGTGGCGCTGCGCGATCCGGCGGATCGCGAGGCCGCCATGGCCCTTGTCCGCCAAGCGGTGCCGGGCCTGCAGCTGACCGAGGGCGCCGAACCCAATCTCTTCACCGGCACACTGAGCGAAGAAGAAACTGATCGCGTGCTCGACGAAACCATCGAGCAGAACACGGTCACCCTGCGCAACCGCATCAACGAGCTGGGCGTTTCCGAGTCGATCGTGCAGCGCCAGGGCGTGAGCCGCGTGGTGGTGCAGCTGCCGGGCGTGCAGGACACCGCGCGCGCCAAGGCGGTGATCGGCGCCACCGCAACGCTTGAGTACCGTGCAGCCGTGGAAGGCGATGCAATCGCCGCGCGCGATACCGGACGGGTGCCGCCGGGCGCCAAGCTCTACGAGAGCCGCACGCTGGGGCCGGATGGGCGTCCGCAGCCAGTGCTGCTTTCGCGCGATGTGATCGCGTCGGGCGACCAGCTCACCGGCGCCAGCTCGGGCATGGACCCGCAGTCGGGCACGCCGAAGGTGGACGTCACCCTCAACGCCTCGGGAGGCCAGCGCATGCTGGAGTTCACCCGCAACAACGTCGGCAAGCCGATGGCGGTGGTGTTCATCGAGCGCATCCCCGAGACTCGCATCGTCGACGGCAAAGAGGTGCAGGCCTCGCGCGTCAGAGAGCAGGTGATCTCGCTGGCGACCATCCAGGGCGTGTTCGGTCCCACCTTCCAGACCACCGGCCTCGACAGCCCCGAAGAGGCCAACCAGCTGGCCTTGCTGCTGCGCGCCGGCTCGCTGGCCGCACCGATGGACATCATCGAGGAGCGGGTGATCGGTCCGAGCCTGGGCGCCGAGAACATCAAGGCCGGTGTCTCCGCCGTGACCTTCTCCTTCCTTCTGGTGATGGTCTTCTTCATCGTCTACTACAAGACCTTTGGTCTCATCACCAACCTCGCCCTGCTGATCAACCTGCTGATGGTGGTGGCGGTGATGTCGCTCCTCGGGTTCACGCTGACCCTGCCTGGCCTCGCTGGCATCGCGCTGACGGTGGGCATGTCGGTCGACGCCAACGTGCTGATCAACGAGCGTATCCGCGAAGAACTGCGCGAGGGCAATACGCCGCTGGCCAGCATCGCCAACGGCTATGACAAGGCCGCCGGCACGATCGCCGACGCCAATATCACTGCCATGCTGGCCGGTATCGCTCTGTTCGCATTCGGCACTGGCCCGGTGAAGGGCTTCGCCATCACCCTGATCCTCGGCATCCTGACCTCGATGTACAGCGCGGTGTCGGCGTCCCGTGGCATCGCCACCTTCATTTACGGCCGCCGTCGCAAGCTGGCCGGTCTGTCGATCTAAAGGCCACGCCCATGAACCTGTTTCCGTACAACAGCCAGTTCAATTTCATGCGGCTGCGCAAGGTCTCGCTGCTGCTTGCGCTGGCGCTGATGGTGGTGGCCGTGGCCGCGATTCCGATCCGCGGCTTCAACTTCGCTCTCGACTTCACCGGCGGCACCGTGGCCGAGCTGCACTTCGAGAAATCGGTCGATCTGGAAGCCGCTCGCGAAACCCTGGACGAGGCCGGATTCGAGGGCGTGCAGGTGCAGACCTTCGGCGCCACCAACGAGATCCTGATCCGCCTGCAGCCCGACGAGGCCGACACCACCGCGGCGCGTACGGGCGATGCCCTGCTCAAAGCGCTCAATTCCGCCGAGAACCCGGGCACCCTGGTGCGCAGCGATTTCGTCGGCCCGCAGATCGGCAAGGAGCTGGCCCAGAACGGTGTCTACGCGCTGCTGCTGGTGGTCGCCGGATTCCTGATCTACATCTCTCTGCGCTTCGAGTGGAAGTTCGCCGTTGCGGCGACCATCACCACCCTGCACGACGTGCTGATCGCCATCGGCTGGTTCGCCCTCAGTGGGCACGAGTTCGACTTGAACGTGCTGGCTGGCATCCTCTCGGTGATGGGCTACTCGATCAACGACACCATCGTCGTCTTCGACCGCGTCCGCGAGAACTTCCGCACGCTGCGGCTGTCGCCGGTGGAGATCATGAACCGCTCGGTCAACCAGACCATGTCGCGCACGATCATCACCTCGTTCGTGGCCTTGCTCACTGTGCTGGCCCTGTACTTCTACGGTGGCCCCTCGCTGAAGGGCATGGCCGAGTCGCAGATCATCGGCATCGTGATCGGCACCCTGTCCTCGATCTTCATCGCCTGCCCGCTGCTGCTGTGGCTCGGCGCCAACAAGGAAGACCTGATGCCGAAGGCCCGCGACGAGGCCGAGCTGGCGCGTCGTCCCTGAGTTCTCGCCTTGCGGTGGGGCAAACAACAAGGGCGCCCTGCGGGGCGCCCTTGTTGCTTGTGGGATTGGGGATTAGGGATTAGGGATTGGGGATTGAACTCGACAGGTCGATGAAGCGTTCCAGCCAGCTCGACAAAGCGGTCGCATCGCACCGCGTCGGTAGCTCGACCGGCGGCAAATCCCGAATCCCGAATCCCCAATCCCGCCGCGGCAAAGCCGCGACCGCCGCGATCAATCAAACGCCGCCGCATACCCCGAGTTGACCAGCGACTTCTGCACCAGCTCGCTGACCTTCAGGTTGCCGGCCACGATCTGGCCGTACTTGAAGTAATCCCCGCCACCGCGGAAATCGCAGACGCGGCCGCCGGCTTCGCGCACCAGCAGCACGCCGGCGGCGATGTCCCAGGGCATCACGCCGGCTTCGAAGTAGGCATCGGCGCGGCCTGCGGCGACGTAGGCCAGGTCAAGCGCGGCCGAGCCGGTGCGGCGCACGTCCTCGGCGTCGCGCATCAGCTCGCGCACGGCTTCAAGCTGTGCGCCGATCTTCGAACGCTGGCGCGGAGCGAAGCCGGTGATCAGCATCGCGCCGCTGAGGTCATTGCGCTGGGCGACGCGGATGCGCTTGTCGTTGAGCACCGCGCCCGAGCCTTTCACCGCGCTGTAGATCTCGTTGCGCAGCGGGTCGTAGATCACGCCGAGCACCGGTTCCTGGTTGTCCAGCAGCGCGATCGACACGCAGAAGTGGGGAATGCCGTGCAGGAAGTTGCTGGTCCCGTCCAGCGGATCGATCACCCAGGTGTAGCGGGACTTGCCGGTCTGGCCCGATTCCTCGGCAAGAAAGGCGTGGTCGGGAAAGGCGCGCTTGAGTTCGCGGATGATCTCGGCTTCGGCCTGGGCATCGACCTCGCTGGCATAATCCTGCTTCGATTTCTCGAAGACGCTCAGGGTCTCGACGCGGCCGACATGGCGAAGGATCAGGTCGCCGGCACGACGTGCCGCCTTGACCACGACGTTGATCGCGGACTTCTGCATACGCACTCTCGCTGGGAAAAGAACGGGCCCGGCCAGGCTGGCCGTCCCTGAAGGGCGGGGGAGTGTACTGCAAAGCCCCTGCGCCGTCCCGCCCGCCGGCTGAATCGCCCGCTGCCAGCTGTCTTCCGTCCCCCATTCCAAGGAACCCCATGCTCGACGCCATCGCCATCGTCCTGGTCCGCCCCCAGCACCCGGGCAACATCGGCTCCGCGGCCCGCGCGATGAAGACCATGGGCCTGTCCGACCTGCGTCTGGTGCAGCCGGACCGCTACCCGGACATCCAGGCCAATGCCTTGGCCGCTGGCGCCGACGATGTGCTTGAACGCGCGCAGGTGTTCGAGCGCCTGGAAGACGCCATCGCCGACTGCCGGATGGTGATGGGCTCGACCGCGCGCCGCCGCGGCGTGCCCCTGCCGGAGCACGCGCCGCGCGAGGCGGCGCAGGTGGTGCTGGAGAGTGCCCGCAGCGGCCGCGTGGCCCTGCTGTTCGGCTGCGAGCGTGCCTGCCTGACCAACGAGGAGCTGCAGCACTGCCACGCAGCGGTGCGCATTCCGGCCAACCCCGAGTACAGCTCGCTCAATCTGTCGCAGGCGGTGCAGGTGCTCTGCTACGAGCTGCGCATGAGCCATCTGTTTCCGGCGCAGGCAAGCGCGGCCTCCGTGACACAGGCCGCGGCGCCTTCGGCCCTGGCCGCCGCGCTGGAGCGCGGCGACGCGCTGGCGACGCAGGCCCAGGTTGAGCGCTTCTTCGTCCACCTCGACCAGACCCTGCACGACATCGACTTCCACAAGGGCCGCTCGCCCGACGTGGTGATGCAGCGCCTGCGCCGCGTGTTCCTGCGCGCCGCGCTGGACGAGCGCGAACTGCGCATCCTCCACGGCATCCTCGCCGATGCCCAGCGCATGGCCGAGCTGGCGCTGAAGTCGGGCCTGCATGTGCCGACCGAGGCGCGGCGAGAGCCGGGTCCATAGGGTGGGTCTTGACCCACCGAAGCTCGAATTTCGCCGCAATGCTGCGTGTCCAGCAGCCATAGGGTGGGTCTTGACCCACCGAAGCTCGAATCTCGCCGCAACGCTGCGTGTCGAGCAGCCATAGGGTGGGTCTTGACCCATCGAAGCTCGAATCTCGCCGCGATGCTCCATGTCGAGCAGCCATAGGGTGGGTCTTGACCCACCGAAGCTCGAGTCTCGCCGCGATGCTGCGTGTCGAGCAGCCATAGGGTGGGTCTTGACCCACCGAAGCGTGAATTTCGTACGAACACTCCCGGTGAAGCGATCCCCACATCCCAGGGATTCCCAATAACGGCGTGCACCGACCTCATCAGCTCACGCGTCGCGCACGCTTGGCGCATTTCAATGCGAGTGGCGTTTGGTCAGGCTGGACCGGGGCGGGCGTTTAGCTCCGGTGGGTCAAGACCCACCCTATGTTGGACCGTGGCGGATGTTGGGCTCCGGTGGGTCAAGACCCACCCTGTGTTGGACCGGGGCGGGTTTTGGGCTTTGGTGGGTCAAGACCCACCCTATGACTCGATGCCCCCCAACTCGTTCCTCGTTCCTCTCCACTCGTTCCTCGCTCCTCTCCCCCGCCTGACCCATCGCACGTGCGCGCCTACTACTGCCACCACTTCGTGCTGCCGCTGCCGCCCGAGCACCGCTTTCCGATGGACAAGTACCGGCGGCTGTACGAACGCGTGCGCGGCGTCGAGGGCATCGAGCTGGTAGAACCCGAACCGGCCTCGATCGAAGACCTGCAGCGCGTGCACTGCCACGACTACATCGCCCGCATGCACGAAGGCCGTGCCAGCGACGCCGAGCTGCGGCGCATCGGCTTTCCGTGGTCGCCGGCGATGGTCGAGCGCTCGCGGCGCTCCTCGGGCGGCACCATCGGCGCACTCACTTCGGCCCTGCGCGGCGACGGTGTCGCGGTGAACCTCGCGGGCGGCACCCACCATGCGGCCTTCGATCGCGGCGGCGGCTACTGCGTGTTCCACGACTCGGGGGTCGCCGCACGTCATGTGCAGGCCGCGGGGCTGGCGGACCGGCTGCTGGTCGTCGACCTCGATGTGCATCAGGGCGACGGCACCGCCGCCCTCTGCGCCAACGACCCGACGATCCATACCTTCTCGATGCACGCCGCGCGCAACTACCCGGCGGTCAAGCCGCCCTCCGATCTCGATGTCGCCCTGCCGGATGGCACCGACGACGCGGCCTACCTCGATCTGCTCGACCACCACCTGCCGCGCGCCATCGCCGTCGCGCGTCCGGATGCGGTGATCTACCTCGCCGGTGCCGACCCCTTCGAGGGCGATCGCCTCGGCTACCTCAAGCTCAGCAAGCCCGGCCTGCGCGAACGCGACCAGCGCGTGCTCGACACCTGCCGCCGGCTCGGCCTGCCGCTGTCGATCAGCATGGCCGGTGGCTATGCGAACGATGTCGAGGACATCGTCGACATCCACTACGCGACGGTGCTGGCGGCACTCGCGCAGGCGCGCTGCCTTGCCGGCGAGGACGAGCCCCGCGCAGCGACCGCTACACTGCCGGCCTGCTGATTCGCGCGCCGGAGTGGTGATGCCGCCTGTTCCTCCCGTCACCAAGGCGCTGCTGCTGGCCTGCGGCCTGGTCTATGTGCTGCAGCTGCTGCTGGGCGAAGTCGCGATGCTGCCCTTCATGCTCTGGCCTGCAGGTGACTACGCGCTCGGCATGCATCAGGGGCAGATGATTACGGTCGGTTTCTTTCCCTGGCAGCTGTTCACCTATGGATTCATGCATGGCGACGAGGCCCACCTGCTGTTCAACCTGCTGGCGCTGTGGATGTTCGGCGGCGACGTCGAGCGGGTGCTGGGGCCGCGGCGCTATCTGCTGTACGTGCTGACCTGCATCGTCGGCGCAGGCCTGATCCAACTCGTGGTGGCGACCCTGTCCGCGCAGGGCGGTGAGCCCTATCCCACGGTGGGGGCCTCCGGCGGCGTGTTCGGCGTACTGCTGGCCTTCGGTATGGCCTTTCCGAACCGGCAGGTGATGCTGCTGATCCCGCCGATACCTATGAAGGCGCGCACCCTGGTGGTCGTGTACGGCGCGGTCGAGCTGGTGCTTGGTGTTTCAGGCACCCGCACCGGCATCGCTCACTTCGCGCATCTGGGCGGCATGCTGTTCGGCTTCCTGCTGCTGCAGTATTGGCGCGGCCGCTGGCCTTTCGGGCGGCGGCCATAGGGTGGGTCTCGACCCACCGGCGCTCAACACTGGACTCGGTCCGCATCGAATCGCCCGCGGGGCGGTTCGCATTCGGTGGGTCAAGCCCCACCCTATGGGCGAAGCGGGGCTGTTCGCATTCGGTGGGTCAAGACCCACCCTATGGGCGAAGCGGGGCGGTTCGCATAGGGTGGGTCTCGACCCACCGGCGCCGAACCTTTGCCCCGGTTGCACATACTCACCGCGGCCTTCACTTCGATCGAAGCCTCTACTCCAGCCGCAGCACCATCGAATCCATCCACAGCGGCTCGCGGGTGCCATCACCGCCGCCGAAGCGCATGTTGCCGCCCTCGGGTGTGAGCGCGCGATAGCCGCCGTCGTAGTCCCAGGTGCTCAGATGCAGCACTGCGCCGTGCAGCGAGTCGCGCTCGCCCAGCAGGCGGGCGGGCAGGGTGATGGTCAAGGTGCGGGTCGCAGGGTCGACTGCGAGCGCGGCCGCGCCGATGACCGTGCCCTCGCGCTTCGCATCGGCACCCTCGTGCGAGAACAGCGCGTTCGACCAGCCGTGCAGACGCAGGCGCCGCTGCCAGCGCAGACCCTCGGGCATCGCGGTATTGAGCAGGGGCAGGGCGCGCGCGCCGTCGCTGGCCCCGGGCAGGGCGAGGTGCAGCGTCAGCGCCATGCGATCGAAGCCATTGGCCGGGTTCCAGTCGCGGCTCAGTGCGCGCAGGCGCACCTGCAGGCGCAGGCTGCCGCCGCTGGCCTCGGCGCGCGCCTGCGTGAGATCGAGCAGGCCGCGCTCGCCCCAGCCCGGATCGGTGGGATAGCGATAGCCGCCTTCGGGGCCACGGTCGTCGCCGATCGGGTCCTCGGTTTCGGCCAGCAGTCTCCAACGCGGCTGCACGCGGAAGTGCGTGCTCTTGGACGCGAGGCCCGTAGACGTGTCGATGATCTGCACGCGATGCTGCAGGCCCGGGTCGGCAAGGCTGCGCACGTCGACCTCCACGGCGAAGCGACCTTGCGCATCCGCCTGCCCGGGGATCGCCCGCTCCACTTCGCCATCCAGCACCAGCTGCAGGTCGGCCTGGGCGGTCGCCTGACCGGACAGCGCCAACCGTTCTGACGCGGGCGCTTCTCCCAGCGCATCCAGCGAAGGCCGCTCGACACTGCGGTCCTGCGGCGGCGTTTCGAGCTCGGCCGACAATACCCGCCACACCAGCCCCTCGCGCGCGGGCAGGGCGAGATCGATGCGGCCCTGCGCATCCACCGCCAGTGCAGGGGCTTCGCCCTCGATCGCGAACAGCGGCTGCAGCCGCGTACCCGGCGCGAGGCCGGTCTGGATCGCGCCGTAAACGCTTGGCGCATCCGCGGTGTTCAGTGCGACCAGCGCGGAACCCTGGTCTGATTCCATCACCCAGGCGATGAGGCCCGGCCCGGCGGCCTCGGCGGCCAGCACGCGCGGCCTGCCGCGGCGCAGGGCGTACTCGCCGTGGCGCAGGGCGGTGGCGCGCTGCAGGTAGCGGTACAGCGGGTGCGCGGTGTCGAAATGATCGCGCCCTTCGCTGCCCCAGCCCTGCGCGAACATCGCACCGCGCATGCGGGTGAAGCCCTGCTCGGTGCCGTAGTAGATGACCGGAATGCCGGGCAATGTCATCAGCGCGAGCAGGGCCTGCTTGAGTCCGGCCTCGCTGCCGCCGGCGAGGAAGCGGTCGACATCGTGGTTGTCGACGAAGCTCGGCATGCGGTGCGGGTCGGCGTGCACGGCCAGCACGCTCTCGATGCGGTGCTTG
>JBKCVA010000021.1:0-69009 GCA_046318115.1 Lysobacterales bacterium | reverse complement strand
GGTTATCGTCCGCAGTTCTACTTCCGCACCACGGACGTGACCGGCTCGATCGAGCTGCCGGAAGGCGTCGAGATGGTGATGCCGGGTGACAACATCAAGATGAACGTGACGCTGATCGCCCCGATCGCGATGGAAGAGGGCCTGCGCTTCGCGATCCGCGAAGGTGGCCGTACCGTCGGCGCCGGTGTTGTCGCCAAGATCATCCAGTGATACCATAGCGGGCTTGCACCCGGGGGGTGGGACAGACGCTCCCACCCCCGACGCTCTTTAACGAAAACCAAGGACCAGGCCCATGGCGGACCAGAAGATTCGGATTCGGCTCAAGGCGTTCGATCATCGTTTGATTGATCGTTCCGCGAGCGAGATCGTGGAGACGGCCAAGCGGACCGGCGCGCAGGTGCGCGGCCCGATCCCGCTGCCCACGAAGACCGAACGCTATACCGTGCTCGTGTCGCCGCACGTCGACAAAGACGCCCGCGACCAGTACGAGACCCGCACGCACAAGCGCGTGCTCGATATCGTGGATCCGAACGACAAGACCGTAGACGCGCTCATGAAGCTCGAGCTCGCGGCTGGCGTCGACGTTCAGATCAAGCTGTACTGAGGCATTCCCCATGAGCATCGGAATCGTTGGCCGCAAGTGCGGCATGAGCCGGATCTTCACCGAGTCGGGTGAGTCGGTGCCGGTCACCCTGATCGAGGCGACCCCAAATCGCGTGGTTCAGGTCAAGACCCTGGAGTCGGACGGTTACGCCGCCATCCAGGTCACCGCTGGCGCGAAGCGCGCCGCCCTGCTGAACAAGCCGGAAGCCGGTCACTTCGCGAAGGCGAAGGTCGAGGCTGGTCGTGGTCTTTGGGAGTTCCGCGTTGCCGCCGACAAGGCCGGCGAATACGCGGTGGGTGCGGAGATCCGCGCCGATATCTTCGCCGAGGGCCAAAAGGTCGATGTCGCGGGCGTCACCCGCGGTAAGGGCTTCGCTGGCACCATCAAGCGCCATGGTTTCACCATGGGCGACGCCACCCACGGTAACTCGCTGTCGCATCGTGCCCCCGGCTCGATCGGCCAGCGCCAGACCCCGGGGCGCGTGTTCCCTGGCAAGAAAATGTCCGGCCACATGGGTGCGGTCAACCAGACCTCCCAGAATCTTGTCGTCATGAAGGTGGATGCCGAGCGCGGCCTGATCGCCGTGCGTGGTTCCATCCCGGGTGCTCCCGGTGGCGACGTCATCGTCCGCCCGGCGGCCAAGGCCTAAAGGAGCTCAGTCATGGAACTCGCAGTCAAGGGAAGCTCCAAGACGCTGACCGTCTCCGACGAGGTGTTTGGTCGCGACTTCCGCGAAGACCTGGTCCACCAGGTGGTCGTGGCCTACCGCAACGCCGGTCGTGCTGGCACCAAGGCTCAGAAGAGCCGTTCCGAGGTGTCCGGCACCACCAAGAAGTTCAAGAAGCAAAAAGGTGGCGGTGCTCGCCACGGTGACTACCGCGCGCCGATCTTCATCGGTGGTGGCGTCAGCTTCGCCGCGCGCCCGCGCAGCTTCGCGCAGAAGATCAACCGCAAGATGTACCGCGGCGCCCTGCGTTCGATCCTGTCCGAGCTGAACCGTCACGGCCGCCTGCTGGTTGTCGAATCCTTCGATCTGGCGCAGCCGAAGACCAAGGATCTGGTCGCCAAGCTGGCCGAGCTGCAGCTCGGCAAGCGTCCGCTGATCGTGACCGAGAACGGTTCCGAGGCGCTGTACCTGTCCGCTCGCAACATCCCCTACGTCGAAGTCCGCGACGTTCAGGGCCTGGATCCGGTTTCCCTCGTGGGCGCCGATCACGTCGTGGTGACCGTGGACGCGGTCAAGAAGATCGAGGAGTGGCTGGCATGAGCACCGAACACATCCTGAGCGTGCTGCGCGCGCCCCTGATCTCCGAAAAGGGTGCCCGCCTGCAGGAAGTCTCGAACCAGTACGTCTTCGAGATCGCCGCCGGCGCCACCAAGGCCGACGTCAAGGCTGCCGTCGAGCAGCTGTTCTCGGTCAAGGTCGAGGCGGTGAACGTCGTCAACGTCAAGGGCAAGAGCAAGTCCTTCCGTTCCCGCGCGGGTCGTCGCGGTGATTGGCGCAAGGCCTACGTGAAGCTGGCCGAGGGCCAGTCCATTGACGTCATGGCCCGGGCCTGAGGTAAGCAGACATGGCAGTGATCACTTACAAGCCCACCTCCCCGGGCCGCCGCTCCAAGGTGAGCGTCAGTCGCGACCATCTGTACAAAGGTGCGCCGCATGCCGCCCTGGTCGAGTCGCAGTCGCGCACCGGCGGCCGCAACAACGCTGGTCGCATCACCACCCGTCACATCGGTGGTGGACACAAGCAGCACTATCGCATCGTCGATTTCAAGCGCGACAAGGAAGGCATTGCCGCCCGCGTCGAGCGCGTCGAATACGATCCGAACCGCACCGCGCACATCGCGCTGCTGTGCTACGCGGATGGCGAGCGCCGTTACATCATCGCGCCGAAGGGCATCCAGGTCGGCGACCAGCTGATGTCGGGGCGCGACGCGCCAATCAAAGTTGGAAATACCCTTCCGCTGCGAAACATCCCGATCGGCTCGACGGTGCATTGTGTTGAGATGAAGCCGGGCAAAAAGGCGCAGTTGGCGCGCAGTGCTGGCGCTTCCTGCCAGCTGATCGCCCGCGAACAGGGCTACGCAACGCTGCGTCTCCGCTCCGGCGAAATGCGCAAGGTTCCGGCGGACTGCCGTGCGACGATCGGCGAAGTCGGTAACAGCGAGCACAACCTCACCAAGATCGGCAAGGCCGGCGCGAAGCGTTGGATGGGCGTCCGCCCGACCGTTCGCGGCGTGGTGATGAACCCGGTCGACCACCCGCACGGCGGTGGTGAAGGCCGCACCTCGGGCGGTCGCCACCCGGTCACCCCCTGGGGTGTTCCGACCAAGGGCTACAAGACCCGCAACAACAAGCGCACCGAGCAGTTCATCGTGCGGCGCCGGAAGTAATAGGAATAGGTCATGGCACGTTCACTCAAGAAAGGCCCGTTCATTGATCTGCACCTTGCAAAGAAGGTGGAGACCGCTGCGGCCACGAATAACAAGCGCCCGATCAAGACCTGGTCCCGTCGCTCGATGGTGTTGCCGGAAATGATCGGCCTGACCATCGCGATCCACAACGGTCGCCAGCACGTTCCTGTGCTGATCAACGAGAACATGGTCGGCCACAAGCTGGGCGAGTTCGCCGTCACCCGGACCTTCAAGGGTCATGGTGGCGACAAGAAGTCCGGCCGCTAAGGAGCGATAGCAATGGAAACCAAAGCCATCCTCCGCGGTGCCCGCATCTCCGCACAGAAGGTCCGCCTGGTCGCCGATCAGGTTCGTGGCCTTCCCGTCGATCGCGCCGACAACCTGCTGAAGTTCAGCGAGAAGAAGGCCGCCCACATCGTCCGCAAGGTCCTGCTCTCGGCGGTTGCCAACGCCGAGAATAACGACGGCGCCGACGTCGACGAGCTCAAGGTCGCCCGCATCTTTGTCGATGAGGGCCCGACCATGAAGCGCTTCCACGCCCGCGCCAAGGGCCGCGGCGCTCGCATCCTGAAACGCACCAGCCACATCACTGTGGTTGTGGGCACCGGCCAGTAATCGGGGACGCACGATGGGTCACAAAGTTCATCCGATCGGAATTCGCCTTGGGATCTCCAAGGATTGGAATTCCAAGTGGTACGCCAACAAGCGTGAGTTCGCCGGCTATTTGGCGGGCGACCTGAGGGTCCGCGAGATGCTGCGCAAGCGCCTCGCCGCCGCGGGTGTGTCGCGCATCCAGATCGAGCGTCCTGCCAAGACCGCCCGCGTGACGATCCACACCGCCCGTCCGGGCGTGGTGATCGGCAAGAAGGGCGAGGACATCGAGAAGCTGCGTCGCGACGTCAGCGACATCATGGGTGTGCCTGTGCACATCAATGTCGCCGAAGTCCGCAAGCCGGAGCTCGACGCCCAGCTGGTTGCCGAGTCGATCGCGCAGCAGCTTGAGCGCCGCATCATGTTCCGTCGCGCGATGAAGCGTGCTGTGGGCAATGCGATGCGCCTTGGCGCGCTCGGCATCAAGGTCAACGTCGCCGGCCGCCTCAACGGTGCCGAGATCGCGCGTTCGGAGTGGTACCGCGAAGGCCGCGTACCCCTGCACACGCTCCGCGCTGATGTCGACTACGGCTTCGCTGAAGCGCACACCACCTACGGCGTCATCGGAATCAAGACCTGGATCTACAAGGGCGAGATTTTCGATTACTCGCAGGTGGGTCAGGAGAAGGCCGAAGAGCAGCGCTCTGAGCGCGCGCCCCGTCAGGCCAAGTAAGGAACCACTGTCATGTTGCAGCCCAAAAGAACCAAGTACCGCAAGGTACACAAGGGCCGGAACACCGGCCTCTCCTGGAACGGCGCGCAGGTCAGCTTCGGCGAGTACGGCCTGAAGGCGACCACCTACGGACAGCTCACCGCCCGTCAGATCGAGTCCGCGCGCCGTACCATCAGCCGCTACGTCAAGCGTGGCGGCAAGCTCTGGATTCGCGTCTTCCCCGACAAGCCGATCACCCAGAAGCCCATCGAGGTCCGCATGGGTAGCGGTAAGGGTAACGTCGAGTATTGGGTGGCGTTGATCCAGCCGGGTCGCGTCCTCTACGAAATCGAGGGCATTCCCGAAGAGACCGCCCGCGAGGCCTTCCGTTTGGCCGCTGCCAAGCTGTCGGTCCAGACCACTTTCGTGACCCGGACGGTGCGCTGATGGACATCAAGGAACTCCGCCAGAAGTCGGCCGTTGAACTGAAGGCCCACCTCCTCGATCTGCGCCGCGAGCAGTTCAACCTTCGCATGCAGAAGGGCAGCGGCCAGTTGACCCAGAGCCATCAGCTGAAGAACGTGCGCCGCGAAATCGCGCAGGTGAAAATGCTGCTGGGCTCCAACGCGTAAGGCGACCGACATGAGTGACAACACCCAGACCCCCCGCACCGTCGAAGGTCGCGTGGTCAGCAACAAAATGGACAAGACCGTCACCGTGCTGGTCGAGCGTGCCGTCAAGCACGAGCTGTACGGCAAGTACCTGCGCCGTTCGACCAAGCTGCATGCGCACGACGAGAACAACAGCTGTCAGGAAGGCGATATCGTCCGCGTGGTGGAGTGCCGCCCGCTGTCGAAGACCAAGACCTGGCGCGTCGTCGAAGTCGTGAGCCGCGGCGCCTGATCGCTCAAGGAGAAGATCCATGATTCAGATGCAGTCTTTTCTTGATGCGGCAGACAACTCCGGTGCCAAGGAGCTGATGTGCATCAAGGTGCTCGGCGGCTCCAAGCGCCGCTACGCGCACATCGGCGACATCATCAAGGTGTCCGTCAAGGACGCCATTCCGCGCGGCAAGGTCAAGAAGGGCGAGGTCTACGACGCCGTGGTCGTGCGTACCCGTAAGGGCGTGCGTCGCGCCGACGGTTCGCTGATCCGCTTTGACGGCAACGCCGCCGTCCTTCTGAACAACAAGCACGAGCCCATCGGCACGCGCATCTTCGGGCCAGTCACGCGCGAACTGCGCGGCGAGAAGTTCATGAAGATCGTCTCGCTGGCGCCCGAAGTGCTGTAAAGGAACAACCCATGAGCCGTATTCGCAAGGGTGACCAGGTTCTGGTGATCACCGGCAAGAACAAGGGTCAGAAGGGCGAGGTGGTGCGCGTGGTCGGTGACCGCGTCGTCGTCTCGAACATCAATCTGATCAAGCGCCACACCAAGGCGAACCCCCAGGCCAACCAGCCCGGCGGGATCATCGAGCGTGAAGCGCCGATCCATATCTCCAACGTGATGCTGTTCAATCCGGCAACGGGCAAGGGCGACCGCGTTGGCTTCAAGGTGCTGGAGGATGGACGCAAACTGCGTGTGTTCCGCTCCAGCGGTGAGGCGATTGACGCCTGAGGAATGCAGGAATGACCACCCGTCTGGAAAAGTTCTACAAAGACCAGGTCGTGCCGAAGATGATGGAGCGCTTCGGTTACGCCAACGTCATGCAGGTGCCGCGCCTCACCAAGATCACGCTGAACATGGGCGTGGGCGAGGCCGTGGGCAACAAGAAGATCCTTGAGAATGCCGTCGCCGAAATGGCGAAGATCTCCGGCCAGAAGCCGGTGACCACCAAGGCGCGCATCTCTGTGGCGAGCTTCAAGATCCGTGACGGCTGGCCGATCGGCTGCAAGGTCACCCTGCGCCGCGCCAAGATGTTCGAGTTCCTCGACCGCCTGATCAACATCTCGCTGCCGCGCGTCCGCGACTTCCGCGGCGTTTCCGGCCGCTCCTTCGACGGCCGCGGCAACTACAACATGGGCGTGAAGGAACAGATCATCTTCCCGGAGATCGATTTCGACCAGGTCGATGCGATCCGCGGCATGGATATCGCCATCACCACCACGGCCAAGACGGATGCGGAAGCTAAGGCGCTGCTCGAAGCCTTCCGTTTCCCCTTCCGCAACTGATCCTGAAGGACTCAAGACATGGCCAAGACCTCCATGGTCAACCGCGAGATCAAGCGGGCCAAGACCGCCGAGAAGTTCGCCGCCAAGCGCGCCGAGCTCAAGGCGATCATCGCCAGCCCGAAGGCCTCGTACGAAGACAAGGCCGCTGCTCAAGCCAAACTGCAGAAGCTGCCGCGTGACGCCAGCCCCTGCCGCCAGCGCAACCGTTGCGAACTGACCGGTCGCCCGCGCGGCGTCTATCGCAAGTTCGGCCTCGGCCGCAACAAGCTTCGTGAAGCCACCATGCGCGGCGACGTGCCTGGTCTTCGCAAGGCAAGCTGGTAAACTGTCGGACTTACGTTGTTCCGGGCCGGCTCCGCAAGGGGTCGGCTCTTTCCACTTGGACCGTTCGCGAAAGCGGATATCGGTGCGACTCAAAAGGTAAAGCCAAATGAGCATGACTGATCCCATCGCCGACATGTTCGTCCGCATCAAGAATGCGGCGGCGGTTGGCAAGAAGACCGTAAAGATGCCGTCCTCGAAGCTGAAGGTCGCCATCGCCACCCTGTTGAAGAACGAGGGCTACCTCGCTGACGCGCAGGTTCAGACTGTCGAGAACAAACCGGTGCTCGAGATCGCCCTGAAGTACTACCAGGGACGTCCGGTCATCGAGAAGCTTGAGCGGTTCTCCCGTTCTGGCCTTCGCCAGTACCGCGGCAAGGACGAGCTCCCCCGTGTTCTGGGTGGCCTCGGCATCGCCATCATCTCCACCTCCAAGGGCATCATGACCGACGCGCAGGCCAGGGCTGAAGGCCTCGGTGGCGAGGTTCTGGGCCTGGTGGCATAAGAGGAGACCGCACATGTCCCGCGTTGCCAAGAAGCCCATCGCCCTGCCCAAGGGTGTCGAACTGACCCAGGATGCGGTGAATCTGACCGTGAAGGGCCCCAAGGGCTCGCTGACCCAGGCTAAGCCCGCCGGTGTCGCTGTCGCCGTTGAAGGCGGCGAAGTCCGCGTCCAGGCCGCCAATGACGACCTGATCGCCATGGCTGGCACCCTGCGCGCTCTGCTCGCCAACATGGTGGCTGGTGTGTCCGAGGGATACACCCGCAAGCTCGAGCTGGTCGGCGTCGGTTACCGTGCCTCGGTGGCTGGTCGCGATCTCAACCTGAGCCTCGGCTTTAGCCACCCGGTGGTGTTTTCTGCGCCGGAGGGCATCACCATCGAAACCCCGAGCCAGACGGAAATCCTTATCAAGGGTGCCGACAAGCAGGCGGTTGGCCAAGTGGCCGCCAAGATCCGCGCGTTCCGTCCGCCGGAGCCCTACAAGGGCAAGGGTGTGCGCTACTCCGGCGAGAAGATCGTGATGAAGGAAGCCAAGAAGGCCTGATCAGGAGTCCTCGTGGAGCTCGCTTCGCGGGCTTCGCTCCACGCCTTCAGCTTCCCCAAGGAAAGACCATGGAAAAGAAAATCGCTCGTCTGCGCCGCGCCAAGACCACTCGCGCCCATATTCGCGAGCTCGGCGCAGCCCGTCTGTCCGTGTCGCGTACCGGCCAGCACATCTACGCCCAGTTGTTCACCTCCGACGGCTCCAAGGTTCTGGCTGCGGCCTCGACGCTGGAGTCGGAAGTGCGTGAGGGCCTGGAAGGCACCAAGAATAAGGACGCCGCCGCCAAGGTCGGTCAAGTCATCGCCAAGCGCGCCTTGGCTGCCGGCATCGAGGCGGTTGCTTTCGACCGTTCGGGCTTCCGCTACCACGGCCGCATCAAGGCGTTGGCCGATGCCGCTCGCGAGGCCGGCCTGAAGTTCTGATCGCTCCTGCGATCCATTTGCTGCACCACAACTACAAGCGGCCCACAGGGCCGTAAGCAACGAGAGAAACGCAATGAGCACGAATGATCGTGACAACAGCGACGGCATGCTGGAAAAGCTGGTTGCCGTCAATCGCGTGTCGAAGACGGTCAAGGGTGGCCGTCAGTTCACATTCACCGCGTTGACCGTGGTGGGTGATGGCGCCGGCCGCGTTGGATTCGGCTACGGCAAGGCGCGCGAAGTGCCGGTCGCCATCCAGAAGTCGATGGAGTACGCCCGTAAGGCTATGGTCAGTGTCGAGCTGAATGGCGGCACGGTGTGGTATCCCATCAAGGCGAATCATGGCGCGGCGCGCGTCTACATGCAGCCCGCCTCGGAAGGCACGGGTGTGATTGCAGGCGGCGCCATGCGCGCCGTGCTGGAAGCCGCCGGCGTTAAGAACATCCTCGCCAAGGCGGTGGGTTCGCGTAACCCGATCAATCTGGTTCGCGCCACCATCAAGGGTCTGCAGGCGATGCACTCGCCCTCGAAGATCGCTGCCAAGCGCGGCAAGAAGCTGGAGGAGATCAGCAATGGCTAATGCAGGCAAGACCGTCAAGGTTCGTCTGGTCAAGGGTCTGCGTGGCACCCAATCGCGTCACCGTCTGTCGGTGAAGGCGCTCGGTCTGCGCAAGTTGAACGACGTGCGCGAATTGCCGGATACCCCGAGCGTGCGCGGTCTGATCAACACCGTCTATTACCTGGTCCGCGTCGAGCAGTAAGCGGAATCTCCGGAGAACACCATGCGTCTCAATACCCTCAAGCCCGCTGACGGCGCCCGCAAGGACCGCGTTCGCGTTGGTCGTGGTATCGGTTCTGGCCTTGGCAAGACCTGCGGCCGCGGCCACAAGGGCCAGTACGCCCGCACTGGCAAGGGCAAGGTCAAGCCCGGCTTCGAAGGCGGCCAGATGCCGCTCCAGCGTCGTCTTCCCAAGGTCGGCTTCCGCTCCAAGCTGAAGGATGATGTGGCCGAAGTCTTCCTGTATCAGCTGGCGCTCGTGGAAGGCGATGTGATCGATTTCCCGGCCCTGCAGGCCGCCAATCTGGTGCCGACCCGTGCGCGCACGGCGAAGATCGTCAAGAAGGGCGAGCTTGATCGCAAGGTCAGCGTGCGTGGCTTGACTGCCACCGCCGGTGCCAAGGCGGCGATCGAAGCCGCCGGCGGATCGGTGGAGTAATCCGTGGCTCAGTCGAACGTGGGTGCAAGTTCCCTCGCGGCCCTTGGCAAGCTCACCGAGCTTCGCCAGCGCCTGCTGTTCGTGCTTGGTGCGCTGATCGTCTACCGGTTCGGCACCTTTGTACCGGTGCCCGGGGTCAATCCCGATGCCATGACGTCCCTCATGCAGCAGCAGGGGGGCGTCGTGCAGATGTTCAACCTGTTCTCAGGTGGCGCACTGGAACGTTTGAGCGTGTTTGCGCTCAACGTGATGCCCTACATTTCGGCATCGATCATCGTGCAGCTGGCTTCGCAGATTTTTCCCTCGCTGCAGCAGCTGAGAAAGGAAGGTGAGAGCGGTCGTCGCAAGATCACGCAGTACACCCGCATCGGCACGGTGTTGCTGGCGGTGTTCCAGGCCTTCGGTATCGCGATGGCGTTGCAGGGGCAAAGTAGCCCGGTAGGTCCCGTGGTCTTCAACCCCGGCCCCGGTTTCGTCTTTACTGCGGTTGTATCGCTGACCGCTGGAACCCTCTTTCTCATGTGGTTGGGCGAGCAGGTCACCGAGCGTGGCGTTGGCAACGGAATCTCGTTGATCATCTTCGCGGGCATCGTCGCAACACTTCCGGGCGCGATCATTACGGTGTTGACCCAGGTCAGCCAAGGTGAGATGAACCCGCTGACGGTGATTTTGTTGTCCGTCATCGTGCTGTCGGTGACCGCGTTCGTCGTGTTTGTCGAGCGCGGCCAGCGGCGCATTACAGTGAACTACGCGCGGCGCCAGGGTGGCCGTCAGGCGTACATGAACCAGAGTTCGCACCTTCCGCTCAAACTGAACATGGCGGGCGTGATTCCGGCGATTTTCGCGTCCAGTCTCATCCTTTTTCCAGGAACGGCCGCTACTTGGTTCGGTGAGGCGGGAAGCGTTGGCTTCCTCACGGACCTGTCGGTAGCACTGGCGCCTGGTCAGCCCCTGCACATGGTTCTGTATGGCGCTCTGATCATCGGGTTCGCGTTCTTCTACACCGCTCTCGTGTTCAATTCTCAAGAGACGGCAGAGAACCTCAAGAAGTCGGGCGCTCTCATCCCGGGGATTCGTCCCGGCAAGGCCACAGCAGACTATGTCGACGGCGTGCTGACGCGCCTGACTTTGGCCGGCTCGCTTTACCTCGTTGCGGTCTGTCTGCTCCCTGAGGCACTGCAGCTTGGGATGAGCGTTCCTGCGGCGGTGGCTCATCTGTTCGGCGGCACCTCGCTGCTGATCGTGGTTGTCGTTGTTATGGATTTTATGGCCCAGATTCAGGCGCATCTGATGTCTCATCAGTACGACAGCCTGCTGAAGAAGGCCAACCTGAAGGGCGGCTCGCGCGCCGGCTTCTCGCGCGGGTAGTCGAGGTGCAGCTTGGGTGCAAAGCGCCCGGGCTGGACCGGACAACGCCGGAGCACGGGCACCATCGCCCCGTGCCCTCAGGGGTGCTGTGTCATTGGCACCCTGGGACTTTATTTGTCCTCGAAGCCAACGTATACTTTCCGATTCACCGCGCAATACCTTGTTGGAGATCGCCTCATGGCGCGCATCGCAGGTGTCAACCTTCCCGTCCAGAAGCATGTCTGGGTGGGGCTTCAGAGCATCTACGGCATCGGCCGTACCCGTTCGCAGAAGATCTGTGTGACTGCCGGGGTCACCCCGAGCACCAAGATCAAGGACTTGACGGAGGCCGAGGTGGATCGCCTCCGCGCCGAAGTCGCCAAGTTCGTAGTCGAAGGCGATCTCCGTCGCGAGATCGGCATCAGCATCAAACGCCTGATGGACCTTGGCTGCTATCGCGGCCTGCGTCATCGCCGTGGCCTCCCGCTGCGCGGTCAGCGCACGCGCACCAACGCCCGTACCCGCAAGGGTCCGCGCAAGCAGATCAAGAAGTAAGGACCGGTCATGAGCAAGCAGGCTCCCGTCAAGGGCAAAAAGAAGATCCGCCGTGTCGTCACCGACGGCATCGCCCACGTCCAAGCGTCCTTCAACAACACGATCATCACGATCACCGACCGCCAGGGCAACGCCCTGAGTTGGGCCACTTCCGGTGGCGCTGGTTTCCGCGGCTCCCGCAAGTCGACTCCCTTTGCGGCCCAGGTGGCTGCTGAGAAGGCCGGTCGCGTTGCGCTGGAGTACGGCCTGAAGACTCTGGAAGTCCGCATCAAGGGCCCCGGTCCGGGTCGCGAGTCGGCCGTGCGTTCGCTGAACGCTGTCGGCTACAAGGTAACCAACATTATCGACGTCACGCCGATTCCGCATAACGGCTGCCGTCCGCCGAAGAAGCGTCGCGTCTGACGCGCGGCTAGGAGCTCATACCCATGGCACGTTATATCGGCCCCACCTGCAAACTCGCCCGTCGCGAAGGTGCAGATCTCAGCCTCAAGAGCCCGGCCCGCGCGCTGGATTCCAAGTGCAAGCTCGAGCAGAAGCCCGGCCAGCATGGCGCCGCCCGCAAGGGCCGCCTCTCTGACTATGCGGTCCAGCTGCGCGAGAAGCAGAAGGTCAAGCGCATCTACGGTCTGCTGGAGCGCCAGTTCCGCAACGTCTATCGCAAGGCTTCAACCCGCCGCGGTAACACTGGCGAGAACCTGCTGCAGATCCTCGAGTCCCGCTTGGACAACGTGGTCTACCGCATGGGTTTTGCGGTCACGCGCCCGCAGGCCCGCCAGCTCGTTAGCCACTGCGGCGTCCTTGTCAACGGCAAGGCGGTCAATTTGGCGTCCTACCAGGTCAAGCCCGGTGACTCCATCGCGCTGACCGAGCGTGCCCAGCGCCAGCTGCGCGTTCAGGAGGCGTCGGCACTCGCCCAGCAGATGGACTTGGTTCCGAACTGGATCGACGTCGACAGCAAGAAGTTCAGCGGTGTCTTCAAGGCGCTGCCCGAGCGCTCGGATCTGCCCTCGGACATCAACGAGAACCTGATCATCGAGCTGTACTCGAAGTAATCCACGGAGAACCGCCGAATGTCCGTTTCCGCCACCCAGGTGCTGCGTCCGCGCGGCATCGGCATCGAACGTATCGCCAACAACCGCGCGAAGGTGGTTGTCGAGCCGCTGGAGCGTGGCTACGGCCATACGCTCGGCAATGCGCTGCGTCGCGTCCTCCTTTCGTCGATCCCCGGTTTCGCGATTACCGAAGTCGAGATCGACGGCGTGCTGCACGAGTACACCACGGTCGAAGGGATCCAGGAGGATGTGCTTGAGATCCTGCTGAACCTGAAGGACGTGTCCCTGCGTATGCACAACGTCGATCAGGCCACCGTCACCCTGAGCAAGCAGGGCTCTGGCGTCGTGGTCGCCGGTGACATCCGCACCGATCACAACGTCGAGATCCTGAATCCCGAGCACGTGATCTGCACGCTGACCAAGGATGTCTCGCTCAACATGCGCCTCAAGGTGGAGCGCGGCTTGGGTTACCAGCCCGCGTCCGCGCGTCGTCGCCCGGACGAGGAGTCGCGAGCCATCGGCCGTCTGATGCTGGATGCTTCTTTCTCGCCCGTCCGCCGCGTCGCCTTTGCTGTCGAGAGTGCTCGCGTTGAACAGCGCACCAACCTCGACAAGCTGGTCCTCGATATTGAGACCAACGGTAGTATCGACGCCGAAGAAGCCGTACGCACCGCCGCTGACATCCTGACCGACCAGCTCTCGGTCTTTGGAGACTTCACCCAGCGTCAGCGCGGTGAGTCGAAGCAGGCTGCAACCGGTGTCGACCCGGTGTTGCTGCGTCCCATTGATGACCTTGAGTTGACGGTGCGTTCGGCCAATTGCCTCAAGGCCGAGAACATCTACTACATCGGTGATCTGATCCAGCGCACTGAAGTCGAGTTGCTCAAGACGCCGAACCTCGGCAAGAAGTCGCTCACCGAGATCAAGGAAGTGCTGGCTCAGCGCGGCCTGTCGCTCGGCATGAAGCTGGAGAACTGGCCCCCCGCCGGTCTGCAGCAGGGCATGCTCGGCTGATCGATTGATCCACTTCGTCGACGGGCCCAAGTGCTCGCGACCGTCGGCCATGGACGGCCGACTCGGACCATCCGCAGTCCATCGTTTCAACGCCGGGATGGCGACAGCGAAATCCAACAGCTGCAGTATTCAATCAGGAATTTCCCATGCGCCATCAGAAATCGGGCCGCAAGCTCAATCGCGACAGTGCCCATCGCAAAGCCATGTTCAGCAACATGGTCGCTTCGCTCATCAAGCATGAGCTGATCCGTACGACCCTGCCCAAGGCCAAGGAGCTGCGCCGCTTTGCTGAGCCGCTCATCACGCTGGCCAAGGTCGATAGCGTCGCCAATCGTCGTCTCGCTTTCGCGCGTCTGCGCGACAAGGTCGCCGTGGGCAAGCTGTTCGTGGAGATCGGCCCTCGCTACGTCTCCCGTCCGGGCGGCTACCTGCGCCTCCTGAAGTGCGGCTTCCGCGCAGGCGACAGCGCGCCGATGGCCTATGTCGAGCTGGTCGATCGTCCGCAGGTGGATGCAGAGCCGGCTGCCGAGTAGTCGTAGCACCGATGTTTCCCGAGAGCCCCGGCCCTGCGCCGGGGTTTTCGTTTCTGGGGAACCCCCTTCGGGATTTGCAGTCCGTAGCGCGGCCTGCAAGTGCTGAGCCTCTGGCTTGTCCAATCGCACCTGACCTATTGCGACCGCGTCGCACTACCGCAAGAGAGCCACGATGAACCCATTTGCCTGGAGTTTCCGCGCCCAGTTTCTTGCCGGCTTCGTTTGCTGCGCATCGCTGCTGGGTTACGCGCTTTACGTCGAGCACGGCATGTTGATGATGCCGTGCCCGCTCTGCATCTTGCAGCGCGTCGCCTTCTTCTTCATGGGCGTGTTCTTCCTTCTGGGCGCGGTCATCGGGCCGCGACCCGCCTGGCTGCGAGTCCTCAACACGATGCTTGTCGGTCTGGGGGCTGCGGTGGGTGGCGGCATCGCCGTTTGGCATGTCCGCATGCAGCATCTCCCGGCAGATGAGGTGCCGAGCTGCGCTGGCATGGAGCTGGGCTACATGCTGGAAGCATTCCCGCTGCAAACAGTGATCGAGAGGGTGTTTACCGGCTCTGGCGACTGCGCAAAGATTGACTGGACCTTCTTGGGGCTGTCGATGCCGGTGTGGACCCTGGTCTGGTTCGTCGGTCTCGGATTCGGGGCACTCTGGGCTGGACTGCGTCGCCGTGGATGAATTCGGGCCGGTGTGACGGATTGGACCTAGCTCTCGTCCGGACCTTGGCCTCCGCGACCCTGTGGCATGATCGCTGACGCGTTGCAGCAAGCCCCTGGAGTCGTGTGATGCCGTCCGAACGCAATCTTGAAGCTGTGAACCTGCCTGTGGACTGGAGCCCGACCTCGTGGCGTGCACGCCCCGCTCTGCAGCAACCGCGCTACCCGGACCGCACGACCCTTGATGCCACGCTGGGGGAATTGAGTCGGTTGCCGCCGCTGGTGACGTCGCTCGAGATTCTGGCGCTCAAGAAGCAACTGGCGGAAGCGCAGGAGGGTCAGCGGTTCCTGCTGCAAGGGGGCGACTGTGCGGAGAGTTTCTCCGACTGCGAGTCGGGTCTGATCTCGAATCGCCTCAAGGTCCTGCTGCAAATGAGCGTGGTCCTGGTCTACGGCCTGCGTATGCCTGTGGTTCGGGTAGGTCGCTTCGCTGGCCAGTACGCCAAACCGCGCTCGGCGGACACCGAGATCAAGGATGGTGTCGAGCTGCCCAGTTACCGCGGCGACATCATCAATTCGCCCGCGTTCACGCCCGAGGCTCGCCTGCCCGACCCGCGGCGCCTGATCGAAGCGCATTCGCGCTCGGCCTTGACGATGAACTTCGTGCGCGCGCTGATCGACGGTGGCTTCGCAGACCTTCATCACCCCGAGTACTGGGATCTGGGCTGGGTCAGCCACTCACCGCTGGCCGAGGAGTACCACCGGATGGTGCGTGCCATCGGCGATGGCGTGCGCTTTATGGAGACCCTCTCGGGCGAGGCCTCGCAGGGCGTGCGCAGGGTGGACTTCTACACCTCGCATGAGGCGCTGCTGCTCGACTACGAGGAATCGCTGACCCGACAGGTACCGCGCAACTGGGGCTGGTTCAACTTGTCGACGCACTACCCTTGGATTGGTATGCGGACCGCCGCACTGGACGGCGCGCACACCGAGTACATGCGCGGTATCCGTAATCCAGTGGCAGTGAAGGTCGGCCCTGGCGTGAAGCCCGAAGCGCTGCTGCGCCTTGCTGATGCCCTGAACCCGGACAACGAGGCCGGGCGCCTCACCTTCATCCACCGCATGGGTGCGGCCAAGATCGCCGCCGAACTTCCGCCGCATCTGGAGCTGATGCGCCGCGAGGGCCGTCGCGTGCTGTGGGTGGCCGATCCCATGCACGGCAACACCGAGTCGACCAGCAACGGTTTCAAGACGCGCCGCTTCGACAACATCCGCAGCGAACTGGAGCAGGCGTTCGACCTGCACGCTGCGGCGGGCACGCGGCTCGGCGGGGTGCATCTGGAGCTCACCGGCGAGAACGTCACCGAGTGCACCGGCGGTGCCCGCGACCTGACTGATGTCGACCTCGAGCGCGCCTACCGCTCCACAGTCGATCCGAGGCTCAACTACGAGCAGTCGCTGGAGCTGGCCCTGTTGATCGTCCGCAAGCGCGGCGTGCAGTCGCTTCCCCTCTGATCGGAAGCACACGGGTGCATCCGACCCGCGCGTGACTTCTGGGCGGCGCTGGAAACGGCGCCCGCCACTACCGTCGCCCCATGGCCCAGGTTGGGCCCATGGGGAATCGAATGTCCAGATCAGAAGTTCGGTGGTTGGCCCGGACCAGTCTTTTCGTGCTGCCTCTGGTCGCCGCTGTCGCGGCCGCCCAACAGCGCACGCTCCCCAGCGAGGGCGTGGCCGATCGGCCGACGCGCAGCATTGCCCTCACCAATGCGCGCGTGGTGCCCGAGCCGGGTCGCGTCATCGAGAACGCCACTGTCCTGCTGAGCGACGGCCGCATCGAGTCGGTGGGTTCAGGCTTGCGTGTCCCCGCCGGCTACGAGGTCCGCGATCTTGCAGGCGCTACGGTGTTTGCTGGTTTTGTCGAGCCCATCAGCACGCTCGGGCTGCCAGCTGATCACCAGCGCGGGGGGATCAAGGGCGGACAGCCCGGTCACGCGCCGCCGCACGATCAGCAGGCGAGCCAGCCGGGCACTCCGCACTGGAATCGGCGCGCCCAGCCCGAGCGCTCGGCTGCCCGCGTGCTTGACTACAAACCCGCCGATGCCAAGCCGCTGCGAGAGCTTGGCTTTACCGCCGCCCACACCGCACCACAGGCGGGCATCCTGGCCGGACAGGGCGCGCTGATCAGCCTGATCGATAGCGGGCCGCGCCGAGACGCCATCCTGGCGCCAAGCGTGTCGCAGGTGTTCGGTTTCGACTTCCAGTTCGGCTCGGACTATCCCGGCTCGCTGATGGGCAGCATTGCCTTGATTCGACAGAGCCTCTTCGATGCGCGTTGGTACGCCAGCACGCAGTCCGCGCCTTCGCGACGGGCAACTACCGATGCCCGCCTGCAGCACAGCCAGAGTCTGGAAGCGCTGGCGCCGGTGCTGGCGGGTCAGCAGCGCGTCTTCCTGCTGATGGACGACGAGCTTGATGCAGGTCGATTCCAAGCGATCGCCGCCGAGTTCAAGCTCGACGGCGTGCTGGTGGGCACTGGCCATGAGTACCGCCTGCTGCCCCAGCTCAAGGCCTGGAATCGCCCGCTGGTGCTGCCGCTTAACTTTCCCGAAGCGCCGGCCGTCGAGCAAACCGGCGTGGCCCTGCAGACAGCGCTGGCGGATCTTCAACACTGGGAGCAGGCGCCAGCCAATGCCGCGCGCGTTGCCGAAGCGGGTCTGCCGTTTGCGCTGTCGACCCGCGGCCTGAAGGAGCCGGCCAAACAGTTCTGGCCGGCCCTCCGTCGTGCGGTGGCCGCCGGGCTCTCCGAGGACGCCGCGCTGCGCGCGCTCACGGTGACCCCGGCCGAATTGCTGAAGTCCGGCGACCGCCTGGGCCGCGTGGCCCCCGGCCAGCTCGCCAACCTCGTGATCGCCGATGCCGGCCTGTTCCGTGAGGACAAGGCCAAGCTCTACGAAGTCTGGGTTGAGGGGGAACGCTTCGAGCTCGCAGCGATCACTCCGCGACTGCCGGGCGATTCGTTGAGTCTGCGGTGGCATGCCGATGGCCGCAGCGAGACCTGGTCGCTGAGCGGCAGCGGCGACAGTCGCGAGTTCAGTCTGGGTGAGTCCCGATTGAAACTGAAGCAGCTCGATGGTCGCTGGGTGGCACTGCCAGAATCCAGCCCCGCCGGCTGGCCGGCACGCACCGCGCGGGTCGACTTCGTGATCGGCGAGGCTGGCGCGGTGGAGGGCTTCGCGGAGACGGTCGACGGACGCCGCTACGGCTTTTCCGGCACCAGCAGCGCGGCCTCGGCAGAGCCAGACAAGGACGCCAAACCCGCCGAGCCGCCGCGCGCGATCCCGGCCCACAGCGGCTACCCGGCCGGTGAGTACGCCCGCGCGGCGCTGCCGCCGCAGGCCGAGGAACTGCTGATCCGCGGCGCCACGGTTTGGACCAACACCGAACAGGGTGTGCTCGAAGGGGCCGATGTGCGGGTGCGACGCGGGCGCATCGTCGAGGTCGGGCAGGGCCTGAGCGCCGGTCGCGCTGCGCAGGTGATCGAAGCCGAAGGCCGGCATCTGACCGCGGGCATCGTTGACGCGCATTCGCACACCGCGATCGCCCGCAACGTCAACGAGCCTTCGCATGCCGTGACCACCGAAGTGCGGGTTGGCGATGTGCTCGACCCCACCGACATCAATCTGTATCGCCAGCTCTCGGGCGGCGTGACTTCTGTCAACCTGCTGCACGGCTCGGCCAATCCCATGGGCGGGCAGAACGCTGTGATCAAGCTGCGCTGGGGCGCGGATGCCGCTGGCCTGGTGTTCGAGGGCGCGCCTACGGGGGTGAAGTTCGCGCTGGGTGAGAACGTCAAACAGTCGAACTGGGGCGAGAGCATGACCGTGCGCTATCCGCAGACGCGGATGGGCGTGGAGCAGATCATGCGCGACCACTTCCTGGCCGCTCGCGCGTACGCGGCTGCGCTGGAGCGGGGCGAGCCCGTGCGCCGCGACCTGCGCCTCGAAGCCCTGGTCGAGATCCTGCGCGGCGAGCGCCTCGTGCACATCCACTCCTACCGGCAGGACGAGATCCTGATGTTTGTGCGTCTGTCGCAGGAGTTCGGCTTCAAGGTCTCAAGCTTCCAGCACGTGCTGGAGGGCTACAAGGTGGCCCGCGAGATTGCGGAGATCGGCGCCGGTGCCTCGACCTTCGCCGACTGGTGGGCCTTCAAGATGGAGGTCATCGACGGCATCCCGCACAACGGCGCGCTGATGACCCGCGCTGGCGTGGTGAGCTCGTTCAACTCCGATAGCGATGAGATGGCCCGGCGCCTCAACATGGAGGCGGCCAAGGCCCTGCGCCACGGCGGCCTGAGCGATGAGGAGGCCTGGAAGCTGGTGACGCTGAACCCGGCAATCCAGCTCGGCATCGCCGACCGCGTCGGTGCGATCAAGCCTGGTCTTGATGCCGATCTGGTGCTGTGGAGCGCGCATCCGCTGTCGAACTATGCGCGCGCCGAGACGACCTGGATCGATGGCCGCCGCTACTTCGACCGCAGCGAGGATGCGCAGCTGCAGGCGCAGATTCTGGCTGAGCGCGAGCGTCTGCTGGCGCTGGCCGCTGCCGATCGGCGCAAGTCCCAATCGATGACGGCGGACACAAAGGCAGAGGAGGCCAAGCCCGTGCGCATCGATCCGGCGCTGCTGCGGCTGGTCCAGAGCGACGTGCGCTGGCTGGCCCATTTCGGCGCCCTGCGCGGGCTCTATCACGACGGCACCGACCTCAACAGCTGCGGGATCAATGACCATGTCCACTAAGTCCCGACTGTTTGGCGCCGCGGCCCTGCTGTCGCTGGGGCTCGCTCCCGCCTTCGCCCAGCCCGGCCCGCCGGCGCGTCCGGCCGAGCGGCCGATCGTGATCGACGGCGGCACCGTCCACACTGTCAGTGGTGACCGCATTGAAAGCGGCCGCGTGCGCATCGAAGGCGAGCGCATCGTCGCCGTCGGCGGCAGCGAGGTCTCCCTCGATGGTGCAGACCGCATCGATGCCGTCGGCAAGCAGGTCTACCCCGGCCTGATCGCCGCCCATAGCGTGCTGGGCCTCACCGAGATTGGTGCGGTGCGCGCCACCAACGACATGGCCGAGGTCGGCCTGAACGCGGCCAACGTGCGCGCCGAAGTCGCGATCAATCCGGAGAGCGAGTTGATTCCGGTGACCCGTGCCAACGGCGTGCTGCTGGCGCTGAGTGCGCCGCAGGCCAGCGCCAGCAGTGTCATCACCGGCACCTCGGCCTTGATCCAGCTCGATGGCTGGACCTGGGAAGAGCTGACGCTGAAGGCGCCGATCGGCCTGCATGTGGTCTGGCCCAGCGGTGAAGTGCCGCCCTGGCTGCCGGCCGAGGTGGCCGAAGCTGCGAAGAAGGCGGTGACCGAGAAGCAGCGCGGTCTGCGCCGTGCCTTCGAGCAGGCCCGTGCTTATGGCTTGGCCGAGCAGGCTGGCACGGTCGCCGTACCGGATCTGCGTCTGGCGGCCATGCAGCCGGCGCTGAAGCGCGAGCAGGCGGTGTTCCTGCACGCCGATGATGCGGTTTCAATCGGCGCGGCGCTGGACTTCGCCGCCGAGTTCAAGCTTCGCGCCGTGCTGGTCGGCGGCGCGGAGGCCTGGCGCCTGGCGGATCGCCTGCGCGCGCAGGAGGTGCCGGTCATCCTCGGCGGCACCCATGTGCTGCCACAGCGCCGCTTCGATGCGGTCGATGCGATCTATGCGCAGGCCGCGAAGCTCAAGGCCGCTGGCGTGCGCTTCGCCATCGCTTCGCCCGGCGACAGCTTCGACACCAGCAATCTGCGCAACCTGCCGTACCAGGCAGCCAGCGCGGTGGCCTACGGCCTGAGCTTCGAGGACGCCCTGCGTGCGATCACCCTGAGCCCCGCCGAGATCCTGGGCGTCGCCGACCAGGTCGGCTCACTCGATGCTGGCAAGCTCGCGACCCTGGTGATTGCCGACGGCGACCCGCTGGAGGCGCGCACCCATGTCGAGCGTGCATGGATCCGTGGTCGCGAGGTGGACCTCAGCAGCCGGCACACGCGCCTGTACGAGAAGTATCGCCAGCGCTGAGCGACGCCGGCAGGGCCGGGCGCAGGCGATGCGCCCGGCCCCGGTGCCCTCAAACCCAGGCCGCGACCATCACCCGCTTGCGGTGCACCAGTTGCTCGTAGCCGTCCTCGGGCACCGGTAGCACTTCGACACGCGAGAAGCCGATGCGCTGCAGGATCCACACCAGCGCCTCGGTGCTGGGCACAAGACAGATGCCGGTGGTGCTGGCCTCGGGGCCGTGGGTCTCTTCGGTCTCGTCGATGATGCCGAAGCTGCCCTTCAGCGGCCGAACGAAGCGGTAGCTGCCGTAGTCGACCCAGCCAGTCAATCCGGGCACGACCTGGGTCTCGATCACGCAGACCTTCTTCGTTAGCGCGCGCGCTACGCGCAGCGCGCCGACCGGATTCTCCAAGTGGTAGATCAGGCCGAAGCAGAGCACCAGGTCGTGCACACCGAGCGCGGCGGTGTCGAGCGCGTGCACGTCGCTCTGGATCACGTTGATCTGCGGCAGGCCCAGCGCATCGCGGATGAGGCGCGAGTCGGCGACGTGCTCATCGCGGGCGTCCACGCTCAACACCTTGCCGAAGCCGGCCTGCGCCAGCTGCACCGAGAACCAGCCCTGGTGGCAAGCAAGATCCACCGAACTCAAGTGCGAGCGGTCGCCAGCGAACTCCCGCGCGATCAGCGCATCGAGCATCTGCGAGCGGGTGTGGTGGATCGCATCCAGCGCGCCGCCGTCATAGGTCGGCGTCATCGCCCCCGAGGGCAGCTTGAAAGGGTAGAACCAGGTCTTGGCCAGCGCGCGCGATTCGAGTTCGGACATGGAAGGGGTATCCGCGAAAGGGCGCGTAGTTTAGTGGACGGCAGCCGCGAGCGAGCCGGCTGGCCCTGGCCGGCCATGAGCTCGATGCTCGCTGCCGTTATCGATGTCACGCGTGCATCGGGTGGGCGCTGGCGCTGCGCGCGGCCCATGTTTTCCGTCTTCACATGGGATGGGTTCCGGCCTCCCCTGAAGCGGGCGCTCGCCTCGCCACTGGACAGGTGCCCTCCGTCGCCCCGTCGCGCGTGCTCCCGCGGCGCAGGCCGGGCTCGCGGGGCAGGGATCGTCCTACCGCCCCCACCACGCTCCAGGGAAATACACCCCCGGCGCCGGACGCTCGCGGAACACCTCGTGGCGGAAGCGGAACAGCTCGGCCGGACGGCCGCCGGTGCCGTGGTCGAGACGGCCGGTGCCTTCGACCAGGCCGGCCGCTTCGATCAGCCGGCGGAAGTTCTGCTTGTGCACGCGGGCCCCGGCCAGCGCCTCGACCACGCGCTGCAGCTGGCCCAGTGTGAACTCTGGCGGCAGCAGCTCGAACACGACCGGTCGGTACTTCAGCTTGCCGCGCAGGCGGCCCAGTGCCGTGGCGAGGATGCGCCGGTGATCCGCCGCCATGACGCGGCCGGAGCCGGGGGCGGGTTCGCCCTCGCCGCGGTCGCGCAGTGCTTCGCCGACTGCGCCGGCTTCCCACAGGAGTTCGTAGCGCTCCAGCGTGCGCTCCGGGTCCCAGGGGCCATCGTCGAAGCCGAACAGCAGATCGGCGCGTTCGCGCCGTCGCTTTTCACGGCCGGCCCAGGCGTAGAGATGCGGCTTCAGGTCGCGATCGATCAGTGCCGGGCGGCCGCCGCGCCAGTCTTCCCAAGGCAGATAGGCGTACCAGTTGGACCATTGAGCGGTGAGTTCGCGCGGCAGTGGCTGCTCGCGCACCAGGGCGAGGTAGGCGGTCGAGACCACGCGCGCTCCAAGCTCGCGCTCCCTGGGGTCGCGCTCACGGTCGCCGTAGGTGTACAGCTGCTCGACGTAGCCCAGTGGAAACCCGGTCTGCTGCTCGACCCAGTCGCGCAGGCCGCGCTCGATGGTCAGGTGCCTCGCCACGTCCAGCGGGCCGGAGGGCAGGGCCTCCTCGCCGCCTGACTCCCGCACGGTCAGCACGCGCGGCGTCTCCTCGGTGACCGCAATGATCACGGCCTCGAGGCTGAGCAGCAGCAGGGTCGGGGCAGAGGCCGGCATGGGCGCGGAGTATAGCGGCGGGCCGTTCACAACCGCCCGAGTCACTGCGTTGGGCTTCCAGCATCGCAGGGAGGGCTGCGGCGCTGTGCGGCGCAAAGTGGAGGCTTGCCCATGCCGCTGGAACCCCTGGTCGAAGGTCTGCTGAAAGGTGCGGTGCGCTGGGTGATCGAGGTGATTGTCGAAGTCGTCGTGAACATCACTTTCCGCGGCACCGGCTGGGTGATCCTGAAATCCCTGCGGCCGCGGAGTGAACCGGCGGACACTGCCTCGATCTGGGTGGGGGCGCTGATCTGGATGCTGGCAGTGGGTGGGCTGCTCGTGCTCTGGTGGGCGGCGCCTGTTGGCGATTGAGCCTCCACGCCGATGTCCTTCCGACGCGGCGTCTTCCGTACTCGGACATGGCGGGCCATGTTGGCTGCCGCACCCATGGGAGACGCATGTAATGTGCCGCACGCTGAGGCGCACCCTCGCTGGACTGCTGATCGGATTGAGCTCTGTGGCAAGCGCCAACGAGGCCACCCTGGTGGTGCTGGATGCCTCGGGCTCGATGTGGGGCCAGATCGAAGGCCGGCCCAAGCTGGAGATCGCGCGCGAGACGCTTGCCGATGCCCTGGCTGCGCTGCCGTCCTCGACCGAGATCGGCCTCATCGCCTACGGCCACCGGCGGCGCGGCGACTGCGGCGACATCGAGCTCGTGGTGACGCCTTCCGCTGGCAGCGCCGACGCCATCAACGCCGCCGTGCGCGACTTGAAGTTCCAAGGCATGACCCCGCTGACCGAATCGGTGCGCCGTGCGGCGGTGGCGCTTCGACACACCGAGCGCGCCGCGCGCGTGGTGCTGATCACCGATGGCGTCGAAACCTGTGATTCCGACCCCTGCGCCTTGGGAGAAGAATTGGCGGCCAGCGGCGTCGACTTCACCGCGCACGTTGTTGGCTTCGGCCTGAGCGAGCAGGAGGGCCGGCAGGTAGCCTGCCTCGCCGAGAACACCGGCGGCCGCTACCTTCAAGCCACGGATGTGGCCGCGCTGCAGGCGGCCCTGCAGCAGACTCTTGTGGAAGCGCCGCTGCCACCGCCCATGCCGATCCCCGAGGCCGCACTTGAGGCGCCCGCCCAGGCGGCCATCGCCAGCACGATCGAGGTCCGCTGGCAGGGGCCGGGCGATCTGCGCGATGACCTGCAGCTGTTCGATCCGAGCGCTGCCGATGGCACCGGTCGCGTGCTGCGCAGTCAGCGCCTCAATCAGGACGGCGGCTTCGATGCGCGAACCGCGCGCCTGGTGATGGCGGCCGAGCCGGGGCGCTACGAGTTGCGCTACTGGCATGGCGAGCTGCAGCGGGTGCTGGCGAGACAGTCGATCGAGCTGGTTGCAGCCGCGGTCAGCCTGGAGGCGCCCGCACAGGTGCCGATCGGTGCGACCTTCGTGGTTCGCTGGCAGGGGCCGGGCGCAGGTCGCGACGACGTGCAGATCGCCACGGTCGACGACGTGCAGGTCATGCGTCGTCAGCGTCTGAACCAGGATCGCGGTTTCGAGCAGCGCGAGGTCAGCCTGCAGGCGCCCAACGAGCCGGGGCGCTATCTGCTGCGCTATTACAACGGCGAGAACGCGCAGATTCTGGCTGAGCGGGAGATCGAGGTGGTGGCGGCGCAGGTGAGCCTCGATGCGCCTGCCGAGGTCGAGATGGGTCGTCCCTTCCGTGTGCGCTGGCAGGGGCCAGGCGCTGGCCGCGACGACCTCCAGATCACCTCTGTGGCCGACAGCCGCGTCATCCGTCGCCAGCGGCTCAATCAGGATCGTAGCTATGCGGACAAGCAAGCGAGCATCACCGCGCCGATCGGACCTGGCCGCTATGTGCTGCGCTACTACAGCGGCAGCGACGATCGCGTTCTGGTCGAACGCCCGTTGACCGTGCGCGCGATTCCCGTGAGCCTGGACGCACCGCCCAGCGTCCGTGCAGGCGAGCGTTTCACGCTGCGCTGGCAAGGGCCGGGAGCGGTGCGCGATGACGTACAGATCGTGGAGACCGGGAGCGACAAGGTGCTGCGTCGCCAGCGCCTCAACCAGGATCGCGGTTTCGCCAACAATGAGGTCAGCCTGGTTGCGCCGGAGCAGCCGGGCAACTACCGCCTGCGTTACTGGAACGGGGAATCGAACTCGGGCCTCGTGGAAGCGCCTTTGCGGGTGGAGTAGTGGGGGCACCCAGGCAGGGGCGGAGTCTTCAGCCTCGCCGCGATACCCTATGCCACCGTGTTCTTGAGCACTGCCCGCGTGCCCGCCGATTTCCCTGCCAGCTTCCGCTTGTCCGTCGCGCCCATGATGGACTGGACCGACCGCCACTGCCGCGTGTTCCACCGCGCGCTGGCGCCGAACGCGCGGCTGTACACCGAAATGGTGCATGCGCAGGCGGTGCTTCACGGTGATCGCGAGCGTCTGCTGGGCTTCGATGCGGTCGAGCATCCGCTGGCCCTGCAGCTGGGTGGCAGCGATCCCGAGCTGCTGGCGCAAGCCGCACGCATCGGCGCTGACTGGGGCTATGGCGAGATCAACCTCAATGTCGGCTGCCCCTCGGACCGCGTGCAGGCCGGCCGTTTCGGCGCCTGCCTGATGCTGGAGCCGCAGCGTGTGGCCGAGTGCTTCGCCGCAATGCAGGCTGCGGTGACGGTGCCGGTGACCATCAAGTGCCGGATCGGCGTCGACGACCAGGACGAGGCCGACAGCCTGTTCTGCTTCGTCGGGACCCTCGCCGCCGCCGGCTGCCGCAGTTTCATCGTGCATGCCCGCAAAGCCTGGCTGCAGGGGCTGTCGCCCAAGGAGAACCGGGAGGTTCCGCCGCTGAACTACCCGTTGGTGCATCGACTCAAGCGCGAGCGGCCCGAGCTGCAGATCGCCATCAACGGCGGTATCGCCAGCGAGGCCGCGGTGCGGGAGCAGCTCGCTCAGGTCGACGGCGTGATGATCGGCCGCGCCGCCTACCACGATCCCTACCTGCTGCATCGCCTGGATCGCGCGCTGTTCGCGCCCGATGCGCCGCTGCAGTCGCGCGAGCAGCTGCTGCGTTCGCTGGAGCCGAATGTGCGCGGGCTGCAGGCGCGTGGAGTGATGCTCAAGCACTTCAGCCGCCACATCCTCGGCCTGTTCGCGGGCCAGCCCGGCGGCCGTCGGTTCCGCCAGATCCTCAGCACCGAGGCGCATCGGCCCGAGGCCGGCTGGGAGTTGATCGAGCGAGCGCTGGCTGCGGTCGAACAGCAGCAGGCGCGCGCGGCATGAGTGCGTTCGAGGGCTTCGATGTCATGGCTGCGCGGGCGCTTGCCGCGGATCGGCCGGCTTGCGCGCGGGCGGCCTTCCTGGTCTCGCCCGCAGGCGTCGAGCTCGCTGCGCAGTCGGCCAGCGACAATGCCTACATGGACCTCAAGCAGGTCTTCAGCAGCGACCGCGCGCGCGCCCAGCATCAGGCCCTGCAGCGGGCTCTGGCCAGCGAGTTGCCGGTGCTCTGCTTCGCTGGCGATCCGGATGCGCCGGACGGCATGTTTCCAAACAATGTGTTCGCCACAGCGCCTGGGCGCCTGATCCTGGGCCGGATGCGCCATCCAGTTCGCCAACGCGAGGCCGAGCGGCCGGACATCCGTGGCTTCTTTACCGGCCTCCTCGGCTACGCCGAGCTTGACTTGCGCGATGGCGAGGTCGGTGAGCTGACCGGTTCATTGGTGATCGACCGCGCCCGCGGCATCGGCTACGCCGGCCTGGGCGAGCGCTGCACGCGCGCGGCAGCACAGGCGATGGTCGAAGCGTTCGACCTGCGCGCGCTGCTGCGAGCGGATCTGGCCGCGGGCGAGTACCACACCAACGTCGTGCTGTCGGTGCTGGCTGGGCGCATGGCGCTGATCTGTGCGGAAGGCTTTGCCGATCCCGCCGCGGCGGAAGCGGTTGCCGCGGTGTATGCGCCGCAGGTGCTGTGGCTCGAGCCCGCGCAGAAGAATGCATTCGCCGCCAATTGCATCAGTCTCGCTGAAGACTCTGTATGGATGAGCGCGCGCGCTGCCGACAGCCTGCGGCCGGACCAGCGCCTGCAGCTGGAGCATGCGGGCTTCGCGCTGCGCAGTATCGAACTCGACGAGATTGAAAAGGCAGGCGGCAGCCTGCGCTGCTGCGTCGCCGAAATCTTCTGAGTGCTCTGATCGAAGGATGCGCGCAGCGCGGGCCCGGCCGTGGCGCCCGCATTCAAACGTGCGCGATACGCCGGCGATGCCGCCCCGTGAAGGGCAAGGCGCGGGCGGCGGCCGACTTCAGTACGGATTCACCCCCCGCTGGTGAGACTGCCCCCCACGCTCCCGCCCACGGCCGCACTGGTCTAAGATCGCGCCTCCATGAAGTCCGACCGCCTGCACTTGCTGCTGTTCGCGTTGCTGCTGCCCTGCGGCAGCGCTCGCGTGTCCGCGGACGAGGGCATGCGCGAGACCGATGTGCCTGTGTCCGAGCTCCGCGAGTCGGTGCGGCGGGTGGAGCAGGAGACCGGAGGTCGCGTGCTTCGGGTCGAGCCGGTGCGTCGCGGTGGCCGCGACACCTATCGCATGAAAGTGCTGACGCCCGAAGGGCGCGTGCGCGTCATGCAGGACAATCGCCGCGACGATCGTCGCGACGATCGCCGGAGCGGCGGCCGCAGCGAACTGCCCCGGACCTTCCGCGACGAGTGAGTACGATGGCCGCACCTGCGGCGCATCGCTGGCGGCGCACAAGGCGTCCTCTGGCGACATTCCAGATCCCTGCATGAGGAGTCGATCCGATGCGAATCCTGCTGGTTGAAGACGAAGCCCCGCTGCGCGAGACCCTCGGCGCCCGCCTGAAGCGTGAAGGCTATGCGGTGGACCTTGCCCAGGACGGCGAAGAGGGCCTGTACCTCGGGCGCGAAGTGCCTTTCGATGTCGCCGTGATCGATCTCGGTCTGCCCAAGATGTCAGGCATGGATCTGGTCCGCGCACTGCGCGCCGAGGGCAAGAAGTTTCCGATCCTGATCCTGACCGCGCGCTCGTCCTGGCAGGACAAGGTCGAGGGCCTAAAGTCGGGCGCGGATGACTACCTGGTCAAGCCCTTCCATGTCGAGGAACTGCTGGCGCGACTCAATGCCCTGCTGCGCCGTGCGGCGGGCTGGAGCAAGCCCTCGCTCGACTGCGGACCGATCAAGCTGGACCTCGCCGCGCAGACCGTGAGCGTGAGCGGTCAGGGCGTCGATCTGACCAGCTACGAGTACAAGGTGCTCGAGTACCTGATGCTGCATGCGGGTGAGCTGGTCTCCAAGGCCGATCTCACCGAACACATTTACCAGCAGGACTTCGACCGCGACTCCAATGTGCTGGAAGTGTTCATCGGTCGTCTGCGCAAGAAACTCGACCCCGACGGCGAGCTGAAGCCCATCGAAACGGTCCGCGGCCGCGGTTATCGCTTCGCAATCCCGCGCGACGAGTAGGCCGATGTCCCTGGATTCCCGCAAAGCCCGGCGCTCCGCGCCGGGTTTCGCGTTTGCAGCGGTGCCCCGCAGCGCGAGAAAGGCTGCATGAGCGCCCGCCGCGCGCTGTCCCTGCAGGGGCGCCAGCTGCTCGCTGCCGCGTTGGGTCTGGTCGCTTTCCTGAGTCTCACCGGCTTCGCGCTGGATCGCGCCTTCACTGAGGCGGCGGTCTCCAATCTGCGTGAGCGCCTGCAGACCTATGCGCATGCCTATCTCGCCGGTGCAGACCTCGCTCGCGGTGGCGAGCTGATCATTCCGGAAGTGCCGCCGGAGCCACGATTCCTTACCGGGGGCTCGGGCCTTTACGCGGCAGTGCGCTCAGAGAGTTTCAGCTGGGAGTCGCCATCAATGGTCTCGCGCAGCGTGCCTACGGCGATGGAGCTCGCCATGGGCGAGGTCCGTTTCGAGGGGCCGCTGGGCAGTGACGAAGGTCCGGTGTATCGCCTGGGCCTTGGCGTGGCTTGGACAAGTGAGGCCGATGAGGACGTCGAATTCTCGATCGTCATCGTCGAGACAGCGGAGGCGGTGGATGCCCAGGTTGCCGTGTTCCGCCGCACGCTCTGGGCCTATCTCGGCGCCGCCGCGGGCCTGTTGCTGGCCGTGCAGATTCTGATCTCGCGCTGGAGCCTTCAGCCGCTGCGGGCGGTCGTCGGCGAGCTGGCCGAGGTCGAGCGCGGCGAGGTCGAACGCCTCGGTGGCGACTACCCGCGCGAGCTGGCCCTGCTTACCAACAACATCAACGAGCTTATCGAGAGCGAGCGCGAGCACCTGATGCGCTATCGAAACACGCTGGGTGATCTCGCGCACAGCCTGAAGACTCCCCTCGCGGTGCTGCGCACGCGCATCGAAGACGGCCGCGACGACGACATTGCGGGCCTGCGCGACGACGTCCGCGAACAGGTCGCCCGGATGGATGGCATCGTTGCCTACCAGCTGGCGCGGGCTGCCACGACGGGCCACCAGGTGTTCGCTGCTCCAATTGCGATCGAGCCGCACGTCGAGTCGCTGGTGCAGAGCCTCGAGAAGGTCTACGCGCGCAAAAACGTCCTGTGCGAGTTCGACCTGGATCCGACGGCGCGCTTCTACGGCGAACTTGGCGATCTGCTGGAGCTTCTCGGGAACCTGCTGGAGAACGCGTTCAAGTGGGCCAACCGTCGGGTGCTGCTGAGCACGCAGACCCTTACGGTTGCGCCGCAGCGCCGCGCAGGTCTGCTGATCTCGGTCGAGGACGATGGCCCCGGTATCCCTCCAGAGAGGGTCGAACACCTCCTGCAGCGTGGGGTGCGCGGAGATGAGCGCGTGCAAGGGCACGGCATTGGCCTGTCCATCGTGCAGGACATCGTGCGCGCGTACCGCGGAGAACTCTCCGTCGAACGCTCGGACGAGCTGGGGGGGGCGCGCTTCGTGCTGCGCTTCTCGCCGGCGGGCTGAGCAGAGCTGTGCGCGAGTCGCGTCACTCGGTGACGGGCAGCCTGCGAAAAGACCCGCCGTCTACTGCTGTCGCCTTCGGCCACCCGTGGCGGCAGCGCATCAAGCGGATTCCACGGTGACGAGCTCGCCAAGCGCCCTTGAATTCACGTAGCGCGGTTTGCCGCAAACGCCTGGAGACGCCTTCGCTACGGCCTCAATGATTCTTCACGCGCGCAAGCGTCGGCGCTTGAATTCACCGCGGCTGGAAAGCGAGCGTCCCGGATGCCAGCTCGGCCGGCGAAGGGCCATAGAAATCCGCAAGATGTTCGGCCACGGCCGGCAGGGCTTCGCGCAGCACTTCCGGCGCCGAGAAGTGGTACTCGCTGACCACTGCGAAGAACTCCTCCGGAGCGGTCGCGGCGTAGGGGTCGATCCGTGTCTCGCGTTCGGCGTCCACCTCCGCGCACAGCGCGTCAAAGGCGGCTTGGAAATCCCTGGCCCACGCGCGTTGTCGTGCCGAAGGCAGTGGGGGCGTGCCATCCAGCACGCCGTCGCGCAGATCAAGTTTGTGGGCGATCTCATGAGCGACCACATTGCAGCCCTCGGCGGGCTCTTCGAGGTCGAGAAGCACGTCTTCCCACGACAGGATGAGCGGCCCCTCGCTCCAGGCTTCGCCCGCCAGTTCCTCATCCCATTCGTGAAGCACGCCGGTCGGCTCATCCAAAGCGCTGCGGCGCACGCGGAACGCGCCCGGGTAGATCACGACCTCCTGCCAGCCGCCCAGCCAATGCCCGCCAAGATTCAGAACCGGAAGGCAACACAGGCTGGCGATCAGTGCGCGGTCATCTTCTGTCAGTTCAAGACCCCGCACCGGCGTGATCCCCTTGCGCTGCAGGAAGCCTCCCGCGAGCGTACGGAGTCGTTCTTGCGCGTCGCTATCGAGGGCCGCGACCCAGTCACAGCGCGAACGCACCGCTTGGAATGTGGACTGAGGAAGCTGTACAGGTGAGCGCCTACGGGAGCTCCACCAGCGGGAAATCACGGCGACGCCAGCACAACGGAGTCCGCGGGCGCGGGCTCAGCGCACCATGCCCGGCAAAAAGGCGTTCCAGCGCGAGTTCGGCTTGGCCGGCGGAGCCGTTGTTGCGTCGCCGCCGCCCGGCGCCGGCGCGCGCGCGGGCGCGGCGTTGCCGCCGACCGCCTGCAGGCCTGCGGGCAGTTCGGCATCTTCGATCAGCGCAGCCGTGTCTCCCGCGGCGTCAGCCTCCGATTCGACCGCGGAGATCGCCTCAGCGCCGCAGTCGGCTGGCTCGGCCTCCATGGGCAGGACCTCGACCGCCGCCGCGGGCGCCGCCACGGACAAGCACAGCAGCAGAGCGCTCAACGTCGTGCGGATCTGGGACATGACCATTCCTTAGGGCAGGGGCTGTCGAGGCGGCTTCCGCCGCGAGCGTTGCACGGGTTCCGACCTCCGGAACGCAGAACTCTCGTGCGGAGCGCAGGCAGAACAGCACCCGAGTGTAGCGTGTGGGCGTTCAGACAAAGTGAGGAAATGTCAACGCTTTGGCGCTTTCTCGCCGACTGTCGCAGCGCAGCGTGACCTGAACGGGCGCTCTGGCATCCTCGTGGGATGGTTGCCGTCTTGAGTCCCCGCGCCCTGGAAGCGCCCGTCACCGCCGCGCAGATGCGGCGCGCCTTGATCGCGGGCATGCGTCGCGTGATCGAGCGCCGCGAACTGCTCGATCGCATCAACGTGTTTCCGGTGCCGGACGGCGATACCGGCAGCAACCTCGCGTTTACCCTGAACAGCGTGCTCAGCGGCAGCCTCAGCCGCCGCTGCTCGGCCCTGGGCCCGCTGCTGCGTCAGGTCGCCGACGATGCGGTGGATGGCGCGCGTGGCAACTCCGGCGCGATCCTCGCCCAGTTTCTGTCGGGGGTGTCCGAGCGCGTCGCCGATGCCGAGGTGCTGCCTCCCGATGAGCTGGCCGCCGCCGCCGCCGCGGGTGCCGATGCCGCGCGCAAGGCCCTGGCCGAGCCCCGCGAAGGAACCATCCTCAGCGTGATCCGCGCGTTCGCCGATGGCCTGGCGCGTGCCCGCGCCGATGGCGCACGCGATCTGCGGGAGCGTTTCGAGCGGGCGCTCGAGTCCGCGCGAACCGCGCTCGCCGACACCCCGCGCCAACTGGCTGTGCTGCGCCAGGCCGGGGTGGTCGATGCGGGGGCCCAGGGGTTCGTCGATCTGTTGGAAGGCATCGCGGATTACCTGCGCACCGGACGGCTTCGGGCCGCTGCCCGGATCGAGCATCTGGACGACATCCCCTTCGTTGGAGCAGATCTGCACGATCAGGTCGACCCGGCACACCGCTGGTGCACCGAGTGCCTGCTGAGCGCGGAGTCCTTGGATGCCGACGTCTTGCGCGCCGCCCTGAGTGCGGCGGGCGCGGATTCGGTAGTGATTGCCGGTGGCCGCCAGCGCGTACGCATCCATGCCCACGTCGGCGCGCCAGCCCAGCTGTTCGAGCTGGCGGGGCGCTTCGGCAAGGTGAGTGCGCACAAGGCCGAGGACATGCTTGCCCAGCAGCGCGAGGCCAGCCTCGCGCAAGCCGTGGGCGTGGTGACCGATTCGGGCGCCGACTATCCCGCGGAGCTCGCGCAGCGCCTCGGGCTGTCGGCCGTGCCGGTGCGGGTGTCCTTTGGCGATGAGGAATTCCTCGACAAGGTATCGATGAGTGCCGCCGAGTTCCATCGCCGGCTGAAGAGTAGCGCGGTGGCGCCCAAGACTTCGCAGCCGCCGCCGGGCGACTTCCGCCGGCAGTTCGAAACACGCCTGTCGCACCATCGCGAGCTCGTTTACGTGGGCATCGCAAGGGCGCTGTCGGGAACGCTGCAGGCGGGTGAGACGGCAGCGGCGCGCGTCGCCGCAGAACGCATCCGAGTGGTCGACTCCGGCCATGCGAGCTGCGGCCAGGCGCTGCTGGCGATTGCTGGCGCCGAAGCTGCCGCGCGTGGGCTGACTGCGGCCGAGGTCGCGGCCGAAGTCGAAGCCCTTCGCCCGCGGGTGCAGACTTGGGCGATCACTCGCGACGTTAGATTTGCCGTGCGAGGGGGGCGACTTCCGGCGTGGGCCGGATGGCTGGTGGCGGCGCTTGGCCTGACGCCAGTGGCCCGCGCCAAGCCCAGTGGGCGACTCGCCGTGGCGGGTGCTCTCGCCGGAGGCCCCAAGGCCGCGCCGGAGCGTTTTGCGCGGCATCTGCTGAAACGTCTGGATCCCAAGCGTCGCTGGCGGCTTCTGGTCGGCCATGTCGACTGCGAGGGCGATGCGCAGCGCTTGGCGCAGCGTCTTTGCGAGTCACTGCAGGTCGACTGTCTCGGCGTGGTCGAGGTGGGGCCCGCGGTGGGCGCGCATGCGGGGACGGGCGCTCTGGTCGTCGGTCTGTTGGACCTTGGCCCGTTCCCGCAGGCCTGATGTGCCTCATGCCCGGGGCCGCCGCGCGCGGCCCGGTGCTTCCTTGGCGCCTACCCGAACCCACACACTAGGACCATGCTGCAGACTCTGATCGCTCTCCTGCTGTCCTACCTCCTGGGTTCGCTTTCCGGCAGCCTGCTGATCGGTCGTGCGATCGGAGTCGATATCCGCCAGAGCGGAAGCGGCAACGCTGGCGGCACCAACGCGTTCCGGACGCGCGGCTGGCGCTTTGCCCTGGCGGTGGTGCTGATCGATATCGGCAAGGGCGCGCTTGCCGCGGCCCTGGGGTTTTGGCTGTGGACGTCCGAAGTGCCCTTTACGGTCACGGCCTTGGCTGGCGCCTGCACGCTGGCGGCGGCCGTCGGCCACACCTGGCCGCTGTTCTTCGGCTTCCGCGGCGGCAAGGGCGCGGGCACCCTGGTGGGCGGGCTCTGCGTGGTCTGGCCGCTCAGCGTCGGCCCGGTGTTCGCAGTGTGGGTGTTGTGCCTCGTGCTCACGGGGTATGTCGGGCTTTCGACCATCCTCGCTGCCGCCGCGCTGGTCCCGCTGGCGCTCTGGATTGCGCCGGGCCAGCTCGCCTTCGCTCTGGCCGCTGCCGGCTTCATGCTGTTCACCCACCGCAGCAACGTGCAGAGGCTGCTGAGCGGCACCGAGCATCGCTTCGAGCGGGCGCGCCTGTTCCACCGCCGGGCAGGTTGAGGCCTGCACAGGTGACCGATTCGACTGTCGTGCTGGCCGAGCGCACGTTGCGTGCGCTGGTGGGGGCTGACCCGGAACCGCCGCTGCTCGAATGGGTTGCCGCAACCGGGTCGACCAATTCCGACCTGCTGGCTGCAGGCACGCCACCGCCCGAGGGCACGGTTCGCGTGGCCGAGCGGCAGACGGCGGGTCGCGGGCGTCTCGGTCGGCGCTGGCAGTCGCGCCCCGGTGGCAGCCTGTGCCTTTCGATGGCGCTGCCCTGGCCGGGCGGCATCGCGACCGCGGCCGGCGCCAGCCTGATCGCTGGTCTGGCCGTTGCGGAAGGACTGCGAGGGCTCGGCGCCGTCGAAGTGGGCCTCAAGTGGCCGAACGATCTGTGGGCACGCGAGCGCAAGCTGGGTGGCTTGCTGATCGAGGTCGGCGGGCGCGGCGAAGGCGTCTTTCTTGTGGTCGGCCTGGGGCTCAACCTCGACCTTCCGCGCGACTTCGAGGCCGATGTCGAGTGGATCGACCTCGCCACGCTGGGGCTGAAGCCCGATCGGGCGGAACTGGTGGCGGTCCTGGTGCGGGCTCTGCGCACCCGCCTGCGGCAGATGCAGGCGCGGGGCTTGGCCGACCTGCTGCCTGACTGGGAGCGTCTCGACGTGTTGCGCGGACGGGCGGTACAAATGGTCTCGGGCGAGCGGCGCTGGCCTGGCACCGCACTGGGGCTCGCCGAAGATGGCGGACTGCGCATCGAGCATGCCGATGGCGAGCGCGTCTGGCACAGCGGCGAAGCCAGCCTGAGGCCGCTATGAAGCCACACCTGCTGCTCGATCTGGGCAACACCCGCCTCAAGTGGGCGCTGGCCCTGCCGCCCGCTGCGGAGCACCCGCAGTGGCGACTCGGCGAGGTGGCAGCGCTTGCCCATTCCGGCCCGGACTTCCTGCCCGCTCTCGAGCAGGCGCTGCGCGGGCTGCCCGAGCTCCACAGTGTTCACCTTGTGGCCGTCGCGGCGGAGGCGATGGTCGATGCGATTCAGCACTGTGTCGCCGCCTCCGTGCGGGTGCGGCGCCCCGGCCTGCTTCGTGCGCGCACCGCGGCAGAGGCCCCCACCGCGCGAGGGGCAGTTTTGCGCTGTGCGTATCCGCGCCCCGAGCATCTCGGCACCGATCGCTGGCTCAGCCTGCGCGGAGCGCTGGCGATTGCCGCGCCTCCACTGCTGGTCGTTGGCGCCGGAACCGCCCTGACGATCGATGCGATTGACCGCGACTGCCGCCACCTGGGGGGGCTGATCCTGGGTGGCATCACGACGATGCACGAGTCCCTGCTGGCCAGAGCGCCGCATCTGCGGATGCCGGGCGCCATGCCAGTGCGCGAGGCCTTCTGGGCGGACGACACCGCGCCTGCAGTCGCGATGGCACCCTGGCAGGCGGCAGCGGGACTCATCGAGCGCGCTCGGCGACGGCTTGAACGCGAAGCCGGCGAAGCGCCCCTCGTGGTGTTGGCGGGGGGAGATGCGGCAGGGATTGCGCCCCTGCTGGAGTGTCCGGTGCGTGTCGAAGCCTGGCTGGTGCTGCAGGGCCTGCTGCAGGCCGCCGTGAATGATTGAGCGATCCCCGCCCCGGCGGGGCGGGATCACCCTGCTATCCTGCGCGCCCGTTTACCGCCTGATCCATCTCCGGACCCCGATGCTGCCCCGCGTGCTCGTGCTGCTGCTGCTGCTCATGAACGTTGGCGTGGGCGCCTGGTGGTTCCTGCGTCCGGAGCACGAGCCGCGTCGGTTCGCACCCACCGAGCCCGCCGTGCCGGGACTCGAATTGCTCACCGAGCTCGAGGCGCGCGGCGCGGTCGGCGAGCTGGCGGAGGCGCCACAACCGATCGCGCCCAGCCCCGATGCGGTCTGCGAGCGCATTGGCCCGTTCCTGACCCAGGCCGATCTGCGTCGCGCGGTCGGCGCGCTGACTCCGGTGGTGCAGCGCATCCAGTTCCGCGAGACCCGCGCCCTGGCGCGCCGAGGCTATTGGGTCTACATGCCGGCGCAGCCGACCCGAGACGCCGCACTCGCCACCGCGCGCGAACTCGCCGCCCAAGGGCTGCGCGACTACTACGTGGTCACCGCGGGTGATCGACAGAACACCATCTCGCTGGGACTGTTCCGCGAGCTTGCGAACGCCCGCCAGCGCCAGGCCGACGTGCGTGCGATGGGCTTTGGCGCCGAGCTTGGCGAGCGCACAGAGGAGATTCCGCAGTACTGGGTCGACATCGCCGCCGATCCACGCTTCGACTGGCGCGCCCAGTTGGGCGGCTATGCAGGGGTCGATTCCGCGCGCATCGACTGTGAAGCCTGAGGTTCGGGGCGGGCGCCCGCTCTGGATTCGGCATCGCTTGGCCCCCACGATCCCGAATCCACCGCGCAAGACGCTACAATCCCGCTCCCCGTGCCGGCATAGCTCAGCTGGTAGAGCAACCGCCTTGTAAGCGGTAGGTCGTCCGTTCGATTCGGACTGCCGGCACCATTTCCGCAGCCTGCGCTGCCCGCTCGACCCCCACGGCGGCCCGAACACGTGAGCATCGACGGTTTCGATTCCCTGCTGGCCCTCTATCGACTGGCCCTCAAGGACAAGCGGCAGAAGCTCAGGCGCTACATGGCTTCGATCCGCGAAGCGCCGAGCAATGAAGCCGCCGAGTCCGACGTCACCGAATTGCGCGGCATGCTGCACAAGATGGCGGGCTCCGCCGGCGCCTACGGATTTCCCGAGGTGAGCGACAAGGCCCGTGCCATCGAGCGGCAGTGGATCGCCTGGATCAAGTCGCCTGCCGAGGCGCGTCGCCCGGTGCAGGCCCTGTGCGCAGAGCTTCTGACGCCGACGCTGGAGCTGCTGGTGCTCATCGACAAGGCCATCGCCGCCGCCGCCCGTGCCGCCGAAGAACAGGAAGACCCATGAGCTCGAACCGTTTCCCGCCGGTCAGTCTGATTGGCGTACCCACCGACATAGGCGCCGGCCATCGCGGTGCCTCGATGGGGCCTGAAGCCCTGCGAGTCGCCGGTCTTGGCGAGGCGCTGGCCGCACGTGGTCTCGAAGTGCACGACCGCGGCAACCTGCGCGGTCCCTTCAACCCCTGGCAGCCGCCGCACGAGGGCTATCGGCATCTTGAGCAAGTGGTCGAATGGAACACGGCGGTGATGCATGCCGTCGCTGCCGAACTCAAGGCCGGGCGCATGCCGATCATGCTTGGCGGTGACCACTGCCTCGCGGTCGGCTCGATCACCGCAGTCGCCAAGCATGTGCGTGCCCAGGGCAGGAAGCTGCGCATCCTGTGGCTGGATGCGCACGCCGACTTCAACACCTCCGAGCTCACGCCAAGCGGCAATGTCCACGGCATGCCGGTGGCCTGCCTGTGCGGAATGGGACCGCGCGCGCTGACCCATCTTGGGGGCAGCATCCCGGCGATCACCCCGGACCAGGTCAAGCAGATCGGCATCCGCTCGGTCGACGAGGGCGAGCGCCGGCTGGTGCATGAAGCGGGACTCGACATCTACGACATGCGCTATATCGACGAGGTCGGCATGAAGCGCGCCATCGAGGAGGCTCTGGAAGGCGTCGATGACGACACCCACCTGCACGTCAGTTTCGACGTCGATTTCCTCGATCCGGGCATCGCGCCGGGGGTGGGCACCACGGTCGAGGGTGGGCCGAATTATCGTGAGGCGCAGCTGGTGATGGAGATGATCGCCGATACCGGTTGCATGGCCTCGCTCGACATCGTCGAGCTGAATCCGGCGTTTGACGAGCGCAACCGCACGGCGCGTCTGGCGGTGGACCTGGTGGAGAGCCTGTTCGGCAAGTCCACTCTGATGCGCGATCCACTGCGCGAGGCGCGTTGACGCGCGCTTGATGCCACTGAATAGTCTCCAGGACCTGCGCTGACGGCTGGGCGATGGCGCTGCTAGGCTGCCCCTCCCGCCGTCCCCAGGCGCTCAAGCCTTCGGAGATTCCATGCGCACTTCCACGATTGTCTGGCGCCTCGCGGCGCTCGCGCTCGGCCTGCTCGTGCTGGCCGGCTGCAACACCATCCAGGGCGCCGGCAAGGACCTGAAACGCGCCGGCGAAGAGATCGAAGAGGCGGCGCGCCGCTGAGCGCGCCCTGTCTCCCAACCCACGAGGCTCCATGTCCCGCATCCGCGTTCTCACTGGCATCACCACCACCGGCACCCCGCACCTCGGCAACTACGTCGGTGCGATCCGTCCGGCGATCGCCGCCAGCGCCGACCCCAACGTCGATGCCTTTTTCTTTCTGGCCGACTACCACGCCCTGATCAAGTGCGACGAGCCGGCACGCATCCAGAGCTCGCGCATGCAGATCGCCGCGACCTGGCTGGCGGCAGGGCTGGACCCGGAGCGCGTGCACTTCTACAGGCAGTCGGACATCCCAGAGATTCCCGAGCTGACCTGGTTGCTGACCTGCGTCACCGCGAAGGGGATGATGAATCGGGCGCATGCCTACAAAGCCGCGACCGATGCCAACGAGGCGGCCGGCGAGGATGCCGATGCCGGCGTCACGATGGGCCTGTTCAGCTACCCCGTGCTGATGGCCGCCGACATCCTGATGTTCAACGCGCACAAAGTGCCGGTGGGCCGCGACCAGGTCCAGCACATCGAGATGGCCCGCGACATCGGCGCGCGGTTCAACCATCTGTTCGGACAAGGGCGCAGCTTCTTCACCCTGCCAGAGGCGGTGATCGAGGAGTCGGTGGCGACCCTGCCCGGGCTCGATGGCCGCAAGATGTCGAAGAGCTACGACAACACCATTCCGCTCTTCGAAGGCGGCGCCAAAGCCCTCAAGGACGCGGTGGCCCGGGTGGTCACCGACTCGCGACTGCCCGGTGAGCCCAAGGATCCCGAGGCCAATGCACTGGCCCTGATCTTCGACGCCTTTGCACGCGCCGATGAGGCCGAGGACTTCCGTGCCGACCTGCGCGGGGGGCTGGGCTGGGGCGAGGCCAAGCAGCGTCTGGTCGAGCGCATCGAGCGCGATGTGGCACCCATGCGCGAGCGCTATCAGGCCTACATGGCGGACCCTCAGCGGCTGGAGGACATCCTGCAGGCCGGCGCCGCGCGCGCGCGCGCGATCGCCGCGCCGCTGCTGGCCGACTTGCGCGAGGCGGTCGGTCTGCGCCGCTTCGCCGGTGTGGCCGCGAATGCATCTGCGACGAAGAGCGAGCGCGAAGCGCTGCCGCAGGTGAAGCAATACCGCGAGGCGGACGGGCAGTTCTACTTCAAGCTGCTTGCGGCCGACGGCGAGTTGCTGCTGCAGAGCGAGGGCCATGCTTCGCCCAAGGACGCCGGCCAGGCCCTGCAGCGGCTGCGTCAGTCTTCGGAAGCGGAATTGGTGGAGGCGCTGGCCCCGCGGGTCAGCACTGCGGATTGCCAGCGGATCGCGGCGGCCTTCGCCGCCCTGGAGGCCGCCGAGGCGGATCGACGCTCGCGCGTCGCCTCCGCCTGAAGCGGGCGGGATCCGGGCGCGGATCGCCAGCGCCGGTCGGGCGGGGTGGCGTCTTCACACTCGATTCCACGCTTTGCCGCGCAAGTGCAGAATGTGACGCGATGTGTCAGCGGGGTTCTGCTACCGTTTATCGGGGCTGCGGGCTCGGCCAAGTTTTCAATTGTTTTTCCCGGGTTAGAGTAAAAAATCGTTTCACCGCCCTTCCTGCCCGGGGGAATCCGCATGACATCCGCACGCTTGACCAGCCTCCTGCTGGCCTTGGCCGCTCTGGCCGCCTCTCTGTTCGCCCCGGTCAGCCGGGCGGACGATCCGATCTTCTCGAACTCGTTCGAGGTTCCGTTCAACAACCCGGCGAACGACGGCGAAGCCGCGCGATTCCTGAACCAGGCGACGTTCGGCGCGACCGCGGCGGACATCTCAGCGGTGCGTACGCAGGGCGTGAGCGGATGGCTGTCGGCCCAGCTCAACCTCGGTACGGTGACGCTCTCGCGCCCGTGGCTGGAGGCTTACACGGCCTCGCTTGCGACCGGTGGCGTGAGTCAGGACCAGCGCGTCCAACGCTGGTATGACGTCGCGGTCAATGCGCCGGATCAGGTCCGGCAGCGGGTCGCGTGGGCGCTGTCGCAGTTCGTGGTGGCCTCGGACCGCGATGCGTTCCTGATCGACCAGGAAATCATGATGGCGGAGTGGAACGACATCCTCGTCCGCCACGCGCTCGGCAATTACCGCGATCTCCTCCGCGAGGTCAGCTACAGCCCGATGATGGGCCGCTACCTCACTTCGCTGCGCAACCAGCGCTTCCTCTTGCTGAACTCGAACGGCACTTACACGGCGGGCAACAACGGCGTGCAGCCGGACGAGAACTACGCCCGCGAGATCATGCAGCTGTTCTCGATCGGCCTGCTCGTGCGTGAGAAGAACTTCTACACCACGGTCACCGACCCGCAGAATCCGGATCTGACGCTGACCACGTACAACGAAGAGGACATTGCGAACCTCGCGCGAGTCTTCACAGGCCTGTCCCATACCTGCACCCAGGGCGCATCCACCGCAGGCGGTGTCACCTTCAACCGCAATTGCGGCGCCAACGACGCGACCGCTTGCACCGGGGTGGGCTGCCGCTTCGGACAAGGTGGCTCGCGTCTGTTCAACACGGCCAACATCATCGCTGACCCGATCACGGACCGCGGCCTGATCCATCCGGACTTCTACCGCCCCATGGTCTGCTACCCGGCGTTCCACGACACCGGTCGCGACAATCAGGGCGGCCAGCTGCCGGACCCGGAGTCGACTCTCGTCAACCTGCCGCCGGGCTCCCCGGGACCGAACAAGCGTCTGGTGCTGGGCGCTGTCGGCGGTGACCGAACACTGGAGATCATTCCCAGTTTCGATGGCATTGCCACGCTGAACTGTGCCGCCACAAACCTGACTGCCCAGCAGCAGCAGGCCTGCGTCAACTACTGCGAAGGCAGTATCGACCAGGCGATCGATTTCCTGTTCAACCACCCGAACACGCCGCCGATGGTGGCCCGCCAGTTGATCCAGCGCCTGGTCACTTCCAACCCCAGCCCGGGTTACGTGGAGCGGGTCGCTGACGCCTTCATCAACAATGGATCGGGCGTGCGCGGTGACATGAAGACCGTGGTGTCGGCGATCCTGCTCGACATCGAGGCGCGCCGGCCCGCCAATGACCCGCAGCAGCCGGTGAACTTCGGCAAGGTTCGCGAGCCGATGCTGAAGCTGGTGGCCCTCTGGCGCCACTTCGGCGCGCGCTCGGGCGATACCGCCAACATCCCGGCGACCAATCCGCGCGGTGGCCAGGCGAACCCGCTGGCCGGGCAGCCGAGTCTGCGTCGCTGGGGCCCGAACAATCCGCAGGACATCTTCGCGCAGCGCCCGCACGGCGCGCCCTCGGTCTTCAACTTCTACGAGCCCGATTACAGACAGCCGGGAGCCATCGCGGGCTTGGGTCTGTTCTCGCCAGAGCTGCAGATCGTCCACGAGGTGAGCGCGGTCACCGTGGCCAATGAACTGTTCACCCGCATCTGCTCCGGCTACGGTGGCAACGACTGCGGAACCACGTTCACGCTGCCGACCGATCGTGCCTATTTCCCCACCGCCCAGATCGATGCGATGCCGGCCGTCGTGCCCGCCAACTCCAACCTTGCGTCCGCCACCCTGGCCCAGGACATGGAGCTGATCAACTTCTTCAACGTCCGCATGATGGGCGGCACCATGAGCGGCGCCGACATCACCGGCAGCTTCAACTGCCTGAACTCCGAACCTGGCATGAAGTGGCGTCTGATGAATGCGCTGCGCTGCGGTGGCGGCCTCAACGAGAACCTCAATGGCGGCACCAACGGCACGACCAACGGCACCCAGGCGGAGCGCAAGCGTCGCAAGGCACTGCTGATGATGCACCTGATCGCCATCTCCCCCGAGTACAGCACCCAGCGCTGAGGAGCACGCCATGTCCCGCATCCATTTCGACAAGCGCCGTGACTTCCTGAAAGGCGCCGCCTGCATGGCCGCCTCCGGCGCGGCCGCCACTTTCGTTCCGCAGCTTTCCATGATGGGAACGGCGCTCGCCCAGTCCGCTCCGAGCGGCTACAAGGCGCTGGTCTGCATCTACCTGTCCGGCGGCAACGACTCGTGGAATCTGCTGATCCCCTCGGACACGACCACCCAGATTCCGGTGGCGGGCCGCACCGCGCTGGCGCCCTACGGCCCCACGCCCTACGGCTGGTACGTCACCTCGCGTGGAGGTCTTTTCCAGGGTTCCGGCTCCCAGCTGGGCATTCCGCTGGTTGGCGGTGGCGCCGGCGGCCAGCTGCCCAATGCGCTGGCGCTCCAGGGCGTGCCCTATGCGTTGAACCCGGCGGCAGCGAACAATGCAGGGCAGGGCACCGAGACCGGCCTTCGGCGCATGTTCAACCAGGGACGTCTTGCGTTCATCGCCAACGTCGGCCCGCTGGTCGAGCCCGTTCGGCGGCAGAACTTCAACACCTGGAAGCGGCCGCCGCAGCTCTACTCGCACAACGACCAGACCAACCTTTGGCAAATTGGTGGTGGCGCCAACTCCTCCCAGCCCAGCGGTTGGGGTGGGCGGATGGCCGGCCGGCTGCTGGGGGTATCGCCCGCGAGTGGTCTTTCGCCCTGCATTTCCATCAGTGGCCAGACCCGGTTCCTTGTCGGTGAGTACACCGGCGGCCAGCCGGTGATCCCCTACCGGCTGTCGACGAGCGGCACCAACCCGGCGACCTCGCTCAACAACTACAACAGCAACAATCTCGCCGGAACCAAGCGCCGCGAGGTGCTGGAGAGCCTGCTCAACACCACCTACCCGCAGGCCTTCAGCAACGAGTACGGCCAGATCGTCGATCGCTCGATGAATCTGTCGACCGGCATCAACCAGGCCATCGGTCTCCTGGGGACGGACACCCGCTTCACCCAGGCCCAGGCCGGCAACACGATTTCGTTCAACACCGCGGTCAACAACATCCCCGGCTCGGGTCTGGGCAACCAGCTGCGTCAGGTGGCCAGGATGATTGCGGTCTCCCGGCCCGGCGTCAGCGGCTTCAGCATCGCGGCCAACCGCCAGGTCTTCTATGTCAGCACGGGTGGCTACGACACCCACGATGCGCAGATCCCGGCAGCCGCTCCGGTCAATGGCAACTGGGGAGGTCATCAGGGCCTGTTGCAGCAGGTCGCGCAAGCCGTGCACTTCTTCTATGAAGCGATTGCGGTGCTCAACAACGTGCCGGGTTACAGCGGCGTGCTGAACGAAGTCATGGGTTTCACCCAGAGCGAGTTCGCGCGCACGATCAACTCGAACGGCAGCGGCACCGACCACGCTTGGGGCGCGGTGCAGATGGTGTTCGGTCGCCCGTCCAGCGAGGGTGGCCCGTTGAATGGTGGCCAGATCTACGGACGCTACCCGCTGCAGCTGTTGAACCGCAGCTACTCCGGTGGCCCCGACCTGCTCGGTGAGAGCTTCAACCGCGGCGAGTTCCTGCCCACCAGTTCGGTCGATCAGATGTCGGCCACGTTTGCCCGCTGGATGGGCGTGAGCGCAGTCGACATTCCGGTGTTGTTCCCCAACATCGGCGCATTCACCAACGGCTCGCACCCCAATGCGGCGGTGATGGCCTACAACACGCAGACGATGCCCTTCATCACCGTCTGAGTGCCGGACGCAGCGACGAAACAGAAAGGGCTGCCTTCGGGCAGCCCTTTTTGTTGCTGATACAGGCTGCGCATGCGCGCAGACGGCTCAGGGCCGCTGGATGCTCTCGAAGCGACCGATGAACAGGCGCTGCCCGCCGACGGAATCGGGCATCAGCGCGCCGTTCGCGATCCAGTCGTAGACCGCGGCCTGCAGCGCTGCATCGCCCGGCATCTGCGATCCGAAGGGCGGTACATCGCAGTTGATCTTGAGAAAAAGCGCGCTCGCCAAAGGCTCGAAGGGCCGCACCCGGAGAATGCTGGCGTCGCCGTTGGCGGCGCGGCCACGCTCATCGACGCCCAAGAGATTGCTCACGGCGTTCGCCAGGTTGAAGTTGAGGCCGCCGTTGCTGCTGTTGATGTGGCAGGTGCTGCATTGGACATCCAACAGGGGCCGGATGTCCGCTTCGAAGCTGACGTCGTAGCGGATGGGGAAGGTGTCCAGCGGGAGCTGCGCGCACCCGCTGGGGCCGCCGGTTGCGCGGACGTCGGCCGAGATCGACAGTGCGGCAGCGGCGAGCAGCGTTGGCAAGGTTTTCAGGATCACGGCGTCCTCATCGGAGTTGGCATCACGAGGTTGAATTGTTGACGCGAGGATTCCATCGAGTCCCGGAAGACCACGTCGCTGTAGGGCGCGCCGAACGCATCGAAACCCCGCGCGCCCTGTGCGATCCAGTCATAGACAAGGGCGCGCAGCCGTGGCGACAGCCGAACGGGCAACTGGTCCGTGGCCGGCGGCATGAACGGGTAGTCGCCGGGGGGCGTGCAGTTGATCATCGCGTACAGCAGGCTCGACTCCGGCCTGTTGGGGACGACGCGAAAGATCTCGCTGTTGCGGAAGCTGTTGGCCAGCACGAGTTCGTAGCCGGCGAAGTCCGGGGTGTCCAGCCTGAGCCCGCCCATCGCGGTCTGGTTGTGGCAGCCCACGCAGCCACCGGCCAGCCACACGTCGTGGATGTCGCGGATTTCGTCAGGCAGGCCACTGCCGGGCAGGTCGTACTGCATACCGTAGGTGATCGGCTCTGCATCCAGGCTCTCGCACTGGCTCCCCAACGGCGGGAAGGTGTCCGGCGATGCGTCCTTCTGAGGCCACGCAAGGGCTGCGGGCGCGCTGAGGACGAGCAGAACGGCCATGGCGGCAATGCGGCCGGTGCGGCGCATGGGGAGGGGCAGGCGATTGGGCGGCATGCGCGACTTCATGTGACAGAGTGTGACACGGGCCGCCATCCTGCCGTAGCCAGCAGACCCGCGGTGTGATGCTGAGCGCGTTCGAGCGCACGGGCGCCCAAAGCGGAGAGCGGGTCGATGAGGGGATGGGCCGAAGCGTCTGCGAGGGCCCTGCTTCCGTCTCGCCTTCAGAGGGGCGTAGCACAGCGAATACTGCATCGCGATGCAGGGACGCGCGTCCCGAGGAGCCGGCCGTCTGTCGAGGGTTTGCCCACGCGCACCCGGAGCCTGCGAAAAAACTCAGACGCGGCAGCGAGGGCGTCTCTGGCCCTTCGTGGCAAAGCGCGGCATGTGAATTCACGGACGTTCGGCGCGCCCATGAACCCTGAATTCGCGGAGCGCGTTGCCACCGCGGGCTGCCGGAGGCGGCCGCGGCAGGCGGATGGTTTTCGCGGGCTCTCAGTACTTGCCTGGGCGCAGCACTTCGACGTCGGCAAAGAACAGGGTCAGGCCGAAGTTGGCGCCGTACTCGCCCAGCACGTGGGCAGCGATGCGATCAGCGACCTCGGCCTCGCAGATCACCTTCATTTCGATGCTGCGGTCCGCCTCCCAGCTGCCTTCACGGATGCCGCTGTGGCCGGCGCCGCGCACGTCATACACCGTGTAGCCGTGCGCACCCAGACGACGCACGTCGCGGGCCAGCGACTTCTCGAGCGCAGCCTCGGCGATGATCACCAGCAGGGTGCGGGGATGTTTGGGCAAGGTCATGCGGGTGCGCCTCCCAACCAGTGCGCGAGCTTCAGATACAGCGGAATGCCAACGATCACGTTGAAGGGGAAGCTGATGCCGAGTGCAGCGGTGATCGACAGCGCTGCGTTGGCTTCGGGCACCGCCATGCGCATGGCAGTGGGCGCGGCGATGTAACTGGCGCTCGCGGCCAGCGTGGCGAGGATCGCGATGCCGCCCACCGAAAGGCCCAAGGCCACGCCGGTCAGCGCGCCCAGCACCGCGAGCAGGGGCGGAAAGCCGAGGCCCAGCAGCAGCAGCCGTGGACCAAAGGGACCGATCTCGCGCAGCCGCCCGCCGGCCACCAGCCCCAGTTCGAGCAGGAACAGGGCGAGGATGCCGCGGAAAGGATCGATGAACACAGGCGCGATGGCCTTGCTGCCCTCGACGCCTGCAACCGCACCGATGGCCAGCCCGCCGGCCAGCAGCAGCACCGACTTGCCGAACAGCACCTCGTGGCCGAGGCGGCGCCAGCGCACATCCCTGAGCCGCGACATGCGCGCCAGCAGGATGCCGGCGACCAGCGCCGGCGCTTCCATGACTGCTACCCACAGCGCAGCGTGCGATTCGTAGGCCACGCCCGCACGGTCGAGGGCGGCAGTCGCCACCGCGAAGGTGACCACGCTCACCGAGCCGTAGTGCGCCGACAGCGAGGCACTGTCCGCACTGGCGAAGCGCAGCAGGCGCAGCAGCGGAAACAGCATCAGCGGGATCGCGAAGCCCAGCGCCATCGTCGCCGCCACCTGCGGCAGCAGGTCGCCGATCGAATGCTTGGACAGCTCGATGCCGCCCTTCAGGCCGATCGCCAGCAGCAGATAGATCGACAGCACCTCGTAGACCGCTTCCGGCAGGCGCAGGTCGGACTTGGCCAGGCGCGCGATCAAGCCCAGCAGGAAGAAGAGGACGACGACATCGAACATGGGCGTGGATGCTGTCATGCGACATGCTCCGGACGCCAGCGTTTGCGCGCGGACGCCTACACTGCGCGCCCCACCTACGGAGACGCCCATGCTGGAGTGCATCGAAATCGAAACCGGCAAGCAGCCGCGCCACAGCGTGCTCTGGCTGCATGGGCTGGGGGCGGATGGACACGACTTCGAGCCGATCGTGCCCGAGCTGCTGCGCACGGGTTGGCCGCCGCTGCGCTTCGTGTTCCCGCACGCACCGGTGCGGCCGATCACTCTGAACGGCGGCATGCGCATGCGCGGCTGGTACGACATCCATGGTCTCGAGCTGATGGCGATCGAGGACGAGGCTGGCATCCTCGCCTCGGTGGCCGGGGTCGAGCGCCTGATCGCGCGCGAGCGCCAGCGCGGCGTCGACAGTCAGCGGATCCTGCTGGCGGGCTTCTCGCAGGGTGGAGCTGTGGCGCTGGCTTCAGGGCTCACCCATCCCGAGCGACTCGCCGGCATCGTTGCATTGTCGACCTATCTGCCGATTGCCGCGCGCATCGAAGCGCAGCGCGCCCCGATCCAGGCCGGCCTGCCGGTGTTCATCGGCCACGGCGCGGTCGATCCCATCGTGCCGCAGATGCTGGGATTGGCGGCCCGGCAGCGGCTTCAGGCCTGGGGGCATCCGGTGGATTGGCACAGCTACGGCATGCCACACAGCGTCTGCGCCGAGGAAATCCGGGACCTCTCCGGATGGATGGAGCGGCATCTGCTGGGCGAACAGCGGTAGCGGCGCCCACGCGGGCGGCAGGCATACTTCCGCCGATGCACAGCGCTCCGCTCGATCACTGGCTCCCCGACTTCTGCCGCATACCCACCCTGTTCGTGGTGATGGTGGCCGCGCAGATCATCGTGCTGGCCGCTGTGTTGATGCCCGGTGCGGCCGGTGACCCCGCTGACGCCGGTTCACGGCTGTTCGTCGCCAGTGTGTTCGCGCAGTGGCTGGGCCTGTTGGCCAGCGTGCTGTTGTGCAAGCTCAGGCCATTGGTACTCCGGCTGCGGCCGCGTCCGCTTTCGATCGCCGCCGGCTGGGCGATCCCGACGCTGGCCACACTGCTGGGAGCGGGCGCTGTCCACCAGCTCGATGTCACGCTGAGGCTCGGGCTCACCGTGCCCACGGGCCATGGACTGCAGTTCGCACTGTCCTGTGCCGCGGTGGCTGGCCTGCTGTCGGCGGCGCTGCTGCGCTACTTCTACGTCCAACAGCTTTGGCAGGCGCAGGTGCAGGCCAGCGCACAGGCGGAGGTGCGTGCCCTGCAGGCACGCATTCGCCCGCATTTTCTGTTCAACAGCCTCAACAGCATCATCAGCCTGGTGCGCCGCGACCCCGCCACCGCAGAGCGTGCGATCGAGGACCTCTCCGAGGTGTTCCGGGCGGCGCTGGGCGCGGGGCAGGGCGACTGGACACTGGCCGAGGAATTCGAACTGATCGACCGCTACCTCGGCATCGAGCGCCTCCGTCTGGGCGATCGTCTGCGCCTGCGCATCGATCTCGAGCCCGGCTGGCCGCAGACGCTGCGCCTGCCGCGCCTGCTGCTGCAGCCGCTCGTCGAGAACGCGATCCTCCACGGTGTCGCCCGTCTGCCGCAGGGGGGTGAGATCCTGATCGAGTTGCGCTGCATCGACGACGGTCTACGCATCGAGATCGGCAACCCGTGTCCTGCGCAGGCTGCCAGTGGCGGCAACCGCCATGCCGTGCTGAGTATCGAGCAGCGCCTGCAGCACTTTTTTGGCCCGACCGCGTGGATGACCGCGGTGCCCGCCCCTGACCACTATTCGGTGACCCTATGGATGCCACGGAATCCCGCGCTGCCGTCCTCGATGTCCTGATCGTCGATGACGAACCGCTCGCCCGCCAGCGCTTGCGCGACCTGCTGCTGGGGCTGCCGGGCGTGCGCGTGGTCGGCGAAGCGCCCGATGGCCGCCAGGCGATCGATGCCTGCGAACAGCTCAGGCCCGACGTGGTGCTGCTGGACATCGCCATGCCGGTGATGGACGGTCTCGAGGCAGCCCGCCATCTGGCCGCGGACCCGTCAGCGCCCGCAGTGGTGTTCTGCACGGCCTACGACGAGCATGCCCTGGCGGCGTTCGAGGCACGAGCCATCGACTATCTGCTGAAGCCGGTGCGTGCCGAGCGCCTGGGGGCGGCCCTCGAGCGCGCCCGCGCGCTGGGCCGCGGGCGAGCCAACGAGCGCCTGCAGGCGCTGCCGAAGACGCAGGCGCGCACCCACCTCTGTGCCCGCCTGCGCGGCAGCCTTCGCCTGATCCCGATCGCCGACATCGTCTACCTGCAGGCCGAGGAGAAGTACGTCGTGGTGCATCACCTCGGCGGCGAGGATCTCGTCGAAGATTCGTTGAAGACGCTCGAGCACGAGTTCCCGGAGCGCTTCCTGCGCATCCACCGCAACTGCCTTGTCGCCCGCAGCGAACTTCGCGAACTGCGTCGTGGCGCCGATGGTCAGGTCCATGCCCTGCTCAAGCGAAGTGCCGACGCCCTCGAGATCAGCCGGCGCTGCCTCCCGCAGATCCGTCAGCTGCTAAAGCACCTCTGACCCCGAGCGGCTCGGCGCGCGCCGGCGCGGACGCCCGCTGGGCCGGTGCGTTTCGCAGGGCGTTCCGTCGCGCTGTGAGCTGGGGTGAACTTTTGCAACGGCAAACGGCGTATCCTCGCCGCCAGACTGCCCCCCGCCACCCATGGCTACCCCTACGCCCTCGCCCGATCTCTCGCCCGACGAGTTGTCCGAGTTGCTGTCGGCCTACATGCCCGACATACCGGGCTACCGCGTGCTGCGTCGGCTGGGACAGGGCGGTATGTCCTACGTCTATCTGGGCGTGCAGGAGTCGCTGGACCGGCAGGTGGCCATCAAGGTCATCGCGCCGACCGCGCTGAAGGACGAGATCAGCAAGCTGCGCTTCGAGCGCGAGGCGCGCACCATCGCCAAGCTGCAGCATCCCGGCATCGTCAGCATCCATGACGTCGGCCGCACCGAGCTGGGCCTGCTCTACTACGTGATGCCCTTCCTGCCGCGCGGCCATCTGGGGCAGCGTGAGCTGGTCAGCGACGAGCCGCGGCTCATCGCGATCCTGCGCGCGCTGCTGTGGGCGCTCGACTACGCCCACGAACGCGGCGTCGTGCATCGGGACATCAAGTCCGAGAACGTGCTGTTCGACAACGTCGATCGCCCGCTGCTCACCGATTTCGGCATCGCCATGCACCGCTCCGACCGCCAACGCGTCACCGACGGTGGCTTCGCGCTCGGCAGCGCCACCCACATGGCACCGGAGCAGGCCCGCGGCGAGAAGGTCGATGGTCGCGCCGATCTCTACAGCATCGGCGTGCTGGCCTACGACAAGCTGATGGGCGAACTGCCCTTCCAGGCGGATGGTCCTCTGCAGATGGCGGTGCGCCACTCGGTCGACCCGATCCCCCGCCTGCCCGCGCACAAGTCGCACTGGCAGGCCTTCATCGACCGCGCCCTGGCGAAGACGCCGGACGCCCGCTTCGCCAGCGCGCAGGACATGATGGCTGCGCTGGATCGCATCGAGCAGGCGCGGCTCGACACCGGCCCTGCGCCCGCGCCTGCGCCGGTGCCGCTCGATGAGGCCATCACCGCGCCGCGTGCGGTGCTGCCGACGACGCCAAAGCGCACAGTGAACCCGCTGTTCATCGCCGTGGCTGCCCTAGTGGTGCTGGCGCTGGCGCTGGTGGTGGCCTGGCAGGCTTGGCATCGGCCCGGCGCCAGTGCGGCGGTTGCCGAGGTGATCGGGGCGCTGGCCGAGCCGGCGCCTGGCCCCGAGGCGGCGCTCGCGCGCGCCGCTGCGGTCGCGCCGCCGCTCGCGGCCACGTCGACCCCGGCCCTGCCGACTTCGGCTGTGCTCGAACCCGGGCAGGTTCCAGCTGCGTCCTCGGGCGAGTTGCCCACGGCCGATGCCGCCGCCGACACCGAAGCCGCCATCGACCCGGAGATTGCGGCGCTGCCTCCGCTGCAGCAGGCGCTGCATTTCGCCGGGCTGCAGATCCGCCAGCGTCGTCTCACCCAGCCGTCCGGCGCCAATGCCCACGAATCGCTGCTGACCGCACAAGCCCTCGGGGCCGACGCGGACGCACTCGCGCGCTTGGGCAACGACTGGCTGGCGGCAGCCCAGCCCTACGTCGAACGGAGCTTCAGCCCTGACGCAAGCGCGCCCGACCGTCGGCTCTACAGCGCCGCCGTCGCGCTGGCGCACGCGTTGGCGCTGACCGACAGCGAGGCCTGGCGCGCCGTGCAGCAGGCGCCGCGCGACTGGGCGCGCTCCCGTCTGCAGGCAGCGCTCGCGGCTGGAGATGTCGAGGCGCTGCGCGCGGCGCGCGTCGAGGCGGAAGCCCTCTCGATCGCGGCGGCCACGCTGGAACCCGAATGGTCACAGGGCATCGTGCGTGCCCGCGTCGGCCAGCGGTTGGCGGGCACTCCTGCGCAGCAGCTGCTGCGCCTGCCGGAGGGCGAGCGTCCAGGGCTGGCGGCGCTGGTCGAGCCGGTCAGCCGCAGCGACTACGCGCGCTTCGTCGCTGCCACCGGGCGCGCTGCGGCCAACTGCAAGATCCGCAGTGCTGCCTTCAACCTGCGCAAACGACGATGGGATGCGCCGGGCTTCGAGCAGTCGTCTGCAGAACCGGTGGTCTGTGTGAGCCTCGCGGATGCCGCGGCCTACGCGCAGTGGTTGAGTGGGCAGGAGGGGCGGCGCTACCGCATGCCCGAGGTCGACGAATGGCGCGCCCTGCCGGCGGCGATGGCGGCGGAAGCCTGTCGGGCCGCGCCAGCAGGCTGCGCCCGTTCTGACCAGGTGCGCGAGTGGAGCGCGCCCTGCGCCGCTGGCTGTGTGCGTCAGCCGCTGCTGGGCTTCGGGCGCCGCGAGGCCGAGCAGCCCGAGCGCGAGCGCGAGGCTGCGGTTGATCCCGCGCATGGCTATGACGATGTCGGTTTCCGGCTGGTACGCGAAGTCGCGCGCGCGGAGCTGGAGCAGCGCTGAGGTCGGACGCGGATGTGCAGCTTGGCGCAGAGCCGAGCCGAGGCCAGCATTGAGCCCGCGCCGCTCACCCCATGCGTGTCGTGATGGCGGATTCCCATTGGGGTGGGCGCCGGCCCACCATGAGCCCAACGCCGGCCTCGGTCCCTCATCGACGATCCCTCACGCGCGACCGCGCCAATGGGAAAGCCCCGGAGGGGGTCGAGCCTCCACGCGAGGGTGGGTCAGGGGCCATCCTGTTCAGCGTCTTCGCGAAACCTCTCGGGCTTGGATCCCCCTATTGACCGAATGGTACGCATCGACCGAATCCCTGGTGCCCTGCGGCAGGCGTGTTCCTGAGGCTCCGGGCGACAGGCTCAGTCGATCGGTTCGACCGTCGGCAGCAGCAGGCGGCTGGGGTATCTGCGGTCGTGATGCAGGCGCACCGTGGCGGTGCGCGCGTCTTCCATGCGCTCGAAGCCGATGCGTCCGCCCGTGTGCAGGTTTTTCTGCAGGTCGGGTGTGTCGACCGGTCCGATCACCAGCCGCAGCCGGCTGCCGGCTTCCAGCCGCCGGCACGTCCACCAGAAGCGATCGAAGTTCCAGGTTTCGATCCGACCGGGCTGCGCGAGTCGTTCTTCGCTGAAGCTTTCGCGGAAGCGAGCGCGCAGGTAGTCACGGCCGAGCCAGCGGATCGCCTGCTTCGCATCCACCTCGAACAGCTCGACGTGCACGTCGGTGTCGGGTACGTCGATCTCGATGTGGGCCTGGAAGCGGATCTGCCCGCAGACCGTCCGCGCTGCAGGCAGCGGCGCACTGTGGAAGAACAGCTGGTTCGGCCGGCCTGCGCCCGCATGGCCGGCATAGGTGTCGGGCCCGCTGGTCAGAACCGGCTCGCCACCGTGCACGACGCTTGGATCGAAGCGGTAGCTGCTGGGGGTGGCGCGCGCGGGCGGCGCGGCGCCGAGGCGACCGCTGTGGAAGACCGACGTCGCGTCGGCGCCATCCGGGTCGAGGTAGAGCGCCCAGGTGTGTGCGGCAACGTCCTGCAGTGTGTCAGCGTGGCGCCATTCCTCGGCGCCCATCACGTAGTAGTTGACCCTGCCAGCGAGAGCGGCGGGGCGCTCGGCGCCGCGCAGTACGTGGTTGAACCAGGCGATATGGAGTGCGTCGATGTCGAGGATGGCGGCGTCGGCGAATTCGAGGCCGCCGACCGTCCGGGTCGGTGTGCGTGTGCCCGCATGATTCCAGGGGCCGATCAGCAGCCAGTGGCGATCCGCGATGTCCGCGCTGGCGTGGCGCAGGTGCTCCTCGTAGTAGCGCAGCGTGCCTTCCTGATCGCCGTCGAAGTAGCCGGTGATGCTGAGCAGCGGCGGCTGCATGCGCGCGTAGTCCTCGGCGCTCGGATTCAGGCTCCGCCAATGGCTGTCGAAGCCGGGGTGCGCCAGCCAGCGCTCGAACCGCGCCTGCGGGGCACCGCTGATTCGCGCGAGCTCGCTGAAGGGGAGCTCGCCGCGGTGGATCCGCTCGTACTTTCCGCGCCAGTAGGAAACGTCGCCGAACACTTGGGTATTGCTGGCGCGTCCGTCGGTAAAGGCCAGCCACTGCGCCATGTAACTCAGGAAAATCCCGCGCGGCTGCGGGAAGTCCCAGCCCGGGTAGACCGATGCGGTCGGTGCGGCCGCCAGCAGCGCCGGAGGCTGCTCGGCCAGCATCTGCCACTGGGTCATGCCGCGATAGGAGCCGCCCATGCTCGCCACGCGGCCGTCGGACCAGGGCTGCGCAGCCAGCTAGGCCACGGCATCGGCGCCATCGGGGCCACTGTTTTCCAGCGGAACGTAGTCGCCGCCGGAGACGCCGCGTCCGCGACGGTCGAGGCTGGCATAGGCGAAGCCGGCCGCTACGAACTTCTGCGCGCGCAGATGGGTTTCGTCGGACAGATAAGGCGTGTGCTGCAGCACCACCGGGACCTGCTCGACGGTCTCCGGACGCCAGAGCCGCAGGGCGAGCTCGACGCCGTCGCGGGCCTGGAACCTGACGTCCGGCTGGAACACGGTTTCGGGGGGCGCGGCTGGCTTTGCGTTCGTATTCTGCTGAGCAGCCGCCGGACGCGGGACGGGCACGCCCACCAGCAGGCCCAGAAGCAGCGCCAGCCAGCGACCGCGCACGCTGAACTCGCTCGTTTCGAAGGCGCGCATGCAAAAGCTCCGGCTGATTTCGAAACACAGTAACACTCGATTCGGAAAGGCCGACAGTGCGTGCGCAGGCAGCCGCACCTGGCCTGCGATGTTCGGCCGAGCGGGGTGAACCTCCTAACGAATCGGAAAGCGACGGACCGGAGCGGGCCGCCAGGCAACATCGAGAAACCGCTGAGCCAGGCGAGCCTCCACGCCATGGTGGGCGAGGGCCCACCCTGTGGGCTTGTGATGGAGGATTCCAATGGGGTGGGCCCCGCCCAACCCTGAGCCCGCACCGGCCTCGGTCATCGTCTTCGATGGGCCGTTGCACATCACCGCGTCGATCTGGAGGCGGAGGGCCCTAGAGCTGGGCCTGCGGGTCACCGATCCGCAGCGGCTATGCCAGTGCCCAATCGAGCGCTGCCTCAACGTGCAGCGCTGCCGTGTCGAAGAGCGGTGCGGCCACGTCTTCTGGCTTGAGCAGCAGGCCGATCTCGGTGCAGCCGAGGATCACGCCTTCGCTGCCGGCATCCAGCAGGCGCGCGCAGGCGTCCCGATACAGCGCACGCGAGGCGTTCTCGATGCGGCCGAGGCACAGCTCCTCGAAGATCACCCGATCGATCCCGGCCTGCGCGGCCTCGTCCGGGACCTCGACCACCAGGTCGAAGCGCTCGCGAAGACGCTCGCGGTAGAACGCCTCGCGCATGGTGAAGCGGGTGCCTAGCAGAGCCACGCGCTTCAGACCCGCAGCACGGATGGCCGCACCGGTGGCATCGGCGATGTGCAGCAGGGGCAGGTCGCAGCGCGCCTCGATCGACGGTGCCACCTTGTGCATGGTGTTGGTACACAGCAGCAGGCCTTCGGCGCCGGCGCGCTGCAGCCCCAAGGCCGCTTCGCCCAGTACCTTGCCGGCCTGCGTCCAGTCGTCCGCACGCTGGAGGACCTCGATGTCGGCGAAGTCGACGCTGTGCAGCAGCAGCTCCGCTGAATGCAGGCCGCCCAGACGCGCGCGCACGCCTTCGTTGAGCGCTCGGTAGTAGAGCGCGGTGGACTCCCAGCTCATGCCGCCGATCAGGCCGAGTCTGCGCATGCGGTGTTCTCTTCGTGGTGCGGGTGGAACAGTGTGCCGCAGGCCCGGGGCGCGGGAGCGTTGCGCTCCGCACGGCCCCTCATCCGGCGCTGCGCGCCACCTTCTCCCGTGGGGCGAAGGGCAACGTGTCTGCGCGCTGCGGCTGGCTCGAAAGCATCGTTCACCACTCACCACTCACCACGCACCACGCACCACGCACCACGCACCACGCACCACGCACCACGCACCACGCACCACGCACCTCTCACTACTCACAACTCACTTCTAGCTCTTCACTCCCCCCAAGGAGGCCGCAAGCGCAAGCGCCATGATCTGCGCTCGGCTCTTCAGGCACTGCGCGTTAGCCTAGAGACCCGCCTCACGCCGAGCTTGCCATGTGCGGTCGCTACACCAATGCCACCACCTGGGCCGAGGTCCATGCGGCTTCGACGCCGCTGCCGGTGCTCGCGCCCGCGGTGCCGCCCGGCATCGAGCTGAACATCGCGCCGACCGCGCGGGCCTGGGTGCTGCGACCCGACGCCGAGGGCGTGCTGCGCGCGGCGCGCCTGCGCTGGGGCTTGGTGCCGGCCTGGTCGGAAGCTCCCTCGACGAAGTTCTCGGCCTTCAATGCGCGCGTCGAAAGCGTCGCCGAGAAGCCGGTGTTCCGCGGCGCCTTCCGCGCGCGCCGCTGCCTGGTGCCGGCCTCGGGCTGGTACGAGTGGCGCGAGGAGGTCGGACGCAAGATCCCGCATCTGTTCGAGCCCGCCGCCGGCGGGGCCCTGCTGTTCGCCGGCCTGTGGGAGCGCTGGCAGCGCGGCGACGAGGCGGTCGAGAGCTTCACGATTCTGACCACCGAAGCGCGTGGCCAGGTCGCCGAGGTGCATGACCGCATGCCGGTGCTGGTCGCGCGCGAAGACGCGCGGCAGTGGCTGGATCTGTCCTTGCTCGAAGCCGAAGCCTTCGCGCTGTCGCTGCAGACGCCTGCCCTCAAGGTCGAGCGTGGGCGCGCGCCGCCGGCTTCGCCGCGCAGGCCGCGTTTGGCGCCCGCGCCCGAGCAGCCCGGTCTGTTCTGAGTTCAGCCGCGTCGACCCAGCGCTTGCAGCCGGCCACCGCCTGCACCACCATCCGCGCCCCGCTTCACAGCGCCCCGCGTCCCAAGGAAACCGCCATGTTCCGCATCGGCACCGGCTACGACGTCCACGCCTTCGGCCCCGGCGATTTCGTCACTCTCGGCGGCGTGCGTATCCCGCATGGCCGCGGCATCGTCGCCCACTCCGATGGCGACGTGCTGATCCATGCCCTGTGCGACGCCTTGCTGGGCGCGCTGTCGCTGGGCGATATCGGCAAGCACTTCCCGCCCTCGGACGACCGCTGGAAAGGCGCGGACAGCCGCAACCTGCTGCGCGCCGTGCTGGCGATGCTGAAAGCGCGCGGCTGGGCGGTGGTGAACGTCGACAGCGTCGTGGTCTGCGAGCGGCCCAAGCTGCTGCCGCACATCGAGGCCATGCGCGCGAATCTTGCGGCGGATCTTGAGATCGATGTCGACGCGGTCAGCGTCAAGGCCACCACCAGCGAGAAGCTGGGCTTCACCGGCCGCGAGGAAGGTATCGCCGCCCAGGCCGTGGCCCTGCTGCAGAAGGTGGGCGCATGAGCGCGGTGCCGGAGCGGCCGCGCGCGCTGGGCGAGGCGGTGCTGTCTGCGCGTATCCGCGAGCAGCCCGAGGATTTCCGCGTCGATGAGGTGCTGGGCTTCGCCCCGGGCGGCGGCGGTGAGCACCTGTTTGTCTGCATCGAAAAGCGTCAGGCCAACACCGGCTGGATCGCCAAGCAGCTGGCCAAGTGGGCCGGCATCGCGCCGATGGGCGTGGGCTACGCGGGGCTGAAGGATCGTCACGCGGTGACCCGCCAGTGGTTCAGCCTGCACCTGCCCAAGCGCATCGCACCGGCCACGCCGTTTGAAGACGCAGAAGCCGTGCTGATCGAGCAGATCTGGCACAACCGCAAGCTTCCGCGCGGCGCGCTGAAGGGCAACCGCTTCCACCTGCGCCTGCGCGGGGTTGAAGGTGCCCGCGAGGCCATCGAACAGCGCCTCGCCAACATCGCTGCGCGCGGCGTGCCCAACTACTTCGGCGCACAGCGTTTCGGTCGAGACGGCCGCAATCTTCAGGCTGCCGAGGCGATGTTCGCGGGGCGTCGCGTCGATCGCGAAGAGCGCTCGATCCTGCTGTCGTCGGCGCGCTCGGCGATCTTCAACACAGTGCTTGGCGAACGCGTGCAGCGCGGTGACTGGGACCAGCTGATCGAGGGCGAGGTGTGCATGCTCGACGGCAGCCACAGCGTGTTCGGGCCCGAGCCGATCACGCCTGAATTGATCGAGCGCGCGCACCGCATGGACATCCACCCGACCGGGCCGCTGTGGGGCACTGGCGCCTTGCGCTGCGCGGGTGCGCTTGCCGAACTGGAGACGCAGTGCGCGGCGCAGTTCGAGGCGTTGCGAGCCGGATTGGAGTCGATCGACCTCAAGCAGGAGCGTCGCGCGCTGCGGCTGCCAGTGCGCGAGCTGGTGTGGCGCTTCGAAGATGACGTGACCCTGCAGATCGAGTTCTTCCTGCCGGCGGGCGCGTTCGCGACCAGCGTGCTGGAAGCGCTTGGCGAGATCACGGATGCCGCGGGGCGGGGCGGGGAGTAGTCGCGAGCGCCGGATTGCGTCGCGACGCGCGAACACGGATCGCGCAAGGCTGGGCGCCCCGTTTGTCGCGAATTGTCGCCCTCTTCGAGACAGAGGCGAGCGTGGGGCTCCGGTGGGTCAAGACCCACCCTATGGCTCGGGGGCAAGACCCTTGTCGAGGCGAGCGTTGGGCTGGGCCCTTCGTCGCGAATTGTCGCCCTCTTCGAGACAGAGGCGAGCGTTGGGCTCCGGTGGGTCAAGACCCACCCTATGTTCCTGGTGGGTCAAGACCCACCCTATGGCTGTCCGGCTGTTCGAAACCCCGGTACCCCGCACGACGCATAGGGTGGGTCTTGACCCACCGAACCGAGACCTTCGCTGCGGTCAGTTTTGCTTTCAATGGGAGTGACTCGCGGAGCCCGCCCACGCGCGCACAAACAGCGCAGGTCAACGCCATGCTGAAGCCGGTCAGCGCACGCATGCGGAGGCCGGCCAGACCCGAGGTCACGTTCGCCGGCGCGTCAGTCCGCGGACGGGTGGCGAGAGCCCTTGGGCTCGAAGTGCCGGGCAGGCGCGCGTCCGAATGCCCCCAGCGCCAGCCTCCATGCCGCGGAGGTGCCGTGGATGGCTGTCAACAGCGCGTACAGCCAAGCCTTTTGCCACCGCCTCCGGATCACGAAGACATGCAGGTGCAGATTGTGGCGCTTACGAACGAAGCCGCCGCTGTGAATGATGACGAACGAGTGGGCGTTTCCCACCGCCTTCGTCGACAGCGCGTGCGCCTCCGAGATGAAGAAGCTCATGGTCGCGAGGTCGACACTTGGATGATCCGGATCTGTCGGCTCGTGGCAGAGCACATAGCAGTGCCTGCAGAAGGGCATCTGGTACGAAACCAGAAAGCACTCCCGCTCGGGATAGCCGGGCGGGGTTGAGATGTGTCTTCGCCTAACGAGGAGGTTCAATGGAGTGTCCCCCGAGGTCGGATGCGCAAGCACCCCGTGAACGCGATGGAAGATGCCTGCGGTGCAGGTGCGAGGGTCACCGGGAATCCTGATCTTGCTCCTCCCTGCGCGTTCCGATGCGCTGGCGAATTCTTCGCGCTGCCCGTGCGGCAAATCCCGGCGCGAACCCTACGCAATAGACAATCCAGGCGAGAGCGCCGCTCAGGCCGAACACCAGGAAGGCCAAGGCCAACACCCCCATGAACCACGGGTGGGCGAAGCTGTTGACGGCAAATGCCGTCAGCCAGGAAGCGAAGCTCAGGGCGATCAGTCCGAACGTGATCGAGCGCGTCGTGATGTGCCACGGAGCCTCGTAGGGTTTCAGCCTCAATCGCATATTCCCACCGGTTTGCCTCCAGGCTACGCGCCACCTTTCCTACGGTAGACCCGCGCAGGCGGCTCTGGAAGTCTGGGCGCTCCCCCTGACTTTGCCGAATTCCGCCCGGAATCAAGCGCTGCTGCGGCTAGGGTGCGTGCAAAGTCGGGATCCCGTCGGGGGCCTGCCTTCATGGGGCAATCTCCACGCCCCAGTCCAGCAGGCCCCGCCGTTGCCAAGCCTCAGAACCGCACGCTCAGTTCCGTCAACCAGCTCGGCCCCACATCGAGCAGCCAGGCTTCCAGTGCCTTGTCGAGGCCGCTCAGCACCAGCACGCCGACCAGCAGCAGGCTGGCGCCCATCACCGTCTTGCCGATGCCACCCGCGCTGAGGGCGCGATCGCGCAGGCAGGCGAAGGCCTGGCGTGAGAGCAGTCCTGCGCCGAGCAGGGGCAGCACCGCGCCGACGCTGAACACCGACATCACCACGGCGGCCTGAGCGCTGCCTTGACCCGTGGCTGCAAGCGCGATCGCCGCGCCCAGGGTGGGCCCGACGCAGGGGCTCCAGGCCACGCCGAGCAGGGCGCCGACGCCAAACTGCGCGGCCGGGTGCTCGCTGCGGATCTTGGCTGCGGCATTGCCGCCCAGCGAACCGAGCTTCGACAACAGGCCCGACAGCGCCGCCTGCAGGCGCGCGCTGATCAGCACCGTGCCCAGCACCAGCATCAGCACGCCGGCCATGCTGCGCAGGGCACGCTCGTCGAGTCCCAGCAGATCGCCGCTGCGCGCAAGGGTCACTCCGATCAGGGTGAAAGCCAGCGCCAGGCCCGCGGCCAAGGCTGGCAGACCCCAGCGGCTGCGGCCGGTGGCCGAGGCGGCCACCATCGGCAGGATCGGCAGCACGCAAGGCGACAGCGTGGTGAGCAGGCCGGCGATTGCGGCCAGCCCGAGCGTGGTGAGCGAGAGATCCACAGGTGCTTCAGTCGAGGCCCGTGCGGTAGACCTCGCGCAGCCGGTCGAGATCAGTCTCGGCCACGCTCATTGCGCGCTGCTCGCTGCCCTTGAACACGAACACCGTGCTCTGTCGCGGTGCGCCGAGCTGCTTGGCGAGTTCGCGTTGATCGTCCCAGTGCAGCTTCAGCCCTGCGAACTCCGCGAAGGCCGGCTCGGCCAACAGGGCCTCGAGCTTTGGCGACTGGTTGCGGCAGGTCGGGCACCACGGCGCCCACACGTCAATGACGATGGTCTTGCCCTCCGCCTGCAGCGCCTGGAAACGTTCCGGGGTGAAGGCGTCGAAGCGACTCTCGGCCTGGGCAAGGCTCGCGATCGAGAACAGCGCGAGCACGAGCAGCGCGCGGACGGCAGGCATGAGTGGGGACATGGCGGATCCTGATGAGTGGGGGGCATGCGCGCGAAGCGGTAGCCCCGCACGCAGCAGGGAGGAGCGTGCCCGGGGCGCTCTGATTGCCTCGCGCGCGCGCTCAGGCCGCCTGCGAGTTCGGCAGGTCGAGGGCGACGACGGGGAAGTCGACGGCAGTGCCGGCAAGGTGGTTGACGTAGTTGGTCAGCGTGTTCTGTGCGACCAGGGCCACCACTTCGATGGCTTCGCCCGCGCCGAAGCCGGCGCCGATGAAGGCGTCGAATTCGCGCTCGTCGACGTTGCCGCGGCGCTCGACCACGGTTTGGGCAAAGCGTGCGAGGGCGGCGTCGCGCGGCTCCAGGCCACGGCCGGCGCGTGCCGCGGCGATCGCGTCCGCGCTCAGTCCCGCGCCGCGACCGATCACGGAGTGCGCTGCCAGGCAGTAGCCGCAGCGGTTGGCCTGGCCCACGGCCAGCGCGACGATCTCGCGCTGGCGCGAGTCCAGCAGGCCCTGCGCCTGCGCGCTGCCGAAGCCCAGATAGCCGTGCAGGGCGGTCGGCGAATGCGCCAGGGTCAGGATGAGGTTGGGCAGGCCGCCCAGTTTGGCCTTCACGCCGAACAGGGCTTCGGCGGTGGCGGGGCTGGCCTGGGTGGGGTCGAGCGGGGCGATGCGGGGCATGGTGATCTCCTTGGAAGTGGGGGGGCGTCGGGCCACGGGGCACATCTTCCCGTTCACTTCGATACTCTTGGAATCCGATCGTCTCCAATGCGATACCCGGAGTCTCAAATGGACCGTCTCGCCCACCTGCTCGACCACTTCGCCCTGAAGGCGCGCGTCTTTCATTCGGGCCTGGTCTGCGGCAGCGAGCTGTTCGACAGCAGCGATGGCTCGGGGCATCTGCATGTGCTGCGGACCGGCGTCATCGAGCTGCAGGACAGTCGGGGTGAATGCCTGCAGCGATTGGAACGGCCCAGCCTGGCCTTCTACCCGCGCCCACTCGCGCATCGCTTGGCGACACCCCCCGGCGAGTCCGCTGAACTCGTCTGCGCTTCCGTGGCCTTTGGTCCGTCGGGCGCCGATCCGCTGTCCGTGGCACTGCCCAATCCGCTGGTGCTGGCGCTGGACGCCGCCCCGGCACTCGCGAGCGTGCTGCAGCTTCTGTTCGATGAGGCCTTCGAGCAACGCTGTGGCCGATCAGCCGCGCTGGATCGTTTGAGCGAGCTGCTGGTGCTGCACCTGCTGCGCATCGCCATGAGCGGCGGCGGGCCTCGCTTGGGAGTCCTGGCGGGTTTGGCCGATCCACGCCTGGCCAAGGCGCTGGTGGCGATGCACGCCCAGCCGGCGGAGGTCTGGACGCTGCAGCAGCTCGCCGAGCGTGCCGGCATGTCGCGCGCGCGCTTCGCCCTGCATTTCCAGCAGGTGCTGGGACAGACGCCGATGGACTACCTCGCGGGCTGGCGGGTGGGACTGGCCATGGCCGAGCTGCGTCGCGGTCGGCCGGTGGGGCAGGTGGCCCAGCAGGTCGGCTACGCCTCGGCGTCCGCGCTGGCGCGGGTGTTCAGTGCACGGGTCGGGGCTTCGCCCTTGGCTTGGTTGCGGGCGCAGACGCTCTCGACTGCGGATGCCTGAGTGGCTCGGCTGCACCGCCTCGACGGAGCGACAGCAGCTGGCGCCGAAGCTGCGTCGCTAGCGCAGCACGTAGCTTGCCAGCACCGCCTGCACCTCGTAGATGCTGAGCTTCTTGTTGAAGCGCTTCTGGACAGGTACGGCGGTGCTGGAGATCCAGATCTTGAGCTCGGCATCGAGATCGAAGGTGCCAGCGGTCTCGATGCTGAAGTGGGTAATGCTCCGGTAGGGGATCGAGTGGTACTCGATCTTGCTGCCGGTCAGCCCCTGCTTGTCGACCAGCACCAAGCGCCTGTCGGTGAAAACGAAGTAGTCGCGAATGAGTTGGTAGGCGTGTTCGACACGCTCGCCCTGCGCGAGAAGGCTGGTGAACTCGTGCTGGATCTTCGCGGAGTCGATCTTCGAGGCATTGCCAAGCATTCCGTCGAGCAGGCCCATGTGCTTCTCCGGGTAGGTCGTTCGCGATTCTGACGCGCGTGCGTGCTGCAGACCAGGCGTCAGGGGGCGGCAGGGCTGGACCCGATCGCTCACCGTGGAAGCGTTTCGGGCGTGGCACGCGTCCATCGTGGTGCGAGCGTCGAGCCCACGGTGGGCCAGCGCCCACCCTATGGGCCTACTTCATGATCCTGCGCAGCGGCTTCGGCGGTTCCAGCGTGGCGATGAAGCCCTCGGGCTCGGCCTGCTCGTTCATCTGCAGCACCACGACCGGCAGCGTCTCGAAGCTGGCGCGCAGTTCGTGCGGCAGCGAGAGCGGGGCGCCGAGCGCGGCGGCGACTACGGCGTCGGAGACGGGCGGGGTGGTCTTGCGGCGTTCGACGCCGGTGAAGCGCCAGCGGTTGAATTCAGCCCACAGCAGCAGCACGACGACACCGCTGCCCGCGAGGATGGGCAGCAGCAGGCCCGGCATGCCCTGACCGGTCAACAGGGGCGCGGTCAGCTCGATCCAGGCGTAGCGCAGGCCCAGGATCCACGCCAGCGTGGTGATCGCCGGCGCGATCAGCCAGAAGTAGGCGGCCCAGGCGGCGCCGGTCAGGAGATGCGAGATCGTGCGGTCCCGCCAGCTGACTTTCTCAGGGGCCACGATCAGCGGGCCCTGCGGCTTGAGCTGGTTCGCGGTCGCGGCGACCTGTTCGGCCGGATTGAGCGTCTTGCTGCTCACTGCACGCCCCGGTCTGGGCTGACCCAGGTGGCACGCTTGGGCTTGCCGCGGAAGATCGTCTTCGGCACGGCCACCACTGTGGTGAACAGGCTGAGCAGCCAGTAGGCGATGGGGTACCAGACCATCCAGAAATAGTTGCGACCGACCCCAGCCTCGTAGCGGCGGTCGATGATCATCGACACTCCAAACTGGGTCATGCAGATGAGGGCCAGCACCATGCCATGCCAGCGCGGCAGGATGGTGTCGACGTACAGCGCCGGCGGCATGTGGAAGACGAGGCCGATGACCCAGAGCACCAGGATGCCGAGCATCACGTAGGCCCAGAGCACGCTGAAGAAGTACTCGGCCAGCACGCCCCACATTCGGCGCTTCTTCCAGTTGAGCAGGTTGCCGGCGTGCTTCATCAGCACTTCCACGCCGCCCTGGGCCCAGCGCAGGCGCTGTTTCCACAGGCCCTTGTAGGTTTCCGGCATCAGGATCCAGCACAGCGCATTGGGCTCGTAGCGGATGTCCCAGTGGTCGAGCTGCAGGCGCCAGCTGATGTCGATGTCCTCGGTGATCATGGTTTCGTTCCAGAAACCGATGCGCTCCAAGGCGGTCTTGCGGAAGCCGGCGATCACGCCGGAGAGGGTGAAAATGCGGCCGTACACGCGCTGGGCGCGCTTGATCATGCCGATGATCGAACTGAATTCGCCGACCTGCAGGCGCCCGAGCAGGGTGCTGCGGTTGCGGATGCGCGGGTTGCCGGTGACGGCGCCCACGCGCGGACCCGAAGCCAGATGCCAGACCATCCAGCGCGTGGCCCAGGGGTCGAGCATGGCATCGCCGTCGATGCAGATCAGGTACTCGCCGCGTGCCGCGAGCGTACCCATGCGCAGGGCGTTGGCCTTGCCGAGGTTGCGGCTCAGATGGATCACCCGCAGACGCGGGAAGCGCGCGGTCAGACGGTTCAGGTGCTCGGCGGTGTCGTCGGTCGAGCCGTCGTTGATCGCGATGATCTCGAAGTCCGGGTAGATCTGCGCCGCGAGTGCGGAGATCGTGTCCTCGCAGTTGGGGCCCTCGTTGTGACAGGGCACGAGCAGGGTCGCGAAGGGGTATTCCTTCATTTCCGGCGGCTGGTGTCGCGGCGGCTCGTGGCGTTCACGGCGCAGGAAGTAGTAGAGCCCGCCGCACATCCACACGATCGACATGGTCGCCGGGTAGTAGAAGGCGAAGCCGAAGAACAGGCTCAGAAAGTCCGGGTTCTGCAGCCAGTCCATCAGCGGGTTCCGGGGTCCTGCCGCAGGTACGGGAACCGACGCGCACTGGCCACGGCGCGTGCTGCACGCAGGCCGGGCTGGCCGCCGATGAAATCATCCGGGTAGTAGGCGAGATGGCGGACCCCGCGGGCACGCAGCTCGCGGGCCCAGTCGATCAGGGTGTCATCGCCGATCGCCCGTCCACCCGCCCAGTCGCGGGCCTGGAGGACGAACACGGTGCGCTCGAAGCCAGCGTCGATGCGCTCCACCTCGGCGGCGAGATCCAGCAGCCAGGCGCGCGCATCGCCAGCGCCTTCCATGCGTGGCATCGCCATCAGCGCGACGCGGTCGTAGGCGGCCAGCATCGAGGCGTGATCCTGGGCGAACCAGGCGACGCTGGCGGGCTCCAGCAGGGGGCGCGCATACAGGTTGCGGGCGGTGCGCAGGCGCGGGCGTTCGGACTCGGCGGCCGCTTCGAGCGTCCGGGTCAGCTCCACCAGCGCGTTCACGCGCTCGCGGTTGTCGGGCCAGGCGCTGCGCAGTTCGTCTTCGCGCAGGAAGGCATCGTCGTGGAACAGCAGGCCCTGGATCGGCGCGCGGGCGGCAAGATCGGCATAGATCTCGGCCACGCGCTGGGCGGTCCGCGGGTCGCTGGGGTCGAGCCGCGGGATCTCGCCGGCGTTCGAGGCCCGGAGCGCGCGCGGGGCATCTTCCGTCGCCGGCCAGTGCCAGCCCAGCACCGGCAGCCAGGCATGCACTTCGACGCCGGTCTTGCGACGCAGGAGTTCGGCCACGCGCCCGAACAGCTCGGCCTGCATCGGCATGTGGCGGTTGCCGAAGTAGACCGCATCGGCGGCACCGTCGCCGTCGGGATCGGCAAAGGCCTGCAGCCAGACGTGGTTGGGTGCGATCGCGTCGATGCGCTCCACCAGGGCATCGAGATTGCGCTCGAGCTGTGCCGGATCGGGGTCGTAGACGTAGTCGAGATCGACCTGCACCGCACGGAAGGACGGCATGCGCCGCGGGGTGAGTTCGGCGACGAAGTCGGCGAGGCTGGCCTCGCTGGCCACGTCGAGGCGCGCCAGCACCGGCCAGGCGTCGGCGTGCTGGGAGCGCCCCGACAGGTCGAAGCCGAGCGCCATGCCGCGCATGTCTGCCTCGCGCATGCCCAAAGGCGTCCACGCGCCGAGTGGCCAGGCGACCGCGCGCGGGGTGCGACCGGCGCCGTCCTCGAGGGCTTCGCGACTGAGCTGAAGGTCGGCAGCCACGCGCGCGGCGAAATCGCGCGAGGTCTCGAGCGCGGAGCCCTCGAAACGGCGCAGCGTCGGCGAGGGCAGCGGTGCGGCGTCCTCGCCGCGCGGCCACGGCTGGTCCAGTGCATGGCCGCCACTGATCAGCTCGATCGAGCCCTGGTCGGCGATGCGCTTCAGCGCCGGCCAGTCGAGGCGTTCGTCGTCCTGGCCGATCCGCGCCGTAGGCAGCGCGGCGATCGCCGGCCAGCCGAAGGCGCGCAAAAGGGGCTGCACTTCGGTCTCCAGCGAGTCGAAGCCGCCGTCGAAGCTCAGCAGCACGGCTTGCGCTGGCAGCTCGGCGCGACCCGCACGGGCGTCCAGCACCTGCTGCAGGCTGACGGGACGGTAGCCTTGCGCAGCCAGCCAATCGAAGCGGGCGGTGAGCTGGTCGCGACTCAATCGCTCATGGCCAGCTTCGCGTGCGTCCTTCACCACATCGGCGAAGCGCAGCACCAGCAGTTCCGCGCGGCTGTCGACACTCGTCCACAGCAGCAGTACGGCGATCAGCCAACGGCTCATTCGCCACCCCCGATGCGCAGCACCACCGCCCAGCGTTCCTCGCGACGGCCGTCGTAGACCGGTCGGCTCCAGCGCAGGCCGAGGCTCACCTCGTGGCCGGCGCACCACTGCCAGCGCGGCATGATTTCCACTGCGGGCGTCCAGTGGCTGCCGTAGCCGTCCTGCCATCCGCGGCTGATGTCGACATCGAGTCGCAGCCGCCAGGTTTCGGCGTAGTCGCGCGCAAGCACCCGGTCAAGGGTCAGGCCGGCATCCGCGCTGGCGTCCCGGCGCGGGTTGAAATAGGGCGCGTCTTCGCGGCTGGCGCGGCCGCCGCCGAGACCGAGGCGGGCGTACCACTCGCCGCGCGGTTGGGCCTTGATCTGCTGGCGGTGGGACAGGTAGGCGCTGGTGCGCACGTTGCCGTCTTCGTAGCGGAGCTGTTCCAGGCTGAGCCCGCTGCGGCTGCGCTCATCCGGGCTGCGGCTGAGCCCGAACTGTGCGCCGTCGGCGCGGATGCCCGCTGCCCGGGCCTGCAGGGAAGCGAAAGGCGCGTGGTGCCAGAGCGCGTACGAGCTCCGCCAGATGTCGTTGTGCCGGTAGCGCAGCCATCCGCCCAGCGCCGTCTCGGGGACGAAGTCATCCAGGGTGCGGCCGGCCTCGGCGCCCCAAGCCAACTGGTCCTGGCGCCAGCTCAGGGTGACCGCCGCGCGGCTGCGCTCCACGCGCTGCCCTTGGAAGTCAGCCCAATGCACGCCCGCCAGGGCGCCCACGCGCCAGGCATCGTCGATGAGTGGACCTTCCCAACGCGCGATCGCGCGGAACTCACCGTTGCCGCCCGGGCCCAGCGGCCCGCCGCCGCCCTCTTCGACCAGACTTGACTGCGCGCGCAGGGCTTCGGCGGCCCATTGGGCGCCTTGTCGGCGCTCCCAGCGCTGCTGCACCCCCTGCGCCTGCCGGTGCTTGCCGTGGCGCTTGATGAAGGTGTCGAGCTGGATGCGCGCTTCGCGGATGCGATCGAGGTCGAGCAGGGCTTCGATCTCGGCGGCGCGCGGCAGCACCCAGTCCGGGGCCTCGGTGGCGGCGATGCGCGCACTGACCAGGGCCTTTTCGGCCCAGCCGCGGCGGCGCTCGATGCCCGCGCGCGCCTCCTGCAGACCGGGGTCGAGCGGCGCCAGATCACTCAGTTCGACGATGCGGGCGTAGGCGCTGTCGATCTGCTCGCTGAAATTCTCGATGAGGATGTCGTTCAGCTCGACGCTGGGACGCGCCCAGTTGGCCTTGCCGTCCGCATCGAAGGGTGGATTCGCGGCCAACCACTCGCCCAGCAGGGCGCGCGCGTCTTCGTGCTGCTCCTGCTCCAACAGTGCATAGCCCTGCAGCACCGTGGCGCTGGCATTGCCCGGTTCGGACTCGAGGACGGGTTGCAGTTGCTCCTGCGCGCGCTCAGGCTCGCGCAGGGCCATCAAGGAATCGGCGGCAGGCACCTTCAGCCAGTCGGGCAGGGCTTCGCCCCGCTCCAGTCGCGCTGTGACTTCGGCTTCCACTTCGGCATGGCGGCCGAGCAGCTGCAGGGTCAGCAGGCGGTCATTCTCGACCCGCGCCAGGGCACCGGCATCGTCGCTGGCGGCGCCCAGGCGCATGGCCTCGTACTCGTCGAGCAGGGCGAGCAGGGCGGTTTGCTGGGCCTGCGGGTCGCGTTCGAGCTGAGCCCAGTTCAGTCGCCGCGCCAGCGCATCGAGCTCGAAGCCCAGCGCCTCGCTGGCGCGGAACAGGGTGGGGCGTTCGCGGTATTGGCGCCAGGCTTCGATCACCGCACCCTGCTGCTGGAGCGTCAGTGCGCGCTCGCGGATCGCCGCCGCGTGGCCGGGGCGGACGCTCAGGGCCTGGGCATAGAGGTCCAGCGCCAGCGGCCAGTCGGATTGCCGACGCGCCTCGGCGGCGGCCTCCATGAGCGCGCCAACGTCCTCGGAAGCCTGCCCCGCTGCGTCACTTGTGGACTGCGCCGAGGCCGCGATCGGAAACCCGCAGGCGAAACCGGCCAGGCTGAAGGCGAGGACGAGGGGCGCGGGCTTCAGTAGTAGGTAGGGCGCGACTTTCAGGAGGAGCTCCGGACATCGGCGTGCGGCTGGACTCCACCGGTGGCGGAGACGGACACGCGTCACACAGCAAAAAATGTGCCACGCAACACATTCTTGCATCCGCCGAGCAGCGCGTGCTGACCGCCAACGACGCCACGCTGTCCACCGTGGCGCTGCGCCCGCACCTGATCTGGGGCCCCGGCGACAACCACCTGCTGCCGCGCATCGTCGACCGCGCGCGCGCCGGCCGGCTGCGCTTCGTCGGCTCCGTGCGAAAGAAGATCGACGTGGTCTACGTCGACAACGCGGCGCAGGCGCACCTCGACGCGCTGGACCGCGTGGCGCCCGGCGCGGGCTGCGCCGGGCGCGCCTACTTCATCAGCAACGGCGAGCCGGTCTACGCCGACGACATGATCAACGCCATGCTGCGCGCCTGCGGCCTGCGGCCTGCGGCCGGAGACGCGCCGCGTGCCCTACGGGCTGGCGTTCGCGATCGGCGCCGTGCTGGAGGGCATCTACACCGTGTTCCGCATCGAAGCGGAGCCGCCGATGACGCGCTTCGTCGCCGAACAGCTCGCCACCACGCACTGGTACGACATTTCCGCGGCGCGCCGCGACTTCGGCTACGCGCCGCGGGTGAGCGTGGCAGAAGGACTGCAGCGCGTGGCGGCGTGGTGGGGCACCATGGTGCGCTGAGAGGGTGTTGACAAATTGGGTGGTCGGGCGTCGAAGCAGCATCCGCGCCTCGGTGAGCCAAACCCAGGCTTCGGACACGCTGGTCTTGCGATCGTGATGCATCACCAGCCGACGCACGCGCTCGTTCCACGCGTGCGTCCGCTCCACGATCCAGCGCTTGGCGATCGCAATGAATCCCTTGGCCTTGGCCGGAGACTCGAACAGGTCGAGCTGGTCGGGCATAACCCAGCAGGCTGATCGGGCAGCGCTGCGAACCACTTGGACCTTGATGCCGTGGGACTGTGAGACCGTCTGCGCACACTGGCCCGCGTAACCGCCATCCGCATACAGCGTCTGGATCTGCGGATGCTTGGACATCGCTGACGCGACCACCGG
>JBKCVA010000020.1:0-37156 GCA_046318115.1 Lysobacterales bacterium | reverse complement strand
GTTCTACCTCCACTCGCGCCTGCTCGAGCGTGCCGCGCGCGTCAACGAGGCGTACGTCGAGAAGTTCACCAACGGCGCCATCAAGGGCAAGACCGGTTCGCTGACCGCGCTGCCGGTCATCGAGACGCAGGCCGGCGACGTGTCGGCGTTCGTGCCGACCAACGTGATCTCGATCACCGACGGCCAGATCTTCCTGGAGACGGACCTGTTCAACGCGGGCGTGCGCCCCGCGATCAACGCCGGCATCTCGGTCTCGCGCGTGGGCGGCGCCGCCCAGACCAAGATCATCAAGAAGCTCTCGGGCGGCATCCGGACCGACCTCGCGCAGTACCGCGAGCTCGCCGCGTTCGCCCAGTTCGCCTCCGACCTCGACGAGTCGACCCGCAAGCAGCTCGAGCGCGGCCGCCGTACGGTGGAGGTGCTCAAGCAGCCGCAGTACCAGCCGCTGCAGGTGTGGCAGCTGGCGGTGACTCTCTACGCGACCACCAAGGGCTACCTCGACGACGTGCCGGTAGAGAAGGTGCTGGCTTTCGAGTCCGCGCTGCACGCCTTCATCCGCGACAAGCACGCCGGCTGGATCGACAGCGTCTCGAAGACCAACGACCTCTCGAAGGACGACGAGTCGGCGCTGCAGGCGGCGATCGAGGCGTTCAAGAAGACCGGCGCGTACTGATCGACGTCCACGTCCGCATTCCACGACGCACTAGCGAAGGGCAAGGGCTGCCATGGCTGGCTCGCGAGAGATCCGCAACAAGATCAAGAGCGTGCAGAACACGCGCAAGATCACCAAGGCGATGGAGATGGTCGCCGCGTCCAAGATGCGCAAGGCGCAGGACCGGATGCGGCACGCCCGTCCCTACGCCGACAAGGTGCGCAACATCGCGGCGCACCTCGCCAACGCCAACCCCGAGTACAAGCACCCGTTCCTGGTCCGGCGCGAGACCGAGCGGGCGGCGGCGGTGATCCTCGTGACCACCGACAAGGGCCTGTGCGGCGGCCTGAACACCAACGTGCTCCGGATGGTCACCCAGCGCCTGCGCGAGCTCGAGCGCGCCGGCACGAAGGTCCAGGTCACCGCGATCGGCAACAAGGGCCTGGGCTTCATGCAGCGGATCGGCGCCAAGGTCGTGTCCCAGGTCACGCAGCTCGGCGACTCGCCCCACCTCGAGAAGCTGATCGGGCCGGTGAAGCTGCAGCTCGACGCCTACTCGAACGGCGAGATCGACGCGGTGTACCTCGCCTACACCCGCTTCATCAACACGATGAAGCAGGAGCCGGTCATCGAGCAGCTGCTCCCCCTCGACGCGTCGAGGCTGCAGGAAGACAGCCGCGAGTACTCGTGGGACTACCTGTACGAGCCCGACGCGCAGTCGGTGCTCGACGAGGTGCTGCTGCGCTACGTCGAGGCGATCGTCTACCAGGCGCTGGCCGAGAACATGGCATCCGAGCAATCGGCGCGGATGGTCGCGATGAAGTCCGCGTCCGACAACGCCAAGAAGGTCATCGGCGACCTGCAGCTGTCGTACAACAAGGCGCGTCAGGCGGCGATCACCAAAGAACTCAGCGAGATCGTCGGGGGCGCGGCCGCGGTCTGACGCGACGCCCCGAGACGGTCCCCACACGAACCCAACGATACGGATTCAACGAGGTCCCGACATGCAACAAGGCCAGATCGTTCAGTGCATCGGCGCGGTGGTCGACATCCAGTTCCCGCGCGACTCGATGCCGCACGTCTATGACGCGCTCGTGCTGGGCGACGCCGGCGACTCGCTCGCCGAGCCGGGCCTGACCTTCGAGGTCCAGCAGCAGCTCGGCGACGGCGTGGTCCGCACGATCGCGCTCGGCTCCTCCGACGGCCTGCGCCGCGGCATGCCGGTCACCAACACCGGCGCCGCGATCTCGGTGCCGGTCGGCGAGGCCACGCTGGGCCGCATCATGGACGTGCTCGGTCGCCCGATCGACGAGGCGGGTCCGATCAAGACCGAGGAGCGCCGCGCGATCCACCAGGTGGCGCCGAAGTTCGCGGACCTGTCGCCGTCGGTGGAGCTGCTGCCCACCGGCATCAAGGTCATCGACCTGGTCTGCCCGTTCGCGAAGGGCGGCAAGGTCGGCCTGTTCGGCGGCGCCGGAGTCGGCAAGACCGTCAACATGCTGGAGCTCATCAACAACATCGCCAAGGCGAGGTCCGGCTTGTCGGTGTTTGCGGGTGTCGGCGAGCGTACTCGCGAGGGTAACGACTTCTATCACGAGATGTCGGATGCCGGCGTCATCGTGCAGGACGATCTGTCCAAGTCCAAGGTGGCGATGGTGTTCGGCCAGATGAACGAGCCGCCCGGCAACCGCCTGCGCGTGGGCCTGACGGGTCTCACCATGGCCGAGCGCTTCCGCGACGAAGGCCGCGACATCCTGTTCTTTGTCGACAACATCTACCGCTACACGCTGGCCGGCACCGAGGTCTCCGCGCTGCTCGGGCGGATGCCGTCGGCGGTCGGCTACCAGCCCACGCTCGCCGAAGAAATGGGCAAGCTGCAGGAGCGCATCACCTCGACCAAGACCGGCTCGATCACCTCGATCCAGGCCGTGTACGTGCCCGCCGACGACCTGACCGATCCGTCGCCGGCGACCACCTTCGGCCACCTGGACGCGACCGTGGTGCTGTCGCGCGACATCGCCGCGCTCGGCATCTACCCGTCGGTGGATCCGCTGGACTCGACCTCGCGCCAGATCGACCCCAACGTCGTCGGCGAGGAGCACTACACCGTCACCCGTCGCGTGCAGGTCACGCTGCAGCGCTACAAGGAACTGCGCGACATCATCGCCATTCTCGGCATGGACGAGCTCTCGCCCGAAGACAAGCTGGCGGTCGCGCGTGCGCGCAAGATCCAGCGCTTCCTGTCGCAGCCTTTCAACGTGGCCGAAGTCTTCACCGGTTCGCCCGGCAAGATCGTCCCGCTGAAGGAAACCATCCGCGGCTTCAAGATGATCGTCGACGGCGAGTGCGACCACCTGCCCGAGCAGGCCTTCTACATGGTCGGCGGCATCGACGAAGTGTTCGAGAAGGCAAAGGCGATGAGCGCGGCAGCCTAAGGCCGCCACGCCGGGATTCGGGATTGGGGATTAGGGATTGAGTCACTGCCCCATACGAGAGGCAAAGGCGGCGCTACGCAGCGAGCCCGCTCGGTTCTCGTCATCGGTTCGACCGTCGGCCAATCCCTAATCCCCAATCCCCAATCCCGCGAACGAGCAAAGCGAGAGAGCACCAATGAGCACCATCCGTTGCGACATCGTCAGCGCCGAGGAGGAGATCTACTCCGGCCCGGTCTCCATGGTGGTCGCCACCGGCGAGATGGGTGAGCTCGGCATCGCGCCCAAGCACGCGCCGCTCATCACCCGCCTGAAGGCCGGCCAGGTCCGTGTGATCCTGCCGAACGGCGAAGAGCAGCTGTTCTATGTCTCCGGCGGCATCCTGGAGGTGCAGCCGCAGGTCGTGACCGTGCTGACCGACACCGCCATCCGCGGCAAGGACCTCGACGAAGCCGCGGCCAAGAAGGCCAAGGAAGAAGCCGAGCGGATCCTCGCCAACCGCAGCGAAGCCATGGAAGTGGCCGAAGCCCAGGCCCAGCTGGCGCAGGCCATCGCCCAGCTGCAGGCGCTGGAGCGGCTGCGCAAGAACTTGAAGCACTGACGCCGAGGCGAAAGCGTCGAGCGCCAAGCAAACGCCGGCCTTTGGGTCGGCGTTTCGCTTTATGAAGCCGGGATTGGGGATTCGAAGCCTACGAGCCCTTTACAGCGCGTTAGGTTCGAAAAGGTCCTGCCCTGCCTGTGTCGGTATGGGAGTCAGCCTCGAATGAACGCTTGCGCAGCGTTCCAGCGAATCCCCAATCCCCAATCCCCAATCCCCGCTCAAAGCGGCAAGCCCTGATCCGCCTTCACCGTCTTCAGCACGAAGCTGGTGTTGACGTCCGCCACGGCCGACGAGGCCAGCAGGGTGTCGAGCAGGAAGCGGGAGAAGTGGGCGAGGTCGGTGACGACCACCTGGATCATGTAGTCGGTGTCGCCGGACAGGGCGTAGCAGGCGACGACCTCGGGCCAATGCTTGACGTCCTCGCCGAAGCGGCGCACGGCGTCGCCGTCGTGGTGGCGCAGCTGCAGGCGCACGAAGGCGGACAGGCCCAGCCCTAACGCGGGAGCGGACAGTACCGCGCGGTAGCCAGCGATGACGCCGGCGGTTTCCAGCCTCTGCACCCGGCGCAGGCAGGCGGAGGCAGAGAGGTTGATGCGCTCAGCGAGATCGGTGTTCGCGATGCGGCCCTCGGCCTGCAGGATGGCAAGCAGGCGCAGGTCGGTGCGGTCTAGCTGGAGGTCTTCCATTTCTTGCGTGGCTGGCGAGATCGAAGATCGAAGATTGCGTCAGCGGCGCCCTGCTCAGCAAGCACGCACGCGAATTGCGCACGCGCGCCGATACAGTAAGGCGCTCAAGAACGTGCCGCGCGAGCACGTCCGCCGTCCGGGAGGCCGCCATGAACACACCGCAGCGCGTCGAACACGCGATGACCGACAAGGGCTATGTGCCGCTCTACGCCACCGGCGTGGTCGAGCAGCCCTGGGAGACCTACAGCGCCACCGACCACGCGGTCTGGGGCCAGCTGTACCGGCGCCAGCGGGCCCTGCTGCCGGACCTCGCCTGCACGGCCTTTCTGGAGGCGCAGGACGCCATGGGCATGGGCGAGACGCAGATCCCGCGCTTCGATGACCTGAACGAGATCCTGGCCCGCACCACCGGCTGGCGGATCATCGGCGTCGAGGGGCTGCTGCCCGAGCTCGATTTCTTCGACCACCTCGCCAACCGCCGTTTTCCGGTGACCTGGTGGATCCGCCGCCCCGACCAGATCGACTACATCGCCGAGCCGGACCTGTTCCACGACCTGTTCGGCCATGTGCCATTGCTGATGAACCCGGTCTTTGCCGACTACATGCAGGCCTATGGCCGCGGCGGCGTACGCGCCCACGGCATCGGCCCGGAGGCACTGGTGAACCTGACCCGCCTCTACTGGTACACGGTGGAGTTCGGCCTGATCCGCGAGCCTGTGGGGCTGCGCATCTACGGCGCCGGCATCGTCAGCTCGGCTGGGGAGTCCAAGCATTCGATCCAGAGCGATGCGCCAAACCGCATCGGTTTCGACATCAAGCGCGTGATGCGCACGCGCTACCGCATCGACACCTACCAGAAGACGTACTTCGTCATTGACGACTTCGAACAGCTGTTCGAGGCCACCCGGCCTGACTTCGCGCCGATCTATGCGGAGCTGAAGGCGCTGGAGAGTTTTCCGGCCGGCAGCGTGCAGGCCGGCGACCGGGTCATCACGCGGGGCACCGGCGAGGGTTGGCTGAGCGACGGCGACGTCTGAGCATCGCCGCCGGGCCCGCGGTGCGCGGGCCCGGCGTCCCTCCTTACTTGAAGTTCTCGGCCACGGCCTTGGGGGCAGCGACCTCATAGCTGGCGCAGTTGCCGCTGCTGCCGTCAGGCTTGGCACAGCTGGCATTCAACATGCCCCAGACGAAATCGGTTTGCAGTGAGATCAGCTGCGGCGTGCCGTAGCTGTAGAACCACGCCAGGTCGGGCGCGCCGAACACGGTCTGACCGTAGCCGATGTCGCTGAGCCGCGGCTGCGCGCCGACGCCCGGCATGCCGGGGTTGCCGGTTGCGTTCGGGCCCGCCTGGGAATGACAGGTCATGCAGGACGCGCTGCTGACAAAGCCGCCCTCGGTGATCGAGGCGCCGAGGTTGATCTCCATGCCCTCGGCGGTGACGAAGTCGATCTGGGTGCCCTTGAGGCGATAGCTGTTCCAGGCCGGATCCTCCTGCGTCGGGTCCTTGCCGGTGCCCAGCTGCCGGCCCTGACCAATCCCCATCGACTTCATCAGTGCGGAGAGGAGCGCGGTAGGCTCTTCGCCGGTTTCGGCGGGCGGGTAGGGTTTGCCCAGATCAAAGATGACTTCCGCGCTGGTTCCCCCAGGCGTGGTCGAATCGAAGGCGGCGGCGGTGTGCGGGGCGATGAAGTTCTGCCGGATCTCTGCGCCGGAGGGCGAGTGCGCCAGCGCGGTGAAGCCGAACGAATCGTTGCAGCCGTTGTAGTCGCAGCGCCCGGGGTTGGCCACGTGTTCGATGGCGTACCAGTGCCATCCGGGCAGGGCTTTGGAGGCGGCCGTGATCGCCAGCAGGTAGTAGCGGCTGGGCTTGAAGTCCGGATCACCGCCGACCTGGGCATCCACCATCAGGCTGATGTAGGGCGCCTCGGGATTGTTGGGCACGGGGTTGCCGGGGATATCGCGGATCAGGCCGTTCTCCCGCATCAGCTTCTCGCTGATGAAGTCGGCCTTGAACATCACCGCATCCGAGGGGTAGCTGACCTGCAGGGCGCGGTTCCGGTAGGGCGCGTTGGCAGCGGTCCAGTTGCTCGCCGCGGTGAAGCGCGCGCCGAGGCCCTCCTTGGTGTACAGGTTCTGCTCGAAGGTGTAGCGCACGAAGCTGCGATTACGGAACACGATCTCGGCTTCTTCCTGACGCAGGATGCGCGCCGGATCGATCGAGCGCAGAAAGCCGAACTGATGGCTGCGGGTCAGCCGCGCTGTGGTGCTCGACAGCTCGGGCGCATCGGTCCAGTCCGGCGGAAAGTAGGGGCAGGCCGGATCGGGCTTGCCCTGGTAGGGCGGGGTCTGAGCCATGGCCTGCGGGTCGCAGCAGTCGGGGCCGCTGCTGCCTTCGGCGCAGATGGGCTTCGGGTTGGACGGCCACAGAGTCTGGTCGGTGGCCCAGGTCCAGAAGCCCTGGTCGATCGCCTGCAGAAAGGAGACCCAGCCGAACGCGTCCGGGCACGTGGCTGCGGGGTTGGCCGCGCTGCCCCAGTCCACGCGGCCGTCGGCAAAACTGGGTTTGCACTCGGGCGCGTCCTGCGGCGCGGAGCGGAAATACATGGCTTCCTGAACGCCGTTCGGCGGAACAGCACTTGAATCGGCGGCGGCGGCGAGGGCCGGCGCGGCGAAGAGGGGCAGCAGACACAGTCGGACGGCAAACAAGGACATGGGCGGGCTCCGGTCGGTGGGGCCGCTCCAGCCTGCGCGCAGCAACATGTGATTCAAATCACAATCTCGGGACGATCGGGGACGGTTTCGCCTGGCTCTCCCCACGTGGCCGTGCCTTGGCGGCGTTGCGACCGTGAAGAACTTGAGCCGATTCAGAGGCCTGGCGTTGATGCGCTGCTGCTCGATGGATTCGTCCATCCTGTCGGGTCTGACGGCCGCGAGCGCAGACAGCGTGCCGCGCAATCTGCCCGCCGCGTCCCGCGTGCCGGGCCCAGACAGCACGAAGCCCGCCGGGACTGCTCCAAGCGGGCTTCGGCGAGGGCATCAAGAAGCGCGGTTCAGCGCTTCATGAAGTTGAAGAACTCCTCGTTGGTTTTGGTGTTCTTCATCTTGTCGAGCAGGAACTCGATGGCGGCCAGTTCGTCCATTGGATGCAGCAGCTTGCGCAGGATCCAGATCTTCTGCAGGAAGTCCGGGTCGATCAGCAGTTCCTCGCGGCGGGTGCCGGAGCGGTTGATGTTGATCGCGGGGTAGACGCGCTTCTCGGTGATGCGGCGGTCCAGGTGCACTTCCATGTTGCCGGTGCCCTTGAACTCCTCGTATATCACCTCGTCCATCTTCGAGCCGGTATCGACCAGCGCCGTGGCGATGATGGTCAGCGAGCCGCCTTCCTCGACGTTGCGGGCGGCGCCGAAGAAGCGCTTCGGCCGCTGCAGGGCATTGGCGTCGACGCCGCCGGTCAGGACCTTGCCCGAGCTCGGCACCACGGTGTTGTAGGCGCGGGCCAGGCGGGTGATCGAGTCGAGCAGGATCACCACGTCCTTCTTGTGCTCGACCAGGCGCTTGGCGCGCTCGATCACCATCTCGGCGACCTGCACGTGGCGGGCGGCGGGCTCGTCGAAGGTCGAGCTGACCACCTCACCGCGCACGGTGCGGCTCATCTCGGTGACTTCCTCCGGGCGCTCGTCGATCAGCAGCACGATCAGATGCACGTCCGGGTGGTTGTGGCTGATCGCCGAGGCGATGTTCTGCAGGAGCATCGTCTTGCCGGCCTTCGGCGGCGACACGATCAGGCCGCGCTGGCCCTTGCCGATCGGCGCCATCAGGTCGAGGATGCGGCCGGTGATGTCCTCGGTGCTGCCGTTGCCGCGCTCCAGCACGAAGCGTTTGCGCGGGAACAGCGGCGTGAGGTTCTCGAACAGGGCCTTGTTCTTCGAGGCCTCCGGCGGTTCGCCGTTGATCGTGTCGACCTTGGCCAGGGCGAAATAGCGCTCGCCGTCCTTGGGCGAGCGGATGCGACCGGTCATGTAGTCGCCGGTGCGCAGGTTGAAACGGCGGATCTGGCTCGGTGAGATGTAGACGTCGTCCGGGCCGGCCAGATAGCTGGCTTCGGCGCCGCGCAGGAAGCCGAAACCGTCGGGCAGGATTTCCAGCACACCCTCACCGGCGACGCCGTCGCCGAAGCGGGTCAGCACCTTCATGATCGCGAAGGTGACGTCCTGCTTTCGCATGCGCGCGACGGTTTCGGTGATGCGCAGGGTCTCTGCCAGGTCCATCAGCTGGTCGGCGCGCATGCGCTTCAGCTCGGTCAGGCTGTAGCTCGGCAGGTTGGCCGGCGGCTGGTAGTGCGAGTACTGCGGGCTGGGCGCGGCGTCTTCGTCGCCGTCGCCCCCGTTCTGTTGGGCCTGCGCGCGCTCACGGTTGCGACGCTCGCGGCGGCGCTCACGGAATTCGCGGCGGCTCTCGCGGCGCTCGCGCCGCGCACGCTCAGCCGCATCCTCGGCGCCTTCGCCACCGGCATTGCCGCCGTCGCCGCTGCCTTCCGTGGGTGCAGCTGCAGGCGCGCCGACCTCTCCTTCAGCCGAAGGCGTGGGCACAGTCGCGGGAGGCGTCGCCGTGCCGGAGGGCCCCGGGGCCGATTCGGTGACCGGCTCCGCGCCGCGCGGCTGCGCGGCGGGCGAAGGCGTCGCTGGCACGGCCTGTCCCGCCGGTTCGGCAGCGACCGGCTCGGCGGCCGGCTTTTCGGCGAGCGGCAGCTCGGGTTGCGCGGCCGGCGCAGCCTTGGGGACGCGCGGCGCGCGCGGCGGCTTGGGAGCGGGGGCAGGCGCTGCGGGCGTCGAGTCGGCGCGGGTCAGCGCGTCGTCGCCGGTCGGGATCTCATTCTCGGACAAGGGATACCTCGCGTGCTGCGAGCGATGGATTCTTGCGAATCGTGGGGGAAGCGGGGGAAGGGGTGCTGCAGAGGGTGGCGGGCGTGATCGCGCCGCAGACGCCGAGAACACTACACGCCGCGCAGCCCATCGGCAAGCCGCTTGGGAGCTTCCGTTCAGGCCTGCTCCCCGCAAGCGTTGGACGAGCGCGTGGCCGTTGTCTGACGGGAACGCTCGACTTCTCACGGGGTTGAGAGATATCAAGCCGCCACGGAGGCAGCGGGCGCAGTCTTGGCTTCTCGACAACAACTGATGCGGGAAAGCTCATGGACGCTTGGCGCGCACTCCTCACCACCGACGCCGGCCTGCTCAGCCTTGGCGTCATCGCCTTCACGCTCGCCATGGGCGGCTTCCTGTTCTGGAAGTTCCGCCGCTTCATCGCCGAAGAGGAGGCGAAGGCCGGCAGGCCGCGCTGAAGCGATCTGCGAGTCCGCGAACGGCGCTCTTTCGGGGGCGCCGCTTGCGGTGCACTACCGGTAGACGCTGCGCGCGGTTTCAGATCGCTTTCTGTACGAACTGGCTGAGCTGGCTGCGGTTGACCGCACCGACTTGGGTCGCCGCGACCTTGCCATCCTTGAACAGCATCAGGGTCGGAATGCCACGCACCGCATACTGGCGCGGCGTGCCGGGATTGTGGTCGATGTTGAGCTTTACGACCTTCACTCGTCCGGAAAACTCCTGCGCGACCTGGTCGACGATCGGGCCGATGGCCTTGCACGGGCCGCACCACTCGGCCCAGAAGTCGACCAGCACGGGTTCGCCGGACTTCAACACTTCGGCATCGAAATCGGCGTCGCCGACGTTCTTGATGAGTTCGCTCACGGGGGGGCTCCTGATGCGGCCGGGCGCAACGTCCGGCAATGATGGGGGGGCGGGCACACGCCGGCCAATGCACTATTGTGGGCTGTCGACCCGTGAAGCGGGCGCCGCTGCGTCTACGCAGGCTTGGGCTACACTTGCGTCCGATGCCCGAACTTCACAAGCCGTCCGCCCTTCGTTCCGCCCCGCTCGGGGCCCGCTTCCGCGCCTGCCGCGGTGGCCGTGGGCGCCTCTCTCGGCCTTTCCTGATGTCGCAGCGGAACCTGGGTGGACTTGCCCGGCGCGCCGCAGTGTGCGTTCGCCGGACGGGCCACGCAAGCATCCGCGCTTCGCGCGGACTGCCGGAAACCCCATGAGCGACAAGCCCCTTACCGATATCGCGTTTTCCAGCCTCGAGCTGCACCCGGTGCTGCTGCAAGGCCTGACCCAGGCCGGCTTCACCCGCTGCACGCCGATCCAGGCCCTGACCCTGCCGCTGGCGCTGACGGGTCGCGATGTCGCCGGGCAGGCCCAGACAGGCACCGGCAAGACCATCGCCTTCCTGGTCGCGGTGGTGAATCGCCTGTTGACCCGGCCTGCCATCACCAGCCGCGGCGAGACCGATCCGCGCGCCCTGATCCTCGCGCCGACCCGCGAACTCGCCATCCAGATCCAGAAGGACGCCCAGAAGATCGCGGCCGATACGGGCCTGCGCTTTGCCCTCATCTATGGGGGCGTCGACTACGACAAACAGCGCGAGATGCTGCGCGCCGGCTGTGACGTGATCATCGCCACCCCTGGCCGCCTGATCGACTACCTCAAGCAGCGTGTGTTCTCGCTGTCGGCCTGCGAGGCGGTGGTGCTGGATGAGGCCGACCGCATGTTCGACCTGGGCTTCATCAAAGACATTCGCTTCTTGCTGCGGCGCATGCCGCCCGCCGGCGAGCGCCAGAGTCTGCTGTTCTCTGCCACGCTCAGCCACCGCGTGCTGGAGCTGGCCTATGAGCACATGAACGACCCCGAGAAGCTCACGGTCGAGACCGAGACGGTGACTGCGGCGCGGGTGCGTCAGGTCGTTTACTTCCCTGCCGCAGAAGAGAAGATTCCCCTGCTCCTCAACCTGCTTGCGCGCAATGACTCCCGCCGCAGCATGGTCTTCGTCAACATGAAGGTCGCCGCCGAGAAGGTCTGGCGCCGCCTGGAGCGCCAGGGGCACAAGGTTGCGGTGCTGTCGGGCGACGTGCCACAGAAGAAGCGGCAGAGCCTGCTCGCCAAGTTCCAGCGCGGCGACCTGCACATACTCGTGGCCACCGACGTCGCCGCCCGCGGCCTGCATATCGACGGCGTCAGCCATGTCTACAACTACGATCTGCCGAACGACTGCGAGGATTACGTCCATCGCATCGGCCGCACGGCGCGGCTCGGCGCCGAGGGCGATGCGGTCAGCTTCGCTTGCGACATGTACGCGATGAGCCTGCCGGAAATCGAGGCCTACATCGAACAGAAGATCCCGGTGGCGCAGATCACTCCGGACCTGCTGGCGCCGGTGCCCTTGATCCCGCGCGATGCCACCGCCGTCCAGGAGGAGGACGAGGATGACGGCTCGGTGCCGACCAACCCGCCGCCGTCCGACAAGGGTGACGCGGCGCGCAAGCGTCGGCGGCGTCCGCGCCGCTCCGGCGGAGGTGGCGGCGGCGCGGGCGGCAGCAGCGCGGGCGCACCGCCGGCGCCATCGACCCCGGCAGGCTGAAGCCTCATGCAGGCCGCACTGGCGCGACTCTCGACGGTGTTCTGGGCGCGCCTGCTCGCACTGGCGGCCGCCGCTCTCGCTCTCTGGGCGCTGGGGCGGCTGGCCCTGCTGCTGCTCGCAGGCCCCCCGATTCCGCTCCAGCCGTCAGGCTTTCAGCCGCTCGCAGCCGAGGTCGCACCGGCCGAGGCCAGCATCGCCCGCTGGAAGCTGTTCGGTGAGCCGGGCGTGGCCATGGATCTTGCCGCGCTGGCGGCGAACGCGCCCGAGACCGCGCTCAAGTTGACCCTTCGCGGCACCCTGAACCTTGAGGACCAGGACCAGGGCATCGCCATCATCAGCGACGAATCCGGCCGCCACGCGCGCTACCAGGTCGGCGATGAACTGCCAGGCGGCGCCCGCCTCAGCGCGATCAGCGCCGGCCGCGTGCTGCTGGAGCGCAACGGCCAGACCGAGGGCCTCAGCCTTCCGCGCGAAGACGGCTCGCGGCCCGCTCCGGGGGCGCGGCCGGGCCCCGGCGCCTCAGGAGGCCGGAGCGGTGGCGTCGACCGCAGCATGCCCTCGCCCTTTATCAATCCGATGATCGCGCCCGGTGGGCCCGACATGGACAGCATCCGCGAGGCCACCGGCATCGACGCGGCCGAACTCGCCAGTCAGGTGCAGGTGTTTCCTGTGCTGGAGAACGGTCGCTTCGCCGGGGTGCGCCTTTCGGCCGGACGCGACAGCGCGCTGTTCGAGCGCTCGGGGCTGAAGCCCACCGACATCGTCACCGCGGTCAACGGCATCCCGCTCGACGGCCCGCAGCGGCAGAGTGAGCTGATGAACTCCCTGCGCGATGCGAGCAGCCTGCAGCTGACCATCCGTCGCGACGGTCGCGAGCAGCAGCTCGGCGTGGATCTCAAGTAGGGGCGGCCGCACGGCGCTCTCGCGCTATGATCGGCGGCCTGCTGCGCGGACGCGCGGCGGTTCCCCATCGCACACCTCTCGGATCGCCCATGCGCCATCGCCTGCTGACCGTCGCCATCCTGTCCGCGCTGGCTCTGCCGGCCTCGGCCCAGACGCCCGCGCAGCCGGTCGCGCCAACGGTGTTGATACCCCAGGTCGAGCAGACGGCGGCAGCGGAGGCGACGCAGCCCGGCTACGCCAACGGCGGCGGCCGCCACACGCTGAACCTCAAGGCCGCTGACATCAATGTGCTGATCGAGACGGTCAGCGAGATCACGGGCAAGAGCTTCATCGTTGACCAGACGGTCGCCGGCGCGGTGACCGTGGTGTCGCGGCAGCCGATGACCGCCGACGAGATCTACGAGGTTTTCCTGTCGGTGCTGCGTGTGCACGGCTACACGGCGGTGCCTGCCGGCAGCATGGTCAAAATCGTGCCCGACGTCAGCGCTGCCCAGCAGGCGCCGCTGGCCGGCCCGAGCGGCGGCGATGCCCAGCTGACCCGCATCATCGATCTCAAGCACGTCTCGGCCCAGGAGATGATGGCCCTGTTGCGCCCGCTGATGCCGCAGCAGGCGCATATCGCCGCGCACGGCGGCAGCAACAGCCTGCTGGTGGCGGATCGCGCCTCAAACATTGATCGCATCGCTGCGATCATCCGCCGCATCGACGTCGCCGCGGATTCCGAAATCGAAGTGATCCCGCTGCGGCACGCGCGCGCCTCCGAGATCGCCCGCACGCTGGCCGCGCTGGAGCAGGGCGGGGCGCAGGCTGCAGCCGGACAGACAAGCCCCTCCAAAGTGCTGGCGGACGAGCGCACCAACTCGCTGTTGCTCTCGGGCGACCGCGCCCAGCGTCTGCGCGCGCGCAGCCTCATCGTGCATCTCGACACCCCGCTGGACGGCGGCGAGGCCACCCAGGTGGTTTACCTGCGCAATGCCAAGGCAGAAGACCTGGTGCCGGTGCTGGACGGCGTCGCCGCCACGCTGACCGGATACGCTGCGCCGGCGGAGGGCCAGTCCGGCAGCGCCAAGCTCGCGACCATCCAGGCCCACGCCGAGACCAATTCGCTGGTGATCAGCGCCGCGCCCCCGGTGTTCCGCGAACTTGAGACGGTGATTCGCCAGCTCGACGTGCGCCGCGCACAGGTACAGGTCGAGGCGATCATTGCCGAAGTCAGCGACGAGCTGGCCTCCGAGCTGGGCGTGCAGTGGCAGAGCGCGGACGTTGGCGAGGATGCGCGCGGCGTGATTGGCGGCACCAACTTTGGCGGCAGCACAGGCGCCGGCGGCATTGTTGGCGGGCTGACCAATCCGCTCAGCGTGATCGGTGGCAACGGTCTCAACGTGGGTTACCTGCGCGGCTCGATCAGTCTTCCGATCGGACCCGATGGTTCGAACGTGAACGTCTTCCAGCTTGGCGCCCTGGTCAAGGCGCTGCGCGGCGATGGCCGCGCCAACGTGTTGTCCAGCCCCTCGGTGGTCACGCTCGACCACCAGGAAGCGCAGATCAAGGTCGTGCAGGAGGTGCCCTTCCTGACAGGCCAGTACACCAACACTTCGACCAATGGCGGCGTCAACCAGCCGACCAATCCCTTCCAGACCATCGAGCGCCAGGACGTTGGTGTGATCCTGACCGTCACCCCGCACGTCAACGAGGGCGATGCGGTGCGGCTGGAGCTGAAGCAGGAAGTCTCGGCGCTGGCACCGCAGGCTTCGGGTGCGGTTGATCTGATCACCAACGTGCGCGAAATCTCTACGACCGTGCTGGTGCCCGACGGCGGCCTGCTGGTGCTGGGTGGGCTCACTTCCGACGAAGCCACCGAGAACGTGCAGGGTGTGCCGGGCCTGTCGCGCATCCCGCTGCTCGGGAACCTGTTCAAGTCGCGCGGCGCCAAACGCAACAAGCGCACGCTGATGGTGTTCCTGCGCCCGACCATCCTGCGCGATGCGGTCACCGAAGCCGCAGTCAGCTCCGAGAAGTACAACTACATCCGCGCCGAGCAGCTGCAGATCCGCGAGCGTGCCGGCAGTCGCATCGGCGGTGAGCAGCAGCCCCTTCTGCCCGAGCTGCCGCGCGACTTGTTCCAGACGCCGCCGCCGGTGCAGAACGAGTCGGAGCGTCCGCAGCCGTGAGCCTGCCCGCGCGCCCGGGCTTCGGTTTCGCTCGCCGCCACGGCGCCACCGTGCGCGCGCTGGACGACACCCAGGCCGAGATCATCCATCGCCCCGGTGTCGCGCCAGAGGTGATCGCCGAGCTGCGCCGTCATGTGGCGCGGCCCATCACCCTGAGCCCGCAGTCGGCCGAGGACTACGAGCGCCTGCTCCGCCAGCTCTACGAGGGTGGCGCCGACGATGCGCGGGCCATGGCTGCAGACTTCGACGAACGCGCCGATCTCAACCAGCTGGTCGATGCCCTGCCCGAACCGCAGGACCTGCTGGAGAGCGAGGACGAGGCGCCGATCATCCGCCTGATCAATGCGCTCCTGACCGAAGCGGTGAAGGAGAACGCCTCTGACATCCATCTGGAGCCGTTCGAGCACAGCCTCTTGGTGCGCTTCCGTGTCGACGGCGTGCTGCGCGAAGTGCTGCGCCCGCAGAAAGCGGTGGCCCAGCCAGTGGTCAGCCGCATCAAGGTGATGGCCAAGCTCGACATCGCCGAGAAGCGCCTGCCACAGGACGGCCGCATCAGCCTGCGCATCGCCGGCCGCCCGGTCGACGTGCGCGTATCGACCATTCCGGCCGGCTTCGGCGAGCGCGTGGTGCTGCGTCTGCTCGACAAGCAGGCGGGGCGGCTGGATCTGGCCGAGCTGGGCATGGACCCGGTGACCCTGGGCCACGTCGATCGCCTGATCCACCGTCCGCACGGCATCCTGCTGGTCACCGGCCCCACCGGCTCGGGCAAGACCACAACCCTGTATGCGGCGCTGTCGCGACTCAATGACAGCACCCGCAACATTCTCACCGTGGAAGACCCGATCGAGTACTACTTGGACGGCGTCGGCCAGACCCAGGTGAACCCCAAGGTCGAGATGACCTTCGCCCGCGGGCTGCGCGCGATTCTGCGTCAGGATCCCGACGTGGTCATGGTCGGTGAGATCCGCGATCTGGAGACCGCCGAGATTGCCGTGCAGGCCTCGCTGACCGGCCACCTGGTGCTGTCGACCCTGCACACCAACTCCGCCGTGGGCGCGGTGACCCGCCTGCGCGACATGGGCGTCGAGCCCTTCCTGTTGTCCTCCTCACTGCTCGGCGTACTGGCCCAGCGCCTGGTGCGCCGCCTCGATCCCGCGCAGAGCGAGTGGTACACGCCCAGCGCCAGCGAGTGCGCGCCGTTCGGCCGCCAGCCGGTCGACGGGCTGCGCTTCGCGCGCCCGCGGGCCGACCTGCCGGGCCGGGCGTCCGGCTATCGCGGGCGCAGCGGCGTCTACGAGGTGGTGCTGGTCGACGAGGCCATGCGTGCCCTGATCCACAGCGGTGCCTCTGAAGTCGAGATGGTCCGCGCCGCGCGTCAGCACACGCCCTCCATCCTCGACGACGGCTGGGCCAAGGTCTCCGCCGGGTTGACCTCGGCGGATGAAGTGCTGCGGGTGACCCGCGACGACTGAGGCCACGGACTCTTATGCCGGCTGGCACGCGTCATGCAGGCCTGACGCCCGTGCGCGAGCCCCGGATTGCCGGGCCTTGAGCTGCGACGAGGTCTTTTCGCGTTGATTCACTGCAAGCCATCCGTGGGCCGTGGCCGCCCCGGCGAGCTTCGATCCAGACCTACCCGCCCATCGGACCATCCAGAGGAGACCGCAATGCCCGCAGCCCGCTTCGCTCCCGCCCTGTTCGCCGCGCTCCTCCTTCCCCTGGCCGGGCTTGCCCAGGCCAACGAGTACGAGGCCGTGGTGCGCGCCCAGCTTGAAGCCATCAAGTCGATCGGTGAGGGCGAGGGCTACCGCCACGCCTTCGACGACCATTACGACTTGCTCGGCAACCAGGCGAGCGACGACTACACCTTCGAGCTGAAATCCGGCCGCGAGTATTTCATCGCGGCGGTCTGCGACCAAGACTGCTCGGACCTCGACCTCAAGCTCTACGACGAGAACGACAACGTCATCGCCGAGGATGCGCTGGTCGACGATGCGCCGATCGTCCGCGTCAGCCCGCGCTGGAGCGGCAAGTTCCGCCTCAACGTCACCATGTACGACTGCGGTAACGCGCCGTGTTTCTATGGCATCAGCGTGATGGGTCGCTGAGGCAGGGCATAGCCTGAAACGAAAAGCCCGCCGTGCGGCGGGCTCTTCGTTTGGCGGGCTTCGAGGGCTCAGCGTTCGAGGATGGCGGTCACGCCCATGCCGCCGGCGGTGCAGACCGAGACCAGACCGCGGCCGCTGCCGCGCTCTTCCAGCAGCTTGGCCAGGGTGGCGATGATGCGTCCGCCGGTCGCCGCGAAGGGATGCCCGAAGGCCAGCGAGCTGCCGACCACGTTGAGCTTGGCCGGATCGATGCTGCCCAGCGGCGCGTCGAGGCCGAGCTTGTCGCGGCAGAAGCTCTCGCTTTCCCATGCACGCAAGGTGCACAGCACCTGCGCGGCGAAGGCCTCGTGGATCTCGTAGAAGTCGAAGTCCTGCAGCGACAGGCCATGGCGCTTGAGCATCTGCGGCACCGCCCAAGCCGGCGCCATCAGCAGGCCCTCGCCGTGCACAAAGTCGACCGCGGCGACCTGCGCGTCGACCAGCCAGGCCTGCACCTTCAACCCGCGCGACTCGGCCCATTCCTGAGTGCCCAGCAGCACGGCAGCGGCGCCATCCGTGAGCGGCGTCGAGTTGCCTGCGGTCAGCGTGCCGCGGCCGGAAATCTTGTCGAAGGCGGGCTTCAGCGTCGCCAGCTTCTCGACGGTGGTGTCAGGCCGCAGGATGTTGTCGCGGGTCATGCCGCGGAAAGGCACCACCAGCCCCTCGAAGAAGCCGCGCTCGTAGGCAGCGGCGGCCTTGTGGTGCGAGGCCGCGGCCAGCGCGTCCTGATCCGCTCGGGCGATCTTCCATTCCTGCGCCATCAGCTCGCAGTGCTGGCCCATGCTCTTGCCCGTGCGCGGCTCGCCCACGCCGGGGAACTCGGGCTTCAGCTCGCGCGGCGAAAAGCCGCGAAAGGCGCGTAGGCGATCACCGGCGGAGCGCGCCATGTTGGCGTCCAGCAAGCGTCGGCGCAGCGGGCGGCTGACGTTGATCGGCACGTCGGAGGTGGTGTCCGAGCCGCCGCCGATACCGGAATCGATCTGGCCGAGCGCGATCTTGTTGGCGATGTGGACGATGGTGTCGAGGCTCGTGCCGCAGGCACGCTGCAGGGTGATGCCTGGCGTCGCTGGCGAAAGGCCCGAGGACAGTGTGGCTTCGCGGCCGAGGTTCCAGTCGCTGCTGTGCTTGAGCACTGCACCGAGCGCGACTTCGCCGAGCTGCGCGCCGTGCAGGCCAAAGCGTTCGACCAGGGCACCCAGGGTGCGGATCGACATGCCGAGGTTGCCGACGTCGGCATAGGCGGTGTTGTTGCGGCAGAAGGGAATGCGGACGCCGCCGAGGATGCCGACGGGGCGGACAGTGCGGGTGGGGCTCATGCGCTTCATGCCGTGCAAGCCAAAGGTCGGCCGATAATAGCCCAGTGATTCCGAGCGAAAGCTTTAGCCCAGGCCGCATGCGCCTGCTTCTGACGAAGGACAGCCTCCAGTGGACGAAAACCTGAACTGCTTCGGCGCACTGGCGCTGGAGATCAGCCCGCAGTCGCCGAACGCAGACGCGCCTGTCGAATTCGCGCAAGGGCGCGAAACCCTGGAGCGCGAGGTCGCCGAGCCGCTGCTGGAGCCGATCCTGATCGACCTGCAGCGCCTGCTGCCTGCGGCCTCCCGCCTGGATCTGGGCCTGGCCATGGCGAGCTTCGATCCGGCAGAGCTGTTGCGCCCGGGGTGGCCGGTGTTCACTGCGCTGGCCGATCTTCTGGTGGGGGCGCCCGGTGAGCGCGCGCAGGCGCGCGTGGTCAGCCTGTGGGCCAGCGGAGGGCGCATGCCCGCGCCCGGCCTGCAGCCGGATCCGGCACTGCGCGGCGGCCCGCTGCGCCTGCTGCCCTTCGTGCTGCATGGCGGCGCTTCGCGGATCGCTGAGGTCGGCCAGCAGATGGAGTCGGAGCTCATCGAGAAGGGCATGGCCGCAGCGGCCACGGCGCTGGCCGCGCAGAGCGCCTTTGGCCTGCCGCTTGAGCATGCGCGCTATCTCAGCCTGCACGACCTCTGCGCGATGACCGCCCTGCAGTACGAGCACGCGGGGCTCGCGCCCGTGTGGAAACTGATCGAATGCGCGCTGTTCGCGCCGCAGGGCGAGGAGTGGGTCGCTGAGAGTGATGAGCCGCCAGCGCTGTACGCCAGTGGCGACCTGCGGATCGGCGTCGAGCCCGAAGCTCTCCTGCGCGTGCAGGCCGAAGCGCTAGGCGTGCCCTCGAGCCGCCTGGCCCAGATGCGCCGCCTGCGCGCGCGGCAGTGGCAGGCCGTGCTGGTGGCGCATGGGATCAGCGCAGAACTCGTCGAACTCAGCAGCGCCGAGGCCGAGGGCGAGCTGCGGGCGCGCCTCAGGAAGCACTGAAGCGCTGGGATTCGGGATTGGGGATTCGGGATTCGAAAGAGCAGGCAGCGAAGGCTTCGCGGAATCCCCAACCCCCAATCCCGAATCCCGAATCCCGAAACGACGAGCCCCGGGGCGTAAACCCCGGGGCTCGCAGTAACCGCGCTACGGAGCGCACTTACGGCAGGATCACCGTATCGATCACGTGGATCACGCCGTTGCTGCCGACGATGTCGGTGGCGGTGACGGTGGCATTGTTGATCTTGACGCCATTGCTGGTGTCGATCGTGAGCTTCTTGCCGTTGACGGTGTCAGCTTCCGTGAGGCCGCCGACGTCAGCCGCGAGTACCTTGGCCGGCACCACGTGGTAGGTCAGGATCGCCACCAGCTGGTCCTTGTTCTCGGGCTTCAGCAGGTTCTCGACCGTGCCGGCCGGCAGCTTGGCAAACGCGGCGTTGGTTGGGGCAAACACCGTGAACGGGCCGGCGCCGCTCAGAGTCTCGGCCAAGCCGGCGGCCTGCACGGCGGCGACCAAGGTGGAGAAGTCGGGATTGCCGGCGGCGATCTCGACCACAGTCTGTTCCTTCTTGGCGCCGTGGTGGTCGGCGAAGGCGATCGGGGCGATCAGCAGGGCGGCGGCGATGAACATCAGACGCTTCAACATGGCGTTCTCCGGCAGGTAATGAGGGTCAGCGGTGTGCTGCACGCCGCGTCGGGCCACGTGCCCGCCGCTTCAGCGTGGAGCGCAGTCTGCGCAGGCCACTGTTCAACGCCTGTCTATTTCCGGTGAGATCGGTCTTGAGTGATGCGAAGCGCGCCTTCACCCGCGCGCAGGCGGAATGAAGAGCCTTTCACCGTCTCCTCGCCTGGTATCGACTGCGGCGTCAGGAGCGCGTCGACGCCTCGAACATCTGGTAATGCGTCTGCTCCATGCCGAGCGCGGCGTAGGTGGCCTGCGCACGTGCGTTGTCACGCTCGACGTACAGGCGCAGGCCGCAGACATCGGCGCGCGCTCGCGCCTCGCCTTCAACACTCTCGTAGAGCGCACGGAACACACCGTCGCGGCGCGCCTCGGGGCGTACGTAGACGCTCTGGATCCACCACCAGTCGCCGCAGCGCCAATCGCTCCACTCGCGGGTCAGCATCAGCGCACCGACGACCGTACCCTCGCGTTCAGCCACCCGATACTGGCCTTTGGCGGCATCGGCCAGCAGTTGGGCTATGCCTTCGCGCAGGCGGATGCGATCGAGCGAGAGTTGTTCGGTCTCCAGCGCCATGGCGGCATTGAACTCGACGAGCGTGTCGAGATCCTCGGGACGGGCAGGACGGATCTTGGGGAAGGGCATGGGCGTGTCTTGAAGCGGATGGGCAAGCGACATTCTGCGCGAGACCCCATCGAAGGTCGTTGGCATCCCCCGCACATCGACGCCGTCGGCGTTGTCCGGCTTGGGCTTGGCCGCAGGCTGCTAGACTCCGCCCCATGTTCAAGGACCACTTCTCCGCCCACGCCAGCCTGTATGCCGCGGCGCGCCCGACCTATCCCGAGGCGCTGTTCGACTGGCTGGCCAGCCTGCCCGGTGAGCGCGAGCTCGCCTGGGATGTGGGCTGCGGCAGCGGTCAGGCGGCGCTGCCGCTGGCGCGCCGGTTTGAGCGGGTGGTGGCCACGGACCCAAGCGCCGCCCAGGTCGCGCTGGCTGACACCTCGGGCAATATCGACTATCGCGTCGAGCCCGCCGAGCTGCCCTCGCTGCCGCTGGGCAGCGTAGACCTGATTGCCGTTGCCCAGGCCCTGCACTGGTTCGACCTTGACGCGTTCTATGACGCGGTTTACGGCGTGCTCAGGAAGGACGGCGTCATCGCCGTCTGGTGCTATGGCCTGTCGCTGGTGACGCCGGCGGTGGACCAGGTGTTCATGCGGCTCTACCGCGGCGTGTTGGGGCCCTACTGGCCGCCGGAGCGCAAGCACGTCGAGAACGGCTACGCCGAGCTGCCGTTCCCGTTCGCGCCGGTTGAAGCCTCGCGTTTCAACATCGAGCAGGAGCTTCGTCTTGCAGACTACCTCGACTACCTGCGCAGCTGGTCCGCAAGCCAGGCCTGGCTGCGCAAGCACGGCGAAGATCCCGTTCTGCAGATCGCCGATGACATGGCGGCCGCATGGGGCGATCCTGAGCAGGCCCTGCGCGTGCGCTGGCCGATCCATCTGAAGGTCGGACGGCGCCTGCCGCCCGACTGATCCCGCGCCCCCCACATGCCAGCCTTCGAGTACAGCGCACTCGATGCCGGTGGCCGCCGCACGCGCGGCGTGCTGCAGGCCGATACTGCGCGCGCGGCGCGCAGCCAGCTGCGCGAGCGTGGTCTGAATCCGCTCAGTGTCGAAGAGGCGGCGCCCACCGCAGGTGCGGGCGCCCGGAGCCTTGGCAGCGCCCAGCGCGCCCTCTTGATGCGCCAGCTCGCGACCCTGGTCGCCTCGGGACTGCCCATTGATGAGTCGCTGGCCGCGCTGGCCGAGGGCAGTGAGGGTCGGCTGCGCAGTCAGGTGATGGCGTTGCGTGCGCGCGTCCTTGAAGGCAGCACGCTCGCAGCCGCCATGGCCGAGTACCCGGGCTCGTTTCCCGCGCTCTATCGCGCCTCGGTCGCCGCGGGCGAGGCCGCTGGCAAGCTCGACGGCATCTTGCTGCGGCTGGCCGACTACGCCGAGAGCCGGGATGCATTGGGCCGCCGCGTGCTGCTGGCGCTGACTTATCCGCTGCTGCTGTCGACCGTGGCCATCGCGGTGGTGGCTGGCCTGATGGTCTGGGTAGTGCCGCAGGTCATCGGTGTCTTCAGCCAGTTCGGGGAGGCCCTGCCGCTGCCAACGCGCTTGCTCGTGGCGCTGTCCGGTTTCGTCCAGACCTATGGCCTGTGGCTGCTGCTGCTGTTGCCGCTCGGTGTCGCAGCGCTTTGGCTTGCACTGCGTCAGCCGGGCGCGCGCGCGGTCCTCGACGCGTTCAGCCTGCGTATTCCGGTCTGGGGCCGGCTGACGCGTGCCATGGACACCGCGCGCTTCGCTCGCACCCTCGCTCTGCTGACGGCGGCGGCGGTGCCCCTGCTGGAGGCTCTGTCGATCGCCAGCCAGGTGGTGCAGAACCGCAGTTTGCGCGAGGCGCTGGCCCGAGCCTCCTTGCGCGTCCGCGAGGGTCAAGGGCTGTCGCGGGCGCTGGCCGACAGCGGCCAGTTCCCGCCGGTGGCGCTGCGCCTGATCGCCAGCGGCGAGCGCAGCGGTCGCCTGCATGCGATGCTTGATGAGGCCGCGCTGCAGCAGGAACGCGAGCTCGACACCGCGCTGGGCGTGGCCATGGCTGCACTGGGGCCGGGCGTGATCCTGCTGGTCGGCGGCCTGGTGCTGTTCGTGGTGCTGGCAATCCTCCTGCCGATCTTCCAGATCAACACGCTGGTGCGCTGAGGTCCGATGCGAGTCCGCACCCCGACCTCCGATTCCGACCTGCCGCTGCTGCGTTTCGATGCGGTGTCCAAGCGCTTTGCGGGTGGCAGCGAGGCGCTGCGCGATCTCAGCTTCGATCTGGAGCGCGGCGAAATGGTGTTCGTCACCGGCCATTCCGGCGCCGGCAAGAGCACTCTGCTGCGTCTGATCCATCTGGCCGAACGCGCCAGCCGCGGCAGTGTGCTGCTGGAGGGCCGCAACCTCGCCCAGGTCAGCGCGCGCGAGCAGCCTTTTGTTCGCCGGCGGGTCGGCATGGTGTTCCAGGACCATCGCCTGCTGCTCGACCGCAGCCTGTTCGACAATGTCGCCCTGCCGCTGCTGATCGCCGGCCTTCCACGCGCCGAGATCGCTACGCGCGTTCGCGCCGCGCTCGATCGGGTGGGCCTTCTGGCGCGCGAGCGCAGTTCGCCGCAGGGGCTGTCGGCGGGTGAGCAGCAGCGCGTCGGCATCGCCCGCGCCCTCGTCGCTCAGCCGCCGCTGCTGGTCGCCGACGAGCCGACCGGCAACCTAGACCCGCAGTTGGCCGAAGACATCATGCGGCTGTTCGCCGAGTTGCCTGCGCAGGGCACGGCAGTGCTGGTAGCCAGCCACGACCTGCATCTGGTGCGGCGCATGGGCAAGCGCGTTCTGGTGCTGGACCATGGCCGGCTGGTGGATGATTTCCGCCCGGGCTTGCAGCCGTGAGCCGCAACCGTCGACGCCGCCCGCCTGCCGCGCCGCGCGTCGCCGCTGCGCCTCGCGGATTCACGGCTGCGCTCGCGCATTGGCGTGACCTTCATCTGTACAGCCTGGTGTCAAGCCTGGGGCGAATCGCCACCCGTCCATTCGCCACCGCGCTCACCGTGGGTGTGATGGCGATCGCCATGGTGCTGCCGCTGGCCCTGGCCCTGATGCTCGATAACCTCAAGGGGCTGACCGGTGCAGTCGAGCAGGCCCGTGAGATCGGTGTCTTCCTCGAACTCGACCTCGAAGCACCCGCGAGTCGGCAGCTCGAGCAGGCGGTCCGCGATCTGCCCGGGGTGGCCGAGGTCCGCCTGCGCACGCCCGAACAGGGGCTGGCCGAGTTCCAGCGCTACGCCGGTTTCGGTGAGGCCTTGGCCCTGCTGGACGACAACCCCATTCCGGCCGTGCTGGACGTTGCGCCGGCCACGGACGCGGATCTGCCCGCGCTGGTCGATGCGCTGGAATCGCTGCCGGGCGTCGAGCTGGTGCAGCACGATGCGCTCTGGCGGCAGCGCCTCGAGGCCTGGCTGCAGCTTGGCGAGCGCGCCATCGTTGCGCTTGCGGCGCTGCTGTTGGCCGGCGCACTGCTGGTCGTCGGCAATACGGTGCGACTGGATGTGCAGGGGCGCGCCGAGGAAATCGCGGTGATCCAGCTGCTCGGCGGAACCGCAGGCTTTATCCGCCGGCCCTTCTTGTACCTGGGCGCTTGGTACGGGCTGTTCGCGGGGCTCCTGGCCTTGGCCCTGCTGGCGCTGCTGCAGTCCGGGCTGGCGGGCCCGGTGGATGCCCTGGTCCGCAGCTATGACAGCGGTTTCCGGCTGCGTGGATTCGGCATCTTCGCCACCCTTGCGGTACCCTGCGCGGCTGCCGCACTGGGCTGGTTGGGGGCCTACCTTGCTGTCGGCCACCATCTGCGCCAAGGACAGTCGGGGAGGACAGTCGATGTGGAATGAGTGGCGTCAACCAGTACTGGGGATCGAGGTGCGCAGGTGAGCGGCGCCAGCATTACCCGCCACATCACCTCTGAAACCCCGCGGGTGATGGTGGTGGACGGCTCCAAGGTCGTGCGTCGCCTGCTGGAGCAGGTGCTCAAGGCCGAGTTGCCTGGCGTCACCGTGCTGTCCTGCGAGACGGGCGCGGAGGCCCAGACAGCCCTGCAGTCCGGGGTGGTGGATCTGGTGACCACGGCTCTGCGCCTGCCCGACATGGACGGTCTGCAGCTCGCCCGCTACGTGCGCGAGCATGCGCCGCAGGCCTTCATCCCGATCATCGTAGTGTCGGGTGACGTCAACGAACGCCTGATCGACCGCAGCTTCAGCGATGACGTCACCGACTACTTTGACAAGTCACTGGGCTTCGCTGCCTTGGGGGCCTTCATCCGCGGCTACGTCCACCCGCAGGACGAGACCGGCGGCGAGGTGCTCTATGTCGAGGACAGCAAGGTGGTGGCGGTTGCCACGCGGCGCATGCTCGAAAAGCACGGCCTGAAGGTCACCCACGTCGTCAGCGTCGAGGATGCGCTGGCGCTGCTCGAACAGTACGTCGTCGAGGGCCGCGTCCCGGGTCCGGACATCCTTCTGACCGACGTCTATCTCAAGGGTGGCATGACCGGGCATGACCTGCTGGAGCAGGTCCGCGGGCGCTTCGGCTACGGCAAGGCGCAGCTGCCCATTCTGGTGATGACCGGCGACGACAACCCGGCCAACCAGTCCGCCCTCCTGCGCGCGGGCGCCAATGATCTGGTCGAGAAGCCGATCGAGGAGCGCTTGCTCGTCACCAAGCTGCTGTTCCAGCTGAGGGTGGGGCGGATCATGCGCTCGAAGGTGCAGGCCGCTTGAGCGAGGTGCTGGAGCGGGTGCGGCTGCATCCGTCGTGGAAATCCCGTCTGACCGGGGTGCTGCTCTCGCCCGGCATGGACTTGCTGCGCCAATTCCTGCTTGCAGAGCGCGCGCGCGGCGCCCGGGTCTATCCGCCGCCGGGGCAGATTTTTGCTGCGCTGGACACGACGCCCTTCGAATCGGTCAAGGTCGTGATTCTGGGGCAGGATCCCTATCACGGTCCGGATCAGGCGCACGGCCTGTGCTTCTCCGTCCCGCCCGGCATGCCGGTGCCGCCTTCGCTGATCAATATCTTTGCCGAGATCCGCCGTGATCTCGGCATCGAGCCACCCGACCACGGTTGCCTGCTGCCCTGGGCGCAGCGCGGCGTGCTTATGCTGAATGCTGTACTCACGGTTGAGGCTGGCCGCGCCGGGTCGCATCAGGGCAAAGGCTGGGAGGCCTTTACCGATGCCGTCGTCGAATGCCTGAATCGCGAGCGCGAGGGGTTGGTCTTCCTGCTCTGGGGCAGCTACGCGCAGGCCAAGGGCAAGTTCATCGACCGTGCGCGCCACGCCGTGCTGCGCGCGCCGCACCCCTCCCCGCTGTCGGCCTACCGGGGATTCATGGGCTGCGGTCATTTTTCCGCGGCCAACCGCTACCTTGAGGGGCGCGGCCTTGGTGCTGTCGATTGGCGCCTGCCGAAGCATGAGGCCCTGGAGGTGGCGGGCACTTGAATTGCATCCGGGCGTCCACATCTGTCTGCGAGTGATGGTCGGGGCCGCTTCGGGAACTTCACCCGCGGTTTAGCACTCTCACGGATAGACTGCTAAAGTCCCCGCGTATGGAGAAGGACATGACCCAGGCTCTTGTTGCGCACAATCTTCCGGTACCTGCCGCCATCGGCACGCTGGATGCCTACATCGGCACGGTCAACCGCATTCCGGTGCTGAGCGTCGAGGAAGAGCAGGCGCTGGCCCGCCGCTACCAGGCCGAGCAGGACCTTGAGTCGGCCCGCAAGCTGGTGCTTTCCCACCTGCGCTTCGTTGTCCATGTTGCCCGCGGCTACAACGGCTATGGCTTGCAGCTGGCCGATCTCATCCAGGAAGGCAATATCGGTCTGATGAAGGCGGTCAAGCGCTTCGACCCCGATCAGGGCGTACGCCTCGTCAGCTTCGCGGTGCATTGGATCCGCGCCGAGATGCACGAGTTCATCCTGCGCAACTGGCGCATCGTCAAGGTCGCCACGACCAAGGCGCAGCGCAAGCTGTTCTTCAACCTGCGCAAGAGCAAGCGCCGCTTGGGCTGGATGAACCATGAAGAGGTCAAGGCGATTGCCCGCGATCTCAACGTGCCTGAATCCGAAGTGCTGGAAATGGAAGCCCGACTGCAGGGGCAGGACGTCGGCTTCGATGCGCCGACGGACGCTGACGACGATGCCCGCCCCGCGCCTGTCGCCTATCTTGAGCAGCACGGTGCCGACCCCTCCTTGCGCTACGCAGCCGAGGACGAGGACGAGAATCGCCTCGAAATCCTGCGTGAGGGCCTGGCAAGCCTCGACGCCCGCTCGCGTGACATCGTCAAGCGCCGCTGGCTGGGCGACGGCAAGATCACCCTGCAGGACCTCGCCGATGAGTACGGTGTGTCGGCCGAGCGCATCCGCCAGATCGAAGCGGCGGCGATGAAGAAGATGAAGGCGCTGTTCGCGGCGTAAGCTGCTGAGCGCAAGCACTGCCAGCGGGCCCTGCGTGAGCAGGGCCCGCGTCGTTTTCGGAGTACGCCGATGGAAATCTTCAAGGTCTTCACCCTCGAGGCGGCCCACCGCCTGCCCAGAGTGCCTCCCGGCCACAAATGTGCACGCCTCCACGGGCACAGCTTCCGCGTGGAAATCCACGTCGAAGGCGAACCCGATCCAGACACCGGCTGGCTCATGGATTTCGCTGAGATCAAGGCCGCTTTCATGCCGATCTACGAGCGCCTGGACCATCATTACCTCAATGATGTGCCGGGCCTCGACAACCCCACCAGTGAACGGCTTGCGATCTGGATCTGGGACCAACTCAAGCCGGCCCTGCCCGAGCTATCGATGGTAGTGGTGCATGAGACCTGTACCTCGGGCTGCCGCTACCGCGGGCCCTGACGAGTTCGCCGCGGCCCAGGGCGATTGCCGCTAGGCGGCAAGGACTTGGCGGCCTGGTGGAGGCGCTCCGTCGCTGCCATACGCGGGCGTCTTGAAGATCGACTTTTCGGTATTGTGTCAAGCAAAAGACTGAACTTAAGGTAAATGGGTGAACGCCGGCCGGCGCGCACATGTTGCGCTGCAGCACGACGGGGGGTTAGCCTCTCCCAACCCCCACCGCTCAGCCCAGGAGAGCGCCATGTTCGACCAGATCAACGCCCAGTTCAGCCAGTACACCAAGCAGCTGACCGAGTCGGCGCTGCGCGCCAACGCGATCGCCGTGGAGCACTTCGAAGCCTTGGCCGCCCTCCAGGTGAAGGCCATCGAAGCCCGTCTGAATGCTGCGACCGCGTTCGCCAGCGAAGCGGCCGAGGCTCGCGACCTTGAGGCTGCCAAGGCCCTGCTGCCGAAGACGATGAGCTTCGTCAAGGATGCCTCCGAGCACCTGATCGCCGTCAGCCAGGAACTGGTCGGGCAGACGCTCAAGACATCGGAAGCTCTGGCGGGTCTCGCCAAGTCCAACTTCGACGCCGCCAGCGAAGTGGTTGCCCGTCCTGCGGTCGTCAAGGCCACGACGAAGAAAGCGGCCTGATCCGGGCCCCGGCATCCGCCGCGCCGATGGGCGCGGCGGATGCCAGCACCCATGTCGGCAGCGCGCCTAGCGCGCCGCTGCCAGCGTCGAGGGCAACCTCCCTCCCTGCCTTCGGCGTTTTTTCAAGACCGGCGTTCCCTGTGGACGCCGGTTCTTTTTCGCCTTTCAGGGAGAGGGGCTGTCCTCGGAACGTCCGCCCGCACTCTCCTTGGGCCGCCGCAGGCGTTCGACCCAGCGACCCGCACGGCTGCGCGCGAGCCGCGAAGGCGCCGGCGTGGGGCGAAACTTGAGTCCGACCCGGCTGACACGCTCATCGGTGAGATCGCGGACCACGAGCACGGCGTTGCCGACCTCCAGCGAGTCGCCGATTTGCGGCTGCTCGTCGTAGCGATCGGCAAACAGCTCGGCTGCAGACTTGCCCTGCATGCGCGGGTTGAGCTTTAGGCCGTAAAAGTCCGCCAGCGGCCCCAGGGGAACATTGCCGGGGAGGGTGAACTCGCCGAACAGTTCCCGCTCGGCCTCCCGGGCCTCCGCACCTTCGGCGAACAGCCAGTCCAAGCGGATCACCCGTCCTGGCGGCGCCAGATAGTAGGCATAGTCCTCGATTTGAAGAGCGCCGGCTTCCTCCGGCGAAAGCACATGTCCCCTCCGCACCACCAGCACGGGCCGGGCCCAGGCCGGGAGACGGCCACGTCCGCTCAGCAGCGCACACTCGGGAGCGACTCGGTAGCCCACCATCTCGTGCTCCAACTGGCCGGGGAGGTCGAGTTCGACGCGCCGGGAGGGCGGATCCCGCCGTGGTACCGCCACCCCGAGGCGGAAGGCGGCCCAGGACAGACTCCAACCTTGTACCAGCAGGGAGGTCAGAACCACCACGAAGCCGATGTTGAAGTACATCTGCGCGTCGGGCAGACCCACCAGCATCGGTACCGAGGCGAGGAAGATGCCTACGGCGCCACGCAGTCCCACCCACGAAACGAAGGCGAGCTCTCGCTTGCCGAAGCCGAAGGGCCAAAGGCACAGCACCACTGCCAGCGGGCGCGCGACCAGCATGAGAAAGGCCGCGATCGCCAGCGCCGGCAGAGCCAGATCGAGCAGTTGCGAGGGCGTGACCAGCAAGCCCAGCACCAGGAACATGAGCATCTGCGCGAGCCAGGTTGCTGCGTCCTGCACGCTCAGTACGTTGGCGAAGGCGCGCACCGGCCGGTTGCCCACCACCAGACCGGCGATGTAGACGGCCAGGAAGCCGCTGCCGCCCAGCATGTTGGTCAGCGGAACCAGTGCGATCGCCCCACTCACCGCGAGTAGCGGATGCAAGCCCGAGGGCAGATCCAGCCGGTTCAGCGCCAGGGCGAGTACGCGTCCGCCCGCATAGCCGGCGAGGCCGCCGACGCCGATCTGCTGCAGCAGGCTGAGCGCGAGACCGCCTGGCGTCAGTGCATCCGGTGACATGGCCAGGCCGAGCAGCAGCAGGGTGAGGAAGATCGCCATCGGGTCGTTGCTGCCCGACTCGACCTCAAGCGTCGCGCCTACCCTGCGCTGCAGGTGCAGGCCGTTCGAGCGCAGAAGGAAGAACACCGCAGCGGCATCCGTGCTGGCCACGATCGAGCCGATCAGCAGCGACGGGATCCAGCCGAGGTCGAGGATGTAGTGCACGGCCACGCCTGTCAGGCCCGCGGTGATGACCACGCCCAGCGTCGCCAACACCCCGGCGGGCGCCAGTGCGACGCGAACCTGGTTGAGCCGCGTTCGCAATCCGCCGTCGAACAGGATCACCGCAAGCGCGACCGAACCCAGCGCGTAGGTGATCTGATAGTTGCTGAATGCGATACCGCCGGGGCCGTCTTCGCCCGCCAGCATGCCGATCACAAGGAACACCAGCAGCAGGGGGGCGCCGAAGCGTGTCGCCACCAGACTCGAAAGAATGCCGGCCAGCAGCAGCACGCCGCCGATCAGCATCCAGAAGTCATTGGTCTGCAGGCTTTCCATGCGCCCTCCGTTGTCCAGCCTGGAGACTTGGTGACAACGCTGCCCCAAGTCAAGAAAGCGGGTCCATCGCGATTGCACACCGCATATCCACGCATTACTTTCTCAATCTGATGCGCGGATCCGAGGCACGTACCGGTACAGGTGCGGCGATCCGCGAGCCCTCAAGGGGAGGCGATTGGATTGGGAGTTCTGATGAAGTCGCCAAGCGTCATCGTGGGAGTTGCATTGGCCGTGGGTGCGCTGCCTGCTTCTGCGGCCCAGCTCGTGGTGGAGGTGACCGGTCTTGAGGACGCGGAGGGGCAGGTCGTGGTGGAGGTGTTTGGCAGCCGCGTGGGCTTCCCGCGTCAGGCCAGCTACACCCAGTCGGTACCAGTGGAGGCGGGCTCGGCGCGCGCCGAGTTCACCGAGCTGGGGCCCAGCGACTACGTCATTCACGCCTGGCACGACCGCAACGAGAACGGCAGGGCGGATCGTGGCTTCGGCTCTGAACCGTTCGGCTTCTCCAATCTGCCGGTCGGGGAGCGTGGTGACTGGGAAGAGGCCCGGATCACGCTCGGCGTGGACCCGCTCAATCTGCGTTTCGACTTCGGTCCGCTGCGCGACGACGACTGAGCCTCGGGGTGCTGCGGCTCAACTCCGCTTGTCCATGCGGCGGTAGCCGATCGCCTCGGCGAGGTGGGCCGCTGCGATCGCTTCCGAGCCGGCGAGATCGGCCACGGTTCGAGCCACCCGCAGGATGCGCTGGCTGGCGCGCGCCGAGAGTTGCAGGCGTTCGACCGCCGATTCCAGCAGGGTCTGCTCGCGCGCGGACAGGCGACAGTGCGCCAGCAGCTCGGAATGTCCCATCTGCGAGTTGAGCAGGCCGCAGCGCGAGACTTGCCGAGAACGTGCCGCCGCCACGCGTTCGCGCACCGCGCCACTGCTTTCGCCGGGCGCGGCGTCCGGCCGCAGCTCAGCGGCCTGCACGCGGGGTACCTCGATCTGCAGGTCGATGCGATCCAGCAGTGGCCCTGAGATCCGGCCACGGTAGCGGCCGACCTGTTCGGCGCTGCAGTGGCAGCGGCCGGAGGGGTCGCCTGCCCAGCCGCAAGGGCAGGGGTTCATGGCCGCGACCAGCTGGAACCGGGCTGGAAACTCCGCCTGCCGCGCCGCTCGTGAGATCGTGATGTGGCCTGATTCGAGCGGCTCGCGCAACACTTCGAGCACGCGGCGATCCCATTCCGGCAGCTCATCGAGAAACAGCACGCCGCGATGGGCGAGGCTGATCTCGCCGGGACGCGGATGCGAGCCCCCCCCGACCAGAGCCACGGCACTGGCAGTGTGGTGAGGCTGTCGATAGGGCGGTACCCGCCAGCGCGCCGGATCGATCCGGCCCGCTGCCACCGAGGCGATGGCCGCGACTTCGAGTGCGGCATCTTCCTCGAGCGGCGGCAGAATTCCGGGCAAGCGCTGCGCCAGCATGGATTTGCCGCTGCCCGGCGGGCCGCACATGAGCAGGTTGTGACCACCGGCGGCGGCAATCTCCAGTGCACGCCGCGCCAGCGCCTGGCCGCGGACATCGGCAAGATCCGGTATGGATGCGGACTGCGCCTGCGTCGGGTCGCAACTCGCCACCGGCAGGCTGGCTTGCCCACGCAGATAAGCGCAGACCTGGAGCAGGCTTGCCGCCGTGTGTGCACTGCCACTGCGCACCAGACCGGCCTCGTGCGCATTGGCGTGCGGCAGCACCATGGAACGTCCGTCGCGGCCTGCGGCCAGCACCGCAGGCAGCGCACCCTCCACGCCGCGCAGATCGCCGGTCAGGGCGAGTTCGCCCAGAAACTCGTGCGCGTGCAGGGCGGCGGTCGGCAGTTGGCCCGAGGCCGCGAGGATGCCAAGTGCGATGGGAAGGTCGAAGCGGCCGCCGTCCTTGGGCAGGTCGGCCGGCGCGAGATTGATGGTGATGCGTCGCTGCGGCAGGTCGAACTGCCCGCAAATCAGGGCGGCGCGAACGCGGTCGCGGCTTTCCTTCACCGCAGTCTCGGGCAGGCCGACGATCGACATGCCCGGCAGCCCGCCGGACAGGTGCACCTCGACCTGCACTGAAGGGGCATTCACGCCGTACTGGGCGCGGCTGTAAACCACGGCGAGCGCCATCCCCGGGCCTCCTGAAAGCTGCGAAACGGCCGCGGGTCAGGGGATGCGATTCGGGTCGCGCCGGTTCCGGCTCAATTGCGGGTCTGCGGCGGCGTGTTCGTCTGCGTGTCGAGTCGGGCCTCGATGTCGCCCAGCACGCGCTCCAGCAGCGCCAGCTTCTCACGGGTGCGCATCAGCACCGCGCGCTGCACGTCGAACTCCTCGCGGGTGACCAGGTCGAGCTTGCTGAATCCGCTGTGCAGGGCTGCCCGGAAGTTCTTTTCGAGGTCCGCACGGGCGTCCTCCATGCCGGGGGGCAGCAGTTCGCTCAGACGGTGGGCGAGGTCATCAAGGGCCTTGAGACGGATCATCGTGAGTTCCTTGGCAGTACGCGTTCCGAGGCAGTCTAGGCAGCCGCCCTGCATCGGTGCAGTCGGCGGAGTGCTTGTCGGGGGGTATGAGTTTTCTTACCCCGCGCTGTCCCAGCATCCATTCGCGGGGCATTCTCGCACCGGCCCGCCTTCCACGGTCGAAGCCGCCATCAGCCGGGCGGGTCAGTCGCGGCAAGCAGTGCAAACTCGATGAGGTCGAGCCGCCCTGGCCGCAGTGGGGTTGTCGTGGGCAGTGGATCCGCGGCCAGCTGCAGTCGTGGGCAGGCATCGGCGGGTCCGGCCGCCACCGCGCGCATCCAGTAAGCGACCGGCGCGCCCAGCCAATCGATCCGCAAGGGCAGGGTGATGTGGTCCTCCTGAGGCAGCTCGCGGTATTGCAAGGCGGCCACGCCAGCCGCCAGGCGGCGCCCGTGCTGCACGCCGACATGACGATCGCGGCCACCGTGGATCAGCAAGGTGCAGGCCGAAGTGGAGGCCAGCAGCGGGGCCAGTTCGACCTCGTCGAGGTTGATTCCGAGCCGTGCGCTGCTGCCCGCGATCGCGGCTTCGACGCGCTCCGGGCTGAAGCGCAGCCGCAACAGGGCGCGGGTGGCACGCTGCCAGAGGCGCGGATCGGGGCTGTCCAGCAGGGCGGGAACCATGTCGCGAACCGCGTCTGCAGCGTTGGCGAAGGGTTCAAGCAGGGTGAGCGAAGCGAAGCGCTCTGGCAGAGCGGCGGCGAGGTGGGCCGCAGTGGCGCCTCCGTAGGACACGCCGAACACATGCAGGGGGCCGACCAGTGTCGAACGGGCCTCAAGTGCGGCCAGCAGTTCGACCAGATCCTCGGCCTCGCGTCGCCCGTAGCCGGGCGGCGCATCGCTGCTTTCGCCGTGGCCACGCAGGTCGACCAGGACGACGCGATGCCCGGCTTCAGCCAGCGTCAGAGCCCAGGGGTACAGACTTCGGCGATCCATGCCCCAGCCGTGCAGCAGAAGGGCCGTGCCGGCGGGCGCCTGGGCGAGCTGGCGAGGGCCTGCGCGGAAGCGCACCCGGGTCTCGGCATCGCGCTGCACGCCGGCGTCGAAGCCGTACTCCCCGGGCTCCAGGATCGAGTACGCGAGACGTAGGCCGGAGACGTTGACGTGGTAGCGCGTCTCCAGCCCCAGCGCCGACGCCAGCTCCGCTGCGCCCTCCGGCATCGGTGCGCGGGACAGGCGCGGATCCACCAGCCGATCCTCGAGCGAGGGCAGGGCCGGGGCGGCGCAGGCGGCGATCACCGCCAGCCCCAGACCCAGCAGCGTCAGCCTCGTGCGAAGCGTGCTCATGGCGACACCGCCAGCGCGCGTCGCCGCTGCATCTGCAGGCCTTCGGCCGCATACACCGCAAGCGCCGCCCAGATCAGACCAAAGCCGACGGCCTGCACCAGCCCGAAATGCTCTTCGAACACAAGTACGCCGAGCAGGAACTGGATGCTCGGCCCGATGTACTGAAGCAGTCCCAGCATGGACAGCGGAATGCGGCGCGCGCCGTAGGCGAAGGCCACCAGCGGCAGGGCAGTCAGCAGGCCACCGGTGATCAGCAGCGCATCGGTAGCCCAGTCGCCGTGGAAGATCGCCCCGCCGCCGCCCTGTTCGGCCATCCACAGCCAGGCGGCGGCCGGCAGGAAGAGCAGCACGCTTTCAACGCCGAGGCCGGGCACCGACTCGACGGCGACCTGCTTGCGGATCAGCCCGTAGAGCGCGAACGAGCCGGCCAGGCCCAGCGCGATCCACGGCGGGCGATCCTGCTGCAGGCTGAGCCAGAGCACGCCGGCGGCGGCGAGGCCTACCGCGATCCACTGCGCGCGACGCAGGCGCTCGCCAAGCACGGCCACGCCGAGCAGCACGTTCACCAGCGGGTTGATGAAGTAGCCGAGGCTGGTTTCGACCACGTGGCCGCTGTTGACGCCCCAGATGTACAGGCCCCAGTTGAAGCTGATCAGCAGGCTGGAGGCCAGCAGCATCCACGCCGCGTGGCGCTGGCGCAGGGCCCGGAACAGCCAGCCGGGGCCGTCCTTCCAGCACAGCCAGGCGACCACGAAGACCGCGCACCAGACGATGCGATGGGCCACGATCTCGAACGCGGGCACGTGCTTCAGCAGCGCCCAGTAGAGCGGAAACACGCCCCAGGTCAGGAAAGCGAAGACGGCCGCCGCAAGGCCTTTGCGGTCGAGGGGTTCGGGATGGGTGTTCACGGGCATCGACCTGCAAGCGGCATGCAGCGATTCCCCGTCGCGGGCGCGACGGGCGGGCATGGCGGGAAGGCGCGGGAGTATGCGCTTGTGGCGCCGGTGGCGCCGGGATTCGGGATTGGGGATTCGGGATTCGTTAAAGCAGGTGGCGGTGAGGCGAAGCCCGAGCGGAATGTCTGAGCCTCGTCAGCCGCGTAGCGCCGCAGTGACCGGCAGGCGCGCCGCGCGCAGGGCGGGGGCCAGGCCGCCGACAAAGCCGATGCCGAGCGCGATGAACAGCCCGGTGAGCACCAGCTGTGGCGTCACCGCGAACTCGAAGGCGACCTGGGTGAAGCCGCCGCCCAGTGTGCTCACCGCGTAGCCGTTGAAGGCGAAGTAGGCCAGCGCGGCGCCCAGTGCTCCACCGAGCAAAGACAGCAGCAGCGCTTCCGCCATGACCGAGGCCACCACGGGTGCGGCGCCGAAGCCCAGCGCGCGCAGGGTGCCGATCTCCTTGGTGCGCGCCGACACCGCCGAGTACATGGTGTTGAGTGCGCCGAACACCGCGCCCACGCCCATGATCGTGGCGACAATGCCGGCCAGCGCGCCAATGATCACAGTGAGATTGCCGCTCTGTCCGGCGAAGAAGGCGTCCTGGCTGCGCACGTCCACGTCGAGCTGCGGGTCGGCCTTGAGCCGCGCTTCCATCGCCGGCAGCAGGCCCGGATCCTTGATGCGCGCCAGAATCGAGGACACGCCCGGCCGGCCAAAGGCGCCCTGCGCGGTCTCGCGGTCGGTCCACAGCTCGCTGTCGTAGGCGCCGCCGGATTCGAAGTGGCCGACGATGGTCCAGCGCCCGCCGCGGAAGCGCAGCTCACGCCCCACCTCCAGCCCGCTGAACTGCCGCGATGCGCCGATACCGACGATGATCTCCTGAACCCCGGGGCGGAACATGCGCCCCTGCAGCAGCCGGAACTTCGGCCGCAGCGCGAGGCCCACCGGCTCGATGCCGCGCAGGCTGACGTTGGCGCCGGTGTCCTGTCCCGGCCGTGGCACCTCAGTGATCACGATGAGTTCGCCCGAAGCCAGCGGCAGGCCGTCGGGCCCGCGCGCGATCGCCGGGTCCTGCTTGACCAGGGTCATGCTGGCCACCGCAAGAAAGCTGGCGATTTCGCCCTGGCTGCCGCCGCGGCTCACCACCACCTGATCGGGCTCGCCGGTGCTGCCCAACGTCTGGCCCAGCCCGGCCGACATCGACAGCAGGGCCACCAGCACGCCGACCACGCCGGCGATGCCAATGACGATCACCAGCGAAGGCGCCAGCCGCTCGGGGATCGAGCGCAGGTTCATCAGGGTGATCTCGCGGATCTGGGTGAAGCGGCTCACGCGCTGGCCTCCTCGCTGCGGCCGCCGAGCAGGCGGCGAAGCGCACGCTCGAAGGCGGAGGGCTCGCCCCGGCCGGCCAGCGCGTCGACGATCTTGAGTCGGCGCGCTGTGAGCGCCGGGGGAAGCCCCACGGCCAGGCTCATCGCTGAGGTGCTCACCACCGCGAACAGGATGACCCATCGGTTGGGAGAGAGGTCCAACGGCCCTGGGAGGTAGTCACGCAGCAGGATGGGAATCAAGTAGGCGATGAGCGCGGCGAGAGCAATCCCGAGCGCAGCGCCGATGCTACAGATCAGCAACGCTTCCGCGAGAACAAGCTGGAGCAGCTTTTGATCGGTGAACCCAAGACACTTGAGCACCGCCAGCTCGGGAATGCGCTCCCTCACTGACTGACTCATCGCAACGCCGGTCAAGAACAGTAGCGAAAAGAAGACCGCGGCACAGATCAAGTTGACGATCAGGCCGACATCGCCAAGCTGCCGAGAAAAACCTCTTTGGAACTCAGACTCAAGCTGAGTCTTCGTTTCGTCTGACGAGTTCTGGAACTTGGCGTCGATCACGTTCGCAATGCGCTCGGACGATTCCGGATCCGCGATACGCACGACGAAAATGCCGGCCAGGCCCTTGCCGCCTGAGCGCGCCTCATCGAATTGCGCGTAGTTCAGGTACATGAGGGTGGCGCGCTGCGACCAGTCCTCGTTGATGCCGTCGAAGATGCCGACCACCCGCCACTCCCAGGTGCGGCTGCCGCCGGCCTGGGTCCAGATGCCGCTGTTCAGCGGCACGATGTCGCCCACTTTCCAGCCATAGCGTTCCGCGAGATTGCGGCCAACGATGGCGCCGTCATTGGTGCTGATGAAGCGCAACCAGCTCTCGTTGTCCATCACCCACTCGGGGTATGTGTCGCGCAGGCGCTGCGGGT
>JBKCVA010000019.1:0-52401 GCA_046318115.1 Lysobacterales bacterium | reverse complement strand
GGATCCTCGTTCGGCAGCTCGGCGTAGGGATCCGCCAGCGTCGCTGCGAGCTCCTGGAAGTACCAGAGGCCGGGCGGCACGCTGGTGGCGCCTCCGGCATACCCGCCGCTGAGAAAATAGCCGCTCTCGCCGGTGTCGATGTCGTGCACGCGCCAGGCACTGCCTGTCCACGCCTCGACCGTCTGCGGAGCTCGAGGCATCTGCACGTGCTTGCCCTGTGCAAGCCAGTGCGCGATCTGCTGTCTCACCGCTTCGGGATGCGCGCTGAGCGAGTCGAGGCTGCCGCCCGGCTGCAGGTTCACGACATCCTGTGCCCGCTGCAGCAGGCGATCCGCTGAAACCGCCCGCACCGCCCAGTGGTCTTCAAAGGCCTGCGACTCCAGGGCGCTGCCGTGCAGCGCCGTCAGCCGCAGCCAATCGCTCTCCAAGCCCGGGCGCGCGTTCAGAGCCACCGGCTCCAAGGGGCGCAGGGCGGCATCCAGCACCACCCCACGGAAATCCAGACTCTCGGCGAACCCGGCTGCGCCCAAAGGGGTGACCGCGGGCAAGGCGATGGCCAGCGCAGGTGCCGGGCGAAGCACACGAAGCCCCATGACGGCGGCACTCTCAGACTCCGCGTTGGCCCACGCCGCGAGATAGGTTTCCGCGAAACGACTGAGGATCAGGCCGCCCAGCGGGATCCCGGAAGAGCTGCCAGTCGTTTCGGGCTCGCGCACGCCATCGCCATGGGCGTCGATGGCGAAGCCGGCGATGCTGCCTGCGTGAACGAGATGCCGGCTGCGCAGACTGCCGTTGGGTGTCGCAAGCTCGATCTCCAGCTCGAGCGAGGTGCCCCCGATGACCTCGCCGCGCCCAGGGCGCGCCGCGAGGCCCTCGCTCATCAGGCTCGGACGAAGGCGGATGAGGTTGAGCGGAAATGCCCCCAGCGATCCGTTGGCGTTGGTCATGTGCTGGTCTTCCACCGTCGCCGGCAGGAAGGCCAAGGTGAAGCGATGCGAGCTCAGATCGCCCAGAGGAAGCTGTGCCTCCAGCAGCGGGGCCGCCTGCGGCTGTCGCGGATCCGTCAAGCGCACGCGCAGCCGTTGACGCAGCTCGTCAGGCAGCACGCCGAACTCGCCGTGCACGGCGACAACGGGATAGGGCGTGCTTGCCGGCAGCAGCCCGATCGGCGGCGCATCGATCTCGTGTTGGCCGGCAAGCGCGGCAAGCTCGACCGGAGGTTGCAGCGCCGCCAGTGCCGAAACCCATCGCTGGCGAAGCTGCGGCCACGGCAGTTCCCCTTGGGTGCCGGCCAGGTAGGCCTGCAGCCAGGCCCGGATGTCCTGAGGCACGCGCTCGAGCACGCTGGTGCCCGCCTGGAAAGCGGCGGGCTTCAGCGCGGGCATCAGGGGAATCCAGGTCGGCTCGCTGGTGTCGGCCACCGAGCCGCGGTAATTGCCGTAGGGCACGCGGGCCGACACCCACGTATGCCGGATCTGATAGGCCACCACGCGCCCTGCCGACAGGCGCGGACGATGCGCGATACCGGCCAAGGTCAAGGCACGACCCAGCTGGGCCTGGGGCACCCCCATCTGCTGCGCGAGATCACTGGCGGGCACTTCGACCACGCCGTGCACATAGCGCGCCGCAGCGCCGCTGGCGCGCAGCAGGGCGATCAGCAGGCTGGCCTGCTCGACATCGTTGCCGGCAAGCCGCCGCAAGCTGCGCTCGGGCGACTGGGTGGAACCCGCGGACCATTCGGTGCGCACGCTGGATCGCACGAAGTCGAAGAGATCAACGTACCGATAGCCGAGCTGCTGGGCTTTCTGCAGAACAGGCTGAGTGAACTGGACCTCGCCGGAGGCAAGCAGGTCTTCATCGAGCGGAAGCGGATCGCGCGGATCGGCGTAGCTCGGGGTGATCGAGTTGCCGTCGCTGAGTGCAGGCGGCGCCAAGCCCGGACGATGCACCGGCAGCTGAAGGTTTGGCGAAGTCTTCGCGCGACTGTCGCTGAGCAGGACCTCGGCAAGCTGACGCTCAAGCTGCAGGCTCGCGGCCTTGGCGTTGGGTGTGCCGCGAAGCGCCTTGCCAGCGGCCAGGAGCGGCCGCAACGCGCTGTCCCAGCGCGCCACCGTGTCAGCGGCGCGCTGCTGCAGCGTCTCACGCAGACCCAATGCGAGGGCGATGGGACTTTCGGCATGCATCGGATAGCCGGCGCGCAGCAGCCGGTCGGCAACCGCGAGTCGATCCAGGGCGGCTTCAAGCGCCGCCGGATGCGCCTTGTCATCGTTGATCGACCCCGCCGCATCCGCCACAGCGGCCGCAGCCTCGGCCACGCGAACCGACGGCCCCGCCGGCTGCTCCCGGAGCGCCAGAGCGCGTGCTCGCGACTGCGCGTCGTCGGCGCTTGCCTGAGCGGCCAGAGGCCGGGCATCCCGCCCGGACGCAAGCATGCGAACGACAGCTTCGTCGTGCAGCGGGCCGGGCTGAGGAGCCGCACTGACATCCGTGCTCGACGCCACGAGCAGAAGACAGCACACGAACAGGCGGGCGATGCGAGAGGGCATGGGAAGACGCCGAAAGGCTGAAGAAGTGGAGCGAACCTGACCGCGCTGAAAATGCAAAGCGGGGTGCGCGCTCATGACTGCCCCGCTTGGCGACGCAGCGCCGCCCACGCCGCCATCAGGAGCATCCATGCCAGCAAGGCCAGCGTGAGCGGCTGATCGATCGGAATCGGCCTCGGCTTGGGCAAGGGGGGCGGCAGCCCGGTGTGTCCGCGCATCTGGACCCGGGCGTCGGCGAGCTGGACTTCGATCTCGTCCGTCGCCAGCAAGCGCAAGGTGGTGGCCCCTGCAGACCAGTCGGCCGTGGGCAAGCTCAGCGTGTAGTTGAAGACTTCGCCCACGGCGAAGCTCTGGACACGCGAATCAAGCACACGCTCCCGGCCCGCTGCGTCACGCACCAGCAGCCGCAGCTGCACTTGGGGCTGCGGATGCGCAGCGTCGTTCGACACGCGTGCGTTGACGCGAAGTGCCGCCCCTACCGCGAGTTCGGTGGGCGCCTGCAGTTCGCCCCTCAGAGTGAAACCGCCGCGCCGCTCAACGCTGACCTCCGACCAGAGGCCGACGTTGCCAGCCCGGTCGGTCGCGCGCACCTGCAGCCGGTTGGCGCCGATGCGCAGCGGCACGCGGTCGAAACGGAACTGCCCCTGGGCGTCCGCCCGCACGTCGCGTTCGACTTCATGCACCCGGAGCTGCACCTCGGCATCCGGCTCGGTGCGGCCCAGGACCTGGGTCTCCTCGCTGCGGATCACGGCCGCCGCCGTCGGAGAGGCAATCGCCACCTCGGGGGGCAGCAGATCGATCTCGAAACCCAGCCTGCGGGTGCTGACATTGCCCGCAGCATCGGTGGCGCGTGCGCTCAAGGTGTGGCGTCCATGGGCCTCGACCCACTGACCGTTGACGAATGGCGCCCCATTGAGCTGGAGCTGCAGATCCACCGGAGAAGCGTCCTTGGCCCTGACTTCGATCCGCACGCGCTGCCGGTACAGCCCGGCCTCGCTGACACCGGTGATGTCGAGCTCGGGCGCGCTGCGGTCGTGGATCACGCTGCGCCGGAGGATGGGCGTCCAGTTCTGTGCAGTATCCATCGCGCGCAGCTCAAGGTTCACCCGCCCTTCGTCGAGGGGCTGCAGCCGAACGACCCAGGACGCGTCCGGGCCCGGCTTCAGCTTGGTCCACTCACCACCGTCGATGCGGGCCTGCACGGTCGCGACCGTGCTGTGGAGGTCTGTCGCCTGGGCGCGCATCTCGATTTCGCTGCGGTGATAGCTGTCCACGGCCGGCGCGAGATAGGCCAGTGCGGGCGCCGTGCGATCGACCACCGCAAGGTTGCGCCGGGCGATCTCCACCCATTGACCCTCCAGCTGCATCTGCAGCCGCAACTGCAGCGGACCGAGCTTCGTCTGCACCGGTGGAATCAGCTCGCGCGACTCTTGCCCATTGGCAGGCAGCGTGGCGTTCCACGCCATCTCGTGCATGAGTTGCCCGGCGCGCTCGATCAGGACCCGGGCGGGAATGCCCTGACGCGACTGTCCTATCGACTCGCGCAGCTCGACCTGAAGCGTCCAAGGCTGATCGACCGCGATCTCGGCAGCGGTCGACAGCTGTCCGGTCAATCCCTGCTGGCCGCTCGTATCGACGCGCACGGTTCGAACAAGGTCGGCGCTCGGGCGCCCCAGCGCATCCACGGCGCGCAGCACCAGAGTGTTCGCTCCAGGCGTGAGCCCCACGCCTGCGACGCGGAACTGCCCCAGGGTATCTGCCTGCACCTGGTGGGTGGACAGCGGCGCCTGCACCGAGACCTGAGCGCGCGGCTTGGTCTGACCGATCAGGTCGACTCGGTCGCTGGGCAGGATGGCGCCCTCGCTGGGCGAGAGCAGCTGCAGCGAGACCGGCTCCAGATCCAGCTCGAACTCGATCGCCCTCTCGCTGGATTGTCCAAGCCGGTCGCGGGCTTGCACGGACAGTCGGTAGCGACCACTCCGATCCAGCCGGCTACCGGGCACGAATGCCTGATCGTTCAAGGTCACCACGAGGGTGTCGGGATGGGCGTCGAGCATCCGCACCTGCGGCTGCACCGGCTCACCGTAGAGCCCTTCATCCGCAACCCCCTCGATCACGATCGTCGGCGGGGTGCTGTCGATGACGACGCTGATCGGGGGCGTTGCCGTGGCATTGCCGCTGCGATCAAGCGCACGCACTTCGATCAGATGGCCGCCATCCGCCAAAGGCAACGCAGCGGTGAACAGCGGGGGGGCTGAAGCCGCGATGGGCTGCCACGCGCCCTGGGCCACCCGCACGGCCACCTCGGCGAGCCCATCATCGTCCATGGCTTCGACCTGCAGCGTCAGCGGGCTCGAGAACGGACCGGCACTCCCCGGCTGCAGCACGCGCAGCTGGGGCGGGGCCCGATCAACGATATCCAGGCCCGTGTTTGCGAGAACCACTTCTCCGGCTGCATCAGCGAACAGCAGCTGCACGCCAAGCGCACCCAGCGGCCACGTTCGGCTGTCCATGCTCTCGCTCCAGCTCATTCGTGCGCCGGCCTGCAGCTGCACAGGTTCACGGAGCTCGGCGAGCAGCAGACCCGTTGCGGATCGCAGGCGCAGCAGCGCCTCGCCGACCACCGGTGCGTTCGTCTCGTTGAGCACGCCGAGCTGCACCTGCAGCGCCTCGCCGCGGACATGGGTGGCGGCAGGCACGGACACCTGTCCCACCAGCTCTCCGCCCGACTGCACCCGGGTGACCTGCACGCTCTCAAGCGCCGACCGGTTGCCGGCCCGATCGGACGCCCGAGCATCAATGCGGTTGCTGCCAACCTGCAGCGGCACCGCCGGCAGCACAGCCCTGCCCTGCGCGTCGGCGATCGCACTGCCCTGCCACGCTGCCGTACTGACATCCACTCGCGCGCCCGGTTCGGTCGCGACCTCGACCCTCGTCTCCGGCGAAGAAATGCGCGCGCCCTGCGCGGGCTCCACGAAGTCCAAGGTGGGGGCAGTGAAGTCGAGCACGAAGGACAGTTCGCGCCGCGTGCGATTGCCGGCTTGATCCACCGCCTGCACCTCAAGGCGATGCGCGCCCTCGGACAGGATCGCCCCCCCCGATTCGACAGGAAAACCGTTGTTCCAGGCCCGCACCTCAGCGAGATGCGCATCCTGTGCGGTGAACGTCGGTCGTACGGGAGCAGCGTAGTGCTCGGCCTCGACGACGCCGCGGATCTCGATGACGGGCGGCGTGTTGTCGACAACCAGGATGTGGGGGCGCATCTGCCAGCGGTTGCCCCAGATGTCCTGCGCCCGCAGGGCGAGACGATGCTCGCCGTCCGGCAGAGCGCCCAGCACGCTGGAGTAGCGCTCTCCAGCACCCGGCAAGGCTCTCCACGCGCCATCGTTGAGGCTGAACTCGGCAAAGTCGACGCGCGAATGTCGATCGCGAATGGCGGCGTCGACGTACGCGGGTGTCCGCACGGGGCGATCCGCCTCGGGAAGCAGCAGCTCGCCGATCGGCGACTCCACGTCCGTTGTCTGCAAACCGAGCTGAGCCAAGCGTCGCCAGCCCTGAGGCGTTTCGGCTTCAAGCACCGCTGCGTACTGGCCAGGCCGCTGGGGCAGCCCAGCGAGGTCGAGTTCAAAGTCCATCGACTGGCCTGAAGCCAGATCGACGGAGCGTTGCTCGCTCAGGATCACCCCTGCCTCGGCGGTTTCCCCCAGAACCTGGACACGGATTGCCTGGGCCGTGAGCGCCGCGCCACCGCGGTTGCCGATGCGATAGCCCAACTGCGCCGGCTGACCAAGCGCGACGGTCGCGGCAGGAGCCGGTCGCAGCTCGCCGAACAGGCTGGGTGGCGTAGCTGTGGGCAGAAGCTGAACTGCGCGGGTGAGCTCGCGACTCAGCCCCGGTGCGTTGAACCGCAGCCGCAGGCGGATCTCGCCGGGCGCCTCGCCGGCGGTCGCCCAGTTCAGCGTGCGGCGCAGGCGATATCCGGCCGACACCGCTCCGGTATCTCCACTCCACAGCGTGCGCGTGCCGCCATCGGCGCGCTCGATCTGAAGCTGCAGCTGTCCACCCTCGATCAGCGCATTGGAAGCAGGCACGTCCACGCCGATCGCGACCGCGAGAGATTGCCCCACGGGCAGCTCTACCACTGCGGGCTGCAGGCTTAGCGCGAGTTCGACGCGCGCCTGCAGGCTCAGATCGAGGGCCTGCTCGGAGCGCACCCGGCCCTGGCCATCCAGCAGGCGGGCGTGGAGGCGATAACCGCCCGCCAGCAGGCCCTGCGGCGGCAGCCACGCCCATGCACGGGACCACGGAGCAAGCGGCGTGAGCTGGATCGCATCGACATCGGGCAGGCGAGCGACCTGCGCGCCGCCTGTGTCCGCGATCCACATTTCCACTCGACCGCTGAAGGCACTGGCGACGGACACGCTGACGCGCCCTTCGAAGGCGGCCCCCGGGGGTTGCTCGGGCACGCGGGCCGTCAACGCAAGCTGGGGCTCGGCCGTCGCGCTGACCTGCAGACTGGCCGCCGTCGCATTGTTGGTTTCGCTGAGCTCATCGACACGGAATTCGCTGTCGAGCCGCGCTTCAACCCGATACACACCGGTCTGCAGCAAGCCCAGAGGCAGGCTGATCAGGCCGCGCGCTCCCGCGCCGAGGCTGGCTCTGCGTACCGCGTTTGTCGTCACACCCTGCGGGTCGGTGACCGCGACCTGCACGTCGAAGTCCCAGGCATCGCCGAGCCCCAGATTGCGAATCTCCAGCAGCAGCGCATGGGGCTGCCCGGCAATGCCAGGGCTGGGCAGCAGACGGACGTCCGCAGCCGTCACGGCGAGATCCGCTCGCGCTTCGATCTGCGCATCGATGTCGAGATCCAGCGGCGCCGAGGGGCTGCCGCGAACGCCGGCCTCGTTGCTGGCCACCGCCACGATGCTGTTGAGCCCCGCAACCGAGCTGATCTCCGGTGCGCACCAGGCACCTGCACTTTCGACTGCCTGGATCGCAAACCGACCCTGCAAGGCGGCAACGAGGAACCGGCCGGAGTGCGAAGGCAGCAGCCGCTCGAAGTTCTGATCGCCCGCGAGCGGAAGCGTCTCGATCGACGCATTGCCGTTCCAGAGGTAGCGCTGCAGCGTCGGGAGCCGCAGCAGCCAGATCCCCGTGCCATCCGCGGCTGGGACCGCATCTGTGGCGCTTGCGGCGACATCGAGCACGCTGCGCGCGCCATCGGCATCCAGCCTCCAGACACGGGTTCGGCCCGCCTCACTCAGCCAGGCGAGCACCGCGGCTTCGGTCGGGTGCGCGTGCAAGCCTTGGATATCCGCACCGACCGCGACGACCTGCGCAGCCTCAGCGCCGGCCTGCCAGCGCAGCACGCGCCCGCTGTCGGTAAGCGCAACGACGCTGCTGGCCCGCGGATCAGCAACGAGGTCGTCGACGGCCTCGCCCTGCAGGTTGGCGATTCGACGCGGTGACGCACCCTCGGCTTCCACCCACCACAGACCGTGCTCGCCTCGTAGCACGCCGGCGACGATCCACCCCTGCTGCGCGCCGACAGGCAAGGCCCGCTCGACGCGCTCGAGCCCGAAGTCGAGGCGGGTTTCGCCGCCCTGGTCGCTGTAGACGCTCCAGGCTTGTCCGCTGCCATGCCGCCCATGCAGATGCTGGCTGATCGCGTCGTAGCGCAGAGCGCCCGCAAGCCACAGCGGCAACTCGCGCATCTCGCCCGTGTCCAGATTCCGCTCGCGCACCCTGCCTTCGCCCTGGATCCAGGCAATGCGTCGCCCGTCCGGACTGAGGGCTACGTCGCCCACGGACAGCGCTGGAATTTCGACAGGCGTGAGCACTGAGGCTGCGGATCGCGCCAGCGCCTGCGCGCGCGTCTCATCATTGACTCGCACGTCGATGGATCGGCCGGGCTCGGCGATTCCGCAGATGCGATAGCGCGCCTCGGTCCACTGCAGTCGGGCCGGCGCCAGTGCAGGCCCGGTGATGACTGGGGCCAGGGGCGTACGCAGGTCGCGGACGCGCGCTTCGAACGGTGGGCTGAGTTGACTCAGGTTGCCGGCGGCGTCCTCGGCCTGAATGCGGTAGTAGAGGCGCATGCCGTAGCTGAGCCCCTCGTGCAGCCAGGGCGATGACGCTGGCCGCGCAATCTCGCGATAGGGCTCGGCAGGGTCGTCAGCGAGCGCGCTGGCGAAGAGTCGGAAGCGGACCGGCACTGCGCCACCGCCGGCCTGCCAGTGCAGCTGCAAGGCCGCAGCGTTCAACTGCGAACGGGCCTCCGTGATCGTGGGGATGCCCGGTGCGTCACCGCTGATCTCGATCCGCACTTCGTTGGAGGGCGGCGAAGGGTTACCTGCGCGATCCTCCGCGAACACCACATAGCGGTGCGTACCGTTCGGCAGGTTGAGGTCGCGGAATCGACGCTCGCTCCCCGCCTCCACGTCCGCCACCCGCACGCTCCCGCGCATCAGTCGATACCGGGCGATGTCGGCCGCCTCGGAGGCGGTCCAGCTCAAGAGCGCATCCCGGCCCTCGCGACTCGCCTCCAGCACCACCGCCGGAGGCGCATCGGTGTCGCCGACTTCGGCGATCCACTCGATCGATCTCGGGCTCTCGAAGCCGAGGTCGCTGACGGCGGTGACGGTGTAGCGGTGACGTCCATCGGCCACGCGCTCCGACCACTCACTCGTCTGCAGGAGACCGCGGATGAGCACACGCACCTCGTCGACTGCGTGCGCGCGACCGACCCATTGACTGCGCAGGGGTACCAACCTCAGCGCTGTGGTCGGGTAGGCGGTATCGAGCACCAGTCGATAGCTGTCGCCGGCCTGGTTGCGAACCTCGCCGAGGCGATTCCAGCGCGCGTCGTACCAGCCGTACACGTCGAAGTCCCGCGCGGACTGACCGGCATCGCTCCAGCGGATTTCGAGTCCGCCGACCAGGACAGGAACCGGCCACCGCAGCTCGAGACTCTGGCCCAGGCGATCGCTCAAGGTGGCGGGTTGCTCGCGCCAGGACGTCTCCGGGTCGCCGTCCAGCACCTCGGGCACGGGAGTGCCGTTGGAGAAGGCCGAGACCGTCTGTGCCAGCGGCGGATCCACGAGCACCGGCTGCCCGTTGCGATAGATCCGATAGCCCGCGTCGCCAGCCTGACCGGCCCAGCGCACGACAACCTGATCCCCCGTCACCGAGCCGGTCAGGCCTTGTGGCGTGGCCGCAGGCAGGCCGTGAGTCATGACGACATGCGAACGGATACTGCGATTGCCTTGAAGATCGGTCACCGCAGCGCTCAACAGGTTCTCGCCGGGAAGCAGCGAGGCTGTAGCGGCGAAGCTGCGGTTCAGTCCGACCTGTACACCGGGCAGTTCGAGCTCGGTTCCGTCGACGCGGCGCCACAGTTGCACCTGTCCAAGGGTCGGGCTTGTGCCCAGCACGGAAACCGATGACGGCAGGCTGGGCGTGTGGCTGAGCGGATCAAGCTCGATTGCAAAAACGTCTGCCTGGGCTTCAGCCGAGGGCTGCGAGCGATTGCCGGCACGGTCGGAGGCCAGCACCCTGTACCGATGCGTTCCCTGCGGTCGCGCAGAGTCGGTGACGCCGAGCGCTGAACCCGGCACGGTGGCGATCTCCATCCACCCCGCGTCGGCGTCGAAGCGCTCGACGCGGTACTCGGACAAATCCGGCGCTGGCACTGCGAGCCACGCGAGGTGAACCTCGTTGCCGTCGGCACGTGCCCTGAGCTCGCGCGGAGCACCCGGCGGCGTGATGTCGTCATGTCGAACGCGAACCACCGGGGGCTGGGGGTCGACGAGCCCGCCGCGATCGGTCGCCACGGCTCTCAGCTCGTAGTCGCCGAAGGCGCGACCGGCCGGATCCAAGACCTGACGCCAGGGCGGGGAACGCAGAGGCGCGCCCAGCGGGGCCCAGGTCGACTGCCCTTCTCCCCGTACGAAGAACGCGATCTCGGCGACATCGCGATGCTCCGTCTGCGCAAGCACTTCGATCGGCTGATCGAAGACCAGGCCCTCCTCCGGCCGCAACAGCTGTGCGCTTGGCGCGCCCTGCTCCACCTGGGACGTGAACGGCGCGGAAGGCGCGCTGAGATTGCCCGCCGTGTCGATGGCGTAGACGCGATAGGTGTGCTCGCCATCGGGCACGCTGGCGTCGACGTAGAGATTCTGGGCGAGCGCAAGCGGCCGCAGATCTGCGGGCAGGCTTCCGCCTGCGGTGAGAAGACTTCCGTTTCGATAGAGCAGGTAGCCCAGAAGATCCGGCTCGGTGTTCGGCAGCCAGCGCAGTGCCAAGTCAGCGCCGGAGAGATCGCCCTGCAGACCTTGCGGCGCTGCCGGTGGCTGATTGTCGATCTCGATGGTGCGCGTCGCCTCTGCGAGGTTTCCGCTGCGATCCCAGGCACGCAGTCGCAGCCGCACCGTGGCGCCCTCCGCGAACTCGCGGGTGTTCGTCTGTCCCAACGCGCCGGCGCTGACGGGCACCGTGCCTTCGCGCAGCAGGCGCTGGGTGCTGCTCGCCACATCGACCGCAGACAGTTCGTAGCGCTCGAAGTCCTCCGCGCTGGCAGCCGTGCCGCGCACAACGAGAGTGCCGCGCACACGCTCGCCCTCGCGAGGCTGAGTGATGTTCGCGTCTGGCGGTGTGCGGTCAACGCGCAACCGTACGCGATTGCTTGGATCGCTCTCGTTACCGGCGCGATCCATGGCAGTGACCTGGTAGGCCCAGAGGCCCTCCGCCACGTCCAGATCGAGGTACTGGCGCGCGGGTTGGGGCTGCTCGGTGATCCGCTGGAGCTCGGTGCCAACGAGGCGGTAGACGTGGAAGCCCGCAAGGTCGGTCGCATCGCCACCCTGCCATGTCAGACGCACATTGCGGCCAGCCTCGAGGCTGGCCACAAGCTCAACCGGTGCGGGCGGCGGCTCGGAGTCAACGATCAGGCGTCGCTCGTCCCGGGAAGTGAAGCCAGCGCGATCGCGGACGACCAGACGGAACAGCCGCTCCCCCGCGGGCAGGCCCTGAAGGACGGGAAGGTCCGCAGCGTCGACGGCCTGCTCACCATGAAGCAGACGCGACCACTCGTCGCGTGCGGCTTCCGCGGGGCTGGCTGTCAAGAGCTCCCATGCCGCGAAGCGCGAGTCGGTCGCGCTGACATTGAGGCTGAACTCCGAGTTCATGACCTCGTCCTGCAGGGGCCGGTGAATCAGCGCAACCGGCGCTGAAGCGTCGATCTCGATCGGTACGAGATGGGTTGATGTATTGCCCGCTTGATCCTCGGCACTCAATTCCAGCGCATAGCCACCGTCGGGCACCTGCGCCACCCACTGGAGGTCGAACTCGGCGCCGCCCTGATCGGGCGTATCCAGCAAGGTGCGTCGATTCTGGGGATCGTTGGCCGCAACAAGCTCAAGGCGCATTGCGCGCGGATGGGAATCGGCCACTCGCCCCTGGATACGGTGGGGCGTCTGCCCGGCTGCCAGCACGCTGCCAGGCTCGGGCGAATCGAGCGCAAGCGCGGGTGGGGTGCAATCCAGTGCGAACTGAGCGACTTCTTCTCTGCGGTTGCCCGCGCCGTCCAGCGCGACCGCACGGAGCCGGTATCGACCGTCCGCGAGCCCCGAGAACGCGCCGAAGCCGTAACTCCCGGCCGAGAGGCCGGAGATTTCCCGGAGACTCGCACCGGTCTCGCTCGCAAGCGAAGCCTGGAACTCCGCCAGCGAGGCATCGTCGACTGCCAGCTCGGGCGGCCTGTCACATCCAAGTACCGCAGGCAGGGTCGGCGACCACGCCAGCGTTGGCGGCTGTGAATCCACGACAAAGCCCAGTTCCGCCGTATCCGGCTCTCCGCCAAGCTCTCTGTCGGTCGCGCGGGCGCGCAGGAGGTAGGCGCCATCGGGGGCGGTTGCGGGATCGATCTGCCCGCCCCACGACAGGCCGTAGGCGCCTGCAGCCACGGTTTGGGACTGCGCAAGGCGCTCGACCACGCGCCCGGCGGAATCCACGACATCAACATCGATCAGGGCTTCGCGCGACAGCAGCAAGCGAAGCTCAAGGTCGTCGAGCCGTCCATCGCCGTTCGGAGAGATCAGGGTCCGCGAGAGCCGGGCTGAAGCCAGCACAGTGGATCGCGGCAGAAGTCGAATCCGACGCACGAGTTCGGAAGCATTGCCGATGCGATCGCGTGCACTCAGACGAAGCCAGACATCGCCGGCCAGACCCGCCGTCTGGAGGACGCCCAAGGCTCGAGGCGCCGCTACGTTTCCTCGCTCTTCAGCGAGCTGCTGCCAAGGCCCTTGCGGACCGGTCGTCGAGAACGCCAGTTCCCAGACGCCAGGGTCATCATCGCGGACCGTGCCCACGACCTGGACTGCCGCAAGGCGCAGCTCCTGTTGCTCGGTGGGCGACACCAGCTGCAGCTCGGGCGCCCGAGTATCGACGCGCACGAAGTAGTGGAGGTCGCGGGTATGGCCACAATCATCCTGCGCCTGCAGGCGCATCCCGTACACGCCGTCGGGTGCGCGCTGTCCCTGCAGGCGGGCATCCCACTCGACCTCGAATTCTCCCGTGGGCTGCTGGCCGGCGAGCAGTGATCTGAGCGGCGATCCGGTGATCTCGTACCGAGGGCTCGCGGTACTGCCCGTGACCGTCGTGGCGAATACCTCGGCACGCAGCTGCACCGCTTCGCGCGCCCTGAAGAACCATCGCACCACGCGCGCCTCGGGATCCCCCGCGGGCGAGATCGTCGGCGGTAGGCTCCCCAGGGGACCGGGCAGCGGCTCGCGGCGCTCTGCGACCTCCACACTGGCGTCGACGTGGACATCGGTCGTGGCGCAGGTATGCGCGCCCGACCAGTCCAGGGCGCGCACGCGGAAACTCACCGGCCCCTCGGGTACCCGAGGATCAGGCAAGGCGAGGACGCGCCGTGAGAACGATCGTTGCCGCAGCAGGACCGGCGCTTGCGACGACCCATCGTCCAGCACTTCGCAGCCTCCGCCGCGGGACTCTCCGTTGCAGACCAGCGCGGTGTAACGCGGAGGGGAACTGCTCAGGCTCGCCACTTCCAGCGCGTAGAGGGCGCTGGAGTCGGTCGAGACAAAGGCGTCGATTCCGGCCAAGCCGCCATCGATCGCACAGACGCGGGTTCCCGAAGCCGGAGCGACGAAGCCCGCAAGAGGTGCCGAGCGGTCGATCGGAAACGTCTTCTCGGTCGACCAGTTTCGACCCAAGCGGTCCACGCCCTGCAGCCGGACCACGCCTTCCATCCCCGCGAGGCCGCTCGTCTCCAGCGGGTAGCCGGTGGCACTGAGCTGACTCGCGTCGCCCGAAGCCAACAACCTGGGCTGCGGCTCACCGGGAACTAGGAATTCAAGCCTGAACTGCCGAATCGAGGAGTTCAGACCCGGCCATACATGCACGCGGTTCGCGACCGGCGCGCCACACCCGACTCCGGGCGAGGGGCCGATCGAGAGGGCCAGGTCGCCACTAGGCGGACTTCCACCAGGGCCGCCGCAGTCGCGCACCTCAAGCGCTGGGCTCCAGGGCTCGTCCGATCCGTCGAACCACAGTTCGACGCCCAAATCCGCGCCCGGATACGAGGGCCGCCCCGGAAACACCCACTGCACGAATCCGCCATCGAAGGGCTCATGCTCAATGCCTTCGACGACCACTTCCTGCGAGGGTGTTGGCGGCGGCCGGACACGCAGACGCGCCCGCACAGCAGCGCGCGGCAGCTCAACCCGCAGGTGCATGCCGAAGAGCTCTGGGCTGCATGTGAGCACAGCTTTGGGCGGCGTGCGGAAGCGCATCGCGTTGGAAACGCGGCTGCCGCCTGGGTGGGGAACGCGAACACGCAGCGCCACCGACTCGTTGGCTGCAAGGTCGCTGAAGTCAGCCTCGATGCGGAAACGCCCTTCGCCCAGCGCGTCGGCGCCCTGCGGCGGCAACGCCCGCCACGCCAAAGGTGCGCGCTCCGGGTCGGGTTGTCCCTCCGTTCGCGCAACTTCAAGCTGCACGGCTTCTGGCGCTTCGGGCCCCGAACGGAAGTGGACCCAAACGCCCGAGTGAGGCAGAAGTCTGGAAGCCTCCCTTGCGTCCTGATTCCGGTGATCGGGTACCTCCGACATGCGCACGGCAGCGAACGGCTGCGACTGCCAGCTGGAGTCCGCCGGCAATTGCTCGGAGTCCAGGCCGGTCAGCGCGAGCGCAGGCTCCACCGGAGCAAGCTCGCGTCGAACCGCATTGCCGGCCCTGTCCTCGGCGACCCAGCGATAGGATGCACCGAACAACTCGAGCCATCGAAGACGTGCACCCTGGATCGAATCCAAGTAGGTGGAGGGATGTCGGCGCCATGCCGCAGTCGTCTCCGGCCGGAACTCAAGATAGAGATCCAGCTCCGGCGTGACCTCAGCACTGCCTCTGAGATCGACAGCATCCGAAACAAGGGCTGCGGCGGGTCCTGGCGGGTAGGCAGGCGTGAGCGAGGCCGAAGCGATCGTCGGGAAGACCGTGTCGACCGCCACCGGGAAAGCGAAGCCCGCAGACAGTTCGATCCGGTAGACGCCGTCAGCAACGGTTCCGCCAGCAGCGCTCTGGCCACTCCAAACCCACTGCTGCTCGCCGAGAGTGTTGGCGCCAAAGCTGCGCGCATCGGTGAACACCGTGCGGCCAGCGGCATCCAGAACCATGAACTGGAGTTCAGTGGGACGCGTCACCCTGAAGTCCAGCTGCAGCTGGTCCTTGACCCCATCTCCGTTTGGAGAGAAGGCGCGATGATCCGTCCGCGCGTTACTGATCGGCGATGAGAATGCGAGCTCGGCGGACGCATGAGCATCGCGCCGGTTGCCCGCGCGATCCACAACGCGAAGCCGAAACACATAGGCACCTGCCTGAGGCGGCGCCCAGGTCATGAACTCGTCGCCCCGGATCTGCAGGCGCGTTGGTGGCATCAGGCTGAGCCAGACCTCGGGAGCGTCGACTCGGGCGTAGTCGATCTGGAAATAGTCGAGGTTCGCGTCCGTCGCAAAGCCTGTCAGGGTCACCGACCGCCCATTGCTCGAGGCGCGCAGATCCGCACGCAGCCGATCGAAACTGGTGATGACGTGACTCGCGCGAGGATTCTCGCCTGCAGCCGATTCGCTGAGCAGCAGGCGGGTTTCGTCATGAACGGACGCCAGCAGTTGAGGCGCGCGCGCCCACACCCGGCCGATACTGCCCAGGGCTGAGACGCGTCCGTCATGTCGCAAATGCACGCCCGCGCGCTGGAAGAAGCGCGGCCAGACTTCAGGCAACCGCGGCTGCCCTTCGCTTACGGCCGCCGCTGGATAGCGTGCCCTGTCCTCAGGGCTCTGCAGCACCCAAGCGGATTGCGCCGCGACACGACGAAGCTCGCCGGTCGCGATCGAGAGCGCGAAGTAGTCAACCGCTCCCTCGCAGACCAGACCGTAGGTGAGCCCCTGCTCGTCGCCGACCTCGTCCGGATCGGCATCCAGGACAACTTCGCCGGAAGAGAAGTAAACCTCGCGGCTCAGGGGATCGAACGAGCTGCGATCACCCTGCCGCCAACGCGCGAGTCTGGACCAGTCGGGCGCCAGGCGAGCCGGGCACTGGGGGGATGGGGTGAAGGCCTCTCCTCTGCGAATCCGAATAATCGAGTTGTCCTGCCCGCCGCCATAGTCACCGACCCGCAACGGCGGTGGGACTGGGTGATCGGCGACTGTCAGTCCGCGCGGGTTGATGAACCTGACCTGCCCGGCCGCGTGATCCACCAACATCGCCTGGCGAAGTGGCTCCAGCCAATGCAGTCGCGCTTGCGCGAAGCTGAGCGCCGCGCTGGAGCCGCGCGTCCCGCGCGATGGGGTGTTGCCCTGACATCCGCCCCTTGGCCCGTTGAAGAGCTGACGCGAAGCTCCGGTCTGGAGGTCGATCCACGTCACCGACTCCCCTTCGACACGAAGCGCATGCCAGAACAGCACGGGCTGGTCAGCAGGGAATTCGGCGCGAGAGAAGCAGTCAATCCCATCCCAGAACTGCAGGCCGAGCTCAATGGGCGACTGCGCCGAATCAAAGGAGAGGAAGCGCGAGGGAATCAGTTCGTCTTCGTCATTGGTTACCCGCCCCACCAGAACGCCCTGGGCGTACACCCGCTGGATGCGCTCGTTGCCCAGACTAGGCAGGAGGCTCGCCGAACCGCTATCGAGATCGACCCAGACGGCCCCGCCGTACTGATCCTGCAACACGGCACGTCGGGCTCCAGCCCATGCCATCAGATGGAGCGGTCCTGATGTGGCGGGCAGGGCTGCGATGAGACGTGGCTGGTCCTGGGCTTCGACATCCTGCGCCCAGAGTCGGCCGTTGGCGGTAAACAACAGCTCGCGTCCAGAGGAGGGCTCGATCAGCAGCGAATCCACGTCCGAATTGCCGGCGTGCCTCTCAAGCCAGCGCGCACTCAGCACCGGCTCGACACCGCCCATGTAGGCGTGCGTCCGCGCGATGCCCCGCTTGAGGACGGGCGCGCTGTTGTCGCGGTTGCCGAAGGTGTACAGATAGTCTTCAGCAGGTGACCCGGAGACAGGCACCTGCCATTCGTTCACCGAGCTGGGCAGACGACGCGTTGCGGAGTTGTTCCCTTGCACCGCAGCGAGTGCCATCGGGCGGTTGGTGTCCAAGACCACGCGTACGCTCGCACGGGGTTCGCCGTCAGCGTCTCCTGCCAGAAAGGTGTAGTCGCCGTCCGGTGCAACCTCCCCGCGAAAGTCCAGGCCATCCCAAGCCGCGAGACTCCGTTGATTGGACAGGGGCTCGAAGTCCGCGAGCCGGGCCACTGCCCTGCCCTCGGCATCCAGCACATCGACCCGACTCAAGGCTGCCGCTGAGGTCGGCAAGACGACCAAGGCACGATCGCGTATGCCATCAGCATTTGGCGAGAAGAAGGGCGTCAGCGCGTAGCCCCCATCGGCCGCTGCGACGAGCGGGAACTGGACTTCGTTGTTGCTCCGATCGCCGTCCGGTACCAGCCGATCCGGGTCCAGCTGCAGGATCAGACCCTCAGCCCCTTCCTGGCCGATGCTCCACTCCCAGCGCGCCTCGAACCTGGCGCCTGGATCCAAAGCAGGAATCTCGATGGCTTCTGCGACCGGATGCGATTCGCCTTGCCGCAGTTCGAAGAGTCGGGCTCGCGCGATCTGCGAGGGCTGTTCGCCGAGGTTGCTGACCTCCGCTCGCAGAACAACTGGCGTGGCGGGAAGCGGCACCTCAGGCTGCAGTGTCAAGGCTTGGGCCGTGCTGCCAAGATCCGCCATGGCGCGGGCAATCGCATCGACCACGCCGAAGTTGTTGCCCTCGTCAAGCTCGGCAACAGAAAGCTCACTGTCGACCATCAAGAACAGCGAAACATCGCCGCGGGCTGGGAACTCGTCGACATCAAGCCTTATGCTGGCGCTCGCGCCCGGAGACAACTGCGGACCCGCCTGCGCAGCGAGACGCTGACCGCCCGAGCGCGGATCCCCCAGATACAGCGCAATCGCATACTCACCGGCAACGAACGCTCCCTGGCTCGACACCTGCGCGTCGACTCGCAAAGGCCTGCCCTGCAGGGGCTGAGCTGGAGTAACGCTGGAGCTTCCGGGAGTGATCAGGAGATCGACGCCTTCCGAACGCACGACGTCAACCTCGAACTCAAGGAGGTTGTTGCCCTCGTCGAATTCATCGATTCGCGCATCCGGGTCCAGCGCGATCTGCAGGCGGTGGAGACCTTCTGAATCGGGTCGCCAGACGAATTCAGTTCTGCTGGTAGCGCCGGCCTCAACCTGCAAGGGCCTGCTCTGAAGAACAGCCGTGGAGCCCGGGCCGATGTGCCTCAGCTCGATATGGGTCTCACCCGAGTGGCGACTGCCCAGGTTCCGGCTTGCGATGCGAACGCTCAGATTCGAGCCAACTCGGGCGGTGCCGGGCTGAAGTTCGAGCGAGTCCGCCTGCAGGACAAGATCTACACCCGGCTCGACCGGCAAACGCAGGTCGAGCACGTTGTTCTCGCGCCTTTGGTCCTGGGATTCGCCGAGCGGATCAACGGTGAGCTGCAGAGCGGGTTCACCTGTGGACTGGATGCTGAAGTCCAGGGTGTACGGCACCTGCGAGTTGGGAGACACGTCGAGACGCCGCTCGGCCAGCAGAGTGCGCTGCCCGGGCTCCACCCTGTCGAGCCTCAGGAGGACGCCCTGGGCGAAACCACCGCCCAAGTTGCGCAAGCGACCGGTCAAGCGAATCGCATCACCGAGTCTCTGCAAGCGGGGCGGATTGAAGTCGTGCTCACCGGCCACGAGCGCCGGATCAATGCCCGTGCCCGGGTCGCTCAGCTGCAGGGACAGCTCCAACTGGTTGTTGTCTTCGCTGAGCTCGATCAACGCGTTTTCGGGGTCAAGCTGCAGGCGCAGGCGGCTGATCGCTGGCCAGGCACGTGTTTCAACCTGGACATCGATCGGCGCGACTTCGCCAGGCATGAGCGGCGGCAGAGTACCGACGAACACCTCCTCGAAGGCCCCGGGCGTATCCGAGCGTTCGCGAAGCCAGCGGTAAGCCGTCGCCGGCGTAGCGACGCCGCCACCGTTACGGACGCGCGATCGCAGCGTGATGGGCTCACCGGCACGCGGCGCATTCGGGAGCGCGGAGATGGTCAACAGTTCGAGATCCGGCTGACTCAAGCGCGCGAGGGCGAGGGCCGCGACTGCGGTCGTATGGACACTCCCTTCCCAGTCGCCATCCGATCCCTGCCGAGCCTGAAGCGCCGCGCTCAGACGCAGCCGCAGCGACTCCGGCAAGCGCAGCTCTCCGGCCAGAACCAGCGTATCCGCCAGCTCACTGCTGCTGGCCGATCTCGCGCCTTGCAATGGCAACTCCAGCAGATGGTTCAACAGCCAAGTACGAGCGGCATCACTCGATGCATGCCCTTCGGGCCAGAAGGACAGCAGCGCGCGCGCAGCAAGAAGCGACGCGCGCAGGCGGGCAGCGCCGTTGGTGACGACTGAAAAGCCTCCATCTGGCCCTTGCAGCGCCTGCAGCTGCGCCAGAAGGGCCTGGCGAACAGCGTCGACAAGGAACCCGGACTCGGCGTCGAGCGCTGCCGTCAGGGACAGGTCATAGGGGCTGTCGGCCCATCCCGAAAGCAAGGCGCCAGCAGGTTCCAGCGTCGGCGCAGCTTCGACGGCCGCCAATCGGATGCGATCGTCCTGGTTATTGGCAGCCTTGCCTCGAAGGAAAGTGCGCGCAGCATCCGCGCCTCGCCAAGAAGGCTCGACCTGCAGAATTGAGCGCAGAACCGATGAAGTGTCGCGTATCGCAGTTGCTGGGCGGTCGGCGAAGCCGCCGTCCGCCTGCTGGCGAGCCTTCAACCACGCCAGCGCTCTGCCGACAGGGTCCTGATGCAGGAATGGCTCCGAACCTCGAAGCGGCTCAGGCGCCCCGGCCCCGGCATTGGCGGGCGCCTGATTGACGAAGCGGAGACTTGCGCGTCCCTCGGTAATGGATTGGAAGTAGCTCTCGTAGCGCTGCGAGAAGCGCTGCAGTTGCGAGAGTTTCACCGGATCTATCGATTGCCCGGGCCGAGCAAGCAAGACCAGCGCCGCGGTGAAATGCCGTTGCGCTTCCGAGAACGTTGGCTCTCGCTCACCTTCAACAGCGATCACCTGCTGCAGCGACACCGACTCGAACGTGCCGCCAGCGCGAGTCCCTACGACCGGCAGCTCCGTGGCGTCCAGCCCCGAATTCCGAAGCAAGCGGGTGGCTGGGACTTCGCCAACACCGGCTAGACCTGCGAGGTACAGGTCCCACTTGGAGAGACGCTGCATGGCTTCCACCAGCCTGAACGCGCCGTCCGCCTCCGCTTGCCAGCGCCCCCCGAACATGACCGACGCCTCAGTGTCGGCCAGCAGACTCCAATGCGAGCCCTCACGACCGATGAGATCGGAGCGGATCTGCCCGTCCGCCGAGCGGTAGCGCACACTCACGCCCCAGCGGTGCATCAGCTCGTGGCTGAGGACGTTCAGGGCCGTGCGGTAGGCCGGATCCCAAGTGTTGAGGCTGTAGCGGTCGACTGCGGCCATATCGATATAGCCCTGCAGCCGGCCCGGACTTCCGAACAGCTCAGAGTGATCGAAGATCGGCAGCCCGATACCCCTGACGTCGTTGCGGATGGGGTTGTAAAAGGCGAGCGCATCGCCGGTCGGAAACTCGAAGCTCGTGAAGACGACAATGAAGTCGACATCCTCACCCGCCGTCTCGATCAGCCGGGACGCCAAGGCCGCGCGCGGCGCGGGCTGTCCGCGGTCGTAGGTGCCGGCAAGCTCCGCGGTGTAGACACTGCCCGCAAGACCGGTTATGCGAACGGGCGAGCTGGAAGACTTTCCCTTCAGCAGGGCCGGCTGCACCGGTTCTGTGCAGGCGGTGGGAAGCGGCAAGGGGGAGAAAGACGCGGGTGGGGCTGCCGCCACCAGGGCAGAACCCGTCAGGGCGAATGCACACGCAATCAGGGCGCGCAGGCAGGTCCAAGCCAGAGAGAGGCTGCAAGGTGCTGCGCGAGCGAGCGTCCGCTGCGCGCCTTCGGGGCTCGCCTCACTGAGCTTCATTGGACTCTCCATCCGCCGCCGCTTCCGACGGGGGCGTGTCCAGCGATTCGCTCAGCGCACCGAGCACCTGCTGCAGGTCAATCTGCTCACCTCGCGACAGGAGCAGCCGCAAGGGCCGCCCGTCCGCTGACAACAGGCTGAGCGTGGCGCCCGCGTCCGAAAGTCCCTCAAGGCGGGCTTCACTGCCCGGCAGCGCATTACCCGGTGCCACGACATGCTCGCCCGAGTCCGAGCGGAACACCGCGAGGGCCGGCACGAGGGAGTAGTCGACACAGGTCCAGCGCTCTGCTTCCGCGGCGTGCCGCGCGTTCGCTGCCGACAGAGTGGAGCTGCACGGGAACAAAAGGACGCAGAAAAGCACGACCGAAAGTCGGGCGTGCCGGAAACAGGTCGCCATGATTCCCCCGAAATCTGCGAAAGCCGCGAAATAACCAGCGAGATCCGCAAGTGCAGAAAGTTGGGCGCGCACGGTACGGACGCGGTCCGATGAAGTCAATGCGCAGGCTACGAGGCCGGATGCGCACCGGCGATCAGACATCCGCGCTGCAGGGGGTAAGAGTTGTGCTGAGTCTGTTCGGCAGCCCCCGCCCCTCGGATGGAAAGGGTCGCTGCGCGTCCGAAAGGCGGCGGCGGGTGCGCTGTCCGCGCAAGAAGCTGAGGGCGGCTGCCGGCATCGACCTCAGCGTGACGTCTCGAGCGCAGCCGGTGGATAACGGCCGGGCGGGCGCAGTGAGGCACTCCAGGGCAGACTGATTCGCCGCGAACTCCACGCCGGGAGACGTCCAGGGGCAGCGCGGGACGAACGCCGCCGACCTGACAGCTTCCACTTGGCTCGCCATCTGCGCCACCGCGCTGAAAGGCAAAGCGCCTTGGAGCGGATCTCCGATGCCTGCTCTGACACCCGCACCGACAATCAGCGCCGTAAGCGGAGGCGCCAGCCCTACCCCAGCGCCGCCCGACAGGTGAAGAACCCGTTCACCGTCAGCCGCCCCAGCGCCGGATCGGCGCTGAGCAGGTCTGGCCGGGCGATGTCGCCGCTGTGGAACAGGTCGCCGCGGTAGACGATCAGTCGGTTGAAGCGCGGCGGCACGGTGGCGATGTGCTCGAACCAGGGGTTGCCTTCGCGCATGTAGCCGGGCGCGATGTCGGGGTAGCGGGCGTTGAAGGCCTCGGGGGGGAGGCTGACGGAATCCTGCACCAGGGCCTCGATCTCGGCGGTCGGGCGCGCCGGGCGATAGAAGCTCGTGCCGCCAAGCTCAGGGCGATCGAACAGGTAGAGCACGCTGGCGGCGATCACGGTGCCGGGCTCACTGCTCAGACGATCCCGGTGGCAGAAGCGCTGGCAGGGTGCGAGCGTTTCCGGCGCGCGGGTCACGAGAGCAAAGCGGCTGTGGGCGCGCTGGGTGCGGCGGGCGCCAAGTGCGGCGCGCGCGTGCTGGGCGAAGAAATCGCAGAGGCGATCGGTGACCTCGGCGGCCAGCGGCAGTTCGGGGCCGGGGTAGGCATTCCAGGCCCCCTCGACAAAACGCGCGCGGTGGGCGATGGCGGTATCGATCCAGGCCTGGGGATCGAGCAGCACGCCGTCGAAGACGAGGCAGACGTGGCCGTCGTGCAGGGGGATAAGGTGGCGCTTGGGCTTGGGGTTGAACATGCGCGGGTGGTGTCGGGAGCTGGCGGGTGCGTGGGTGGCGTGGCGGACAGCGGGCGAATCATCGATGGCAAGAGCGAGCGGACGCGGCGCGCGCTGGCGAGGGTTGCGCGAGGGGCAGCGCGTGGCAAGCCAACGGCGAAATTGCGAACGCGAGGCGCGAGGCGCGAGGCGCGAGGAGCGAGGAGCGAGGAACGAGGAACGAGAATTGAGAATTGAGAATTGAGAATTGAGAATTGAGAATTGAGAAGCGAGAAGCGAGAAGCGAGAAGCGAGAAGCGAGAAGCGAGAAGCGAGAAGCGAGAAGCGAGGAACGGGGAGCGAGAAACGAAACGCGCGCTGCGGCAGGCGTGGAGCGCCCCAGGCGGTCATCGGAGGGCCGCCGGTAGCTTGTCGTTGAAGCGGGGCGCGGGGCGCGGATTCAGATCATGGTGGGCCAAGGCTCACCCTATTGCTCATCGTGTGCCAGCAGGAAGCGCAGGGGGTCGGCGAGGCGTGCGGCCCAGGCCTGTTCGCTGTGGTTGGTGCCGGGGTACTCGGGGCTCTGCCACTGCACCGGCGGCAGGGGCGAGGACTTGAACACGACGTCGACTTCGCGCTGCAGCGGTGGATACAGCGCATCCAGGGTTTCGGTGCCGTGGTCCATCCAGATCTTCTGCTGATCCAGCCGCGGGAGGCGCTCACGCAGATAGGCGCACATCGCCTGCGCGAAGCTGTCGTCCTTGGGGTCGAAGCCGCCCGGCCAGTGCGTCGACAGCGCGGCGGCACCGCCAAAGTGCTGGGGTTGTTCGAGCACGGCGTAGAGGCTGATCAACCCGCCCATGCTGGAGCCCATCAGGAAGCGATCCTCAGGCTGACGCGACACGGCGTAGCGCGACTCGATCGCCTCGCGCAGCTCGCCCACCAGGAAGCGCACGTAGGCGTCGGCCGCAGGCGGGCCGGCGAAGAGCGGTCGACCCGGCTCGCGTTCGGTCGCCAGCCAGCGCCCGCGTGCGTCTTCGGGCATCGCCTCGAACACGCGCTGCGGCAGGTAGTCGCGGTAGCGGTGCTCCTCCGCATTCCAGATGCCGACGACGATGAAGGGTCGCAGCGCGCCCGACTGGATCAGTGCTGCGGCCGTGCGTTCGACCTCCCAGGCCTGGCCGTTCCAGGTGGTGCTGGCATCGAACAGCATCTGGCCATCGTGCATATAGAGCGTGGCGTAGGGCGCGCCCTGCGGATAGCCGGGCGGCAGCCAGACATCGACCTTGCGTGCGGCGAGGCCAGGCGGCGCGAAGTCGAGGCGCTCGATGCGGCCCGACTCCACCTGCGGCAGCTCGCCGGCGCTGGCGAGCCCTGCGACCAGCGCGCTGTGACACAGAAGGCCGATGACCAACCCCGTCCAGCGCATCGATATCGAGTGTTGGCGCATGACTGCGTGTTCCTCCTGGAAGACAGGCCTGCCGATAACGGGGAGCTAAGGTCGGGTTCTCTACAGTGCTGCGCTTTGCGCGCCGCAGCCTGCGGCCGCGCGCATCAAGGAGAAGGCAGGATGCAGGAGCTCATCAAAGCCGGCAGCGGCATCGACTGGATGGGGCTGGCCACGTTCTGGGGCCTCAAGATCAGCGCGGCGCTGGCGATCGTGCTGGTCGGGCTGTGGCTGGCGCGGCGGCTGTCGAACGCGCTGCGGCGGCTGCTGGAGCGCACCCGCGTCGAGGGCATCCTCGCCAACTTCTGCGCCAACGTGGCGCATGCCGCTGTGCTGGTGCTGGTGCTGATCACCGCACTGGATGCGCTGGGCGTGCCGCCGACCTCGCTGCTGGCGGTGATGGGCGCGGCCGGCTTGGCGGTGGGGCTGGCGATGAAGGATTCGCTGTCGAACATCGCCGCCGGCGTGATGCTGATCGTGCTGCGGCCCTTCCGTACCGGCGATGTGGTCGAGATCGCCGGCATCACCGGCGAGGTCGAGCAGGTGCGGCTGTTCCAGACCGTGCTGCGCAGCTTCCAGAACCACGAGATCACCCTGCCCAACGGGCAGATCACGGCCAGCCCGATCATCAACTTCACCGCCAAGCCGCAGCGCCGCGTGGACATTCCCGTGGGCGTGGACTACGGCAACGACATCCGCGGTGCGCGCGAGGTGCTGCTGGGTTTCGCCAAGGCGCACCCCAGCGTTCTCTCCGCCCCCGCTCCCGATGTGATCGTCGACGCGCTGGCCGACAGCAGCGTCAACCTGGTGCTGCGCGCCTGGGTCAACACGCCGGACTTCGCGCAGGCCCGCTCGGACCTGCTCGAAGCCGTGCATCGCGGCCTGCCCGCGGCGGGTTACAGCATTCCGTATCCGCAGACCGACATGCACCTGCATCTGTCCGATGCCTTGGCCACACTGCTGCAGCGGCCGCAGGATCGGCCGGGCGCAGCGCCGAGCGACAACGAAAAGGTCTGAGCGCCCGTCGCGATCGCTCATCGCGACGGCTCCGCTGCGCCTGCGGCATCGAGTATCCGCCGTCGCAGGGCATCGGCTTCGCGGGTCATCGGATAGCGCCTGGGGTCAGCGGAAGGCGGCGATGCGAAGTCGAGCTGCTGCAGAACGCTCTGCGTCGAGGCCAGCACCTCGGTCTGCTCCAGAAGCAGGCCATCGAGCCGCGCTTCGCGTCCGTCCCAAACCAGCTCGCGCGCCGCCGGGCCAAGCGCGAAGCCAATGCGCACGCGTCCGCCCCCGGTCTGCAACAGGTCGAGCTCGATTCGCCGCGCCTGCAGCGGCAAGCCCTCGAAGCGCCAGCGCTGAGTGTCCTGCTGCTGCGCGATCTGCAGGCCCAGGGTTTCGCCCGCGCCGAACGGGATGCGCGCCTCGGTGTCGATCCAGGCCGACGGCAGCGCGGGCACGAAGCGCAGGGTGTTGCGCAGCAGATCGGGGCGAACGCCGAGGTAGTCCTGCCAGGCGGTGCGGGTGAACTCGGCGACGCTCCAGGACTGCGCGTAGGTTCCCGAAGGAACAGGCTGCCCGTGGTCGCCAAGGGCGGCATCGAGCAGCTCGCTCATGCTGCCGCGCGTGCCGTCTTCAAGAATCTGTCGCGCCAGCTCGCGCGTCAGTCGCCAGGCGAGTTCCTGCTGGCCGTGGCGACTGAGGGCGGTGATCGCGAAGCCGGCGTTCCAGCCCCAGACCGTGCCGTTGTGGTACGCGGCGTCCTTGTGGTGCAGCTCGGGCCGGCCGAGGCGCACGGCCTCGTGACGCGGGTGGAACCACGGGTGCGCGGGCTCCAGCGAGGCGATGCCGTAGGGAAACAGCAGATGCTCGACGCTGTCGCGCAGCAGTCGCGCTTCGGCCTGCGTATCGAGGACCGGCACCCACGGCACGCTGATCAGCATCAGGGCGTTGGGGCGGCGCGCGAGGTCGGCGCTGCCGTCCGGTCGAAGACGATCGGCCACGCGTCCGTCGATCACGAAGCGCTTAAGCACCGCGCTGCGCGCCCGCTGTGCCTGCGCGCGCCAGTGCGCGGCATCGCTGCCCTGCCCGCGCGCCTCGGCCAGAGCGGCGGCGCTCTCCAGCGCGGTGATCCACAGCGCCTGGATCTCGACCGCGCGATCGCCCCGCGGCGACCAGGCCGGGCCGTTCTCGTAGAGGCGCGCGTCCATCCAGGTGTCGGCGTCGGCATGACGCAGCAGACCCTCGGCGTCGAGATGCCGCTGCGCGCCTTCGATGTAGATGCGCGCGAGATCGATCAGCCGATCGGCGAACCCGACATCGCCGCTGTAGCGAACGTACTCAAGCCCCGCGCGCAGCAGCCAGGGCGTGCCGTCGACGGTGTTGTAGATCGTCGGCTGGTTCGTCGCCACGCGATTCGGCACGCGGCCGTAGTCTGGTGAGGTCGGATCGCGCTCCTGGCGTGCAGCGAAAGCATCGAGCACGGCGCGCGCCTCGTTGAAGCGCCCCGAGACCAGCAGCGTGCCGGGCAGAGCGATGAAGGTGTCGCGCCCCCAGTTGTCGCGGAACCAGGGCAGGCCGGCCCAGATGCCCGGCCCGTACTGCTCGACCACGAAGCTGTGCGCGCTGGCCTGGGCCCAGAGCAGGGCGCGGTTGAACTCGGCATCCGGCGTGGTCAACACAGCGCGACTCAGGCGCTGATGCTGAAGCTCGATCTGCGGCTGCCAGCTGTCCTGCGCGGCGAGTTCGCGCGCGGACTGCAGCGCCTGTTCGCGACGGTCGGCATAGGCGATGTGCAGGGTGAGGCGCCTGCCCGGCGTGGCGCGAACGAGGCGCATGGACATCGCTTCGCCCACTGTGGAGGGCGTCGAATCCACGCGCAGCGGCGCATCCGCACTGAGTGCGATCCAGTCCGGATGCTCGTCCTCGGGCGTCGGTGCCGGCGGCACCAGCAGCAGAACGTCCTCATGCCGTTCGATGCGGTAGCCCGCCAGCGCCGAGCTCCACAGCGGCGTGAGCGCAAGTTCGGCCGCTCTGTCCGCGTCAAGGCGCAGGCTGAGCGCCGCGCGCCCCGAGTGCAGCAGCAGGCAGTCCCGCGCGCCTGCGTGTTCGACGCAGTGGCCATAGGGGTACAGGGTCTCGCCGGCCGCCGCCTCGCGCGGCAGGCGCCGCCCGTCGACGAAGGCCTCGCGATCCTCGTACAGGCTCGCCTCGCCGATGCGGTATCCGACCCCGCCGCGATAGCCGTGCGTCCAGCCCTCGTAGTAGCCCGCGCGGTTGTCGCCGGCAACGAACTGGGCGCGCTCGCCGGGGGCGATGCGGATCGCCATGGCCTCGAAGAAGCGCGCGGCCTCGGAGTGCGCGTGGTCGGCAGGCGCAGGGCGCAACTCGGTGGATGCATTCGGAGCGCTCTCGGCCGGCGCCACGCCGGTGGGCGCACGCCTCGCACAGCCTGCGCCGACAGCCACGCACAGCACACCAAGCATGGCGAGGCCGAGCCGCGCGCGGCTGGCCTTCATTGCAAGCGCAGTCGATGGCATCCGCAGGCCTCGTGGGGATCGGCCGCTGATGCTAGCTGCGCGGCCGCGGCATTCCGTGCTGCACCTGCGAGGCATACGTATGCAGATGAAGCCACCGGAGCTCGACGTCTGGCATCTTCGCGGTCCACCGCTTGAGGGAACGCCCGATGCCGAGCCCCACCCAACGCACCGCCTGCGCGACCGCGCGACATCTCCGAACGGATGCCATGGTGCGTGCCGCCCGACGCCTGCTTTGCACTGGCCTGCTCTTTGGCCTGCCGTTGGCGGCAGCGGCCGACGACAGCCTGCGCGCCGACTGCGATGCGACCACCCACTTCCGCGTGCTGGCGCGCTCGGACCTGCCGGCCGAAGCGGCGGCGATCTGGCTGGATGCCGAAAGATTGCGCTGGCCGCAGGCGCCCACCGGCGCTGACATCGTGCTGCTGCATGCCGACACCACGATCCGGCTGGATGGCGAGGGTCGCCCCGATGAGGGGGTCGCACAGCTCGCACTGAGGGCGGCGACCGAGGCCGTTTCGCCTGCACAACAGCAGCGGTTCGCCTGGTTCGGCGAAGGTGCGGAGTTCGCGCTGCCTGAAGGCACCGATATCGCTGGACTGCTGCGCGGCGATCTGCGGCTGGCGGCCCTCGACGCCGAGGGCCGCGTGCAGGCCATGACCCGCGTGCAGCACGCCGCCGCGCTGGATGATCTCTACCCGGCGGCACTCGATGCGCCGCTCGGCGCGCTGCCGAGTCCGGATGCCACGACCTTCGCACTGTGGGCGCCGACCGCGCAGTCCGTTGCGGTCTGCGTGTTCGCGGAGGGCGAGCGCCAGGCGCGCTCGGCGCGCAGGCTCGATCGCGACGCGGCCAGCGGCGTGTGGTCGGCGCGCCTGCCGGAGGCTTCCATCGGCAGCTACTACAGCTATCTCGTCGACGTGTTCGTGCCCGGCCTGGGCCTGGTGCGCAATCGGGTCACCGACCCCTACGCGCTGGGCTTGGGCGCCAACGGCCAACGCGCAATGGTCGTCGATCTGGAGGATTCGCGCTTCAAGCCCGAGGGTTGGGATGCTCATCCGCGACCGCCGGCGCCGCAGCACAACGTCGACATGGTGCTGTACGAACTGCATGTGCGCGATTTCTCGCGCGACGATGCGAGCGTGCCGCCGCAGCACCGTGGCCGCTATCTCGGCTTCGCCCAACGCGACAGCCTGGGCATGCGCCACTTGCGCGAACTTGCCGAGGCCGGGCTCACCGATGTGCATCTGCTGCCGGTCTACGACATCAGCACCATCCCTGAAACCGGCTGCGTGACGCCGGTGGTGATGGGACCGCCGGATGGCGAACAGCAGCAGGCGACCCTCGCCGCGATCAAGCACGAGGACTGCTACAACTGGGGCTACGACCCCCAGCACTTCACCGTGCCCGAGGGCAGCTATGCCTCGGACGCGCACGACGGTGCCGTGCGCATCCGCGAGCTGCGACGCATGGTGATGGCCCTGCATGCGCTGGGCCTGCGCGTGGGGCTCGACGTGGTCTACAACCACACCAGCCATGCCGGTCAGCATGCGAAGTCGGTGCTCGACCGGATCGTTCCGGGCTACTACCACCGGCTCGATGCCAAGGGCGCGATCGAGCGCAGCACCTGCTGCGAGAACACCGCCACCGAGCGCGCGATGATGGCGCGGCTGATGATCGACTCGGCGGTGGTCTGGGTGCGCGACTACCGCATCGACGGCTTCCGCTTCGACCTCATGGGCCACCAGCCGAAGGCGGTGATGCTGGCGCTGATGCGCACCGTCGATGCAGCGGCCGGCAAGCGCATCCCGATCATCGGCGAGGGCTGGAACTTCGGCGAGGTCGCCGATGGCGCGCGCTTCGTGCAGGCCAGCCAGCTGAGCCTGCCCGGCAGCGGCATCGCCACCTTCAGCGACCGCGCGCGCGACGCCCTGCGCGGCGGCGGGGCAGCCACCGCCGGAGCGGAGCTGCGGACGGCGTATGGCTGGTTGAATGGGTGGGTTGAGAGCAGGGATTTGGGATTCGGGATTCGGGATTCGGAAGAGCGCGAGTCTCCCGCGCCGCCCTCCCTCTCCCCCGGTGGGAGAGGGGCTGGCGGAGAGGGGGCAGCGCATCGCGAGAGTTCTCACCCTCTCCCCAACCCCTCTCCCTCCAGGGGAGAGGGGCTCGAAGACGCCACTTCGGTTGCCTTCGCCTCAAGCGCGAACTCATCGCAGACGAATCCCGAATCCCCAATCCCCAATCCCGGCTCTCGATCCCGAATCTCGAACCCCGGACTCACGCAGGACCTCGTTCGCATCGGTCTCGCCGGCACGCTGCGCGACTACCGCATGCGCGGCAGCAACAGCGTCGAGCGCTCCCTTGGCGAGTTCGACTACGCCGGCCAACCCGCGGGCTACGTGGCCTCGCCGAATGAGGTCGTCAACTATGTCGAGAATCACGACAACCAGACTCTGTACGACATCAACGCGCTGCGCCTGCCGCCGACGACCTCGGCCGAGGAGCGCGCGCGGGTGCAGGTGCTGGGCATGGCCTTCAACCTGCTGAGCCAGGGTATTCCCTACTTCCATGCCGGCATCGAGGTGCTGCGCAGCAAGTCACTGGACCGCAACAGCTACGACAGCGGCGATCATTTCAACCGCTTGGACTTCAGCGGCGAGGACAACGGCTTCGGCCGCGGCCTGCCGCCGGCCTGGGACAACGCCAAGGACTGGCCGCAGATGCGCGATCTGCTGGCGGACCCGGCGCTCAAGCCATCGCCCGAGATCGTCGACTACGCGCGCCGCGCTTTCCTCGATTGGCTGCGTCTGCGCGCGCAGACGCCGCTGCTGCGTCTGTCATCCACCGAAGACGTCCAGCAGCGGCTGCGCTTCCTCGACATTGACGCCAGCTCGGGGCTGATCGCGGCGCACCTCGATGGCAGCGGGCTCGCAGGCAATCCGCACCCTGAGCTGCTGTATGCGCTCAACGTCAGCACCGAGCCGCAGAGCGTGCGCCTCGACTGGGTGCCAAAGCACAGCATCGGCCGCAGCTGGCGCCTGCATCCCGTGCTGGCGGAGGGCGTGGACCCGCGCGTCCATCAGGCGAGCCTGCAGCTTGAGCCGCAAGCGGCGCCCGAGCACGCGCAGCTGCGCCTGCAGGTGCCCGCACGCACCGCGGTGGTGTGGGTGGCGGGCGATCCGGAGGACTGAAGTCGAAGCGGACGTCGACGCAAGCGCGCGCGGCGGTTTGCTGCGCGTGCGATGGCAGCAAAGTCCGGCGAGCAAAGGCTTTCCGGACAACCAGAAGCGATCTGATGCTGCGATCGAACAAACCGCATAGCGCAAGCGCCGCGAAGCGCTCCGCATGAATACGTATGCACGCGCCGCGGCATGGCTGCGAGCGCTGATTAAGCTTGCCGCCACCTTCACCTTCTCTCGCCTGCACGCCATCGCCCGCCAGGCTCTCCTTTGCCGGAACACGACATGAGCACAGTTCCCTGGTGGCGCGGCGCCGTCATCTACCAGATCTACCCGCGCAGCTTCCAGGACAGCAACGGCGACGGCATCGGCGACCTGCCGGGCATCATCGAGCGCCTCGACTACGTCGCCAGCCTCGGCGTGGATGCGATCTGGATCAGCCCCTTCTTCAAGTCACCGATGGCGGACTTCGGCTACGACATCGCCGACTACCGCGACGTCGATCCGATGTTCGGCACGCTGGACGATTTCGACCGCTTGGTGGCCAAGGCGCACGCGCTGGGGCTGAAGGTGATCATCGACCAAGTGCTGAGCCACACCTCGATCGAGCACGCCTGGTTCAAGGAAAGTCGGCAGAGCCGCGACAACCCCAAGGCCGACTGGTACGTCTGGGCGGATCCGAAGCCCGATGGCACACCACCGAACAATTGGCTGTCCCTGTTCGGCGGCTGCGCCTGGCAATGGGAGCCGCGGCGCGAGCAGTACTACCTGCACAACTTCCTGGTCAGCCAGCCGGACCTCAACTTCCACAACCCGGAGGTGCAGCAGGCGACGCTCGACAACGTGCGCTTCTGGCTGCAGCGGGGCGTCGACGGGCTCAGGCTGGATGCCATCAACTTCTGCTTCCACGACCGCGAGCTGCGCGACAACCCGGCCAAGCCCGCGGAACTGCGCACAGGCCGTGGCTTCAGCCCGGACAACCCTTACGCCTACCAGTACCACTGGTACAACAACACCCAGCCCGAGAACATCGCTTTCCTGCGCCGCCTGCGCGCGCTGATGGATGAGTTCGACCAGGTCGCCGCGCTCGGTGAAATCTCGTCGGAGGACTCGCTGCAGACGATGGCGGAGTACACCGGGCCGGATCGCCTGCACATGGGCTACAGCTTCGAGCTGCTGACGCCGGATTTCAGCGTCGAGCACGTGCGTCGCACGGTGAACGATCTCGAAGCCAAGATGACCGAGGGCTGGCCCTGCTGGTCGATCAGCAACCACGATTCGCAGCGCGTGGTGACCCGCTGGGGCGGCGCGCATCCGCCCGCGCATATGGCGCCGATGCTGAGCGCCATGGCCTGCAGCCTGCGCGGCTCGATCTGCGTCTACCAGGGCGAAGAACTCGGGCTGCCCGAGGCCGATATCCCCTTCGAACTGCTGCAGGATCCGTACGGCATCGCGTTCTGGCCGAACTTCAAGGGTCGCGACGGCTGCCGCACGCCGATGCCCTGGCGCGGCGTTGAGCGGGGCGGCTTCACCGAGGCCAAGCCCTGGCTGCCGGTGCCTGCCGAGCATCTGCCTCTCAGCACTGAAGCGCAGGAAACCAAAGACGATTCGGCGCTGCGGCGCTTCCGCCGCTTCATGGCGTTCCGCCGCGCGCTGCCGGCGCTGCGCTGGGGCACGGTGCGCATGCTGGCGACGCGGGAGCCGGTACTGGCTTTCGAACGTGAGCTCGAGGGCAAGCGCCTGCTGTGCGTCTTCAACCTCAGTGCGGAAGCGCAGACGCTCGCGCTGGATGAAGCGCAGGGCGCACAGGCGCTCGACGGACACGGCCTAGTCGGCGGCGCGCTGCGCGACGGCCGCGTGGAGCTCCCGGGCTATGGGGCGTTGTTTGCGCGGTTGTGAGGGCGCCGCTGTAGGCTGATGCGCGACGCTGCGCACAGCCACCTGGCCGCATCGACTGTGACTGGATTCGAGCGAAGCTGGCGCACGTCAATCAGCTCGTCGCTCCGAACTGCCCCTCTGCAACCCCTTGCCTTCGCTTCGCTCGGGCTCCCGGGGCATCGGCTGCACCGGCAGCCGATGTCCCCGAACCGCTCCGCAGGGAGAGGGGCTCAAATGGGCTCGCCCCAAGTCGCTAGGTCAAGGCTGGCGAGACTGGCTCTGCGAATCCCGAATCCCCAATCCCGAATCCCGGCCCTTACCCATACCGCTCCGTCGCCCTCACCAGTGCATCCACGTTGGCGGGCTCGAAGGCCGAATGGCCGGCATCGGCAGTGATCACCAGTTCGGCTTCGGGGAACGCGCGCTTCAGATCCCAGGCGTTCTGGACGGGGCAGACCACGTCGTAGCGGCCGTGAACGATCGTCGTCGGGATCTGGCGGATACGATCGACGTCGCGCAGCAGCTGATCCTCGACCTCGAAGAAGCCGCCGTTGACGAAGTAGTGGCTCTCGATGCGAGCGAACGCCAGCGCGAAGTCATCGGCCTCGTGCGAAGCGATGAAGTCGGGGTCCTGATGCAGAAAACTGGTGGCTGCTTCCCACACGGACCAGGCGCGCGCGGCGGCCACGCGCACCACCGGGTCGCTGGAGGTGAGTCGACGGTGGTAAGCGCTGATCAGATCCGCGCGCTCGACCTCGGGAATCGGCTTCAAATAGTGCTCCCAAGCGTCCGGAAACAGGCGCGAGGCACCCTCCTGGTAGAACCACTCCAGCTCCCAGCGCCGCAGCATGAAGATGCCGCGCAGCACGAGTTCGGTCACCCGCGTGGGATGCGCTTCGGCGTAAGCCAGCGCCAGCGTCGAACCCCAGCTGCCGCCGAACACCTGCCAGCGCTCGATGCCGAGGTGCTCGCGCAGGCGCTCGATATCGGCGACCAGGTCCCAGGTGGTGTTGTCGACGAGATCCGCATGCGGCCGTGAGCGCCCAGCGCCGCGCTGGTCGAACAGCACGATGCGGTACTTCGCGGGATCGTGGAACTGCCGCATCTTCGGGCTGCACCCGCCACCCGGGCCGCCGTGCAGCATCACCACCGGCTTGCCTTTGGGGTTGCCGCACTCTTCGAAGTACAGGGTGTGCCGTTCGGACACCGCCAGCTCACCGCTGGCATAGGGTTCGATCGCGGGGAAGAGTGTGCGCATCGCTCAAGCTCGCTCGATGGAGGAAGCTCGGGAGTGTAGCGGCTTGGTGGGCCAGGGACCCACGGCTTGGGGAAACACCTCAGGCCAACGGCTCGACGAAGAAAATGCGAGCGCGGCGAACAGGCGAGGAATGGCCAAGCGGAGGATGGATCGGATGGTCGGGGCGGCCGGATTTGAACCGACGACCCTTTGCCCCCCAGGCAAATGCGCTACCAGGCTGCGCTACGCCCCGACGCGATTCCGATCAGTGCCGCGATCTGTACGTGGGCCTAGAGGCGTCGACCGTACAGAGCGCGCAAGTATAGACGAGAGTTGTGGGCTTGTCTCGACTGCGCAGCCGTCTTGGCGACGGCATGCGAAAACTCAGGATTTCAGCAGCGCCAGAACGGCTTCAAGCTCCATTCGCACCTCGCGCAGGATCTGCAGCGAGCTGTCATTCGCCAAAGGGCTGGGGCGCTGTCCGTCGGCCTCCAGACGCTGGCGCGCACCGGTGATCGTGAAGCCCTCTTCGTACAGCAGGGCGCGGATCTGGCGGATGGTGAGCACGTCCTGACGCTGGTAGTAGCGTCGATTGCCGCGGCGCTTGACCGGCTTCAGGCTGGGGAACTCGGTCTCCCAGTAGCGCAGCACGTGTGGCTTGACGCGACACAACTCGCTGACCTCACCGATGGTGAAGTAGCGCTTGGCCGGGATGGCCGGAAGTTCAGCGTTACTGCCCGGATCCAGCATAGGCTTCCACGCGCTCCTTGAGCTTCTGACCCGGACGGAAAGTGACGACGGTGCGGGCAGAGATCGGAATCTCCTCGCCGGTCTTCGGATTGCGGCCAGGCCGCTGGTTCTTCTTGCGCAGGTCGAAGTTGCCGAAGCCGGACAGCTTCACCTGGTGGCCGGTTTCCAGCGCATCTCGCAGCACATCGAAAAACGCATCGACGAACTCCTTGGCCTCACGCTTGTTGAGGCCGACGTCGTCAAACAGCTTCTCGGCCATTTCGGCCTTGGTCAGTGCCATGTCACCCCCTGAGCGTGGCGCCGAACGTCCTGGACAGCGCCGCCACCGCATCGGCGATGGCCTGATCTGCATCCTGATCCGTGAGGGTGCGTGAAACGTCCTGCAAAATCAAGCCTATAGCGAGGCTTCTGAAACCCGGATCCACGCCCTCGCCCTGGTACACGTCGAACAGCTGAATGGCCTGCACACGGCCTGCCAGCGCGCTTTTCAGACAATCGTGCAGCGCCGACCAAGGATGCGGCTCGGCGACGAGCACGGCGATATCCCGACGAACGGAAGGGAAGCGCGAGACCGGCTGTGCGCGCGGCAGCTCGCGCACCAGTGCAGGCGCCAGCTCCACCTCGAACACCACCACTTCTTCCGCGAGATCGAGGGCCTTGCTGAGAGCCGGGTGCAAGTGGCCCAGCCAGCCGATGCAGCGGCCTGCCAGCCAGACATCCGCTGCGCGGCCTGGATGCAGGAAGCCGGCCGTGGTCGGTCGGAACTCGGCGCGCGCCGGGTCGCCCGCCAGCGCCAGCAGGGACTCCAAATCCGCTTTCACGTCGAAGAAGTCGAGCGCGCGCTTCGGCAGGCCCCACTGCTCGGCCTCGGCGCGGCCGCAGGCGGCAGCGGCGAATCGCAGGGTCTCGATCGGGCCGGACTCGCCCTGGTGGAACACGCGACCCAGTTCGAACAGGCGCGGCCGCAGCTCTTGGCGGTCACGGTTGCGCGCCAGCGCCTGCACCAGACCCGGCAGCAGGCCGGTGCGCATCACCGCCAGCTCCGCGCTCAGCGGATTGGCCAGAGCGATCGCGCCCTCAGCAAGACCCCAGCGATCCAGCAGCGCCTGTTCGACGAAGGCGAAGCAGATCGTCTCGCGGTAGCCACGGCCGGCTAGCGCGCGGCGCAGCTCGCCCTCTCCGAGGCGGGTTTCGCTGGGCATGGCCAGCGGAATAGCGCCCGTCGGCGTGCTGGTCGGGATGGCCTCGTAGCCGTGGATGCGCACGACCTCTTCGATGAGGTCTTCTTCGATGGCGATATCGAAGCGCCGCGAGGGCGGCGTCACCCACCAGCCGCCACCGATGTGAGAGCCGCGCAGGGCGTCGACGGGTTCATCGGCAGCGCCGTCAAACGCTTCGACCTGCATGCCCAGCGCGCGAAGGATGCGCTCGACCTCGGCGTCGGCGATGTGCACGCCCAGCACGCGCGCCAAGCGCGCGCGCCGCAGGCGCACGGCTTTGGGCAAGGGCAGATGTTCGGACAAGGATGTTTCCGTCACCGGGCCAGCGCTGCCCCCGGCTTGCGCCAGGATCAGCTGGGTCGCCCGCTCCAGGGCCAGCCGCGGCAGCTCGGGATCGACGCCGCGCTCGAAGCGGTGAGATGCATCGGTATGCATGCCCAGCTTGCGGGCGCGGCCGATGATGGCCTCGGGCGCGAAGTGCGCACTCTCAAGGAACACGCTGCGGCTGCCGGTGGTGACACGGGTGTCCCAGCCGCCCATCACGCCGGCCAGCGCCACCGCGCGATCGGCGTCGGTGATGACGAGAAAACCTTCGTCCAGCGCGACCTCGCGCTCATCCAGCAGCTTCAGCGTTTCACCCGCGCGCGCAGCGCGAACGCCGACCGGTCCGGTCAGCGTGGCGCGATCGAAGGCGTGCATCGGCTGGCCCAGCTCCAGCATCACGTATTGGGTGACATCGACCAGCAAGCTGATCGGACGGATGCCGGAGCGACGCAGGCGCTCGGCCATCCACAGCGGCGTGGGGGCCGCAGCATCCACGCCTTCGATGACGCGGCCGCAGTAGCGGGGCGCTGCAGCGCCGGCCTGCAGCTCTACGGGGAGCACATCGCTGCTGCTGACGGCAGCGGTCGGCACGTTTAGCGGATTGACGTTCGCCCCCAACACGGCGGCGACGTCATAGGCGATGCCGCGCACGCCGAAGCAGTCGGCGCGGTTTGGAGTCAGCTTGATCTCGATGCTGGCGTCGGGCAGGCCGAGATAGTCGGCGAAGCCTGCGCCCACCGGTGCATCGGCCGGCAGCTCCATCAGCCCCGACGCGTCCGCATCGACACCAAGCTCCTTCGCCGAACAGAGCATGCCGAAGCTTTCGACGCCGCGCAGTTTGGCCGGCTTGATCTTGAGCCCGCCCGGCAGCTCGGCGCCAACAGTGGCGAGCGGCGCCTTCAGCCCGGGTCTCGCGTTCGGCGCGCCGCAGACGATCTGCACCGTGCCGCTGCCGGTATCGACCGTGCAGACCTGCAGGCGATCGGCCTCGGGATGGCGGGCGCAGTCCACGATCTGCGCCACCACCACACCGTCCAAGCGCTCACCCAGCGCGGAGATCTCTTCAACCTCCAGCCCGATCGCAGTCAGCTTGGCCGCGAGTTCTTCGCGCGAGGCTTCGACGGTGACGTGTTCGCGCAGCCAGTTTTCGGAAAACTTCATTGCCTGTGTCCATCAGAGGCCGCGCGAGCCTGGCCCGCTGCGGCTTACAAATCCCGAATCGCCAATCCCGAATCCCGCAGTTCGCCTCAAGCGAACTGCGCGAGAAAACGCGTGTCGTTCTCGAAGAAGCTGCGCAGGTCGCTGACGCCGTAGCGCAGCATGGCGAAGCGCTCGATGCCGATGCCGAAGGCGAAGCCGGTGTAGCGTTCGGGGTCGATGCCGCAGGCGCGCAGCACATTCGGATGCACCATGCCGCAGCCCAGCACTTCCAGCCAACGCTCACTGCCGTCTTCGCGGTCCCAGCGGATGTCGACTTCAGCCGAGGGCTCGGTGAAGGGGAAGTAGCTCGGGCGGAAGCGCATCGCGAAGTCGCGCTCGAAGAAGGCGTCGACGAACTGCTTGAGCGTGCCCTTCAGGTCAGCAAACGTGCTGGTCTCGTCGATCAGCAGGCCCTCCATCTGGTGGAACATCGGCGAGTGGGTCTGATCGGAATCCGAACGATAGACCTTGCCGATGGCGATCATGCGGAAGGGCGGCTGACGCTCGCGCATGTAGCGCACCTGTACCGGCGAGGTGTGTGTGCGCAGCAGACGCCCGTCCGGGAAGTAGAAGGTGTCGTGCATGGCGCGCGCCGGGTGGTGCGGCGGGAAGTTCAGCGCCTCGAAGTTGTGCCAGTCGTCCTCGATCTCCGGGCCATCGGCCAGTTCGTAGCCCATGCGCGCAAAGATGCCGGCGATGCGCTCGGCGGCGCGCGCGACCGGATGCAGGCTGCCGGAACGAGCACCACGACCGGGCAAGCTGACGTCGATGCGCTCGGAGGCAAGACGCGCATCCAGCGCAGCCTTCTCCAACAGCGCGCGGCGCGCACCGATGGCATCGGTCAGCGCCTGCTTGATGCGATTGACCTCCGCACCGGCGGCCTTGCGCGCCTCCGGATCCAGGGCGCCCAGCCGCTTCAACTGCTCCGTGATGAGGCCTGCCTTGCCCAGCAGGCGCACGCGGATGGCTTCCAGCGCGTCGATGCTGTCGGCCTGTTCGATCTCGTTCGCGGCGCTCTGCGCCTGCGCTTCCAACTCGCTCATGCTCATCGCTCGTGACGGCGCCCGCGTTCGCGGGCCTGGCCCGGGCGCGAGGCCCGGGGCGTGGGCCGGAAAGCCTGCCTCGGGCGGCGCTGCGCGCCAAGCCCCAGTCAAACCCCGGCCCTGAAAACGCCTGTGGGGAAGAGCATGCCCTTCCCCACAGGAGATCCGCGGTGGACTCACCGCGGCATGTCGAACGCTCCGGCCTTAGGCCAGTGCGCCCTTGGCCTTCTCGGCCAGCGAACCGAACGCCGGCAGATCGTGCACAGCCAGATCGGCCAGAACCTTGCGGTCGAGGCTGATGCTGGCCTTCTTGAGGCCGTTCATCAGGCGGCTGTAGGACAGACCGAACTGGCGGGCCGCCGCATTGATGCGGACGATCCACAGAGCGCGGAACTGACGCTTGCGCTGCTTGCGGCCGATGTAGGCGTACTGGCCGGCCTTGGTGACGGCCTGCTTTGCAACGCGGAACACCTTGCGACGGGCGTTGTAGTAGCCCTTTGCACGTGCGAGGACGGACTTGTGACGACGACGGGCGGTAACGCCACGCTTGACTCGTGCCATGGTTGCGATCCTCCCTTAGAGGTACGGGAGCATGCGCTGGACGCGGCCTGCGTCCTCCGCACGAACGTGGTTGGTGCCGCGCAGACCGCGCTTACGCTTGGTCGACTTCTTGGTCAGGATGTGGCTCTTGAACGCATGGCCACACTTGAACTTGCCGGAGGCGGTCTTGCGGAAACGCTTCGCGGCAGCCCGATTGGTCTTGATCTTGGGCATGGGAGACTCCTTGCATGCAACGGCGGACCGCTGCGGATCTTGGATACCCGGAATGCGCGGATGAGGTCTACGACCGCATCGCTTGAGGAGCACATTCCGCGCTTGTAGCCCGGCCCACGGCAGCGCCGCGAACCAGGCGGTAGAGCCTGCGCGAGTACATCACTGCACCGCGAAGGCGCCGATCGCCAAACCGCCGCGAACGGCAAAGACCCCGGCGAACCGGGTACGACAGCCGCGGGCTCCTGCCCACCCTGCGCGCGCTCCGGGACTGCATGGCCCCGGACCGCTCCCGTCGCCTCCTGCGCGGGGAAATCCCTTCAAGTGCAAGGCCCCGGCCGGTGTCGGCCGGGGCCCGCGAGGTCTCGCTCGAAGACGCCTACTGCTTCTTCTTGGGCGCGATCATCATCACCATCTGGCGGCCTTCGAGGCGCGGACGCTGCTCGATCACCACCTCGTCGCCCAGATCGGCCTCGATCTTGTTCGCCATGGCAATACCCAACTCCTGATGGGCCATCTCACGACCCTTGAAGCGGATGTTGATCTTGACCTTGTCGCCTTCCTCGAGGAAGCGCCGGATGTTGCGAAGCTTGATGGCGTAATCGCCGACGTCGGTGGTGGGGCGGAACTTGAGTTCCTTGATCTCCACCTGCTTCTGCTTCTTCTTGGCGGCGCTCGCCTTCTTCTGCTGCTCAAAGCGGAACTTGCCGAAATCCATGATGCGGCAGACCGGCGGGTCGACGTTGGGTTGGATCTCGACTAGGTCAAGCTCCAGATCCAGCGCCATGCGCAGGGCTTCGTCGCGGCTCAGAACGCCGACGTTCTCGCCTTCGGCACCGATGACGCGCACGCGCGGCACCCGGATTTCGTGGTTCTTGCGGTTCAGCTTTTCGGTATTGATTCGCGTGTCTCCGTGCTGGGCTGCTGGTCCAAACCGGAGCGCAAGGCATTGATTCTTAAAGAGATCACACCTTGTCGCGGGCGGTTGGTCCGTTCTCCGCGCGCAGCCGCGCGATGAGCTCGGACAGCGTCAGGCTGCCCAGGTCCTCGCCGGAACGCGCGCGCACTGCGACGAGCCCTTCCTCTTTTTCGCGGTCGCCCACGACCAGGAGGTAGGGAATCTTCTGCAGGGTATGCTCGCGAATCTTATAACCGATCTTTTCGTTTCTCAAGTCGGACTGAACCCGGAAGCCTTGCTGGACAAGGGCTTGAGTCACCTCGCGAACGTAGTCGGCCTGGGCATCGGTGATGTTCATCACCACCGCCTGCACCGGCGCCAGCCACAGCGGGAACAGGCCGGCGTGATGCTCGATGAGGATGCCGATGAAGCGCTCCATCGAGCCGACGATGGCCCTGTGCAGCATCACCGGATGCCGGCGCGTGCTGGTCTCGTCGACATACTCCGCACCGAGGCGGCCGGGCATCATGAAGTCGACCTGCATGGTGCCGACCTGCCAGCCGCGACCGATCGAGTCGCGCATGTGGTACTCGATCTTGGGCCCGTAGAAGGCACCTTCGCCGGGCAGCTCCTCCCACTGCACGCGACAGCTGCCAAGTGCGGCACGCAGGGCATTCTCGGCCTTGTCCCAGGTCGCGTCGTCGCCGAGGCGCGAGTCGGGACGCAGGGCGATCTTCAGCGAGATGTCTTCGAACCCGAAGTCGCGGTAGACCGCCATCGCCTGCTGATGGAAGGCCGTGACCTCGGCTTCGATCTGGTCTTCGGTGCAGAAGATGTGCCCGTCGTCCTGGGTGAAGGCGCGCACGCGCATGATGCCGTGGAGGGCACCGGAGGGCTCGTTGCGATGGCAGCCGCCGAACTCGCCGTAGCGGATCGGCAGGTCGCGGTAGCTGTGCAGGCCGGAATTGAAGATCTGCACGTGGCCCGGGCAGTTCATGGGCTTCACCGCGTAGGTCCGCTTCTCGGACTCGGTGAAGAACATGTTTTCCTTGTAGTTGTCCCAGTGGCCGGACTTCTTCCACAGCGAGACGTCGAGGATCTGCGGGCAGCGCACTTCCTGATAACCGGAGTTCTTGTAGACGCCACGCATGTACTGCTCGACGGTCTGCCAGAGCGTCCAGCCGCGCGGGTGCCAGAACACCATGCCAGGCGCCTCCTCCTGCTGATGGAACAGGTCGAGCTGCTTGGCGATGCGGCGGTGGTCGCGCTTCTCGGCTTCCTCCAGCTGGTGCAGGTAGGCCTTGAGATCTTTGTCGTTCAACCAAGCGGTGCCGTAGATGCGCGAGAGCATCTGGTTGTTGGAATCGCCGCGCCAATAGGCACCGGCCACCTTCATCAGCTTGAACGCGCGCAGCTTGTCGGTGCCCGGCACGTGCGGACCACGGCAGAGATCGGTGAACTCGCCCTGCGAGTACAGAGAGAGATCCTCGTTGGCCGGGATCGACTGGATGATCTCCGCCTTGTAGTGCTCGCCCAGATCACGGAAGAACGTGATCGCCTCATCGCGCGACTTCACGGTGCGGCTCACGGCGAGCTTCTCGGCGACGATTTTCTGCATCTCGGCTTCGATCTTGGGCAGATCATCCGGGGTGAAGGGTCGCTCGTAGGCGAAGTCGTAGTAGAAGCCGTTGTCGATCACCGGGCCGATGGTCACCTGCGCCCCCGGGTACAGGCGCTGCACGGCCTGGGCCAGCAGATGCGCTGTCGAGTGGCGCAGGATCTCCAGCGCGTCGGGATGCTTGTCGGTGACGATCTCCAGCGAAGCGTCGGACTGGATGCGATGGCTGGTATCGACGAGCTTGCCATCGACCTTGCCGGCCAGCGCCGCCTTGGCGAGGCCGGCGCCGATGCTGGCGGCGATTTCGCCCACGGACACTGGGCCTTCGAATTCACGGCGGCTGCCGTCGGGGAGCGTGATGTGGAGCATGGGTATTCACTCGTGCGGCGCCTGCGCAAGGGCCACTGGGGCATCGGCGGCAGGCAACAAAAAAGGGCGCAAGCGCCCTCGGTACGGGTGCCCGCGCGATCTGGGAATGTCAGTCGACGGTAGTGGACATGTCGCACGCTCGACCGGCGTTTCCGCCTGGCCACCTTGGGTTCAATCGGGCTTGAGGATTTCGCTGCGGGACGGCTTCACCGCAGCGCAACAAAGCTAGACCTGCCCGCCGCGCGCTGTCAAATCGCGCGGCGGGTGGATGGGCGATTCAGCGCGACTCGATCAGCTCGACGCCGTCCATCCCCTGGGCCAGCGAATGCACGTCACCGCCCTGCGCCAGCTTGATCTTCAGGCGTACCTCGTTGGTCGAGTCGGCATGGCGCAGCGCGTCCTCGTAACTGATCTCGCCGGCCTGGTAGAGCTCGAACAGAGCCTGGTCGAAGGTCTTCATGCCGAGGTTGGTCGACTCCTTCATCACTTCCTTGAGCTTGTGGATCTCGCCCTCGCGGATGTAGTCCTGCACCAGCGGCGTGCCCAGCAGCACCTCCAGCGCAACGCGGCGCCCCTTGCCATCCGGCGTCGGGATCAGTTGCTGCGCGACCACGCCCTTCAGATTCAGCGAGAGATCCATCAGCAGCTGACCGCGGCGGTCTTCCGGGAAGAAGTTGATGATGCGGTCCATCGCCTGGTTGGCGTTGTTGGCGTGCAAGGTACACAGCACCAGGTGGCCGGTTTCAGCGAACGCGATGGCGTGGTCCATGCCTTCGCGGGTGCGGACCTCACCGATCATGATGACGTCGGGCGCCTGGCGCAGGGTGTTCTTGAGCGCGTTCTCCCAGCTGTCGGTGTCGATGCCGACCTCGCGCTGGGTGATGATGCAGCCCTCGTGCTTGTGCACGTATTCGATCGGATCCTCGATGGTGATGATGTGGCCCGAGGAATTCTGGTTTCGGTAGCCCAGCATCGCGGCCAGCGTGGTCGACTTGCCGGTACCAGTGGCGCCGACCAGAATCACGATGCCGCGCTTGGTCATCGACAGGGTCTTGATGACAGGCGGCAGGTTCAGCTCATCGCAGGTCGGAATGCGGGTCTCGATACGGCGCAGGACCATACCGACCTGGTTGCGCTGGTAGAAACAGCTCACGCGGAAGCGGCCAACGCCCGACACGCCGATCGCGAAATTGCACTCGTGGGTCTTCTCGAACTCTTCGCGCTGGCTGGGCGTCATCACGTTCAGCACCAGGTCTCGCGACTGCTGCGGCGTCAGCGGCGTCTGGGTGATCGGCTGCAGACGCCCATGCACCTTGATTGTCGGCGGCATGCCGGACGTGATGAACAGGTCCGAGGCCTTCTTGTGCGACATCAGCTTGAGGTAGCTGGTGAAGTCGATGGTGCTCATGGCGGGCTCCTTCGGAGCGGGATTCGGGATTGGGGATTCGGGATGGAACGACCGCTGGCGCGGCGGCTGGGATTCTCACTGCTTCGGGCGGAGTCGGAATCGGTACGCAGCCACAAGGGCGCTCTCCCGTTTCCGAATCCCCAATCCCCAACCCCGGCTCTCATTCAAACAACCGCTTGTCCTTCGCATACTCTTTCGCTGCCTGACGCGTGACCAGGCCGCGCTTCACAAGATCCTGCAGGCACTGGTCGAGCGTCTGCATGCCGTAGTTCTGGCCGGTCTGGATCGCCGAGTACATCTGCGCGACCTTGTCCTCTCGGATGAGGTTACGGATGGCGGGAATTCCAACCATGATCTCGTGTGCGGCGACACGGCCGCCGCCCACCTTCTTCAGCAGCGACTGCGAAATCACCGCGCGCAGCGACTCCGACAACATCGAGCGCACCATTGGCTTCTCGCCGGCCGGGAACACGTCGATGATGCGGTCGATGGTCTTGGCGGCCGAGCTGGTGTGCAGGGTGCCGAACACGAGATGACCGGTTTCCGCGGCGGTCAGCGCAAGCCGGATGGTCTCCAGGTCACGCAGCTCGCCGACCAGGATGTAGTCGGGGTCTTCGCGCAGCGCCGAGCGCAGGGCCTCGTTGAAGCCGTGGGTGTCGCGGTGCACCTCACGCTGGTTGATCAGGCACTTGTTCGAGGTGTGGACGAACTCGATCGGGTCCTCGACCGTGAGGATGTGCCCGTACTCGTTCTTGTTGACGTGGTCGATCATCGCCGCCAGCGTGGTCGACTTGCCCGAGCCAGTGGGGCCGGTCACCAGAATCAGGCCCTGCGGCTGCTCGATCAATTCGCGGAAGATCTTCGGTGCGGCCAGATCCTCCAGCGTCAGCACCTCGGACGGAATCGTACGGAAAACCGCACCGGCGCCGCGGTTCTGGTTGAAGGCATTGACACGGAAGCGGGCGAGGCCGGGAATCTCGAACGAGAAATCGACCTCATAGAACTCTTCGTAGTCGCGACGCTGCTTGTCCGACATGATGTCGTAGATCAGCGCGTGCACCTGTTTGTGGTCGAGCGCCGGGATGTTGATGCGGCGGACGTCACCATCCACCCGGATCATCGGCGGCAGGCCGGCGGAGAGGTGGAGGTCCGAGGCCTTGTTCTTGACCGAAAACGCCAGAAGCTCAGCGATATCCATGAGTCGCGCATCCCCGCGTGATGAGTGTCGGCGCGCGCCGCGGTGAGGCGGGCAAAGCGCCGCTAGACTAAGCCACAGCTCCGGTCGTCCTCGCCCCCGGACGCCAGCCGCAATGCGCCGGAGTATAGCCCTGAACGTCAGCCTGACTATGCCGATCCACATCCAGAACGACACCCTTGCCGCCGCCCGGCTGTCGGCCCTGGGCGACCGCATCGCGGCCGCCGCCCACGGCCGTGCAGTCGAGCTGCTGGCGGTCAGCAAGACCCAGTCGGCAGAGGCCATCGCCGCGCTCGCCGCCTGCGGCCAGCGCGCCTTCGGCGAGAACTACGTGCAGGAGGCCGCCACCAAGATCGAGGCTCTGCGCCCACTGGCCCTCAGTTGGCACCTGGTCGGCCACCTGCAGTCGAACAAGGCCGCGCAGGCGGCGTCGCTGTTCGATTGCATCGAGAGCGTCGACCGCGCCAAGCTGCTGCCCCTTCTGGACGCCGCTCGCGGCGCCAGCGGCCGCGACCCGCTCGACGTCCTGCTGCAGGTCAACATAGACGACGAGGCCAGCAAGTCCGGCTGCGCACCGGGCGATCTGCCTGCCCTGGCTGAAGCCGCTGCCGCCTGTCCGAACTTGCGCCTGCGCGGGTTGATGAGCATCCCTGCGCCTGTCGCCGATCTGGAAGTCCGCCGTCGCAGCTTCGCCGCCCTGCGCGACCTGTTCGAGCAGATGCGGCAGCGGCATCCGCAGGTGGACACGCTGTCGATGGGCATGAGCGAGGACTTCGAGCTCGCGATCGTCGAGGGCGCGACGCGGGTCCGCGTGGGCAGCGCGCTGTTCGGCCCCCGAGCGGCCAGCCATCGCGAACCGGCGATGGAGAATCGGTAAGGACCACGCGCCGCACGGCTATGCTCTCCGCCCAAGCGGCGCCTTGCCTTACCCAAACCCTCTGCAGACTTTCACCCGCATGACGACTCCGGATTCCCCGTTCCCGATTCCTGGCCTCACCGCCTTCATAGGCGGCGGCAACATGGCCCGCTCGCTGGTGGCCGGCCTGCGCCGGCAGGGGCTCGATGCGCAGCGGATCATCGTCGCCGAACCGCAGGAAACCCTGCGCCGAGGCCTGCAGGCCGAGTTCGGCGTGCGCGTCTGTGCCGAGGGTCGTGACGCGGCTTCCGGCGCCTCGCTCGTTGTGTTGGCGGTCAAGCCACAGGTCATGCAGCCGGTCTGCGAGGCCCTGCGACCGGCACTGGGCGATGCGGTCGTGCTCTCGGTCGCCGCCGGCCTGCCCTGCGCGCGGCTCAGTGAATGGCTTGGCACCCCGCGCATCGTCCGTGCGATGCCCAACACGCCGGCCCTGCTGGGTGCCGGCGCCACCGGCCTGTTTGCCCCGCCGGAGGTCGATGCCGTGGCCCGCGCCCAGGCGGAGGCTGTGCTGGCCAGCGCCGGGCTGACCCGCTGGATCGATGACGAAGGCCTGATGGACGTGGTCACCGCGCTGTCCGGCAGCGGCCCGGCGTATTTCTTCCTTCTGGTGGAATCCCTGGTCGCGGCCGCCGTCGCCCAAGGCCTGCCGCGTGAGACGGCCGAGGCACTGGCGCGGCAGACCGCGCTGGGCGCAGCACGCATGCTCACCGAGTCGGGCGAGCCCGCCGACGCGCTGCGCCGCCGCGTGACCTCGCCGGGCGGCACCACCCAAGCGGCCGTCGAGTGCTTCCAGGCCGGCGGTTTCGAAACGCTGGTCGCTGCAGGCGTCGAGGCTGCGGTCAAGCGCGGCCGTGCGCTGGCGGCGGGCTGAAGATCTTGTCGCTGATGCACTATCCAGTCCTTCATGCGCGGAGGCGCACCGCCTCTCCAGCGGACTTGCGCGAGGCCTGTGCGCCCATGTTTCCCGCGAACTCCGCGCCGGCCGCCACGGGCACCTCCGGCAACGGCGCCTGCGCGCATCCCCTCCTATGCTCGCCCACCCTCCACCGGAACCCGCGTCCATGAGCTACTTCGCCCAAGCCGGCGTGATCCTGATAGAGGTGCTGTTCGGCCTGTTCGCCACCCTGTTCGTGCTGCGCGTGGCCCTGCCGCTGGCGCGGGCGAACTTCTACAACCCGATCTGCCAGTTCGTCTACCGCGCCACCCATCCGGTGGTGACACCGCTGCGCCAAGTCCTGCGGCCGATCGGCCGCTTTGAGACCTCGGCAGCCCTGGTCGCCTGGCTGATCGTGACGATCAAGGTCTGGGCGGTGTACGCCCTGCTCGGCCGCGGCATGGGCCTCGGCGCCTCGCTGGTCATCGGCTTCGCCGAAACCCTGGGCCTGGTGCTGTGGATCCTGTTCGCTCTGATCCTGGTGCGGGTGATCCTCAGCTTCATCCAGCCGGCCGGACACTCGCCAGCGCTACCGATCATCCTGCAGTTGACCGAGCCGCTGCTGGGGCCGCTGCGTCGACGCCTGCCGAATCTTGGCGGCCTCGATTTCTCGCCCCTGCTCGCGATGCTGCTCATCTCGCTCTCGCGCGTGCTGATCATCGCGCCGATCACCGACCTCGGGCTGGCGTTGGCGCGCTGACATCGCCTGCGCGTGCGCCCGGCGTAGGCTGTGAGGCTGACGTCCCCCCTGGAACCGAGGAACCGCCATGAAACCGTTCCGCCTGCTGTTCGGCCTCGCCCTGTCCCTGCTGCCGATTCTCGCTTCGGCGCAAAGCAGCACTACCCGCGGCCCCTACACCATCCACTACAGCGCCCTGCCCTCCACCCTGATCACCCCGGAGGTCGCGCGGAACAGCGGCTTGACCCGGTCGGCCAGCCGCGGACTGCTGAACATCGCTGTCCTCAAGAAGGACGGCGATCGCGAGTTCGCCGTCACCGCCGTGATCGAGGCAGCCGCCACCAATGCCGCGGGCCAGCGGCAAAGCCTGCGGATGCGCGAGGTGCGCGAAGGTGAAGCGATCTACTACCTCGGCGAGCCGCGCATCAGCGAGGGCGAACGCCTCGACTTCGAAGTGCGCATCACCCCCGAGGGCGCCGGAGAGCCGGCGGTACTGCGTTTCGCCCAGACCTTTCATCCCTAGGGCCGAGACAGCGTGAGTCTGATCGCGATCCGCCACGGCCAGGCATCGTATGCCGCCGCCGATTACGACCAGTTGTCCGACGCCGGCTACGAGCAGTCCCGCCGGCTGGGCCGCTGGTTGCTGCAGCATGCGCCGCTGCCTGAGCGCGTGGTGATCGGCGCCATGCGCCGCCACCACCAGACCTGGGAGGCACTGCGCGAAGCCTATGTGGACGCGGGCATCGAGCTGCCTGCCCCGGAGGTCGATGCCGACCTCAACGAGTTCGACCACCGGGCGGTGCTGGATGGGTATGCGCGCGAGCACACGGAGGCCGAGGCGCTGTTCCGGGTCGAACCGGACGCCAAGATCGACCCGCGCCGGGTGCTGCAGCAGCTGCTGGCGGCGCTGACGGCCTGGACCGAAGACCGCATCGAAGGCGTGCCCGAGCGCTGGTCGGAGTTCCAGGCGCGCACTCGCGCCGGCGCGGCGCGCCTGCGCCCCGCTGCCGGCACGGTGCTGGCAGTGTCCTCCGGCGGAGTGCTGTCGCAGTTCGCGCAGACCGCCCTGGACACCAGCGATGCCCGAGCCATCGAACTCAACCTGAGCCTGCGCAACAGCGCACTCTGCGAGTTCCACCACCGGACCGGCGCGTTGCGCCTGTCGAGCTGGAACGCCGTTCCTCATCTGGCGGAAGCGCGGCATCTCTGGACCCACTTCTGAGGGGCTGCCAAACCGGGTGCATCGACGGTTGTCGGTGCCCGACTGCGGCGCAGCCCGACTGCGAAACGCGGACGTCATGCCATCGCCATGTGGCTGACGCGGAACGCGACGCACACTGCCGCAACGCCGCCACAGGGCTTGCGCATGTCGACGCTCCGATTCCGCAGTGTCTTCGTCTCCGACGTCCACCTCGGCACCCCGGATTGCCAGGCCGAGTACCTGCTGGACTTTCTGCGCGCCATGCGTTGTGAAACGCTGTACCTGGTCGGAGACATCGTCGATCTGGAGGCGCTGGCGCAGCGTCCCTACTGGCCGCCCAGCCACAGCGCCATCGTGGCCGAGCTGCTGGCGATCGCCCACCGAGGGACTCGCGTCATCTACCTTCCGGGCAATCACGATGCGCCGATGAGGGCACTGTGCGGGCAGCGCATTGGCGGCATCGAACTGGAATGGAACGCCTGCCACGTGGCCGCCGATGGCCGTCGCTATCGGGTCGCCCACGGCGACGAGTTCGATCCCGAGCACATCGGGCGCAGCTGGCTGATCCGGCTGGGTGACTCGGCACATCGCCTGCTGCTCTGGACCAATCGCAATTTCAACCGGCTTCGTCGGCGCCTGCGCTTGGCTTACCTGCCGCTGGCGATCATCACCAAGTCACGCGTCGCCCAGGCCCTGCTGTACATCCGCCAGTACGAATCGCGGGTCGCCGCAGCAGCCCGAGAACACGGCGTCGACGGCCATATCTGCGGACATATCCATTTCGGCGGGGTGCGCGAGATCGAGGGCGTGGTGTACCTGAATGACGGCGACTGGGTCGAGCACTGCACCGCGCTGACCGAAGACTTCGAGGGCCGCATGTCGCTGCTGCACTGGAGCGAGCACCGCACCCGGATCGGAAGCGTCGAGGCCAACCGCGTGCATCCCTCACAGGCGGCCTGTTTGGCCTTCGCATCTCTGTCCGCGCATGCGGAAGCCGTCAAGACCGTGCAGGACGCCCTGAAGCGCGCCGCCTGACCTGCGAGTCACGTCGCGCTTCGGCAGCCTCGAACTGGGAATACGATGGCCCCAGCGCGCGGGATCCCTCGGCGAACGGCTAAACTGCTGGGCTCGCAGTTCCCAGGACCCCCCGCCATGACGCTTGACCCCGCCCTGCGCACCCGCATCGAATCCCTGCTGGCCGAACACCGCGTGGTGCTCTTCATGAAGGGCAACGTCCAGGCCCCGCGCTGCGGGTTCTCGGCCAAGGCCGTCGGAGCCCTGCAGTCGGTGATCGAAACCTTCCACACGGTGGACGTGCTGGAAGACGGCGAGATCCGCGAGGGCATCAAGATCTTTGGCAGCTGGCCAACCATTCCGCAGCTGTACGTGGACGGCGAGCTGGTCGGCGGCAGCGACATCATCGAGGGCATGCTCAATTCGGGCGAGCTGCACGGCCTGTTCGGCGTGGCCCCGCCCGACCGCACGCCGCCGGCGATCACCATCACGCCCAAGGCCGCTGAAGCGATCCGCTCGGCGATGGCCGACAGTGGCGCGGGTCTCGCGCTGCACATGGCGATCGATCCGCGCTTCAACGCGCAGTTCCAGCTCAAGCCCGCCGCCGGCAGCGAGATCGTGTCGGAGTCCGAAGGTATCCGCGTGCATTTCGATCTCGCCTCGGCGCAGCGGGCCCAGGGCTTGGAGATCGACTGGGTCGAGGATGTGCGTGGCGCCGGGCTCGCGATCCGCAATCCGAATGCGCCCGCACCGGTCCAGCCGATGAGCGTGCAGGAACTGGCCGCGCGCGTCGCCGCCGGCAACATCAGGGTGATCGACGTGCGCCCGTCAGCGGACCGGCAGTACGCGCCGTTCCCGCACCCGCACACCGTGCTGGACGAGAGTTCGGTGGCCGAGCTGGAAGCGCTGCCGAAGGACACCGAGCTGGCGTTTCTCTGTCACCACGGCGTTTCCAGCGCGCGGGCTGCGGAGCACTTCCGTGGTCAGGGCTTCCGCAAGCTGTTCAACGTCGAGGGTGGCATCGAGGCTTGGTCGCAGCAGATCGATCCCAGCGTGCCGCGCTACTGATCCGGGCTCCGGAGCGGCTGCGCGCGAGGACATCGGGGCGACCCCCTGCAAGGCCGCCGCAAAGCAGCCGCCAGATCCCGCGAAGAGTCATGGCGTTTCGGATTTCGCCCGCTGGGCATCCCGGTCTCAGCCACCTGAGCTTGGGATTCGCCGCCTTCACGCTTGAAAATCTCTGTGCCCGCACGCCAAACCCCAAGCAGCTCACAGTTCGGCGCTGTATGGTTCTTGGCTAACCGGCTCTAGAGCAAACAACCCAGTCCCGGAGACGCCATGCGCCCCCTGCCGCTCGTCGCCCCCCTTTTGATTCTTCTGCTGAGCGCGTGCAGCGCGACCCGCGAGGATTTGAGCTTTGACGCCTGCGCAGCCTCTGCGCAGGACGCCACTCAGCGGAGCCGCACCTACAGCGACTCGCAGAAGACCAGCTTCAAGATCGACGAAGCCGCCAGCCGGGCGTCGACCCAGAGCATCGAGGCCGACGTTTTCGAGCTCCGTATCGTGGCCAGCATCAACAGTGAGCAGGGCACCCCGACCCGCCAGGACTTCCTGTGCCGGACGCGCTTCAGCGAAGGCAAGGAACTGCCGGACGTGATCGCCTTCAGCTTCCTGCTGGAAGGCCAGTAAGCCGCAAGCGCCGATCCAAGCCGAGACCTCCCCGTCGGGCGTGCGCCCAGCACAGCCGCGACCGAAGAACAGCGTCGATGCGTCGCTGTGCGCGGCACCGCCAGGGCGATGCCGCGCCCTGCATCACGCCGCCCTCAGAGCGTGTGAAAAAGCCGGACGCCGTAGCGAGAGCGTCTCTGGGCGTTCGTGGCAACGCGCGGTGCGTGAGTTCAAGGGTGTTTGGCGAGCCAAATGACCGCGGAGTTCGCGTAGCGCGCTGCCCCCACGCGCGTCCAGAGGCGGCCGCAATAGGCGGATGTCGCAGGCTCTCAGTCGAAGCGCAGGTGCTTGACTGACTTGCCGTGGCGGCGCACCAGCTTCAGGGCTTCTATGCCCACCTGGATGTGGCTCTCGACGAAGTTGGCACTGACCACCTTGTCCGACGCTTCGGTCTTCACGCCCTCAGGGATCATCGGCTGATCCGACACCAGCAGCAGCGCACCGGAGGGAATCGAATTGGCGAACCCGGCGGCGAAGACGGTGGCCGTTTCCATGTCGATGGCCATGCAGCGCAGCTTGCGCAGGTATTCCTTGAACGCCTCGTCGTGCTCCCAGACGCGGCGGTTGGTGGTGTAGACCGTCCCCGTCCAGTAGTCGTGCTCCAAGTCGCGAATCATCGTCGACACCGCGCGCTGCAGGGCGAAGGCCGGCAGCGCCGGCACTTCCGGCGGCAGGTAGTCGTTGGACGTGCCTTCGCCGCGGATCGCCGCGATCGGCAGCACCAGATCACCCAACTGGTTCTTCTTCTTGAGCCCACCGCACTTGCCAAGGAACAGCACCGCCTTGGGCCCGTAGGCAGACAGCAGATCCATCACCGTCGCCGCATTGGCGCTGCCCATGCCGAAATTGATCATGGTGATGCCGTCGTGCGTCGCGCTTGGCATCGGCCGGTCGCGGCCGACAACCTCGGCGCCCGTCAGCCTGGCAAACACGTCCAAGTAGCCGCCGAAATTGGTGAGCAGCACGTGCTGGCCAAAGTTCTCCAGCGCCACGCCGGTGTAGCGCGGCAGCCAGTTCGAAACGATCTCGCTCTTGTTCTTCATGGGAATTCCGATATCGCGGGCTCCGGCGACGCCACGCCGGC
>JBKCVA010000018.1:0-6760 GCA_046318115.1 Lysobacterales bacterium | reverse complement strand
CTCGGGGTTCTGCATGGAAGGAGACCCCATGAGCATGCACGCCCCCCATCGCCAGCTGCCGCGCTTGGCCGCGCTGGCCGCTTCCATCCTTGCCGTCGCTGGCTGCACGCGTGGCCCCGACGCTGGCGCGGGGGCTGCCGACGGCGCCGCGGCCGATTCCCCGAAGCCCCCGGTCGCCGAAGCCCGGCCGCATGAGGTGAAAGCGCCGCACGGCGCGGTGCGCCAGGACGAGTACTACTGGCTGCGGGACGACGCCCGCAAGGACCCACAGATGCTGGCGTATCTGCAGGCGGAGAACGCCTATGCCGACGCCATGCTGGCGCCGCTGGCGGCACTGAAGGAGCAGCTGTACGGCGAGTTGGTCGGGCGCATCAAACAGGACGACGCCAGCGTGCCCTTCCTGGAGAACGGCTACTGGTACTACACCCGCTTCGAGGAAGGCCGCGAGTACCCGATTCACGCCCGTCGCAAGGGCAGCATGGAGGCAGCCGAAGAGGTGCTGCTCGACGTGAACACCCTGGCCGAAGGGCAGGGGTTCTACCAGATCGCGCGCTACGAGATCAGCCCGGACAATCGCCTGCTGGCCTACTTCGAGGACACCAGCGGCCGTCGCCAGTACACGCTCAAGGTCAAGAATCTGGAAACCGGCGAGGTGCTGCCGGTCGAGATCAAGGGTCTTTCTGCCAGCATCGCCTGGACCGCGGACAGCAGCAGCTTCTACTACGTCGAGAATGACCCCGAGACCCTGCTGACCACGCGCGTGCGCCTGCATACGCTGGGTCTCGCCGAGGGCAACGACCGCTTGGTGTACGAGGAGCGTGACCCCAGCTTCTACATGGGCGTAGGCAAGACGACCTCGGACAAGTACATCTGCATCAGCGTCAATAGCACGGTGTCGTCGGAGACCCGCTGCACGCTGGCGGCGCAGCCGGGAGACTTCGAGATCCTCGCGCCGCGCGAGCGCGACTTCGAGTACTCGGCCGACCATCTGGGCGAGCGCTGGGTGATCCGCACCAACTGGGAGGCGAAGAATTTCCGCCTGATGCAGGCCAGCGAGAACGACGTGCGCGCACGCACCGAGTGGAAGGACCTGATCCCGCACGACGACAAGGTGTTCATCGAGGAATTCGCTCTGTTTGAAGGCTTTCTCGCGGTCGAGGAGCGCTCGGAGGGGCTGACCCGTCTGCGCCTGCGCAAGAACGACGGCAGCGAGCAGTACGTCGCCGCCGATGAGACCGCCTACTCGATGGGCCTGTCGGTCAACGCTGAGCCCGCGACCGATTGGCTGCGCTACACCTACACCTCGCTGACCACGCCGGCGACCACCTTCGAGCTCAATGTCGTTACCGGCGAGCGCAAGTTGCTGAAGGAACAGCCGGTGCTGGGCGGCTTCGACAAGAAGAACTACGTCACCGAACGCCTTTGGGCCACCGCCCGCGATGGCACGCGCGTGCCGGTCACCGTGCTGCATCGCGCCGACTTCAAGCGCGATGGCACCGCCGCCCTGCTGCAGTACGGCTACGGCAGCTACGGCGCCTCGATGGACCCGAACTTCAACTCGAACGTGCTGTCCCTGGTCGATCGCGGCATGGTCTATGCGATCGCCCACATTCGCGGTGGCCAGGAGATGGGTCGCGCCTGGTACGAGGACGGCAAGCTGCTGAAGAAGGTCAACACCTTCAACGACTTCATCGATGTCACCGATTTCCTGGTGGCCGAGAAGTACGCTGCGGCCGACCGCGTCTCGGCGCTGGGCGGAAGCGCGGGCGGGCTGCTGATGGGCGCGATCGCCAACATGGCGCCGGAGAAGTACCGCGCCATCGTCAGCCAGGTGCCCTTCGTCGACGTGGTCACCACCATGCTCGACCCGAGCATTCCGCTGACCACCAACGAATATGACGAGTGGGGCAACCCCGAGGACAAGACCTTCTACGACTACATGCTGGCCTACTCGCCCTACGACCAGATCGAAGCCAAGGCCTACCCGGCCACCTTCGTCGGCACCGGCCTGTGGGACAGCCAGGTCCAGTACTGGGAGCCCGCCAAGTACGTCGCCCGCCTGCGCGCAAAGAAAACCGACGACAACCTGCTGGTCTTCCGCACCAACATGGAAGCCGGCCATGGCGGCAAGTCCGGTCGCTTCCAGCGCTTTCGCGAGACCGCCGAGTACTACGCCTTCCTGCTCGACCAGCTCGGCGTGAAGTAGGCGATCCAGCACGCTTGCAAGCGAAAGGCCCGGCACCGCCGGGCCTTTCGCATTTCAGCGGCGGGTGATGGGGCGATCAGAACGCGTGGTCGAAGGCGACATCGCCGCTGACCCCGACCTGATAGGCCGAGACCCGCCGCTCGAAGAAGTTCGTCAGCTCCTGAACGTCCTGCAGCTCCATGAAGGGCAGCGGGTTGCGCACGTGATAGCGCAGCGGCAGGCCGAGCTTGGCGAAATGCTGATCCGCGCAGTGCTGCAGATACTGCCGCATGTCGCGCATCGAGATGCCCGCCACACCGCCCGAAAGCACATCCTCGGCGAACTGAATCTCGCACTCGATGGCCTCTTCCAGCATCGCATACACCTGCTGCTGCATGGCTGCGTCGAACAGCTCGGGCTCTTCGCTGCGAATCGTGCGCACGCACTCGAAGGCGAAGGCCATGTGGCAGCTCTCGTCGCGGAACACCCAGTTGGTGCCCGACGCCAGACCTGGCAGCAGCCCCCGCGAGCGGAAGTAGTACACGTAGGCGAAGGCGGCAAAGAAAAACAGCCCTTCGATGCAGGTGGCGAAGCAGATCTGGTTGAGGAGGAACTGCCGCCGCTGCTCGCGGGTCTCGACCCGCCGCAGCTGCTGCAGGCTGTCGATCCACCGGAAGCAGAACTCGGCCTTCTTGCGGATCGACGGAATGTTCTCCACCGCAGCGAAGGCCTTGATGCGTTCTGACGGGTCAGGCAGATAGTTGTCGAGCAGGGTCAGGTAGAACTGCACGTGCAGCGCTTCCTCGTAGAGCTGCCGCGACAGATACATCCGCGCCTCGGGCGCGTTGAGATGCTGGTAGAGGTTCAGCACCAGGTTGTTCGACACGATCGAATCGCCGGTCGCGAAGAACGCGACCAGCCGGTGGATCAGGTGCCGATCGGCAGGCGTCAGCTTCGAGTGCAGGTCGCTGATATCGATTTGGAAGTTGATCTCATCCACCGTCCACGAATTCTTGATCGCATCGCGATACATCTCGTAGAACTGCGGATAGCGCATGGGGCGCAGGGTGAGCTCGAAGCCTGGATCTAGGAGGCGAGGAGCGTCAGGAACGAGTGCGGAGGAACGAGCAACGAGTTGGGTGGGGGCTTTTTCTGGGGGCTGCATGGGTAATTCTCTGATGGGCTGTGTCGCGCCGGGCTGCGACGATGAGGTCAGCGATGGAAATGGGAGTGGTTGATGCACTACCGAGACGCCATGGTGTGGAACAAGGCAATGGCCTTGGCAGAGCGGATCTGTCGAACGTCGACGGGTCTACCAGCGATTGAGAAATTCGGGATTCGCGCGCAGATCACACGTGCTGCCGTGTCTGTGCCCAGCAACATCGCGGAGGGCTGGGCCCGCGAATCCGTTCGAGAGAAGGCGCAGTTCCTCGCCATAGCGCAGGGCTCACTCGCCGAACTCCACACGCAGCTGCTTCTGTGCGAACGCCTGCACTGGCTGGATCACGAGAAGAACCTGGAGGCGCACGAGTTGATCGATGAAGTCAGCCGCATGCTCACGACCCTGAGACGGCGATTCAGATCACCCGCCTGAGCACAGACAGACACTCCGCCAACCTCCAGACTCTCTCCTCCTTCCTCTTTCCTCCTTGCTCTTCGCTCTTCGCTCTGCACTCGTTCCTCTTTCCTCTCCACTCTTTCCCGCCTCACTGACACGCCTCACACGCCTCCGGGTTCTCCAGCGAACACACCACCGCCTCGACCGGCGTATAGGCCGACACAGTGGCCTTGGCGATCTTTGTGGCCGGGCGCGAGCGCAGGTAGTAGGTGGTTTTCAGTCCCCGCTTCCAGGCGTACATGTACATGGACGACAGCGCGCCGATGTTCGGGCTCTCCATGAAGAGATTCAGCGAGGCGGATTGATCGATGTATGCGCCGCGCTCCGCGGCCATGTCGATCAGCGAACGCATCGGCAGCTCCCAGGCGGTCCGGTAGATCTGCCGCAGGGGCTCCGGGATCTGCGGCAGGTTCTGGATCGAGCCCTCGGCGCGCTTGATGGCGTCGCGCATGTCGGCGGTCCACAGGCCCAGCGCCTTCAGTTCATCGACCAGATATCGGTTGACCTGCAGGAAGTCGCCCGACAAGGTTTCGCGCTTGAACAGGTTGCTGACCTGCGGCTCGATGCATTCGTAGCAGCCGGTGATGGAGGCGATCGTGGCGGTGGGGGCGATCGCGATCAGCAGCGAGTTGCGCAGGCCGTGCTGCTGGATGCGTGCGCGCAGCGCATTCCAGCGATCGGCATTCGCCGGCGTCAGGCCCCAGGCGTCGAACTGCAGCGCGCCGCTGGCCGCACGCGTGTCCGCGAAAGCGGGGTGCACGCCGCGCGCCTGCGCGAGCTCGACCGAAGTGTCCAGCGCATGGAAGTAGATCTCCTCGGCGATGCGCGCCGACAGCGCGCGTGCAGCCTCGCTGTCGAAGGGCAGGCGCAGGCGGAAGAACAGGTCCTGCAGCCCCATGCAGCCCAAGCCCACCGGCCGCCAGCGCAGGTTGCCGCGGCGCGCCGATTCGATCGGATAGAAGTTCAGATCGATCACGCGATCGAGCTGGCGCACGGCCAGCCGCACGGTCTCGGCCAGCGCCTCGAAGTCGAACTGACCGTCGGCATCGAGGTGGCGGGCGAGATTGATCGAGCCGAGATTGCAGACCGCGGTTTCCTCGGCCGAGGTGACCTCCAGAATCTCGGTGCACAGATTCGACAGATGGATGATGTTGCCGGGCTTGGCCGTCTGGTTGCTGGTCGCGTTGCAGCGGTCCTTGAAGGTCATCCAACCGTTGCCGGTCTCGGCCAGCGTGCGCATCATCCGCGCGTAGAGCTTGCGCGCAGGCACCGTTTTCGCAGACTTGCCCTGGGCCTCTGCCTGCGCGTAGGCGCGCTCAAAGGCGTCGCCGTAGAGGTCGGTCAGCTCGGGCACCACCCTCGGATCGAACAGCGACCAATCCCGGTCGGCTTCGACGCGCTTCATGAAGAGATCGGGCACCCAGTTCGCCAGGTTCAGATTGTGGGTGCGTCGCGCCTCGTCGCCGGCGTTGTCGCGCAGTTCGAGAAAGTCCTCGATGTCGGCATGCCAGGTCTCCAGGTACACGCAGGCGGCGCCTTTGCGCTTGCCCCCCTGGTTGACCGCGGCCACCGACGAATCCAGCGTCTTCAGCCAAGGCACGATGCCGTTGCTGTGGCCGTTGGTCGAGCGGATCAGCGAGCCGCGCGAGCGCACCCGCGAGTAGCCGACGCCGATGCCGCCGCTGAACTTGGACAGCTGGGCGATATCGCCGTAGCGCTGGTAGATCGACTCCAGCGAGTCGGCAGGCGAGTCGAGCAGGAAGCAGGACGAAAGCTGCTCATGCGTGGTGCCGCTGTTGAACAGCGTCGGCGAGCTTGGCAGGTAGTCGAGCTGGGCCATGCGCCGGTACAGCGCCAGGGCATCCGGCACGTCCTCGCTCAGCGCGCAGGCCACGCGCAGGAAAAACTGCTGCGGCGTCTCGATCACCCTGCGCGTATGCGGATGGCGCAGCAGATAGCGATCGTAGAGGGTGCGCAGACCGAAGTAGTCGAAGCCGCGGTCAAGCGCCGTGTCGATCGCGTCATTGAGCTTGCGCGCATGGGCCTGCACGAAGCCGAGCAGACGCGCGTTGATCAGACCGAGCTCATGGCCGCGGCTGACCGACTGGGAGAAGGCGTGGATCTCTTGTCCGGTGACTTCCTTCTCGATCACCTGCGCCAGCAGGCGGGCCGCGAGACGGCCGTATTCGGGCTCTTCAGCGGTCAGCAGCGCCGCGGTGCGAATGGAAAGCTCGTCCAGTTCGCGGGTGCTGGCGCCGTCGTACAGGCCGGAGATGGTGCGCGTGGCAACCCGCATCGGGTCGACCGCGTAGAGACCGTCACAGCAGCGCATCACCGCGCGCACGATCTTGCTCAGATCGACGGGTTCGCGGCGTCCGCTGCGTTTGGTGACGCACATGCCGGGCGCATCGTGCGGTGGGCGCAGTTCGAGCGCTGGGGGTGCTGCGGCCTCGCGGTCGGTGTCGCGAGTCGAGCCCGCTGTGCTGGCGTCGAGCGACGCCGTTCCCTGCGCTTTCGTCGCAGCGGTCGGTGTGTCCTGGGTGTGCATGGGCTGGGTCCGTGTGACGCACAGTGCGCGTCCCCTCCCTCGCGGGGGCGCGCGCTTGAGCGAGCGTCGACACAGACGCAAGCGCCGACCGGGCGGTCGATCGCGCATGCGGCTGCGGCAACGCCCCCTCGGGCGCTGGAGTCTCCACGGAATGCGCGGCAGGACGCAGCGCGAGCACGTCTGGCCCGCGCCCAAGCGTTCGGCTGCTTCCCCGCGGAAGCCCTGATGCCGGGACCGTGCGTGTGTGCTTCGCACGGCTGTCGGCAGGTCTTCGGGCTCGTGGACAGGCCCGGTTGCATCCGGGCACCTACTGGCCGTCGCTTCCCGGGGCCTTGAGCCCCAGTGCCAATGACGGCGGTCGTTTCCACATACCGCTGCGGGGCAGCGCCGGAGTCACACCGGCTTCCCT
>JBKCVA010000017.1:0-9406 GCA_046318115.1 Lysobacterales bacterium | reverse complement strand
GGTTATCGTCCGCAGTTCTACTTCCGCACCACGGACGTGACCGGCTCGATCGAGCTGCCGGAAGGCGTCGAGATGGTGATGCCGGGTGACAACATCAAGATGAACGTGACGCTGATCGCCCCGATCGCGATGGAAGAGGGCTTGCGCTTCGCGATCCGCGAAGGTGGCCGTACCGTCGGCGCCGGTGTTGTCGCCAAGATCATCCAGTAAGATAGCGCCTTCCCTGAGTGGGAAGGCTGGCCGGGGCGAGCCCAAATCAGGCTCGCCTTCGGCCTTTTCGGAGTTTGACGCTTCGTAACCTCGTGTACGCCAGTAGCTCAATTGGCAGAGCAGCGGTCTCCAAAACCGCAGGTTGGGGGTTCGAGTCCCTCCTGGCGTGCCATCTCAGAAGACCCGGATGAACGCAAAGGTCGCACAGAACGAAGCGGTGTCCACCAGCGACATCGTGAAATATGTCATCGCCGGCCTTCTGGCCGTTGCGGCGCTGGCTGGCTTTTACTGGTTCTCGACAGCCCCGACCGCGCTCCGCGTTGTTGGCATGCTCGTCGGGTTCGGTTTGGCCATCGCCGTTTTCATGCTGACCTCTAAAGGGCGCGATGCGCGCGAATTTTTTGCCGAAACCCGTTTCGAACTGCGCAAGGTGGTCTGGCCCACCCGGCAGGAAACCACCCGCACCACGGGCCTGATCATCGTTGTCGTGATTGTGATCAGCCTAATCTTGGCGCTGTTCGACTTGATTATTTCCACCGGCGTTCGCGCCCTGCTCGGGGCTTGAGGTCGGACATGGGTAAGCGTTGGTATGTGGTGCAGGCGTACTCGGGCTTCGAGCAGCAGGTCAAAAAAGCCCTGATCGACCGAATCGCCCGTTCCGGCATCGAGGAGCGCTTCGGCGACGTCCTGGTGCCGACCGAAGAAGTCATCGAGATGCGCGGCGGCCAGAAGCGCCGCAGCGAGCGCAAGTTTTTTCCCGGCTACGTCCTGGTGCAGATCGAGACGCATGGCGAGGGGGGGGGCTTGCGCATCGACGACGAGTGCTGGCACCTAGTGAAGACGACGCCAAAGGTGCTCGGCTTCATTGGCGGAACGGCTGACAAGCCGCTGCCGATCAAGGACAACGAAGCGGATCGCATTCTCCAGCGTGTCCAGGATGGTGTTGAAAAGCCCCGTCCCAAGGTGCTGTTCGAGCCGGGAGAATTGGTGCGCGTCATCGACGGTCCGTTCAACGACTTCAACGGCACTGTTGAGGAAGTCAACTATGAGAAGAGCCGCCTGCGCGTGGCGGTGCTGATTTTCGGTCGCTCGACCCCGGTGGAACTCGAGTTCACACAGGTGGAGAAGGCCTGAAGGGCCGGAAACCGGGAATCGGGAATGGCGAATCGAAGAGCGGCCCGCTCCTCGCGATTTTCCATTCCCGATTTCCGATTTCCGATTCTAGCAACCAGACGGGGAGCTACACCGGTGTAAATCACCGCGCGGCGTTTGAACCCGAGGAGTCAATGTCATGGCAAAGAAAGTCGTTGGTTACATCAAGCTGCAGGTGAAGGCCGGTCAGGCCAACCCAAGCCCGCCCGTCGGCCCTGCCCTGGGTCAGCGCGGCCTCAACATCATGGAGTTTTGCAAGGCTTTCAACGCAGCCACCTCCAAGATGGAGCCGGGTCTCCCGACGCCGGTCATCATCACCGCTTATTCGGATCGCACGTTCACTTTTGTTACCAAGAGCACGCCGGCAACGGTGCTGCTGAAGAAAGCAGCCGGCATCAGCTCGGGCTCCAAGCGACCCAATACCGATAAGGTCGGCAAGGTCACGCGCGCCCAGCTCGAGGAGATCGTCAAGGCCAAGCAGGCTGATCTGACGGCTGCAGACATCGAAGCGGGAGTGCGTACGATCGCAGGTTCGGCCCGTAGCATGGGTCTGGTGGTGGAGGGCTAAGACATGGCAAAGATTTCCAAGCGTTTCAAGGCAATGCAGAGCCTTGTTCAGCCCGGCAAGACCTATGCGATTGACGATGTCCTGCGAATCCTCAAGGACAACAGCAAGGTCAAATTCGTCGAGTCCGTCGACGTGGCTGTGCGCCTCGGTGTTGACGCGCGCAAGTCCGACCAGCAGGTTCGCGGCTCCACCGTGTTGCCCAACGGCACCGGCAAGTCGGTTCGCGTCGCTGTGTTTTGCCCCCCCGGCGCGAAGGCTGATGAGGCCGTTGCCGCAGGCGCGGAAGCCATCGGCATGGACGATCTGGCTGAGAAGATGCAGGCCGGTGATCTGAACTACGACGTTGTCATCGCCACCCCGGACGCCATGCGCGTGGTCGGCAAGCTTGGCCAGGTGCTGGGCCCGCGCGGCCTGATGCCGAATCCGAAGGTCGGCACCGTCAGCGCCAACCCGGCCGAAGCCGTGCGCAATGCCAAGGCGGGTCAGGTGCGGTACCGCACTGACAAGGCCGGCATCATCCACTGCACGATTGGCAAGGCGAGCTTTGACGCGGAAGCGCTGAAGGGCAACCTGCACGCGCTGCTTGGCGATCTCATCAAGGCCAAGCCTTCTGCGTCGAAGGGCCAGTATCTGCAGAAGATTTCCCTGTCCACCACCATGGGCATCGGTATCACAGTCGATCAGTCGAGCCTCTCGCTCAAGGTCTGATCCGTGCGTCAAGCCCCGCGCATCACTGCGCGGGGAATGGTTTGGAGGCAGCCACACAAGTGGCCGCCGTCAAAGACCGCAGGTGCCACTCAGGGAGGAGGGTGATCCGGGGCGTGAGCCACGGTAGCCCTCCTTGTTGTGTGGCTTAAACCTTCGACCGTGCGTCGACGTGCCTGCGTAGATGGTGCCGACCTTCTGGAATTCTCGAAGCCGGCTACCAACGGGGCGTCGCCGACGCCCCCGGTGACCAGGGAAGGGCACCGCCAGGGACCGCAGGCGGCCACTTGGGCGCATGCGGAAGTTCATACGGAGGAGTGCAATGGCTCTCAATCTGTCTCAGAAGCAAGAAGTGGTCGCCGAGCTGGCGGAAATCGCCGCCAAGGCCCATTCCTTGGTCGCAGCCGAGTACGCGGGCACGACCGTCAGCAAGATGACGGAAATGCGCAAGAAGGCCCGCGAATCCGGCGTGTACTTGAAGGTTGTCAAGAACACGCTGGCGGCGCGCGCCGTGGCCGGAACTGAATTCGAGTGCGTCAAGGACGCGCTGGTCGGTCCGCTGCTGTACGCGTTCTCGCTGGAAGAACCCGGCGCTGCCGGGCGCTTGATCAAGGAGTTCACCAAGGGCAACGACAAGCTCCAGCCCAAGGTGGTCTCAATGGGCGGCAGGCTGCTGCCGGGCTCGCACGTCGACGTCCTGGCCTCGCTGCCGACCCGCGACCAGGCCATCGCCATGTTCCTCAGCGTGCTCGTCGAGCCCGCCACCCGCTTCGCGCGCGTGGTCAAGGCGATCGGCGACAAGCAGCAGGAACAGGCCGCCTGACCGCTCGCGGTCCGCGCGCGGGCCGCACCGAACCTACAGTTTCCAGAATCCATTCCAGAGGTAGAAAACGATGTCCCTCACCCACGAGCAGATCCTCGAAGCGATCGCCGGCATGACCCTTCTCGAGGTCATGGACCTGGTCAAGGCCGCTGAAGAGAAGTTCGGCGTCACGGCTGCCGCCCCGGTCGTGATGGCTGCCGGCCCCGCCGCCGCCGCCGCCCCGGTCGAAGAGCAGACCGAGTTCAACGTGATCCTGGCCGAAGCTGGCGCCAACAAGGTCAACGCGATCAAGGCCATCCGCACCATCACCGGCCTGGGTCTGAAGGAAGCCAAGGACCTGGTCGAGAGCGCCCCGGCTGTGGTCAAGGAAGCCGTCAGCAAGGAAGACGCTGCCAAGTTCAAGAAGGAACTGGAAGACGCCGGCGCCAAGGTCGAAATCAAGTAAGCGGCGCTTTGCGTCGCGCGCTTGAACTTCGCGCGAACGAGCCTGGGGGCGAAAGCCCCCGGGCTTTCGTCCGTCTCTGCAGCATTCGTGGTGCATTTCACTGATTGACCGGCCCTGATTGGACCTGCGCCCTGATTCAGGACCCAGCTCCAATCACGGCCCGCAAGGGCTGCAACGCACGCTTACTTTCCCGGATCGGTGCCTTGACGCGGCCGCTCCAGCACAACCAGGGTGGTACTTCGGCCATGACCTACTCCTTCACCGAAAAGAAGCGCATCCGCAAGGATTTCGGCAAGCGTTCCTCGATTCTCGAGGTTCCGTTTCTGCTGGCGATCCAAGTGGACTCCTACCGTGAGTTCCTGCAGGAGCACATCGCACCTGCTCAGCGGAGCGAGCAGGGCCTGCACGGCGCTCTGAAGTCGGTCTTCCCGATCAGCAGCTACAGCGGCAACGCCGCGTTGGAGTACGTCAGCTACAAGCTCGGCGAGCCGGCCTTCGACGAGCGCGAGTGCCGCAACCGCGGCATGAGCTACGGTGCGCCGCTGCGCGTCACCGTTCGCCTGGTCATTTACGACAAGGACAGCCCGGCTTCGAACAAGGCCGTGAAGTACGTGAAGGAGCAGGAGGTCTACATGGGCGAACTGCCGCTCATGACGGACAACGGTACCTTCATCATCAATGGCACCGAGCGCGTCATCGTCTCCCAGCTGCACCGCTCGCCTGGCGTGTTCTTCGACCATGACCGCGGCAAGACTCACAGCTCCGGCAAGCTGTTGTACAGCGCCCGCATCATTCCCTACCGCGGTTCCTGGCTGGACTTCGAGTTCGACCCGAAGGACGCGCTGTTCACCCGTATCGACCGCCGCCGCAAGCTGCCGGTCACCGTCCTGCTGCGCGCGCTCGGTTTCTCGAACCCCGAGATCCTCGAGACCTTCTTCGAGATCAACCGCTTCAGTCTGCTGCCGGAAGGCGTGGAACTGGAGCTGGTCGCCGAGCGCCTGCGCGGCGAGACGCTGAACTTCGATCTGGTTGCCGATGGCAAGGTCATCGTCGAGGCCGGCAAGCGCATCACCGCCCGCCACGTGAAGCAGCTTGAGCAGGCCAAGATCAGCGCGCTCGAAGTGCCGGACGAGTACCTGCTCGGCCGCATCCTCGCGCATGACGTGGTTGATCCGAAGTCGGGCGAGCTGCTGGCCACCGCCAACGACGAACTGCATGAGGACCACCTGGCCAAGTTCCGCAAGGCCGGCGTGCAGAGCTTGGGCACCATTTGGGTCAATGACCTGGACCGGGGCGCCTACATCTCGAACACCCTGCGAATCGACCCGACCCGCACCCAGCTGGAGGCCTTGGTCGAAATCTACCGCATGATGCGTCCGGGTGAGCCGCCGACCAAGGAAGCCGCGCAGAATCTCTTCCAGAACCTTTTCTTCTCCACCGAGCGCTACGACCTGTCCGGCGTCGGTCGCATGAAGTTCAATCGTCGCGTCGGCCGCAAAGAAGTCGAAGGCTCGGGCGTCTTGAGCAACGACGACATCCTCGCGGTGATGAAGGTGCTCATCGACATCCGCAACGGCAAGGGCACGGTCGACGATATCGACCACCTGGGCAACCGTCGCGTGCGTTCCGTCGGTGAAATGGCCGAGAACACCTTCCGCGTGGGCCTGGTTCGCGTCGAGCGCGCCGTCAAGGAGCGCCTGTCGCTGGCAGAAAGCGAAGGCCTGACCCCGCAGGAGCTGATCAATGCCAAGCCGGTGGCGGCGGCGATCAAGGAGTTCTTCGGCTCCTCCCAGCTGTCGCAGTTCATGGACCAGAACAACCCGCTCTCGGAAGTGACCCACAAGCGCCGCGTCTCGGCGCTGGGTCCGGGCGGGTTGACGCGCGAGCGCGCTGGCTTCGAAGTGCGAGACGTGCATCCGACCCACTACGGCCGCGTCTGCACGATCGAAACGCCGGAAGGCCCAAACATCGGCCTGATCAACTCGCTGGCAGTCTATGCACGTACCAACCGCTACGGTTTCCTCGAGACGCCGTATCGCCGGGTGGTCGACGGCAAGGTCACAGACCAGATCGACTTCCTGTCCGCGATCGAGGAGGCCGAGTTCGCGGTTGCGCAGGCGAATGCCAACCTGACTGAGGAAGGCAAGTTCATCGAACAGTTCGTGCCTTGCCGTTACCAGGGTGAGTCGCTGCTGATGGCGCCGGCCGAGATCCAGTACATGGACGTCTCGCCGATGCAGACCGTTTCGGTTGCGGCTGCGCTGGTTCCGTTCATCGAGCACGACGACGCCAACCGCGCGCTGATGGGCGCGAACATGCAGCGTCAGGCCGTGCCGACCTTGCGTGCGCAGACCCCGCTGGTGGGTACCGGCATCGAGAAGGACGTGGCCCGCGACTCGGGCGTTAATGCTGTGGCCAAGCGTGGCGGCGTGATCGACCAGGTCGATGCGGCGCGCATCGTGGTCCGTGTCAACGAGTCCGAGATCGGCGACAACGATCCCGGCGTCGACATCTACACCCTGACCAAGTACACCCGCTCCAACCAGAACACCTGCATCAACCAGCGCCCGCTGGTCCATGTAGGTGACCGGGTGGAACGCGGCGATGTGTTGGCCGACGGACCCTCGACCGACATCGGCGAGCTGGCGCTCGGACAGAACATGCTGATCGCGTTCATGCCGTGGAACGGCTACAACTTCGAAGACTCGATCCTGATTTCGGAGCAGGTGGTCAAGCAGGACCGCTACACCACCATCCACATCGAAGAACTGACCTGCGTCGCCCGCGACACCAAGCTGGGGCCGGAGGAAATCACCGCCGATATCCCCAACGTCTCCGAGCAGGCGCTGGGTCGACTGGACGAGTCCGGTGTGGTCTACATCGGCGCCGAAGTGCAGGCCGGCGACATCCTGGTCGGCAAGGTCACGCCGAAGGGCGAGAGCCAGTTGACCCCGGAGGAGAAGCTGCTGCGCGCGATCTTCGGCGAGAAGGCCTCGGACGTGAAGGACAGCTCGCTGCGCGTGCCGCCCGGTATGGACGGCACGGTCATCGATGTGCAGGTCTTCACCCGCGACGGTATCGAGAAGGACAAGCGAGCCAAGCAGATCGAGGAGATGGAAATCCGTCGAGTCAAGAAGGACTTCGACGACCAGTTCCGCATCCTTGAGGGCGCCATCTTCGCGCGCCTGCGGACGCAGATCCTGGGGCGCGCGGCCAATGGTGGCCCTGCCGGCCTCAAGAAGGGCGCCGAGATCACAGAGGAATACTTGAACACCCTGAAGAAGGACGAGTGGTTCTCGATCCGCATGAAGGACGAGGACGCCGCTGACTTCATCGAGCGCGCGCAAAAGCAGATCGAAGCCCACAAGAAGGAATTCGAGAAGCGCTTCGCCGACAAGCGCGCCAAGATCACCGCTGGCGACGACCTCGCCCCGGGCGTGCTGAAGATGGTCAAGGTCTTCCTGGCCGTGAAGCGCCGCATTCAGCCGGGCGACAAGATGGCGGGTCGCCACGGCAACAAGGGTGTGATCTCGATGATCCAGCCGGTCGAGGACATGCCCTACATGGCCGACGGCCGCCCGGTCGACATCGTGCTGAACCCGCTGGGCGTGCCTTCGCGAATGAACATCGGCCAGGTGCTTGAAACCCATCTGGGCTGGGCTGCCAAGGGGCTGGGCGAGAAAATCCAGCGCATGCTCGACGAGCAGCGCAAAGTCAAAGAACTGCGGGAGTTCCTGGACCAGATCTACAACCACGACAAGAGCATTCGCGGTTCGCTGCGTGAAGACCTCTCGCAGCTGAGCGACGACGAGATCCTCGCGCTGTCGAAGAATCTGACTACTGGCGTGCCGATGGCGACGCCGGTGTTCGACGGTGCCGACGAAGCCGAGCTCAAGGCGATGCTCAAGCTGGCGGACCTGCCAGAATCGGGTCAGACCACGCTGTACGACGGCCGCACGGGTGAAGCCTTCGATCGCGCGGTCACCGTGGGCTACATGTACATGCTGAAGCTGAACCACCTCGTCGACGACAAAATGCACGCGCGCTCGACCGGCCCGTACTCGCTGGTCACCCAGCAGCCGCTGGGCGGCAAGGCGCAGTTCGGCGGCCAGCGCTTCGGTGAGATGGAAGTCTGGGCACTCGAAGCCTACGGCGCGGCCTACACCCTGCAGGAAATGCTGACGGTGAAGTCCGACGACGTGCAGGGCCGCAACCAGATGTACAAGAACATCGTAGATGGCAACCACGAGATGGCCGCGGGCATGCCCGAGTCCTTCAACGTGCTGGTCAAGGAAATCCGTTCGCTGGCGATCAACATCGAGCTGGAAGAGCACTGAGGAACGGGATTGGGGATTCGGGATCCGGGATTCGCAAAGGCGCAAGCCGAGCAGCCCTGACGACCGAGTCCCCGCTCTGACGAATCCCGACTCTCGACTCCCGAACCCCGGAGACTGCAATGAAAGACCTGCTTAACCTCTTCAACCAGCAGCGCCAGACGCTCGATTTCGACGCCATCAAGATCGCGCTGGCTTCGCCGGACCTGATCCGTTCCTGGTCCTATGGCGAGGTGAAGAAGCCCGAGACGATCAACTACCGCACCTTCAAACCGGAGCGTGACGGCCTGTTCTGCGCGGCCATCTTCGGCCCGATCAAGGACTACGAGTGCCTGTGCGGCAAGTACAAGCGCATGAAGCACCGCGGGGTGGTCTGCGAGAAGTGCGGTACCGAAGTAACGCTCGCCAAGGTGCGGCGTGAGCGCATGGGCCACATCGATCTGGCCAGCCCGGTCGCCCACATCTGGTTCCTGAAGTCGCTGCCCTCGCGCATCGGCTTGATGCTGGATATGACCCTGCGCGACATCGAGCGCATCCTGTACTTCGAAGCCTATTGCGTGATCGAGCCGGGCATGACGCCGTTGGAGCGCGGCCAGCTGCTGACTGAAGAACAGTATCTGCAGGCGGTCACCGAGCACGGCGATGACTTTGACGCGCGCATGGGCGCGGAAGCGGTGTACGAGCTGCTGAAGTCGATCGACCTCAATTCAGAACTCGCACAGCTGAAGGAAGAGATCGCCTCCACCAACAGTGAGACCAAGCTGAAGCGCCTGTCCAAGCGCATCAAGCTGATGGAGGCCTTCATCGAGTCCGGCAATCGCCCCGAGTGGATGGTGATGACCGTGCTGCCCGTGCTGCCGCCCGACCTGCGTCCGCTGGTGCCGCTGGACGGCGGCCGCTTCGCGACCTCGGACCTGAACGACCTGTACCGCCGCGTCATCAACCGCAACAACCGCCTGAAGCGCCTGCTCGAGCTCGCCGCGCCGGACATCATCGTGCGCAACGAGAAGCGCATGCTGCAGGAGTCAGTGGACGCCCTGATGGACAACGGCCGCCGCGGCCGCGCGATCACCGGCACCAACAAGCGCCCGCTGAAGTCGCTGGCCGACATGATCAAGGGCAAGCAGGGTCGCTTCCGCCAGAACCTGCTGGGCAAGCGGGTCGACTAC
>JBKCVA010000016.1:0-8241 GCA_046318115.1 Lysobacterales bacterium | reverse complement strand
TCACCTGGCCGGTCGAACTGGCGGCCTCCACCGCCAACGACGGCAGCGAGAGTCTGACCATTCCCGCCAACACGCCGGCCAGCACCCAGGCGCGCGTGCGCGTTCAGGCCGTGGGCAACGTGTTCTTCGACGTCAGCGACGCGAACTTCAGCCTCACCGCCGCGGGCAACACGCCGCCCTCGGTCAGCGTCACCGGCCCGCTCAGCACCCGCCAGGGCAGCCCGGCCGCCACGGCCAACGTCGCCACCGTCAGCGACGCGCAGCAGAGTGCGGGCAGCCTCGCGGTCGCCATCAGCGGCGCACCTCCAGGTCTCGCGGTCAACGCGGTGAACAGCGGCGGCACGGTCAGCCTGACCGCGACGGCCAGCTGTGAACTGGTGGCCCCGAACGGCAACCGCGCCTATCCGCTGCAGCTCAGCGTGACCGACAGCGGCGGCGCGACAACGACGGCCGATGTGGTGGTCAACGTCTCGCGCAACCTGGTGCCGAGCTTGGGCGTCTACGGCAGCCAGACTCTGGCCCGGGGCGCCAACCTCGCGGTGACACCGGCTGCCCCGCTCGCCGACGGCAACAACAACCTGGTGGGCGTCAGCGTCACCCCGACGACGTTCGCCGGCGGCGGCAGCATCAGCGTGGCCAGCAACGGCACGGTCACCCTCAACGTCGGTGCCAGCACGCCTTTCGGCAGCTATCCGATCACCGTGGAGGCCGTGGACTCCTGCGGCGCAATCGAGCGCCGCGGCTTCACCTTGACGGTCGCTCTTGCCCAGCCAGTTCTCGAAGTGGCCTCCACCAGCCTGCCCACCGGCAACGGCCTGGTCGAGCCGAACGAGTGCAACCAGTTCAACGTCAGTCTGCGCAACAACGGAGCAGGCGCTGCAACGGCCGTGAGCGCGACCCTGGCCACCACCACGCCCGGCGTCACCATCAGCCAGGCCAGCACCAGCTTCGCCGACATCGCCGGCAATGGCGACAGCCAGACCAGCCAGACGCCGTTCCAGATCAGCACCTCGGACGGCCTGACCTGCTTCGGCAACATCGACCTGCAGCTCACCGTGAACTACAGCGGCGGCGGCGGGCCCTTCAGCAGCACGATCCAGCTGCCGGTGGGCCAGGCCGCTTCACCCAACTACACCTTCACCCCCAGCAGCGGCGCCACCCTGCCGGGCGGCGGCACCCTGGTCGCCGGTACGCAGGTGGATGACGCGGTGGTCAATCTCAGCGTGCCCGCCGGCTTCGCCTTCAGCGTCTACGGGCAGAGCTACACCGGCGGCGAAACCCTGCGGGTCAGCACCAATGGCAATCTGCAGCTGGTCGGTAGCGGCGGGTCTGCCGGTTGGACCAACACCGCGCTGCCCAGCGCCGGCAACGGCGACAGCGGTGCGGGCGCCTTCCCGACCTCGGCGGCGGTGCTGCTGCCCTACTGGGATGACCTCGACCTGCGCACCGCCGGCTCGCCGGGCGCGGGCGTCTACCAGCAGGTGACGGGCACCGCGCCCAACCGCCGCTGGCTGATCGAGTGGCGTGGCAAGCATGTGGAGGACACGGCGGTCGCGCAGACCGTGAACTTCGCCATCGAGTTCGTCGAGGGCAGCCCGCAATTCAGCTACCTCTACGCGCAGACCGGCAACACCAATGCCAACGGCGTGTCGGCCACCGTGGGCGCACAGGCGGCCACCACCGGCAGCCAGTTCACCCAGGTCTCGACTGCACAGGGCGGTATCACCCCGGGGCTGCGCCTGACGGCGGCGCGCCCTGCCGCGATCTGCAGCCAGGGCAGCGGCGGCTGCGGTGCGGCGGGAACGGTCGTGCTGATCGAAAGCAGCGGCAGCACCACCGCCAGCGAAGGCGGCACGGGTGACACCTACACCGTGAGCCTGAGTGCCGCGCCTTCCGGCACCGTGAGCTTCACCGCCAGCCCGGATGCCCAGCTGCAACTCAGCCCGACGAGCCTGCAGTTCGACGCCCTGAACTGGAACCTGCCGCAGACGATCACGGTCAGCGCCGTCAACGACACCGTGGTGGAGGGCACGCACAGCGGCGTGATCACCCACAGCGTCAGCGGCGGCGGCTACAGCGGCGTCAGCGTGCCGCCGATCACGGTGGCCATCACCGACGACGACGTCGCCACCCTCAGCACCCAGGGCGTGGCGGTGGCCGAAGGCGACAGCGGCACCACGCCCATGATCTTCACCCTGCAGTTGAGCGGCCGGGTCGCGGGCGGCTTCAGCGTCAGCTACGCCACCCGCGCCGGCACCGCGACCGCGGGCACCGACTTCGTCGCCGGCACCGGCAGCGTCAGCTTCGACGGCAGCGTCAACCCCTCGCGGACCGTCACGGTGCAGCTGCAGGGAGATACCGCGGCCGAGGCCGACGAGACGCTGTTCCTCGATCTCGTGAGCAGCACGCCGGGCGTGCTGCTGGCGCCGGACTCTCCGCAGGGCAGCATCGTCAACGACGACTTCAGCGCCGACCTGCGCCTGCGTCTGTCGCGCCTGCCGGGCACGGTCAGCGCCGGTGCTGCGATCACCTATGTGGTCGATGTCGACAACGCCAGCACCCTGCTCGCGGTGCCGCAGGCGAGCCTGAGCTTCGCGCCGGCGGCGCAGCTTCAGGGAGTGACTTGGACCTGCACCGCGCCTGCCGGCTCAAGCTGCTCGGCGGCCAGCGGCAGCGGCGCCCTGCCGACCGTCGCACTCGGCGTCAACGGCAGCGCGCGACTGCAGATCACCGCGACCGTCGCAGCGGGCACCGCGCTCGGCACGCGCTTTGGCAGCAGCGCCACCGTGAGCCCAGTGGCGCCGTTCACCGACCCGGTGCCGGGCAACAACAGCGCCAGCCTGCAGAGCACCGTCGGCATCGACGATGTCTTCGCCAACGGCTTCGAGTAAGCCCGCCGCAGCGCGTTGAACACGGAAGGGCAGGCCTTGCGGCCTGCCCTTCTGCGTTGCGGAGGCAACGCGCCCCGTGAAGGCTCAGAACCCATCTCCACTTCACACGACCGCGCCCACACTTCGCCCATGCACCTCACCGTCCGCCAGCTGCAGCGCCGATTCGGCGATACCCCGGTCCTCGATGGGCTCGATCTCGACCTCGCGGCCGGCGAGTGCGTGGCCCTGGTCGGGCGCAGCGGCGCGGGCAAGTCGACCCTGCTGCATCTGGTGGCGGGCATCGATCGCGCCGAGGGGGGTGAGATCCGCTTCGATGACACGCGGCTGGATACGCTGGATGAAGCCGCGCGCACGCGTTTCCGGCGGCAGCATCTGGGGCTGGTGTTCCAGAGCTGGAACCTGGTGCCCAGCCTGAGTGCGCTCGACAACCTCTGCCTGCCGCTGGAGTTGATCGGAGTCGCGGGTGCGCAGGCCAAGCGGCGCGCGCAGGCGCTGCTCGATCAGCTCGGTCTCGGCGAACTTGCCAAGCGTTTCCCGGATGAACTTTCCGGCGGCCAGCAGCAGCGCGTGGCGGTGGCGCGGGCGCTGGTGCACGGGCCCTCGGTGCTGCTGGCCGACGAGCCCACCGGCAGCCTCGATGCCGAAAGCGCGGCCGCGGTGATGCTGCTGTTGATCGGTGCGTGTCGTGAGGCCGGCGCGAGCCTGCTGCTGGTGACCCATGCGGCCGAGGTGATGGGCCAGGCTGATCGCCTGCTGCGCATGCAGGACGGCCGCCTGGTGCCGGCCTGAGGCGATGACGCAGCGACTCGCACTCACGCTGTGGAACGCGCACCGGCGCGCGCCGGGCCAGGCGCTCTTGATGCTGCTCGGCCTCGCGCTCAGCGTCGCCGTGGTGGTGGCGATCGATCTCGCTGTCGACTCCGCGCGCGGGGCCTTTCTCGAATCGCGGCGCGCGCTGTCGGGCTCGGCCACGCACCAGATCACCGCGGATGGCGGCGAGGTGCCGATGCGGCTTCTGGCCGAGCTGCGCGCGCAGGGGCTGTGGCGCAGCGCGCCGCTGATCGAGCGGGAAGTGCTGCATGCGGGTTCCGGCGCGCGCCTGCGTCTGCTCGGCATTGAGCCCTTGAGCGAAGCCGCGCTGCGGCCGTGGCTGGCGGGCGGCGTGGGGGGCCGAAGTGATGCCGAGTCAGCGCCGCTCGACCCCGCTCCCATCGACCCGGGCGCGCTGATCGGTCGAGACGACGTCGTCCTGCTGTCGCAGCGGCTGGCGGCGCGCTTGAAGCTCGCGCCGGGCGATGCGCTCACGCTCAGCGTGGATGGCAGGCGCGTCGAACTGCGCGTGCTCGCCCTGCTGCCCGACGACAGCCTGCCGGGCGGTAGCGGCGACTGGGTGCTTGCCGACATTGCCGCCGCCCAGGCCATCACCGGCCTCGAAGGCTTCACCCGTATCGATCTCATCGCCGATGCAGCCCGCGCCGCCGAGCTCGCGCAGGCGCTGCCGCTGGGCTTGCGTCTCGTCGCCACCACCGAGCAGGACAGCCAGCTCGCGGCGATGAGCGGGGCCTTCGAAATCAATCTCAAGGCGCTGAGTCTGCTGGCGCTGCTGGTCGGCGTGTTCGTGGTGTTCCAGACCCTGAGCTTTCTCGCCCTGCAGCGTCGACGATTGATCGGTCTGCTGCGCGCGCTGGGCGTGTCGAACCGTGAGCTGGGCGCACTGATGCTCGGCGAGGCGGCCCTCGTCGGTGTGCTGGCCGCAGGCATCGGCATCGCACTCGGCATCGCCCTGGGCAGCGTGCTGCTGCAGGGCCTCGCGCGCAGCTACGGCGAGCTGTTCTATCGGGTTGAAGTCAGCGCGCTCAGCCTGTCGCCGCTGCTGCTCGGCAAGGCCGCGCTGCTGGCAATCGCCGGTGCTCTCGTCGCCGTGCTGCTGCCGCTGCGCGATGCGCTGGGCGTGCCGGTGCTGGATGCGCTGGGCCGCGCCAGCGCCGGCCTGCGCGCGCCCGAGCAGCGTCTGCGCGCCCTGCTGCTGCCGGCCGTCGGGCTGTTTGCGGCAGGCCTCATGCTGATCCTGTACGGACCGCAGGGCTTGTTCTGGGGCTTTGCAGGTCTGTTCGCCTGCCTGATCGCCGCGCTCGGCCTGATTCCCTGGGCCGCCGGCCACGGCCTGCGCGTCATTGAGCACGGTCTGCGCGCCGCCCCCGTGCGCTGGCGCTGGCTGATCGCCGGAACCCGCCGCACGCTGGGCCGCACCGGCATCGCGCTGGCCGCGCTGTCACTGGCCATCGCCACCGTGATCGGCATGAGCAGCATGATCCACAGCTTCCGCGAGGCGCTCAGCGTGTGGATCGACCGCAGCCTGCAGGCGCAGGTCTACCTCTCGGCCGGTGGCCGCAGCGCGCTGCCCGAGGGGCTGGTGGAGGCGGCGCAAGCGCTGGATGGTGTTGAAGGCATCGGCCTCAATCGCCGCAGCCAGCGCTTGCCCGAGTCCGGCCCCGTGGAAGTCGTGGGCCTGCAGCTGCCCGCGCAGGGCCGCAGCGGCTTCGAACTGATCGCCGGTGCCGAAGATCCGCAACTCTGGGCGCGCTTTGCGGCGGGCGAAGTCCTGATCAGCGAGCCGCTGTCGCAGCGCCTGACGCTTGCCGTGGGCGACGCGTTCCGCATGCCCACGCCGCAGGGCGAGGTCGATCTGCGCGTGGCCGCCATCTACCGCGACTACAGCAGCCCGCAGGGCGTGCTGACCCTGGACCTTGCGCATTACCAGCAGTTGTTCGGCGACCGCGCCATCGGCGCTTTGGCCCTGTACGCGCCGGTGAGCGAAGCGGCGCGCCTCAAGACCGAACTCGAAGCGCTGATCGCTTCGCGCTTTGCCGAGCATGCCGGCCTGCAGGTCGTCACCGCGGGGGAAATCCGCGCGATCAGCCTGGAGGTGTTCGCGCGCACCTTCGCGATCCCCGACGTGCTGCGCCTGCTGGCGGGCTTGATCGCCGTGGTCGCGGTGCTCGGCGCACTGTCGGCGCTGGCCATCGAGCGCAGCCGCGAGTTCGCCCTGCTGCGCGCGCTGGGCCTGACCCCGGTCGAACTCTCGCGCCTGCAGCGCGTTCAAGGCGCGGTGCTCGGTCTGCTCGCCGGCCTGGCCGCCCTGCCGCTGGGGCTGGGCCTAGCCGTACTGCTGATCGAAGTGATCAACCGCCGAAGCTTCGGCTGGAGCATGCAGCTCGACCTGCCCTGGGCGCAGATCGCCAGCGCCATCGCGATCTCGACCTTGGCCGCGGTGCTGGCCGCGTGGTGGCCGGCGCGGCGCAGCGCGGGCGCGGATCTCAGCCGTCAGCTGCGAGGCGCGGGCGCATGACTGCGATCACGAAGCTCCGAGGTCTGCGGCGACTGCGCCGAGTCGCCCTCGCGCTGTCGACCCTGCTGGTGCTGGTCGCCTGCACGCGCGCGCCGGGCGGCGCCGCTGGCGAGGTCGAGTCGAGCGCTCCGGCACCGCTCGCCCGCACCCTGCAGCTCGGCGAGGACACCGAAGACTTCGACACGGTCACGCCGCGCGCGCTCAGCTTCCCCGCTGACCACGGCGCGCATCCGCGGCACCGCATCGAGTGGTGGTACCTCACAGCGCGGCTCCAAGACGCGCAGGGCCGGCGCTTCGGCGCGCAGTGGGCGCTGTTCCGCTTCGCGCTGCGGCCGGAAGACGCAGCCGCGCGCGCCGACTTCGCGGGCGGGCAGGTTTATATGCTGCACGCGGCGGTCAGCGATCTCGACCGCGGCGGCTTCCGCCACGTCGAGCGCTTCGCCCGCGGTGCAGCAGGGCTTGCGGGTGTGCAGACCTCGCCCTGGCGCGGCTGGCTGGGCGACTGCGTGGGTGCGTCGTCCGACGCGCAGCAGCTGCTGCCGCTCACGCTCGACTGCGGTGGCGAGGATTTCCGTTACCGGCTGGAACTGTCGGAAGCCGGCCCGCGTGTGCTGCACGGCGAGGGTGGCTACAGCGCGAAGTCGGAGCTGCCCGGCGCCGCCTCGTACTACTACGCGTATCCGTTTCTCGACGCGCGCGGCGAGATCCAGATCGATGGCGAGACGCATGCGGTGCAGGGCGGCGCCTGGTACGACCACGAATGGACGTCCAGCCTGCTCGGCGACGACCAGGTCGGCTGGGACTGGTTCTCGCTGCGCTTCGATTCGGGTGAGGCCTTGATGCTGTTCCACATCCGTGATCGTTCTGGCGAAGTCGTCTCCAGCCGCGGCAGCTTCATCCACGCCGACGGTCGGGTGGAGCCGTTCGCCGATGGCATGGTGGAAGCCAAGGCGCAGCGCCAGTGGCTCAGCCCCAAAACCGGCGTGCGCTATCCGCTGGGCTGGCGCCTGCGCTCGACGCGCTTCGACTTCGATCTGCAGGTCGACAGCGTGCAGGACGCGCAGGAACTCGACACCACGGTGCGCTACTGGGAAGGCGCGATCGACGCCCGCGGCACGCTCGGCGGGCACGAGGCGCAGGCCGAGGGGTATCTGGAGCTGACGGGCTACGGCGAGTGAGCGTCCAGCTTCCCTTCTCCCCGCGGGAGAAGGTGGCGCGCAGCGCTGGATGAGAGGCCTTGCAGCGCGCGGCGATGTGGCCTGCATGCAGATCCGCTTGCACCCAGCTTGCGCGGAATGCCCGCAGCGCCTAACCCGCTGCCGGCAGCGCGCAGCTCTGCAGGGGTTCGGCGCTCGCCTGCGCCCACGCGTCGGCGGCCACCGGCTGCGGGGTCTGCGGAAACGCGATGTGCGCCACCACGTTCTCGCGTGCGCTCTCGCGGATGTTGGTCATGCCCTCGAAGCGCAGCAGCCACTGGTCGGCGTCGCGGTAGATCACGTCGATGGCCGGCGCGAACAGCCCGAACACGCCGCTCAGCGACAGACGCATGCGGCTGGCGGCCTCGCCTTCGATCTCAAGCGCCTCCACCTTGCTCAGCCGGAAGCCGTAGCTGCGCGCGCGCGAGGGCACCAGGAAATCGATGGGCACGCTTTCGCCGGCCTGCAGCTGCGCCCAGTGTTCACGCACGAAGGGCTCGAAGCCGGCGTCGGCGACGATCGACTCGATGTCCTCCAGCGGCGTCTGGTGGGCGCGCTCGCCGGCCCCACCGAACACGATCCAGGCCTCACCCTCGCGGCGCAGGCCCTCGCGGTAGTCGAGCCGCGCATCGACCAGCTCGAAGGCGGGCGCGAAGGGCTGCGTGCCGTACTCGACCTGCTTGCGCGCGAACGGCGTGCCGTCGGCGCAGCGGTACAGCACCAGTCGCTCGACCGGCTGCCCGGCCTGCTCGCGCAGCAGGTGCTCTTCGACATAGATCAGCGCGCCGCTGTCGGGCGCGCGGGC
>JBKCVA010000015.1:0-18771 GCA_046318115.1 Lysobacterales bacterium | reverse complement strand
CCGTGCAGCCCGCCTTCCACCTCCTGCTCGACTGGCCCCCGTCTGCAGGCGACCCAGGCGAGCTGGCGGGCATCGACGGCACGGCGACCGTGGAGGTGCTGGGCCAGACCGTGCGCGAGACGCTGTTCGGCGAGGACGATCCGATCGGCGCCACCATCCGCATCGGCCGCGTGCCCTTCACTGTCGTCGGCGTGGCCAATCCGAAGGGCCAAAGCGGCTGGGGCGGCGATCAGGACGACACCGTGTTCGTGCCACTGGACACTGCGCGACGTCGCCTGATGGGCCAGATGCAGCTGCCGCCCGGCACCGTGCAGGGCATCGTCGTCGGTACGGCTTCGTCGAAGGACATGGCCCAGGTCGAGGCCGACCTCAATGCCGTGCTGAAGGAAACCCACAAGATTCCGCCCGGCGGCGAGGACGACTTCATCGTCCGCAACTTGACCCAGCTGGTAAGCGCGCGCAACGAGACCACCCGACTCATGTCCATGCTGCTCGGCGCCGTGGCCGGCATTTCGCTGGTGGTCGGCGGCATCGGCATCATGAACATCATGCTGGTCTCGGTGACCGAACGTATCCGTGAGATCGGTTTGCGCATGGCGGTCGGTGCCGGGCCGAAAGAGATCCAGCGGCAGTTCCTCGCCGAGGCCATGATGATCTCGCTGGGCGGCGGCATCATTGGCATCGCCATCGGTATCGCCGGTGCCCTCCTCGCCGGCCGCATCGGCGCCCTGCCCGTCGAACTCAGCTTCGAAGTGATTGCACTCGCCACCGGCTTCGCCGTCGCCACCGGACTGTTCTTCGGCTACTACCCGGCGCGCAAGGCGGCGCAGCTCGACCCGATCGAGGCGCTGCGGCATCAGGGCTGAGGGCCGGGATTCGGGATTCGGGATTCGGGAAAAGCGTACGCGGGCCAGGGTTCTGCCGGCCGAGCGAAGGCCCCTGGCCATGCCCCTCGCAAAGAGGCCTGTCATCCCCGCCGGAGCGGGGATGACCGATTCTTGAACAGCCACCCTCAGGGCATGTCCGCCTTGAAGTAGGCGATCATGTCGAGCACTTCCGGGGTCACGCGGCGAACGCCGTTGACGTAGACCTCGCCCGGACTGCAGGTCGTGCAGCTCTGCGTGCTGACCACGCCGAACACCACATGACCCGAGCCGTTCCAGGCGTTGGTGAACACCGCCGAGCCGGAGTGGCCGCGGCTCAGGTCGCAGTTGGTGGTGAAGCGCGCCGCCCAGCCGTCCGCACCGTTGCTGCCAAAGCTGCCGATCTCGCAGGGTTTGGTGTCCTGGTAGGCCCAACCCTGCAGGCTGCTGTTGACGCGACACTCGAACGGGGCCTCGATCTCGCCGCAAGCCGGATAGCCGCGGTTGTAGCACTGACCGCCAAGGTAGCCGGAGCCGAAGGGCACCTTGTCGCAGTAGTCCTCGATCGTGGCTTGAGCGGTTGCAACGTAGCCCAGCCAGCCGGTGGTCGAGCCGGGACTGCCCTCCAGCACCATCATGCCGTAGTCGTGAATCCACAGGTTCGGGCTGGCTCTCCAGGCCGCCGGCGTGAAGTACCACACGCCCTGCTCTTCACCGTAAGGCTCGCAGCTGGCGTTGTCACAGCTGCCCTCGCGGCCCGCGCGGAAACGACCGTTCAGGGTCCACGCGCCCTCGATGCTGCCGTCGGCCTGCTCGCGCCAACCAAAGAGGCAGTGGGCGGCGGTGAGCACGTGGCGCCTGCCGACCAAGGTGCCGGTACACCCGCTTTTTGGTCCGCCACCGATCTGACCCATGGCGCGAAACGGATACGCTGTGTTGTCGAAGCGACGGGTGCGGCTGTCGTGGCCGTTGCTCCAGCCCTTGGCATCGGCCATCGCCGGCAACTGAGACTCGGCGCGCGCCGCTGGCAGGGCTTCATTTCCTTTATCCCAGCCAGCCTTGGCCGCCAGCATGCGCAGGCCGCGCGCCGTGCCGAGCGGCAGCTCGACCAGATACTCGTCGCCAGTACGGACATTGACCGCCACCCAGTGCCGCGCGTCCAGTTCATCTGCCATCGACTTGAGGCGGTCCTCCACTTCGCTGCTGCCGGGCTCCGGCAGCGGTGACGGCGCGCCGGCGGTATCGATGTCCCCGAAGCGGGCCTTGCCGAGGTGTTCCCAGCGCACCTCGACGCTGGACTTGGCCGGCACCAGCTCGCTGCCAAAGGTGGCCTGCAGGTCGAGGCTGCGGTACTCGATCTGGGCCGATGCGGCGCTGGCGACAAGCCCCAGGCCCAGCAGCAGGCCACTGCGGATCAGATGGATCGTATTCATGGCGGATCTCCTCAAGCATCAATGCGGGCCGACGTCCCGGCGGGCAGAGCTGGACCGCGCGTCGTCAAGCGCATACACGCGGTGCGGGGACGAGAACGACAGGCCGCGCCTGCACGGCGGCGCGGCGGACGCAGAAGCCGGGCCGGCTGCACACCCTACCTCGATGTTCCGCAGCGCGGCCGCGCCGGCCGTATGATTCGGCCACCGCACAAAGCCGCGTTCGCCCATGGATGCCGAGATCACCCAGCTGTTGCAGCGCCACCGCAGCGGCGAGCGCGCCGCCTTCGACGCGCTGGTGCCGATGGTCTATACGCGACTGCGCGAGATCGCCAAACGCCAGCGCCGGCGCGACGGGCTCGGCGGCGAGACGCTGTCGACCACCGCCCTGCTGCAGGAGGCCTGGCTGCAGCTGGTCGACGAGACCGGTGTGGACTGGCAGAGCCGCACGCACTTCTTCGCGATCTGCGCCCGGGCGATGCGGCGAATCCTGGTCGACGCCGCCCGCGCACGCTGCCGCGACAAGCGCGGCGGCGGCCAGCCCGATCTCACCCTCACGCCCGATCTCGTGGCGATTGATGAACAGGCCGAGGACATCCTCGCGGTCGACCTCGCGTTGGAGCAGCTGCGCCAGTTCAACGAACGCCTGGCCCAGGTGGTCGAGTGCCGCTACTTCGGCGGCCTGAGCGAGGAGGAAACCGCGGCCGCGCTCGATACCTCCCTGCGCACCGTGCAGCGCGACTGGTTGCGGGCCCGCGCCTGGCTGCTCAAGGCTTTCCAGGGCGAGCCGTGAGCCTAGACCGCCGCATCGAGATCGATCGCCTGCTGATGCAGGTTCTGGATCTGGAGGACGACGCGCGCCCCGCCTTTCTGGCCGCCATCGAAGACGCCTCGCTGCGTGCCGATGTCGAGGAGATGCTGGCGCTGTGCGAGTCCGATACGGATCCGTTTGCCCTCGATGCCGCGGCGGCTGCGCGGCTCATCGATGCGGCAGCCCAGAGCAGCGGTGCGGGACTCTCGACCCGGCTCGGTTTCGACGCGCTCGAACTTCCGGAACAGATTGGCGGCTGGCGGATCATCGAGCGGGTTGGCCAGGGCGGCATGGGCGAGGTACTGAAGGTCGAGCGCATCGATGCAGGATTCGAGCAGCTCGGCGCCATGAAGCTGATCCGCAGTGGCTTCGGGATCGGCGAGTTCGCGCGGCGCTTCCTGCTGGAGCGACAGATCCTGGCCCGTCTCAACCACCCGGGCATTGCCGGACTGCTCGACGGCGGGCGCGATGCACAGGGACATCCTTTCCTGGTGATGGAATACGTCGACGGCGTGCCCATCGACCACTACTGCGATTCGCTGCAGCTCGGCCTGGACGCCCGCATCGACTTGTTCGTCGAAGTCTGCCGTGCGGTGGCACACGCCCACCGCAGCCTCGTCATCCATCGCGATCTCAAGCCCTCCAACATCCTGGTGCGGCCGGATGGACGGGTGAAGCTGCTGGATTTCGGCATCGCCAAGGTGCTGGGCGATGGCTCAGGCGAGGATCCGCTTGCAACGCGCATCGAGCAACGCATGTTCACCCCGGACTACGCCTCGCCCGAGCAGGTCCGAGGCTTGCCGGTGACCACCGCCAGCGATGTGTATCAGCTGGGACTGCTGCTGTACGAACTGCTCTGCGGCCATCGCGCCCAGCGCGTCGGCCACACCGGGCCCGCTTCGATCGAACGGATCGTCTGCGAGCAGGACCCGACCCGCCCCAGCCAGCGCATCGGCAGCGGCGACACCGAACTCGCCCTGCGTCGCCACCTGCAGCCGCACCAGCTGCGCCGCCGCCTGCGCGGCGATCTCGACACCATCGTCGGCAAAGCACTGCAGAAACTGCCCGATCGCCGCTACGGCACCGTCGACGAACTGATCGACGACCTGATCCGCTCGCGCCAGGGCCGCACCTTGCATGCGCGCCCTGACACCTGGCGCTACCGGATGGATCGCTTCGTGCGCCGGCATCCGGTGGGTCTCGCTTTCGCTACGCTGACCTTGGCCTTGCTCAGCGTCTATCTGGTGACCCTGAACCTGCAGGCGCAGGCGCTGGAGCGTGAGCGCGACCGCGCGCAGGCGGAAGCTGCCAAAGCCCGCCAGGTGCAGAGCCTGATGCAGCGCCTGTTCGAGGGCATCGACCCCGACGTGAGTGGCGGCGAACCCTTGAGCGTAGAAGCCTTGCTCGACCGCAGCTTCAGTCAGATCGAAAGCGAGTTGGACGCATACCCAGAGGTGGAGACCGAACTGCTGCTGACCGTGGGGGATGTCTATCAGGCGCTGGGCAACTACCCGCGTGCGGACGAACTGCTGGGGCAGGCGCAGACACTGGCTGAGGCTTTGGAGGCCGAGCAGCCTCTGCTGGCAGCGCGGGTGTATCGCAGCCGAGGGCGTTTGCTTGGCCAGGGCAATCAGCTCGATGAACCCGAGGCTCTGCTGCAGCGGGCCTTGGGCTTGTTCCGGTCAGCACGGCCGGACGAACCACTGCAGGTGGCGGAGACTCTGTTTCATTTGGCCAACGTGTTGCGACGCAGCGGGCGAATGAGAGACGCCCTTGCGGTCAGCCGCGAAGCCTTGTCCTTGCGTCGCAGCGCGGGCCCTGGCGGCGAACTGGACGTTGCCCGCAGCCTGAGCCAAGCGACCATGATCGAGCGTCGGTTGGGCAACTCCGAAGGCATCGAGGCCATGCTGCGCGAGTCGATAGCGCTGATGACGCCACGGCTTCCGGCAGCCCACCCGCGACTTGCAGATACCAAGGCCTATCTGGCGATGGTCTTGCGCGACGAGGGAAAGCCTGAGCAGGCAATCCCGCTTTATCTGGAGGCCATAGCCGCACTGCAGGAGAGCCGCGGACCATTCCATCCCACCGTTGGCGTCGTGGTTGGAAACTACGGCGGAATTCTTGCGGAACTGGGGAGACACCCGGAGGCCGAGGTCGCGCACAGGAAAGCCCTTGAGATACACAGGCGAAGCTTCGGGAACAAGCACGCAAGAGTCGCACTCGCCCTGAACGCTCTGGGGTTCAGTCTGGAGCACCAGCAGCGTATCGAGGAAGCGGAAGACGCCTATCGAGAGGCTTTGGTTGCACTTCCAGAAACACATGCGTCATGGGTAGACGCGCTCCGCCAGAATCTTGGGAGGACCCTGCTCAGGCTTGGCCGTCCAGCGGAAGCCCTGGCCGAGTTCGACCAAGCGCTGGCCACCGTTGGAAGGACCGACACAATTCAGCGTGCGGTGCTCACGTATTGGCGCGCCGAAGCACTCCATCAGGCAGGACGCTCAGACCTCGCAGAAGCCGCTGCGTCCGAGTCCATAGCGCTGTTTGCCCGAGAACTGACCGAAAGCGCAGAACTTGCCAACGCTCATCGAGTGCGGGGAAGCGCGTTGGCCTCGACTGGGCGTACGAACGAAGCACTCATCGAGCTGGAGACTGCCGTCGCGATGTGCGAAAAGCTCTGCAGGGCGCCACCTCACTGGTTGGAGTCCACGCGCACCGAGATCCTGCGCCTTCGCGGACCTCGCACGGATTGACGCGCCCTCGCCCTCCATCGAACCCGAGGAGGTTGCGGCCAGGTTCGTCCGCTCACTGAGGGGAGCTTGCGCACGTCCCCGCTATCTCGACGATCAGTGATCGAGCATTGTTCCGTCCGTTCCACTCGACAACCTGAGCGCTGCTGTCCACGTGGGCGAAGACTTGCCAGATGCCTGGCGGCAGAGCCAATTGGCCCTGGATCCGTTGAGTTCCACCGGGGGGAAGGCTTGCCACGACTCTCGCATCAAGCTGCAGACCATAGCGCTGCTGCAACAGCATGCTGCCCTCGGTTTCGCCGGAGCGAGCGGGTCCCACGTTCTCGACCGTATAGGCGTAGTTGAATAGGCAGCGGCCATCGCGGAACCCGATTGCCTCACTGGCCTGCAGCCGGGCGCGCTCAACCCAAAGGAAATCACGCCCCGCAAGGCTGACTCGATGCCCGGGCTTCAAATCAGGTCGCGGAACTGCGATCGGCGGATCCCAGTCCTCGATATTGCAGGACTGGGTTGAGTCATCACGTTCTGGGGCTGTAGTGCTCGACACTCCGCCAACCACCGGCTCGTCGCACTCATCCGAGGTCGCCACGTCCGGCTTCTCGGCCTTCGTCAAGCCCATAGTGGGTAAGGTCCCACGCAGCGGGCAGCCACCCGCTGTATTGCCAATCTCGATTCCGAGTACGTTCAAATCGGGCTGACCGGGCAGGCTGTGGGTTCGGAGCACAGCGCTGCTTGGCGCCCCTGCAGCGCAGCCACTGCTGGCGCGAAGAACAATGCGCTCCGCGATGATCTCGTTGCGGGGCCCTCGCAGCTGGCCCTCGTAGCCTCCTGTCGACGAGCCCTGCAGCTGCAGCAAATAGCTTCCCGGGCGCAAGTCCAGGCCGGGGGTGGGCTGGGCGGGCGCGTAGTTCCGCCTTATCACCTGAAAGCTCGTCACCGCGGCTTGGGCAGCTGCCGGGTCGGCCGGGGCCGAGGCGCCAAGCGCGGTGACCAGGGCGAGCGCAAGGGCGCGGCGGGGTTGGGCGATTGCAGTCATGAGTGTCTCCGTCTACATGGGAAGGGGCGAACCCCGCAGGCTCGCGCCAATCGATGGGGTGCCCGAGTCTGTCCGGGCGCCCTGATGCATAGAGTCGCCGCCCCGCGGCGAAACCCGCCATGTGTCCGTGCATTTTTTTCCGCCCTGCGTTCCGGGGTGAGCGAGACCTGCAATGGCTGGGTGGCGATTCGACAAGCTTTCGGGCAAGCAGGCGCGAAGTTTTCTGCCGAGGCTTCGCTTCCTGTACAGCGGAGCTTGCTTCGCTGCTCTTCAGGTCTCGCCCGCCCCAAGGCTTCAACCGAACCAGATCGGCTCTATGGACGCGCAGTGGCTTGTGAGCTTCGTCGGTGGCGGGCATCGGCTCGCGATGACGACTTACAAGTCGGAGGCCGGCTGTTGCCTCTGCCTTTCAGTCCTGGAGTTCGCCATGTCCATCACCCCCGCCGCAGCTTTTGCTGAGCCGCTGTCCGATCTCTACATTCGCCTGAAGCGGATCGCCGGTCGCCAGCTCGGTCAGACGCCCTCGCCTGCCACCCTGTCGGCCACGGTGCTCGTGCACGAGGCCTATCTGCGCGTGGCCGGGGGCGGTCATCTCGAAGCCCGCGATGAGTCGCATCTGCTGTCGCTGTGGACGCGAACGATGCGCCACGTGCTGATCGACTACTGCCGCGCCCGCGCCACCGCCAAGCGCAGCGGCCACAAGCTCGACATCGACGAGCTTGACTGCGCAGAACGCGCCGATCCCGAGGCCCTGCTCGCGCTGGAGCAAGCCTTGCGCGCGCTCGACGCCCACGATCCGCGGCTGGCCCAGGTCATCGAGCTGCGGGTGTTCGCCGGGCTGGACAGTGCCGGCGTCGCCGCCCAGCTCGGCGTGGACGTGCGCACGGTGCAGCGCGACTGGGTGCGCGCACGGGCCTGGCTGCAAGACGCTGTGGATCCCCGCTAAGGTTCCGCGTGCCGGCGCGTCGCTGAGCGATCCTGCGAGCGCGACGCGTGTTCGCCACCGCTTGGGGGTGGCTTCGCTTGGCCGCCGAGTGGCGGAGTGCAGGCGTGGATCGAGGCGAGCGTGGAGCTTCGGTGGGTCAAGACCCACCCTATGGACTCGTTCCCCCACACTCGTTCCTCGCTCCTAGCTCCTCCAGCCTCAGCCCAGCGCTCGCCCGGCAGCAATGATCTCCTCATCGCCGGGCAGCACGAGGAAGGCCGCGCCGGCGAGCGGGGTGAAGGTGTCGGCGCCGACCACGCGCTTCAGCGGCGTGGCCCCAAAGCCGGCTTCGACGATGGCGGTGATGATGCCCTCGCCCACGCCAGCCGAGCGTCGACCTTCATCCACCACGAGGATGCGCTTGGCCGACGTCGCCTGTTCGGCGATGAAACCTTCGTTGAGCGGCTGCAGCCAGCGCAGGTCGACGACTCGCGTGCTCCAGCCGAGCTGCTCCTTCCATGCGCGCTGGGCGCGCAGGCACATGGGCACGGCATTGCCGAAGGTGAACACGACGAGGTCATCGCCCGCGCTGCCGTCCTCGGGCGCATACACCCTGCCCTCGCCCAGCGGGATCGCCTGATCAGGGGCGGGGTACTGGGTGAGCCAGCCGCCGTCGCCGGGGGCGTGCAGGTCCTTGGCCATGTACAGCGCGATCGGCTCCAGAAACGCGCAGACGCGGCCGTCGACCTTGGCCAGCGCCATCAGGGTGCGCAGCATCATCGCCGCATCGTCGCCGCGCGAGGGGCAGGCCACAACCAGGCCCGGGATGTCGCGCAGGGCGGTGATCGAGTTGTCGTTGTGGAAGTGGCCGCCGAAGCCGCGCTGGTAGCCCAGCGAGGCGATGCGCATCACCATCGGGTTGCGGTACTGGCCGTTGGAGAAGAACTGCAGGCTGGCCGCCTCGCCGCGGATCTGGTCGCAGGCGTTGTGGAAATAGGCCAGGTACTGGATCTCCGGAATCGGCAGCATGCCCATGTTGGCGTAGCCCTGGGCGAGGCCAAGGATCATGGTCTCGTCGAGCAGGGTGTTGAACACGCGCTTGCCCGAGAAGGTCTTGAACAGGCCCTTCGTCACCGTGTATACGCCGCCCTTCAGCGCAACGTCTTCGCCGAACAGCAGGCTCTCCGGGTACTTGGCCATCAGGTCGTGCAAGGCCTGGTTGATCTGGATGGCCAGATGCTTGGGCGCCTGCTTCTCCGGCAGCTTGTCTTCGCCGCCGAACACCTTGAGACGCGCGTCGGTGTAGTCGGCACGCGCAGCTTCGGCCTGCACCTTGTCCGGCGTGTAGGGCGCCAGCGGCGCCATGACGTCCTCGAGCGTCGACAGGCGCGGGCGCAGGTCGGCGTCTTCGGCAGCGGCGAAGCAGCGCTTGCGCGTGTCCTCGTACAGCGCCAGCAGGCTGTCGGCGGTGTACAGGCCCGAGCGCAGCGCGATGTCGGCAGACTTCAGCAGCGGGTCGGTGGCTTCGACCTGCACCAGTTCTTCGATCGAGCGCCACTCGATTTCGAAGTCGGTGCCGGCGTGGCCCATGATGCGGGTGGTGCGCAGGTGCAGGAAGGTCGGGCGGCGTGTGCGCCGGCAGTGCTCGACGGCGCGCTGCACGTCGGCCCAGCCGTGGGCCAGATCGAGGCCGTCGGCGTAGAAATAGTCGAGATCGCGGCGGCCTTCGAAGTTGGCGCGCACCCAGTCGCGCGGCGTCTTGACCGAGATGCCGATGCCGTTGTCCTCGCAGACGAACAGCACCGGCGCGGGCAGCCCCTGATAGGCCGTCCAGGCGGCTGCGTTGAAGGCCGTCTGCGCGGTGGCATGGTTGCTGGACGCATCGCCAAAGGAACAGATCGCGATGCTGTCGTCCGGGATCGGCAGGGCGTGGCCGATGCGCTTGGCCTGTTCAATCGCGATCGCTGTGCCCAGGGCCTTGGGCAGGTGACTGGCGATGGTCGAGGTCTGCGGCAGCACCCAGAGCGGCTTCGAGCCCCAGACCTTGTGGCGTCCGCCCGAGGCCGGATCGTCCTTGCTGGCGGCAAAGCTGAGCGCCGAATCCATGATCGGATCCATAGCGGGCAGCTTGCGGAAGCGCTCGGCCATGAAGCCGCCGCTGCGGTAGTGCAGGAAGGCCGGATCGGTGTGGCGCGCGGCGCGGGCCACCATCGCATTGCCTTCGTGGCCGCTGCTGCCGATGGTGTAGAACACCTTGTTCTGCACGCGCAGCACCCGCGCCATCAGGTCCAGATGCCGGCTGATCAGCTGCGACTTCAGCAGCTCATCAAGGGCCGCCGCGCTGAGCGCGCTGCCCGGCATCACCGGCTCGTCGCCCGATGCGGGCTGTACGCCGCCGCGCCAGTCGCGCACGAATTCGATGAAGTTCTGGTCGCAGATCTCGGCGCGATTCAGGCCGCGCATGCGGGCGGGGATGGGATTGGGCGTGCTCATGGGCTCGGGGGGGTGACCCGGCGGGGGCGCCGGAAAGCCGCGAATGATACGCGTCGGCCCCGATGTTTCGCAGGTCGAGCCTGTCAGCCCTCGACGCGATTGCGGCCAGAGGACTTCGCCCGGTAGAGCGCCTCGTCCGCCCTCTGTATCAGGCGCTCGTGGTGTCCGAGGCCCGCATGCGATGCCAAGCCGATGCTGACGGTCACCCGTAGACCCGGCTGCAGCATGCCGAAGTCATGCGCTTCGATAGCGCTCCTCAGCCGCTCGCAGACTCGGCGCGCTTCTTCCAGCCCCGCCCTGGGCAGCAGCACAGCGAACTCCTCGCCGCCCCAGCGCGACGCGATGTCCCAGCCGCGCATCTGCTCGCGGATCAGCAGGGCCACGTCACGCAAGGCCGCATCGCCCGCGGCATGCGAGCACTGGTCATTGATGCGCTTGAAGAAGTCGATGTCGATCAAGGCGAGACACAGCGGTTCACCGCTGCGCTGCGCTGCGGCGAAACACTCCGCGAGGCGCGCGTCGAAGGCCCGCCGGTTGAACAGGCCGGTGAGGTAATCCTCGCTCGCCTGGCGCTCGAACGCCTGCGACTGCAACTGCAGTCGATCGGCCAGCAGGCCCCGTTCCTGGGCGAGCTGCGCCAGCGCCTGCGCCTTGGCGGCCAAGGCGGCGGTCTTGTCATCGACCAGGCCCTGCAGCCGGATCTGCGAACGTTTGAGCTGGGCCAACCGCAGCTGTACCGCGGCCAGCACGGCGAGCAGCGCCAGCAGTCCAAGCCCGGCCTGGACCCAGCCGCGCTGCCACCAGTGCGGCGAAATCTCGAGTGAAAGCACCGCCGGCTCGCTCCAGCGGCCGCCGGGGTTCCTTGCCGCCGCCTCGAAGCGATAGCGGCCGGGAGGCAGCGCAGTGAATTGCACCGTGTCGCGGTTGCCCACCTCGATCCAGGCTTCATCGAAGCCCCGCAGGCGGTAGCGGAACTGGATGCGCTCGGGCATCTGCAGGCTCATGCCGACGAGGTGCACTTCAAGGCGCCGGCTGCCCGCTGGAATGCGCACGTCCCCGTCGAGGGCAACGCTGCGTTCATCGACACGCAGCGCCTCGATCAGGGTGGGGACCGGCGGCGCGCGCGCAAGCAGCACGTCAGGCGGATCCACCACCGCGAGCCCACTGGCCGTGCCAAACCAGAGGCGGCCATCCGAGCGCGCCAATGCAGCGGGGCCCGCTGCCCCGTTGCATTGAGCGCTTTCCATTCCGTCGCTTTCGTTGAAGTGGCGCACCGCGAGCGTGTCGCGCTCCGCGTTCGCCACCGCTTCGGCGGCCACCGCCTCGATGCGGTAAAGGCCTCGATTGCTGGTCAACCACCAACCGCCCAGCGCATCCGGAACGATCTGGAACACCGCATCCACGGGCACGCCCGCCGCCCGACCCACCCTGCCGCGCGGCCCCTCGCGCCAGCGCAGCAAGCCGAGGTCAGTTGCCATCCAGATCGACCCGTCAGGGGTTTCGTGGAAATCGAAGATGTCCTTGTAGGGCTCGGCGCCGAGCTGCAGCTGTACGAGCCGACCCGACTCGATCAACGCGGCGCCGTTCGACGTGCCGATGAAGATGCGCCCCCGGGCATCCTCGTGCAGGGCAATGACGAAATCCCGGGGAAGGCCCTCGGCCACCGTCCAGTTGCGGATCGCGCCGCCGCGCAATTCCGAAAGCCCAAGGGTGGTGCCCACCCACAGCGCGCCGTCCGAGGCGCGCAGAATCGCGCGCACCTGATCGCCTGCAAGCCCGGTCGCACGCGTCGCCTGAACCGCGATTCGTTCGCCGTCCCAGCGGGCCAGCCCACCCGCCGCGGTGCCGATCCATAGTCCCCCGTCCGGCTCGGCCAAGAGGCTCAGCACCGACTCCATCGGCAGCCCCTCGGCCAGGCCGAACCGCTGGACCCTCGCATCGTCGATGCGGAACAGGCCGGAGCTGGTGCCGGCCCAGAGGGCACCGTCCGCCGATTCGGCCACGGCGCGTACGTAGGGCGTGCTCAGGCCTTGCCGGCGTGACAGAACCCGCACGGGTGGCAAGCGCAAGCGGAACAGACCGCCATTCGTGCCCACCCAGACGCTACCCTCACGGTCCTGCATGAGCGCGGAGACGCGGCTGTTGGGCAGGCCGTCCGCCACATCGAGGCGTTCGATGGGCGCTTCCTGGCCGAGCGGCGCGGCCATGCGCAGCAAGCCATGGCTGGTCGTGCCGATCCAGAGATCGCCGTGGGCGTCCAGCAGCATCCGGGTGACCTGATCGACCGGCAGCCGGTCCGACAGCAGGGTGAATCGCCCCTCGGGGCTGCCCCGGTAGACGCCGCGATCCGTGCCGAGCAGGGCACCGCCGTCCTCCAGAGGCAGCAGTGCCAAGACAGTGCCGGCGTGCAAGCCCGAATCATCCGCGGGCCGGATGACCCGATCTGCCTCGATCCAGGCAAGCCCCCGCGTGGTTCCCACCCACAGCCGGCCGCGCGAGTCTTCGACCAGTGCGTTGACGTAGCTGCTGGGCAGACCGTGCGCCACGCTGAATTGGCGCTGGGTGCCATCGGCGTCGAAACGGATGACGCCGGAGTTCTCGCCCCCCGCCCAGACGCGACCTTCGGCACCGGGTGTCACGCTGATCATGGCGTCGGTCACGATCTGGCCGTTGGGACGCAGAAACTCCCAGCCCTGGGCGTTGCCACGCGCGATGCCATCGCGCGTGGTGGCAAGCAGCACGCGACCCCAAGCGTCCACGGCCACCGCACGGACCGCGTTACCCCGCAGGCCGGGAACACTGCCGGCATCGAACACGCGGAACTCGCGTCCGCTGTAGCGCACCGCACCTTCCAGCGTCGACATCCACAGAAAGCCGTCGCTGTCCTGGACGATGCCCGAAACCAGATTGTGGGGGAGACCTTCGCGCCCCCCCCAGCGTTCGGCGTAATGGGAAGAGAGCGAGGCCCGCGCATGCGCAGCGTCCGTCGCTCGCGCAGGCTGGACGCATACGAAGCAGGCAACCAGCAGGGCGAACGCAGAGATCGAAGCCTGCGCGTGCCGCACGAGTCGAAGCATGCCTCGCGCCAATGTCGCCACTGCCATCGCGTACAGAGTCACTCCCCCGCTCGAACAGCCCGGTCCCTCAGCTCAGCGGCAAATGCGCCGCCCCAGCAAGAGGACCGATGTCTGCAATCGTATTCAAGCGGGGTGCCTGCAATCCTCATGCCTGGACTGACAGGGTGGTCGAGCGCAGTCCCCCGGACAAAGAATCGGCAACGCTGTCAGCGCGGCCGCCTCAGCCGGGGCGATCCCGCAGGGCTGCCGCGAGCGCCTGCAGCTGGTGCGCGAGTTCCCGCTGGACGGATTTCAGTTCCGCCTGTTCGGCGCTGCGGGCGCTGACGGCGTCGACCAACGGACGGAAACCCACGTCGAGCGCGTTGCGCAGGCCTCCCAGCCACATAGCCGCATCCGACGCCGTGTCGCGACTGAAGGTGCGGTTCAAGACCTGCTCGTCGAGGATGCGCTGCAGCAGCTGGATGAGTTCGGGAGCGGTCTGCGCGGCCTTGGCCGCCCCGGCCTGCGCGCCGAGCGACTGCACGCTGGCAACCAGATCATGCAGCTGCGCGATCACCCGCGTGCCGGTATCGCTGTCGGCGCCGCCCAGCGCCTTGTTGCGCTGGAAGCCCTGTTTGATCGCCTGCCAGCGTTCTGCACGCGCGGAATCCAGGGTGCCGCGGATCTCAGCCAGCTTGAGCAGGTTCTCCTCGGCGCCGCCGGTCAGCAGCTGCGACTCGCCGAGGTAGTGATCGTCGATAAGCTTCTGCAGCTCGACCGCGTTCATCACCGAAGAGATCTTCTCGGCCAGCTTGTTCATGTTGCGGTAGCTGCCCTGCAGCTTGAAGGGCGGCTCGGTGCGGTAGGCCTCGGCCTGGGCGGCGCTGGCGATGTAGGCCTGGTTGACCCGGTAGACGATGTCGCGCACCGCCAGCAGGTTCTTCAGCACGGCCGTGAGCTCGTTGAGCTCAGCCGTCGAATAGCTGTGGCTGAGTGCGTTCGCCGAGAACTCGCGACCCTGCGCGCGTTCGACCAGTTTGTAGAGGTCGTTGAGATCACGGGTCGCCAGCGGCGCCAGCACCGGCTGCGCGGTCAGGCAGTTCTCGACGTAGCTGAGCAGGAAGGCGTCTTCCTTGCCGCCCAGCACCTCACCGAGGTTATAGACGTCGGCGCGGTTGGCCAGCATGTCCGGGATCTTGAAGACCTCGCCGCTTTCCGTGTACGGGTTGCCCGCCATGACCACGCAGAACTTCTTGCCACGCATGTCATAGGTGCGGCTGCGGCCTTGCCAGACACCCTCGATGCGGCGGGTACCGTCGCAGAGCGAGATGAACTTCTGCAGGAACTCCGGATGCGTGTGCTGGATGTCGTCGACATACAGCATCACGTTGTTGCCCATCTCCAGCGCGAGATTGAGCTTCTCCAGCTCCTGCCGGGCTCCCGCATCGGGCGCCTGGGTCGGATCCAGCGAGCGCACTTCGTGGCCCAGCGAAGGCCCGTTGATCTTCATGAAGATCAGACCCAGCGCGTGCGCCACGTACTCCATCAGCGTGGTTTTGCCGTAGCCGGGCGGGCTGATCAGCATCAGCAGGCCCATCAGGTCCGAGCGCTTGCCCTCGCCCACCGTGCCCATCTGCTTGGCGAGGTTGTCACCGATGATCGGCAGGTAGACCTCGCTGATCAGCTTGTTGCGCACGAACGAGGTCAGGGGCCGCGGCTTGAACTCGGCCAATCGCAGGCGCGCGCGGCCTTCCTCGATCAGCGCGTGTCGACGCGCCTGGAAGGCACGCAAGCCGGGCAGATGCTGCTCGCGATGGCGGCGCAGGCGCGCCTCGAAGTCGTCGATGCGCAGGCGCAGCCTGCCCTGCTCGATACGAGGATGGCTGCTCAGCAGGCCGCTGATCTCTACAGCAAGATCGGCTTCGCTGATCCGCGTGGGCAGCTGAGCCTCCACGCGCATGAGTGCGGCGGCCTCGATGGCATGCTGGGCCAGCTCGGCGAAGGCGGGTTCGGCGCACAGGGCTTCGAACCACTGCAGCCACAGCCCCAGGGCCTCGCCCGGTCGCGCCGCCAGCGCCTCCGCGGCGGCCTGCAGATCCTCCCAGCGATGGCCGGTGGCCAATCGCTCCTTCAAGCCTTGCGCAAGGCGTCGCGCCGCCGCAGTGAACAGGAACTGCGGATGCTCCTCGCCCAGCACCTCCACCAGATAGCGCGCGGCGTCGCTGCTCAGCGTGGCATCGAGTTCGATGGCCGCTGCCGCGCGAAAGCGCTCGACCTCGCGCGCGATCTCGGCCATCAAGCGCTCGCCGGCGGCGGCGTGGCCCAAAGTCTCGATCAGCTGCCGCGCTTGCCGCGCGCGCAGCGGCCAGAGGCTGGCGCTCTCGCTGTTGGCCTGTGCCTGCCAAGCCAGCGCAGCCAACGCGCGTGCGGCCGGCGCATGGATCAAGTGGCCGGCGGCCTGCCGCAGCGGCAGCCAGGCGGCGAGAATGCGCGCAGCATCCGTATCGTGGATGCCCTTCTCGTAGCCCTCGCGGTAGCGCGAAGCAGTGAACTCGCGCAGGCGCTTCGACAGCGCATCGAGATTCCCGAGCTCAGCCTGCAGCGTCGCGAGACTCTGAGCTTCGCTGGCGGCGCGCGCGGCCTCGAACAGGCTGGCGGCGAGGTACTCGGCGCGGCAGACGTGGGCAGACTCCGACTCCAGCGTGTGCTCCGCAAACGCGCGCAGTTGGGTCAGCTGTTCATCGCCAAGCGGCTCGTAGTACTCGGTGCCGGTGAGATGCAGACAAAGCGCGCCGTCCCGGGGCAGCATTGTCAGATCCAGCGCCTGGGTGTTGACGCTGAAGCGGTGCCGCGGGCCCAGCTTGATGGTGTTGCCGCCGTCCTCGAACAGCTCGCTGCGATCGCGCTGGCCGCGCAGGGCGGCATCACGGGCCGCCTTGATGCGCGCCTCGATGTCGTCGGCCTTGACGCTGTCGCGCAGCTCCCGCAGGCGCGCTGCCAACTCCCGCAGCTTGAGAATCAGCGCATCGCCAGCGAAGAAGGCGTGCAGGGCCTCGACCGTTTGCAGCCGCTCGGTGCGCCGTGCAAGGCCTTCGAAGATGCGCAGCGCGGCTTCGTGCAGCCCCTGCGCGCGACGCTGACGCTCGTCCAGCAGCGCCTGGCGATGGCTCTCGAAGGTCTCAAGCACCTCCTCGCGCTTGGCCAGGATGTCCTGCAGAAACTGCTCATGCTCGCCGAAGCGGCTTTCGAGTTCTTCGAGCTGCAGCAGCACGCGCGCCAGCTGCTCCTCGCTGCGCTCGGGGTCGGTCGACAGGCTCAGCGCCGAGGCGAGGCTCTGACCGAACAGCGCGAACTGCGCGCCGAACTGGGCCACAGCCTCGCGAGTGCCCAGCGCCTTGCGCTGCTGCTCGGCGCGGGCACGGGCCTGGTTCAGCCGCGCGTACAGCTCGGAGATCGTCTCGACCACCTGGGTGCGCTGCTGCGCGTCCTCGATTGGCAGCCCGGCCAGCAGGTTCGACAGCAGGTCGAGGTCCAGCGACAGCTGGGCCATGCCCTCCAGCGGCGCCTTCAGCTGGGCCACGCCCTGGGCCTTGCCGGCCCCGCCATCGAGCGTGCGCAGGCGCTGATCGAGCGGCTTCAGCGCGGCGGCCGACGCGAGGAACTCGCCGGTCGCGGACGACAAACGCGCCTGCGCTTCGACGACTTCGGCTTCGAGCGCATCGACCGCGGCCACGTCCATGTAGCGCGCCTCGCGCAGCGCCAGCAGGCGGCCGCGCTGGGCCTGCAGGCCGGACAGGCCGTCGACGTAGTCGTTGACGCTCTCGCAGCGCTCGGGCCGGGCCCGCGCCAGCAGCTCGCCCTGCGCGCTGCGCGCCTCGCGCAGACTGCGCTCGCTCTGCGCGCGGATGCTCTCGACTTTCTCAAACTCATCCAGCACGGACTCAGCGGTGCCAGCAATCTCGCGCACCAGCGGCGCCACACCCGCGCATTCGGCGCTGTCGAGCCAGTGGTGCAGATCGAACAGGCGCCGGCTGTTCTGGCTCAGCAGGCTGTAGCGGGTGGCGCTGACTTCCTCGCTGGAAATCTCGCGCACCAGCGAGAGCAGATCCGAGATACCGCGCACCAGCTCGGCATTGCCGATGCGGCCCATGAAGCTCGTTGCCGGCGGCTTGGCGGCGGCGAACTCCTCGCTCCAGAACGGCGTCTGCCAGACCTGCATCGGATGCACGCGCGTGGGCTCGTGGCTGTCCACCGAGAACAGCACGAAGCGGCCGTCCTCCAGCCGCGCATAGCCGTGACCGAACAGCGGCGTCGCCAAGCGCCGCTCGATGAGGTTGTAGGTGAACAGCGCCTTCGCGCCGCTCTCGGGTTCGTAGAAGATGTACAGCACGTCTTCGCCGTTCGGCGAGCGCAGGCTGCGCTTGAAGCGCATGCCCTGCATGCTGCGCTCGAAGCTGCGCTGCTCGCCGTTCTGCAGCACGTAGCCGCCGGGATAGACGATGCCGTGGTCCTCGGGCAGCTGCACGCAGCTCTGCCCGATCGAATCGATGCGGTAGACCTTGCGCGCCACCAGGCTGTAGACGAAGTGGCGAACCACTTCCTCACGGTAGGGCTGCACGCGCAGCAGGATCAGGTCGCCGACGCGCGCGTAGTCGATGCGGGCATCGTCGATACTCTGCGTCGCGTCATCGACCGCCTCGCGGTAGATGCCGAGGCCGTCCTCGGTGTTGTTCTCGATCTTGATCGTGAGGTCACCGCCGATGGTCTCGACAAAGACCTGATCCAGCACGTTCATGTGCGGAAAGCGGCCCTCGACCACGTGCTCGCGGCCGCAGCGCGTCCACTCGAAGTCATGGATCGGCGGCAGCGCGATGTCGCGCTCGCCGCGGTTGTCGACATAACGCACCTCGCCGGCGGGCGAGACGCTGAAGCGGAACACGCGCACGTCCGACAGGCGCTCGCCGATCTGGAACGCCGCCAGCAGCAGGCCATCGCGCGTCACCAGCTGCAGCAGGCGGGTGTTCTTGTAGTAGGCGTAGAGCTCGCGGAAATCCTGCACGAAGCCCTGGACGCCGAGGAAGCTGCTGGCCAGTTCGACCGGCTCCACGTCGAAGCCGCCTTCCGCCTCGACCAGGCGGTGCAGGGCGAACACATCGCTGACCTGGGTCTCGCGCTTCAGCCCCAGAAACACGTTGTAGCCGAACAGCAGAAAGTCGCCGACCCGCACCAGATCGCGCGCCACCGCGTTGTGCTCGGTGCGCACCCGCAGGCGGCCGATGATCTTGAGCTCACTGCTGCCGAATTCCTCCAGCCGCTGCCGATTCAGCCCTTCGGCCAGGCCACGCAGACGCCCGCCCTGCTCCAGCAGGCGCGCGCGCAGCACTTCATAGGCGCCGCCTTCAGCGACGGC
>JBKCVA010000014.1:0-42908 GCA_046318115.1 Lysobacterales bacterium | reverse complement strand
GGGCGCGGCGCGCCAGCTCGTCTTCGCGCGGCAGCCAGCGCTGTGCGAGCAAGCGCGCGATCAGGGTGGCAACAGGGTCCTGCATCATTCCTCCGCGGGGGCCACGAGCGGCCGCACATCACCCGCGCTCATCAGCGCGATTCCGCCGCGCCCGCGCAGGTCGATCTTGTCGTTGCTGAAAGTGACGCGCAGCGAAAGCCGGGCGATGTCCGCCGCCGGGCCGTCGAGCGCGGCTGATTCGGGATCGCCGAGCAGGCCGAGCAGGGACAGGCGATAGGCGCTCGCGGCGTAGTCCTCGCTGGGCACGAGCTTCGACAGCGCGGTCTCGCGCCGCACCTCGCCCAGTTCGTCGCGCCAGCGCTGCAGGCGGCTGGTGTCTTCGGTGTCGATCGGCAGCGCGTCGGTGCGCGGCGCCTTGGCGCCATCGGGCAGGGTCGAGACCAGCTGGGCCGCGCGCTCGCGATCGACCAGCTCGAACTCGGCCACGTCCAGCGCGATCTGGTCCTGGATGAAGGCCGGGCGTGGCGGGGCGGTCCACAGTTCCTCGGCGAACTCGGCCAGACGTTCGGCGCTTTGATCGCGCAGCCAGCCGACGAGGTCGGACGAGGACAGGCCGGACTGCCCGAGGTGGATGCGGTCGCGGTCGATCTGGTTCAGCGCGCGGGCGAACACGCTGGCCTGGCGCAGCAGGGCCGACTGCGCGCGGCCCACCGCTTGCGCCAGGCGATGGGTGCTGGGGTCGAGATCGAGGTCCGGATCCGCGGTGATCTTGCGCACCACGTCCGTGCCGCGCTCGACCCACTGCCAGACCTGGTCGAGTCGGGCGGAAGCCGCACGGATGCGGTACTCCGAGCCCGAGAGTACGGCACGGTCGAAGTCGTCGCGCAGCTCGGTCAGGCGCGAGAGCAGGTGCGACAGCTCGTCCGAAGGCACCACGCCAACCGCCTGGCTGGCGGCGATCTGGGCGGTGAGGTAGCCCACGCCATCGTGGTCGAAGGCTTCGAACTCCAGCAGGGTGGACAGCGCGGCGAGCGTTTTGCGGCCGAGTGGGCTGACCCGGTAGCGCTGGATCTCGGCCTCCCAGACCACAAGATCGTGGTCCTTCAGGCGACCGAGGATGGTGTCGAGCTTGACGGCATCGATGTAGCACAGCTGCTCGCGCACTTCGGTCGGGCTGATGTCGGGCGGGTCGATGCGCGAGCCCAGCGCGCGCAGAACCAGCAGCCGCGCCAGCACGCCGCCCTCGCCGCCGTGGAACAGGGCCGAGAACGCACGCAGCAGCTCGCGGCCGCGCAGCAGCAGGGCCAGCCCGGGCAGCTCATCGGCGCTGAAGCCGGGTGCCAGGAAATCGTTGAGGCGATCGTCGGGGGAGTCGGTCACGGGAAGCTTGGGGCCGCCGGCGGGCGCGGCGGCGTAGGGTGGTGCAAAGTCCGGTGGGCTGCAAGCCGCTTTCCCGCGGCCGAACGGGGCAGGGGAGTTGCTATGCTGTCCGCCGTTTGCCTTCGCGCCCCGGCCTGCCCTTTGTGATCGAGATTCCCGGCTACCGCATCGACCGCCCCATCGGGCGCGGCGGCATGTCGACGGTGTATCTGGCTCTGCAGGAATCGGTGCAGCGCGAGGTGGCTCTGAAGATCATGTCCGGCACCTTGCTGGGCGACGAGGAGTTCGGCGAGCGCTTCCTGCGCGAGGCGCGCATCGCCGCCAGCCTGCGGCATCCGAACGTTGTTCACGTCTACGACGTGGCGCAGCACGGTGAGCACCACTACATGGCGATGGAGCACCTGCCCGGTGGGCCGGTGATGGCCCGTCGCGGGCCGCGGCGCGACTTCGCCTTTGCCCTGCGGGTGGTGCGTGAGATTGCCAGCGCGCTCGACTACGCACACAAGCGCGGCGTGGTGCATCGGGACATCAAGCCCGACAACATCCTGCTGCGCGAGGACGGCAGTGCGGTGCTGACCGATTTCGGCATCGCCCGCGCCGGTGATTCGATGCGCATGACGCGCACCGGCGCGATCATCGGCACGCCGCACTACATGAGCCCCGAACAGGCCCGCGGGCAGCCGCTGGACGGCCGCGCTGACCTGTACAGCCTGGGCGTGGTGTTCTACCAGCTGCTGCTGGGGGAAGTGCCCTATCAGGCCGATGATTCTGTCGCGGTCGGCATCATGCACATCACGGCGCCGGTGCCCCGGCTGCCGGCGTCGCTGTCCGAACTGCAGCCTCTCCTGGATCGCCTTCTGTCCAAGGACCCTGCCCAGCGCTTCCAGACCGGTGCGGAGCTGATCGTGGCGCTGGATGCCATCGCCCATTTGCGCCCAGAACTGCCCGAGCCGTCGAGCCCGCGCGGCCGGCGTGCGCCAGCCCCCGTGGCCGACACATCGCCCACCGTCGTCACTCCGCCGGAATCCCGCGCCTCGAAGTCACCAAAGCCCTCGGACGGCCCTTCACTGGGGCGCATGGAAGGCATCGTCACCGGCGGGCAGCCGCGTCGACGTGAGGTTGCAGCGTCCAAGCCGCGTGCGCCGAGGCCTTGGCTATGGCTGCTGCTGCCGATTGCGCTGCTGGTGCTGGCCTTGGCTTTCGAAACCCGGCTGCGTGAGCTTTGGAGCGGCTCGGATCGGGGCGAGCAGCTGGCTCGGGCCGAGGCGGCGCTGGCTGCCGGCCGCCTGCAGGACGATGCCGAAGGGCCGGGGGCCCGCAGCCTCTACAACGCCATTCTCGCCGCCGAGCCTGATCATGAGGCCGCCCGGGAGGGCCTGCGCGGCGTCGGTCGCGCCCATCTCGATGCCGCGCGCGGATTCTTGGAAAGCAAAGACTTCGCAGCAGCCCAGCGGGAGCTGGGACTGGCCCGCACCCTCGGCGCAGGCGGCGAGGAGATCGCCGCGCTCGGTCAACAGATCGAAGACCTCCAAGGCCAGGCCGCCGGCGACGAGGAACTCGCGCGGCGCATCGAAGCGGCCGCGGCGGCCTTGGCTGCCGGGCGCATCGAGGAGCCCGGCATCGGCGCGATTGCGCTTTACCAGCAGGCGCTGGCCTTGGCGCCGGACAATCCAGTGGCGCGCGCCGGCCTCCGCGCGGCGCTGGCGCCGCTGATTGCCGCGGCGCGCGGTGATATCGAAGCCGCAGCCTTCGATGCGGCGGAGCAGCGACTCGCGATCGTCTCGCAGGCGGACCCCGGCCATCTCGAGCTGCCCGAGCTGAGGGCAGCACTCGCCGAGGCTCGCAAGGGTCGAGCCGAGCGCATCGCCGTGCTGCTGCAGCAGGCGCGCGAGCGGACGGCACGCGGCCAGTTGACTACGCCGGTCGGGCGCAGCGCACAGGACGCTTATCGCGAAGCCTTGGCGCTTGATCCTTCCCTCGACGAAGCCAGCGAGGGCCTGCGGCGTCTTGGGCGCGATCTGCTGCGCCGGGCCGAGGCTGCGAGCGCGGATTTCGACTTCGAGGCCGCCGAGTCGGCGCTGGATGCCGCCGCGCTGCTGGATTCGCCTCCCGCGGGGCTCCAGCGAGCGCGTGAGCGCATGGAAGAAGCTCGGCAGAGCTATGCAAGGGTCGCGGAAGGTCGCGGAGCGGATCCCTCGCGTGTGGACGCGCTCATCGCCGAGGCCGAGCTTGCGATCGAGCAAGGGCGGCTACTGCAGCCGCCCGGCGAAAGCGCATATGACAGCCTGCGCGGGGCGCTGGCGCTGTCGCCGTCGGACCCGCGTGCCCGCAGCCTGCTGCAGGGCCTTCCCGCGCAGGCGAGGCAGCGTTTCGATGCGGCGCTCGCTGCGAGTCGGCTAAACGATGCGCTGCGTTACCTCGAAGGTCTGCAGGTGGTGGCTCCAACCTCTGCCGAGCTGCCCCTGATGCGACAGCGTCTGGCGATCGCCTACCTGGGGCTCGCGAACGAGCGCCTCGGCCGCGGTGAGCTTGCATCGGCGCGCCAAGCCTTGGAGCGCGCCGCGGAACTGGAGCCGAACCACATCGAGATTCCTGCGCTGCGGGCTCGGCTGGAGCAGGCAGGCGGCTGAGCCTTAGTCAGCTTCCGGGCATGAGGAATAGACCGGCCACGCGGCGTCCCTCAAGCGCCAGGAGATTGTAGGTGCGCGCAGCGGCCGCATTGTCCATGGCCTCGATGCCGACTCCGCGGCTCAGGAAGGTTGCCATCAGACGCGGTGGTGGGAACACCTGGCGATCACCGGTGCCAAGGATCAGCACTTGTGGCGCGAAGTCGAGGATGCGCTGGACGAGGGCGTCATCGATAGCGTCCGGCGAGTGCACGTCGAGGTCGCGGTGCACCTGGTCAGGCATCACTAGCAGGCTGCCCCGGAACTCAGCGTCATCGATACGAATGGTGTCGGCGGACACCCAGCGGATGGTGTAGAGGCCTTCCTGGCGGTCTTCAGCGAGAGGCATGCGGCGCTCGCGGTGCGTCGATGGATATCGGGCCCAACATCACAACACGACGCTCGTGCAGACGCGGTCTGTGGTTGGGCCGCCGTCAGCGCGGCAGGCTGATCTGCGGGCGCTCCTTGGAGCGGCGGAACAGAGTCGCGATATTCCCGATGCGCTGGACGAGGTTCGTCTTCGATCGCAGCACCAGCTCGGCGACGATCTCGTCGCGGGCTTCCCGGTCTTCGGCGGCGATCTTGACCTTCACCAGTTCGTGGTGCTCAAGCGCCAGTTCCAGCTCGGCCAGAACGGCCTCCGTCAGGCCCTTGCCACCGATCATGATCACCGGCTTCAAGCCGTGGGAAAGACCGCGCAAGTAGCGCTGCTGGGAATTGCTGAGCTGCTGGAACATGGCTGGGCATCGGGAAAAGGCCGCTCAGGGTATCATGCGGCCTTTACAGCGAACCGCCCGACGATCGGGCCCGGCCTCGATGAATCGCAGCAAGAGCAGCCGGCGCTGGCTGGCCGAACACTTTGCCGATCCGTACGTCAAGCGCGCCCAGAGCGAGGGCATGCGCTCGCGCGCGGTCTACAAGCTCGAGGAACTGCTCGAGCGTGACCAACTGCTCAAGCCCGGCATGGTGGTGGTGGATCTGGGCGCGGCACCCGGCGGTTGGTCGCAGCTGGTGCGCCGCGAACTCGGCGACCGCGGCCGGGTGATTGCCCTGGACATCCTCGACATGCCTTCGCTGGCTGGCGTCGAGTTCATTCACGGCGATTTCAGAGAGGCGGAGCCACTGTCCCGGCTCGAAGCCGCGCTGGGCGGCCAGTTGGCGGACCTTGTGCTTTCCGACATGGCGCCCAATATGAGCGGGGTTGCCGCGGTCGACCAGCCGCGCAGCCTGCACCTCTGCGAACTTGCTCTGGAGTTCGCCGACCGGCACCTGCGCACCGGTGGTACCTTGCTGATCAAAGTGTTCCAGGGGCAGGGCTCCGACGCGTTCTTGAAGGATCTGCGCCTGCGCTACGCGAAGGTGCAGATCCGCAAGCCGAAGGCGTCGCGCAACCGCTCCCCCGAGGTTTATGCGCTCGCCACCGGCAAACGGAGCGGCGCCAAAGAGGCCAAAGAATGAACGACCTTGCCAAGAATCTGCTGCTCTGGGTGGTCATCGCCGTCGTGCTGATGGCGGTGTTCCAGAGCTTTACTCCGCGCGCCGGCGGCAACGAAGCGGTCAGCTACGACCGTTTCATCGAGCAGGTCGAAAATGGCGAGATCGCAAAAGCGGTTCGCGGCGAGGATCGGGTCACCATCCACGTCGAGCGCAAAGATGGCTCGCGCTTCACCACCTTCGATCCGGGCGATGCCTACTTCGTCTCCGACATGATCAAGTACGGCGTTGAAACCCGCGGCACGCCGCCCTCGGGACCGGGTTTGGGGACCGTGCTGCTCTCGATCCTGCCGTACATCATCTTCATCGGCATCTTCATCTTCTTCATGCGCCAGCTGCAGGCCGGTTCCGGCGGCCGCGGCGCGATGAGCTTCGGTCGCTCGCGCGCCAAGCTGCAGGGCGAGGACCAGGTCAAGATCACCTTTGCCGACGTGGCCGGCTGTGACGAAGCCAAGGAAGAAGTGTCCGAGCTGGTCGAGTTCCTGCGTGATCCCGGCAAGTTCCAGAAGCTCGGCGGCCACATCCCGCGCGGCGTGCTGATGGTGGGCTCGCCAGGCACCGGAAAGACCCTGCTGGCCAAGGCCATTGCCGGCGAGGCCAAGGTGCCGTTCTTCTCGATTTCAGGCTCGGACTTCGTCGAGATGTTCGTCGGCGTGGGCGCGTCCCGCGTGCGCGACATGTTCGAGCAGGCCAAGAAGCACGCGCCCTGCATCATCTTCATTGACGAGATCGACGCGGTCGGCCGCCACCGCGGTGCGGGTCTCGGCGGCGGTCATGACGAGCGCGAGCAGACGCTGAACCAGCTTCTGGTCGAGATGGACGGCTTCGAGGGCAGCGAGGGCATCATCGTCATCGCCGCCACCAACCGCCCCGATGTGCTTGACCCCGCGCTGCTGCGGCCGGGGCGCTTCGACCGCCAGGTGGTGGTGCCGCTGCCCGATGTGCGCGGCCGCGAGCAGATCCTCAAGGTGCACATGCGCAAGGTGCCGGCCGCGGCGGACGTCGATCCGTCCGTGGTCGCCCGCGGCACGCCGGGCTTCTCCGGCGCCGACCTCGCCAACCTCGTCAACGAGGCGGCGCTGTTCGCCGCGCGCGAGAACGCCCGCGAAGTTCGCATGACCCACTTCGACAAGGCTCGCGACAAGATCCTGATGGGTGCAGAGCGCCGCTCGATGGCGATGAGCGAGGCCGAAAAGAAGCTCACCGCCTACCATGAGGCCGGGCACGCAATCGTGGGCCGCGTCGTGCCCGAGCACGATCCGGTCTACAAGGTCACGATCATCCCGCGTGGACGCGCTCTGGGCGTGACCATGTATCTGCCCGAGCAGGACCGCTACAGCTACAACCGCGTGGCGATCGAGAGCCAGCTGTGCTCGCTGTACGGTGGTCGCGTGGCCGAGGAGCTGATTTTCGGCGCCGACAAGGTCACCACCGGTGCGTCCAACGACATCGAACGCGCCACCAAGATGGCCCGCAACATGGTGACCAAGTGGGGGCTGTCGGACGAGCTTGGCCCAGTGGCCTATGGAGAGCAGGAGGACGAGGTCTTCCTGGGACGCTCCGTGACCCAGCACAAGAACGTGTCCGACGACACCGCGCGCAAGATCGATGAAGTGGTCCGCGGCATTCTGGATCGCGCCTACGACCGCACGCGGCAGATCCTCACCGAGAACATCGACAAGCTGCACGTGATGGCGGATGCCCTGCTGACCTACGAGACCATCGACGCCAAGCAGATCGACGCCATCATGGAAGGCCGCCAGCCGCCGCCGCCAAGCGACTGGTCGAAGACCGATACGTCCAGCACCCCGCCGCGCGACAGTTCAGGTCCGGCCGCCGGCACCCTCGGCGGGCCTGCCGCGCAAACCTGAGTTGCCGCCGCTCACCTGACGAACGCCCGCGTCCGCGCGGGCGTTCGCGTTTCCGGTTTCCGAGGATCCGTCCATGTTCGAAAGCCTTGACTTGATTCCCCGGCTTGACTGCGGTGGCCGAACCCTGCTGATGGATCGCCCGCGCATCATGGGTGTGCTCAACCTCACCCCCGACTCCTTCTCCGACGGTGGTCGCCTGGGCGATCTGGACGGCGCACTGCGTGCCGCGCTGCGCATGGTGGAGGAGGGCGCTGACATCATCGACGTCGGCGGCGAGTCCACCCGCCCCGGCGCCGCACCGGTCGGCGTGCAGGAGGAGATCGACCGCGTCCTGCCCCTCATCGAACGCTTGGCCGCTGAGAGTTCCGTGCCGATCTCGATCGATACCTCGAAGCCGGAGGTCATGCGTGCCGCGGTGGGTGCAGGCGCAGGTCTTATCAACGACGTCTGGGCCCTGCGCCGTGACGGTGCGCTCGCCATGGCGGCCGAGCTCGGCGTGCCGGTCTGCCTGATGCACATGCAGGGCGAGCCCGGCAGTATGCAGGCCGATCCCCAGTACACCGACGTGATGGCCGAGGTGCAGCGCTTCCTCGCCGATCGGGTGTTTGCCTGCGAGCTCGCCGGCATCCCGCGCGCGCGATTGCTGGTCGATCCCGGTTTCGGCTTCGGCAAGACCCTGCAGCACAACGTCGAGCTGATGTCGGCGCTGTCGGCGCTGGGCTCGGGTCTGCCGCCGTTGCTGGTCGGTGTGTCGCGCAAGTCGATGATCGGTGCGATCACGGGGCGTCCGCTGGAGGAGCGTGCGGTGGGCTCGGTGGTGGCTGCGGTGCTGGCCGCGCAGCGCGGGGCGGCGATCCTGCGTGTCCACGATGTCGCCGCCACGCGCGATGGTCTGGCGGTGCTCGCCGCGCTGCCTGCGCGAACTTCGCCGGTCAGGATGCAGTCGAAGGCGCCGCGCTGGGGCGATGAGGATTGAACATGGAACTCCCAGCCGCGTCCCGAATGGCAGACCCCGTCACACCCGGGTATGCTTGTGCGCTTTCCACCGCGGCCAAGGGGCCAGCGGTTCACCCAGGAGGTTCTGCATGAAGTTGCGCTGGTTGGTCGTGTCCGTGGCTGTGTTTGGCATGGGTGCTGTGCAGGCACAGGACACCTCCTCGGAGAAGGGCAAGCTGAGCTACGCCATTGGTTACCAGCTCGGGCGCGAGATGGCCGAGCGCGGCGTCGATCTCGACGTTGCAACCGTCGTCAACGGTGTTCAGGAAGGTTTCGCCAAGCGTGATCCGAGCGTGCCGCCGGAGGAAATGCGGGCAGCCGTTGAGAAGATGCAGAGCCAGATGCTGGAGCAGGCTCGCGCTGAGTTCGAGCGCGTGGCGGCCGAGAACAAGGCCAAGAGCGAGCAGTTCCTGAGCCAGAACCGCGGCAAGCAGGGCATCCAGAACATGGCCTCGGGCATCCAGTACCGCGTGATCGAACAGGGCAACGGCCCGCAACCGACGGCCGCCAGCGAAGTGCAGATCCACTTCCGCGGTTCGCTGTCCACCGGCCAGGAGTTCGCCAGCACCTACACCGGCAACGAGCCGGTGACCATGAAGGTCTCGGAAGCCCCGCTGCCCGGCCTGCGTGAAGTGCTGCCGATGATGAAGGCCGGTTCGCGCTGGGAGGTGTTCCTGCCGCCGGATCAGGGCTATGGCGACAACCCGCGCTCGCCGGTCGGTCCTGGCCAGGCGGTCGTGTTCGACGTCAAGCTGGTGAGCATCAAGTAAGTGATCGCTACGCGGCGGGCCTTTGCGCCGAAGCCGCGGCGATTTCGGTGATCGAACGGGGGAGCGCCGGGGACACCCGCGCTCCTTCGTCTTTTCCGGCGTCATCCTGCGCCGATTCTGCGTAGATCGAGCCCCACGTGAGTTCCAATCTTCCGCCTGTCCTGAGCCCCTGCATCGGCGTCTGCGAACTCGGCCCCGATGGTCTGTGCGCGGGCTGCCATCGCACCACGGCCGAGATTGCCGGCTGGCTCTCCTTCAGCCCGGCGCAGCGCCAGTACCTCATGGATATCGCCCTGCCGGAGCGCGCGGAACGCAGTGGCCGTGCTTGAGTGGGCCGCGCCTGCGGACCGTCTGGATGCGCGTATCGCGCGCGCCCTGCACGGGCTCTCGGCACCGCCCACAGCGCCGCCCCGCATCCCCGAGGATCTGCGTGAACTCATCCCGCCGCTGGAGCGTCTGCGTCCCGCTGCCGTGCTGCTTGGCCTCGTGGACCGGGGCGATGGCAGCCGGGTGATCCTGACCCGTCGCACCGAGGCGCTGGCCCATCACCCGGGTCAGGTGGCGTTCCCCGGTGGGCGCCAGGATGCGCGCGATCCCGACTTGCTCGAGACGGCGATCCGGGAGGCTCACGAAGAGATCGCGCTCGATCCGGCGCACGTCCAGCCGCTGGGTTACATCGATCCCATGCCCACCTTCACGGGCTTTCTGGTTCTGCCGGTGGTGGCACGGGTGTCTCCCCTGCATCAATCCCGACCGGAGCCGGGCGAAGTGGCCGAGGTCTTCGAAGTGCCTCTGACCTTTCTCATGGACCCGGCGAACCTGCGGATTGAACGTGCGGAACTGGCCGGGCGTGCGCGCCAAACCTGGCGCTTCGACTATGCCGGCCAGCGCATCTGGGGGGCGACCGCGGCCATGCTGATCAATCTTCGCGACCGGCTTCTGGCGCGCTGAGTCAGCCCGCGTCGAGCTGCGGCAGGCATCCCTGCGCGAGTCAACAGCCCTCGCCATCCATCGTCCCGAATCGCCCCACGGAACAGCAGGCTGCAGCTGACCGATAGGGTCCTCGCGGGGTATGGTTCCCAGCCGGGCAACGATGACGCCGCGCAGGGGCGGCCGCACCATGGACTGGAAAACCCTCGTCAGTGCCGAAGAGCTCCAGGCCCACTTCGACGTTCCGCACTTGGCCGTCGTCGATTGTCGCTTTGATCTGCGCGAGCCTACGGCGGGCGAGCGCGCGTTCGCGCTCGGCCATATCGCCGGAGCGGTGTACGCGCATCTGGAACGTGATCTTTCCGACATGTCCAAGCAGGGGCGTGGCCGGCACCCGCTGCCCGAGGCGGATCGCTTCTGCGCAGCATTGGCACGCTGGGGCATTACATCGCAGCATCAGGTGGTGGCGTACGACAGCCGCGATGGCGCGATGGCCGCCCGGCTCTGGTGGCTGCTGCGGCTTCTGGGCCATCGCCGCGTGGCCGTGCTTGATGGTGGGCTCGATGCCTGGATGCGGATCGGCGGCCACATGGAGTCGGGCAGCCCGCGCACTCGCGCCGGCGAGTATCGTGCGCGCTTCGACGTGCGTCAGGTCATCAGCACTGCCGTTCTGGCGGCACGGTTGGCCAACGCCGGTACGGTGCTGATCGATGCTCGCGCCAGAGAACGATTCCGCGGCGATGTCGAGCCCTTGGATCCCGTCGCGGGGCATATCCCCGGGGCCCGCAACCGGCCCTACATCGAGAACCTCACCAGCGACGGCCTGTTCAAGCCTGCGGTCGAGCTGCATGCGGAGTTCGAGCGAATCCTTGTCGGGCGCGCCCCCGCCGATGCGGTGCTGATGTGCGGCTCGGGAGTCACGGCGTGCCACAACCTGCTTGCCATGGAGCACGCAGGCCTCTCCGGCGCGAACGTTTACGCCGGCTCGTGGAGCGAGTGGTGCAGCGACCGCCAGCGGCCCGTCGGAAAGGGCGATGACTGAGGGGCGAAGCGGTGAGCCCGATGCGTCGACTGGCGCTTCTCAAAAGGTCTCGTAGTGCCCGCCGCTTCCGCATTGCGAAGTCTTGTGGCAGCCTGAACCGTGGCTGGCCGCGCGCCCTCGGTTCGGGCTATTCTTCGCGGCCTTGCATCCGTGTGGAGGGAGTCCGGTACGCCGGCGCCACGATGCAGGTCCATTCCCGGAGACCCTGAATGACCCGTCTGATCGAATTCGTGATCGCCCTGCTGCTGGTCGCAGTGCTGTTCGTGCTGGTTGGTGTGTTTCTGCCCAGCCATCGCTACGTCCGCCACAGCGTCGAGACCAACCGTCCCGTGCGTCTGGTGTACGACCTGCTGAACGGGTTCCAGCGCTTCGATGAGTGGCACCCGAAGCGCATGCACGACCCGTCGATCCGCTACACGATGGAAGGCGAACCGCGCGGTGTCGGCGCTGTTCTGCGCTACGAGAGCGAGAATCCCAAGATCGGCAGCGGTTCGCTCACGGTCACCGAGTCGGTCCAGGACGAGCGCATCGAGTGGGCCGCAGAGAGCCCGGCGTACGGCACCAACAAAACCTATGTCTTCACCCTGGACGATCGCGGCAAGACCGTGGATATCAACTGGGAGTACGACGTCGACTATGGCTGGAACCTGTTCGGCCGTTACGCGGGTCTGTACATCGACCGTACCGTCGGCGATGACATGCGCCTTGGCCTCACCAACCTGACCGGTCTGCTGGCCACGGTTCCCAATTTCAACTACGACAACCCGATGGTGAGCGTGCAGGAGAGCGAGGTCGCTTCGCAGACCGCCCTCATCCTTGCAACCAGCGCGGATCGCAATATCACCGCCGTCGAGGAAGAGCTCGATGCGTCGATCCGCAAGATCCGTGCGGCCATCGCCAGCAATGGTCTCGAGGCCGCTGGCCCGGCACGCCTGATCACTGTGGAGTTCGCCGACAAGAAGTACAGCTTCGAAGTCGCGATTCCGGTGCGCAAGCCCGATCCGGCGGCTGCTGCCGAGGCCACCGCTGCGGCTGAAGCTCCGGCTGAAGCGCCCGTCGTCGATTCGGCAGCCCCCGCCGGCGCGACACCCGCGGTGGCAGTTGCGCCGCTTGAGGGTCTGAACCTCCCCGAGGGCATCGTCTCTGGCGTGACCTACGGCGGTCGCGTGGTGATGACGGACTACGCCGGCCATCCCGCGTCGCTGCCGCTGATCCGCGACATGCTGCGCGCCTACGCGGCCACCCACGGCCTGGTCACGCAGGATCGCGGTTACGAGGAGTACCTGACCGAAATCACCGAGACCGCGGCCGAGGACTCGACCTTCAAGGTGTACTGGCCGATCCGCTGACAGCAATCGGGTGGCCGAGGCGATCGGCCCCGGCGAATCGACGGGCGCGGAGTCAACTCCGCGCCCGTCTTCGTTTGCGCCCTAGGCCGCAGGTTGTCGGGAACTTTTTTCTGCCGCCGCTGTATTCGCGGGGCCGCGCGAAGGTACATAAGGACTGCCCTTCGCGCGGAAGGCGGATTCGCCCCACACGACAAGAACAGGACGACATCCAATGATCGAAACGCGAGAGTTGTGCAAGCGCTACGGTGACTTCACCGCGGTCGACGGCGTGAGTTTCCGCGTCGAGCCCGGTCAGGTGCTGGGCTTCCTCGGCCCAAATGGGGCCGGCAAGTCGACAACGATGAAGATGATCGCGGGCTTCCTGGCCCCGACCTCCGGCAGCGCTACGGTATGTGGCCACGATGTGGCCGACGATGCGGTCGCTGCGAAGCGGGCTCTGGGCTATCTGCCCGAGGGCGCACCGAGCTATGGCGAGATGAGCCCGCTGGGCTTCCTGAAGTTTGTCGCCGAGGTGCGCGGCATGTCGGCTGCGGACACCCGTCGGCGCATTGATGAGGTGATCGGACGGCTTCAGCTCGGCAAGGTACTCAACCAGCCGATCGACACCCTATCCAAGGGCTTCAAGCGGCGCGTCGGCCTGGCCCAGGCCATCCTGCATGATCCCAAGGCGCTGATCCTCGACGAGCCCACCGACGGCCTCGATCCGAACCAGAAGCACGAGGTGCGCAGCCTGATCCAGTCGATGGCCCGCGACCGCACCATCATCATCTCGACCCATATCCTCGAAGAGGTGCACGCGGTCTGCTCGCGCGCCATCGTGATCGCCCGCGGCCGGGTGCTCGCCGACGCGACCCCCGACGAGCTCGAAGCCCGCTCGCGCTACCACCAGGCGGTGTCGCTAACCGCGGCCAACCCGGTGGCGCTGAAGGATGGCCTGGCCCGCATCGAGGGCGTGGCTGCGGTCGAAATCGACCCGCAGGACGGCCGCATCACGGCCTTCCCGCGCCGCGGCGAGCGCATCCTCGATCGCATCAACGACTTCCTGCGCGCGCAGAACGTCAGCGTCAGCGAGATGGCGCTGGAGCGCGGGCGGCTCGACGAAGTCTTCCGCCAGATCACCACCCAGACCTCGCAGCCGAAGGAGGGCCGCGCATGAGCAACCCGACCTTCGCCATCGCCCGCCGCGAGCTGGCGGGCTATTTCGCCACGCCAGTGGCCTACGTCTTCATCGTGATCTTCCTGGCGCTGGCCGGGGCGCTGACGTTCTACCTGGGCGGCCTGTACGAGCGCGGCCAGGCCGATCTGCAGCCCTTCTTCGCCTTCCACCCCTGGCTGTACCTGTTCCTGGTGCCGGCGGTGTCGATGCGGCTGTGGAGCGAGGAGCGCAAGAGCGGCAGCATCGAGCTGCTGCTGACCCTGCCGGTGACCATGTGGCAGGCGGTGCTGGGCAAGTTCCTCGCGGCCTGGGCCTTCGTCGGCATCGCGCTGTTCCTGACCTTCCCGATGTGGATCACCGTGAACTATCTCGGTGACCCCGACAATGGCGTGATCTTTGCCAGCTACGTCGGCAGCCTGCTCATGGCCGGCGGCTTTCTCGCCATCGGCGCCTGCCTGTCGGCGGCCACGCGCAACCAGGTGATCGCCTTCATCCTCACCGTGGTGGTCTGCTTCCTGCTGCTGCTCGCGGGCTTTCCGCTGGTGCTCGACTTCTTCCGCGCCCTGCTGCCGGCGGTGCTGGTGGATGCGGTCGCCGGCCTGAGCTTCCTGACCCACTTCAACGCGATCTCGCGCGGCGTCATCGACCTGCGCGACCTTCTGTTCTTCGTGTTGACGATCGTGTTCTGGCTGCTGGCCAGCGCTGTGGTCATCGACCTCAAGAAAGCCGACTGAACCCACGAAGGAGTCCACCCCATGTCTGTGCTCAATCGACGCGCACTGACCGGCTCCACGCTTGTGGTGCTGGCCGTGCTCTTCATCGCTCTCGTGATGCTCACCGGCGTGCTGTTCCGCGGCGCCCGTGTGGATCTCACCCAGGATCGCCTCTACACCCTGTCGGACGGCACCCGCGCTCTGATCGGCAAGATCGAGGAGCCGGTGAACCTGCAGTTCTACTTCTCCGACCGCGCAGCGGCGAACTACCCGGCCCTGCGCACCTACGCGGAGCGCGTGCGCGAGCTGCTGGAAGAGATGGTCGCCGTCGCCCCCGGCAAGCTCCGCCTGGAAGTGATCGACCCGCAGCCCTTCAGCGAGGACGAGGACCGCGCCACCGCCGCCGGCCTGCAGGCCGTGCCGCTGGGCGGCGGTGCCGACACCCTGTTCTTCGGCCTCGTCGGCAGCAATGCCCTGGACGGCCAGATGGCGATTCCGTTCTTCCAGCCCGACAAGGAAACCTTCCTCGAGTACGACGTCGCCAAGCTGATCAGCGGCCTGTCCGGCCCTGCCAAGCCCAAGGTTGGCGTGCTCAGCGGCCTGAACCTCGGCGGCGGCTTCGACCCCGCGCGCGGCGGCATGACGCCGGGCTGGGTGATCAACGACGAGCTGGGCGGGCTGTTCGAGCTGCGCACGCTCGAGTCCACAGTCGCGAGCATCCCCGAGGACATCGAGCTGCTGCTGCTGGTGCACCCGAAGAACCTGTCCGACGACACGCTCTACGCCATCGACCAGTTCGTCCTGCGCGGCGGCCGTCTGCTGGCCTTCGTCGATCCGCATGCCGAGGCGGAAGTCTCGGGTGAGGCGGCTGACCCGATGTCGAACATGATGGCGGAGAAGGCCTCCGACCTGCCCAAGTTGTTCCAGGCCTGGGGCATCAGCTACGACCCGCAGAAGGTCGTGCTCGACGCCGAGACCGCGCTGGAGCTGCAGACCCGCCCCGACCAGCCGCCGCAGCGCCATCTGGCTGTGCTGGGCGTGGGCCGTGAGCAGATGAACCAGCAGGACATCGTCACCGCCCAGCTTGACGCGGTGAACCTCTCGACCGCCGGCCACTTCGTGCTGCGCGATGACAGCACGCTCAAGCTGGAGCCTTTGATCCAGAGTTCACTCTCGTCCTCGACCGCAGGCGTCGAGCGGGTGCGCTTCCTGCCTGAGCCGCGTGAGCTGTTCAACGGCTTCACGCCGAACGCGACGGAAGCCTTCGTCATTGCCGGCCGCCTCACCGGGCCGCTCAAGACCGCCTTCCCGGAGCGCAGCGGCGAGGGCCATCGCGCCGAGACCGAGCAGGCCAGCATCCTGCTGTTTGCCGACACCGATCTCTTGACCGATCGCCTGTGGGTGCAGACGCAGCAGTTCTTCGGGCAGCGAGTGATGAACGCTTTCGCCAAGAACGGCGATCTCGTCGTCAATGCGGTCGACAACCTGGTCGGCAGCAGCGATCTGATCGGTGTGCGCGCACGCACCACCTCGGCGCGTCCATTCACCCGCGTCGAAGCCCTGAAGCGCCAGGCCGACGACCGCTTCCGCGCCAAGGAGCAGGAGCTGCAGACGCAGCTGACCGAGACCGAGCGCCAGCTCACCGAGCTGCAGTCGCAGCGCACCGCCAACGATGGCGGCCAATTGCTGTCGGCCGAGCAGCAGGCGACGATCAAGCGCTTCCAGGACGAGAAGCTGCGCATCCGCAAGGAGCTGCGCCAGGTGCGACGCGACCTCGACCAGGACATCTCGCGTCTCGGCACCCAGCTCAAGGTCATCAACATCGCCGGCGTGCCCCTGCTGCTGACCGTGGTGGCGGTGGCCTTCGCGTTCAGCCGCGCGCGTCGCCGCCGTCAGGAGGGCAAGGTATGAAGCAGAAGCAGCTACTCGGTCTGGGCGTGGTCGCCGTGGTTCTGATGGGCCTCGCCGTCTACCTCTCGGAGTCGCGCAAACCGGCCGAGGAAGCGCCGGTGGCCGGGCCGCTGGCACCGGGCCTGGAGGCCGGCTTGAACGAGGTCAATCAGGTGGTCGTGCAGGCGGCGGGGGGAGAGACCATCACCCTGAAGCGCGGTGGCGCCGGCTGGGGCGTGGAAGAGAAGCAGGGCTATGCCGCCGATGTGGGCAAGCTGCGCGAGCTGCTGCTGAACCTTGCCCAGGCCCAGCGCATGGAGGCCAAGACCGCTGTCGAGGCCTCGTATCCCGTGCTCGGCGTGCAGGACGTCGACGCCGAAGGCGCCAGCAATGTGCTGCTGCGCGTCGCCGGCGCCGACCCTCAGGAGTTGGCGGTGATCCTGGGCCAGAACAACAGCCGCGGTGCCGGCACCTTCGTGCGCCTGCAGGGCGAGGCGCAGAGCTGGCTGGTCGACCGCAACCTCGCGGCGGAAAAGACCGCCAGCGACTGGCTGCAGCGCGACCTGATGGACATCGCCGCCAATCGCATCACCGGCGTCGAGGTGCAGCCACCGGAAGGCGGCCCCGTGCGGATCGAAGCCAACAGCGGCGGCGAAGGCGACTTCCGCGTCGCCAACCTGCCCAGCGGCCGCGAGCCCGCCAGCGCCTTCGTCAGCGATGCCACGGCCGGTTTCCTTGCCGGCCTGCGCATCGATGACGTGCGTCGTGCCGAGGGCTACGCGCCGGCGGAGGACGCGCAGGCGACCACGGCCAGCTTCCGCACCCGCGAGGGTGTGTTGGTTGCGGTCAAGGCCTACACGCAGGGCGCTGAAACCTGGGCGAGCTTCGACGTAAGTCTGGACGAGCAGGCGGCGGCCGAACGCATCCAGGGCGAGCAGGCGCGCGAGGCGATGGCGCATGAGCAGGCGCTCAAGGCTGCGCAGGAGGCCGCGACAGCGGACGCCGCGAAGGACGCGGATGCCAAGACCGAGGGCGAGAGCGACAGCGCCCCTGCCGAAGCCGCTGCGACCGCCAGTGCCGCCGAACTGCCTGAACCACCGAAGGCCGTCAGTGACCCCGAGGCGGATCGCGCCGAGCGCCTGAAAGCCGTGCAGGACGAAGTCGCCAGATTGCAGCGCGCCACCGAAGGCTGGGTGTTCAAGATCCCAAGCTTCAAGGCGGACAACCTGCGTCGCGGCATGGACGCCTATCTGAAGCCGAAGGGCTGAGATGGAGAGGGCGCCCGCAGGACTCCTGAACCGCCTGCTGGGCGCCCTCGGCGGTGTCGCCTGCGCAACGGCCGTTGGCCTGGGCGCCTACGCCAGTCACGCCGCCAGCGGCCAAGCCCAGAGCTGGCTGCAGACCTCCGCGCTGTATCTGTTCCTGCACGGGCTGGCCCTGCTGGTGCTGAGCCCCCGCGCTGAGCGTCGCTTTGAGCAGGCGGCGCTCAGCGCGATCGCCGCGGGCATGCTGCTGTTCTGCGGCAGCCTGATCGGCGCAGCGCTGTTTGGCTGGCCCACGCGACTGGCACCCATCGGCGGCAGCACCTTGATTCTCGCCTGGCTGACGCTGGGCCTCGCGCGGCTGCGGCGCTAGGTAGTGGCGTGGTTGCACGGCCTTGGTGTCGACGTCGGTGCCGCCTCGGCTAAGCTCGTGCTTCGTCACCCTTTGGAAGACCGCACATGCCTGCACTCAAGGAGAAGCGCTTCTCTCTTGCTGCCCGTCTGCTCGGCGGCTTCTGCGCGCTGGGACTGATCAGCGTGCTGATCGTGGTGGCCTTGGCTGGGTTCAGTCTGTTCTCGGGCACACTGCTCGTGGCCTCGGTGTCCGGTTTGGCCGTGCCCTGCGTGATGGCCGGGGGCTCTTTGTTGGACATGCTCGAAGCGCTCTTCGATCTCATCCTGGAAGGGTTGGGCACGCTTGTCGAAATCATCGCCGATGTCTTCGCGTCGATCCTCGCGTCGATCTTCGGTTGATCGCAGGCGCGCGCAGGCCGCGCCGGGCGCTTCTTTGGAAGCGCTTGAGCGTCATGTGCTGATGGAAAGTGGGCGAATGCCCGAACGGCTGCGCGGCGGCAAGGCGAGCGGCGTGTCGATCGACTACTCGCAGTGGCCAGAGCACGCGTTGGCGAGTCCGCTCGCGTATCTGTACCAGTGCTTCGTAACGCGTGCCTATGCCTGCCGGTGCTGCGGATCCCGCTGCGAGTTTTCGGCAGCGGATCAGAAGCGCGCCGTCGAAGTCGAAAAGCGCCGTCTGCAATGGCAGCCGACGCTCTGCGACCGCTGCTACGCCGAGCGCTGTGGGCTTGAGCGCGAGCTTCGCGCGTTCCGTCTGGCCTGGCTCACCCAGCGCAAGTCGCTGGCCGCCAACGCCGCATCCCTGTGGCGCTGGCTTGAACGGCTCGAAGCCGCTCCCGCCTATGGCTTGCGTCGCAACTCTGCGATGATCGGGCACCTGCGGAAGCGCCTCGGCGACTGAGGTCTCGCGCTCCGGCTAACCTGCGTAGGCGAGGCCGTAAAGGGCGCGAGGGTGTCAGTGCAGCGAATCAAGCTTTCGGGCCGAGGTGAATCCGGCAGCCTTGCTTGCCCGCTGCTTTCAAGTTTCTGCTCGCACCGCGTGACGCATCGCTGCCACCCCACAGGAGAGCTTCATGGCCGATCTTCCCAGCGCCGGCGACGCCCGTGATTTCGACTTCATCCTCGGCGATTGGACGGTGGCGCACCGGCGCTTGAACGAGCGGCTGTGCGGCTGCACCGACTGGACCGAGTTCGAGGGCACCGCCAGCACCCGCGCCATCCTCGGCGGCTTGGGCAATGTCGAGGACAACCTGCTGGGCTTTCCCGAGGGCGAGGTTCGCGCTGCGGCCCTCCGCTCCTTCGATCCGCAGACGCGGCAGTGGGCCATCTGGTGGCTCGACGGTCGTGCCCCGCATCGTCTGGACGTGCCCGTCATTGGCGGCTTCCGCGACGGCATCGGCGAGTTCTACGCCGATGACGTGCTGGGCGATCGGCCGATTCGCGTGCGTTTCCGCTGGATGGTGAACGCAGGCGGCCATCCGCGCTGGGAGCAGGCTTTCTCGGTGGACGGCGGGGTGAGCTGGGAGACCAACTGGACCATGCAGTTCGTGCGGCGCTGAGGTGCCGCGCTTCGCCTGATTGGCTCCGCAAAGGACCCGTATGCAGCTTCGCCCCGCCAACGCACACGACATCGAACAGCTGTGGGAGATCCGCTACGCCGTCCGCGAGAACACTCTGACGCCCGGTCGCATCTCCGACGAGGAGCTGTTGCACTCGATCACGGAGGGCGGTCGCGGCTGGGTGATCGAACACGAAGGCCGGCTGCTCGGCTTTGCGATCGGTCTGTTCAGCGGTCACGTCTGGGCCCTGTTCGTGCGGCCCGAGGCCGAAGGGCAGGGCGTAGGCTCGCGACTGCACGCAGCCATGCTTGAGTGGTACGCCACGCTGCCCTGCGATCGGCTGTGGTTGACGACCGATGCCGATTCGCGCGCACGCGTCTTCTACGAAGCGCGCGGTTGGCGCCCGGTCGGCGCCTGCGGCAAAGGCGAGCTGAGGCTGGAGCGCGACAACCGGCCCTGAGCCGCATGCAGCCGCCGGCGAGTTCGCAGGCGAGCGTTCTGAGATACCGGAGGAAAACATGCAGCTTCAGCACAAAGTCGCCCTGGTCACCGGCGCGGGTCGCGGGATCGGTGAGGCCATCGCGCGCGCCTTCGTCGCCGAAGGCGCGTTCGTGGTCGTCACCGATATCGACCCGCAGGCGGGCGAAAGCGTGGCGCGCTCGCTGTCCGACCGCGCCTGCTTCCTGCCGCTCGATGTTCGCGATGAGCTTCAGTGGCAGCACGTTCTGGCCGAGGTGCTGCGCAGCCGCGACCGACTCGATGTGCTGGTCAACAACGCGGGCATCACCGGCTTCGAAACCGGCGCGGTCGCCCATGATCCAGAACACGCCACTTTGGCCGATTGGCGCCATGTCCACGCCACCAACCTCGACGGCGTGTTCCTCGGCTGCAAGCACGCGATCCGCGCCATGCGCGCCAGCGGGCAGGGCTCGATCATCAATCTCTCCTCGCGCTCGGGCCTGGTGGGCATTCCTGCGGCCGCCGCCTATGCGTCGAGCAAGGCGGCGGTGCGCAACCACAGCAAGAGCGTGGCGCTGTACTGCGCCCAGCAGGGGCTCAAGATCCGCTGCAACTCGCTGCACCCCGCGGCCATCCTCACCCCGATGTGGGAGCCGATGCTGGGCCAGGGCCCGGAGCGCGAGGCCAACATGGCGATGTTCGTGCAGGACACGCCCCTGCGCCGCTTCGGTACGCCGGAAGAGGTCGCCGCGGTCGCCGTGCTGCTCGCATCCGACGCCTCGGGCTACATCACCGGCGCCGAGTTCTCGATCGACGGCGGCATCCTCGCGGGTTCGGCGGGCGTGCCGGTGCAGGACAGCGGGGACAGGGCAGCACGCGCATGAGTGGATTCTTGGTCGGCAAGTGGAGGGCAGAAATGAGGGTTTCGAAACTGAAAGTCGTTCTGGCGGGCCTGCTGCTGGCGCTGTGTGCCAGCGCTGCGCAGGCCGATGCTGAGCTGCGAGGTCAGCTGCTGGAACTGGGCGCGCGCGATCGGTCCGAGATGAATCGCGAGGAGGGGCCGAGGGTCGAGAAGCTCGAAGCGATGGTGACTGAACTGAAGGCGCTGGTCGCGAAGCACGGCTGGCCGCGCAGGTCGGAAGTGGGCGCGGAGGCGGCGGGAGCGGCCTGGATGGTCGCCCAGCATGCCGACACCGATCGCGAATTCCAGCGCTTCGCCCTGGCGCAGATCGAGGCGCGCGTCGCCGAGGGCGAGGCCTTGCCGAGCCATGTCGGCTACCTGGTCGATCGCCTCGAACGGGCGGAGGGCCGGCTGCAGGTGTACGGCACGCAGGGCGGCTGCGAAGGCGGGCGCTGGCGCGCCTTCCCCAGCATCGAGCCGGAGACACTCGAAGCCCGAAGGGCTGAGCTGGGCATGCAGACCCTTGCCGACTACGAGGCTATGGGCAGCCAGTTCTTTTGCGCCGCCAGTGAGCTACGACGTCAGCTGCTTGAGCTGGGCGCGCGCGATCAGTCCGAGATGAATCGCGCAGACGGCCCTAGGGTCGAGAAGCTCGAAGCGATGGTGACTGAACTGAAGGCGCTGGTCGCGAAGCACGGCTGGCCGCGCAGGTCGGAAGTGGGCGCGGAGGCGGCGGAAGCGGCCTGGATAGTCGCCCAGCACGCCGACACCGATCGCGAATTCCAGCGCTTCGCCCTGGCGCAGATCGAGGCGCGCGTCGCCGAGGGCGAGGCCTTGCCGCGCTATGTCGGCTACCTGGTCGATCGCCTCGAACGGGCGGAGGGCCGGCTGCAGGTGTATGGCACGCAGGGCGCCTGCGAAGGCGGGCGCTGGCGCGCCTTCCCCAGCATTGAGCCGGAGACACTCGAGGCCCGCAGGGCTGCGCTGGGCATGCAGAGTCTTGCCGACTACGAGGCCATGGGCAGCCAGTTCTTCTGCGCTGCGCCGTCGCCTTGACGGCGGGGCGCCGTATCCTGTCCGCCATCGCGCAGCAGCGGAGGGAGGTGGGCCCGTGTTCAAGAATCTGATCCCCAAGATCTTCTACAGCCGTCTGGACGAGGGGCTGGAGTTCTTTGTCGATGTGCTCGGCTTCGAGCTGGGCTGGCGCGACGACACCCTTGCCGTGGTCGAGCGCGACGGCGCCAAGGCCTATCTGATGCAGAGCCCCGAGCTCGCGGCGCTGGATCGGCCCGAACTGGCGATCGAGACCGATGACATCCACGCCGTGCACGCCGAGCTGTCCGCGCGTGCGCCGGAGCGTCTGCATCCGAACCTGCCGCAGGTGCAGCTGCGGCCCTGGGGCGCGCTCGAGTTCGCGATGCTGGACAAGACCACCGTCTGCGTCGTGTTCCGGCAGTGGCCCGACGATGACTGATCCGCTCGGCAGGCCGAGCCGTAGCCGCCGACTTCAGCCTCTGCGAACGCCGTCGCTGCGCAGGCGCGCCGGCAGCGTTTAGCCTGCGCGGCCCGCGTCTTACGCTCTGATCCCGGAGTTGTTGTGCTCAAGAGTTTCCGCCTGCTCAGCCTGATCGAAGGGCTGTCGCTGATCACCCTGCTGTTCATCGCCATGCCGGCGCGCTACCTGTTCGGCGTGGACTTCGTCTGGCCGGTGGGCGTGGCCCACGGCGGCATGGGTGGGATGGACTTCTATTGATCCGGCACGAAGAAGCTTGAACTTCTTTGGCCTTGTCGATGTCAGAGCCTCATGGACAAAGAAGACGCCCGTTATCAGACGTTGGAGCAGCTGCATGAGCGGCGCAAGCAAGTGGTTCGCTTGCACCGAAAGGGCTGTGGGGTGATGCAGATCGTGTCGCTGAGCGGACTGTCGTACCCGACCGTTCGCGGCGTCATTGATCGTTACGAGTCAGAAGGAGCGGCGTCGGTCAAGCCGGCTGCTCGCGGCAAGCGGCCAGGCGAGGGTCGACGGCTGAGCGCGGCGGAGGAACAGCTGATCCGGCAGACGATCTGCGACAAGCGCCCGGAGCAGCTGAAGATGGACTTTGCCCTTTGGAACCGAGGGGCGGTGATGGAGCTGATCAAGGACAAATGCGGCATTTCCTTGTCGGTACGAGCGGTGGGCAGTTACCTCAAGCGCTGGGGTTTCACCCCGCAGAAGCCGATCAAGAAGGCCTACGAACAGCGTCCGGAGGCGGTGAAGGCTTGGTTGGATGAACAGTACCCGGCGATCGAAGCCCGAGCGAAGAAGGAGGGCGCTGAGATCCACTGGGGCGATGAGACAGCTTTGGTCAATACCGACGTGCGCGGACGCAGCTTCGCGCCCAAGGGCAAGACGCCGGTAGCGTTTGCGGTCGGAGGTACGCGACAGAAGCTCTCGATGATCGCGACGGTCACCAATCAAGGCAAAACCCGTTGGATGATCATCGACGAGGCGTTCAACTCGGGCCGGCTGATCGAGTTTCTGGGCGCCTTGATCAAGGACTCGGGCCGCAAGGTTTTCCTGATTTTGGACAACCTGCGCGTGCATCACAGCAAGCCGGTCAAAGCGTGGGTAGCCGAGCGCCCGAAGGAGATCGAGCTCTTCTATCTGCCGAGCTACAGCCCGGAATTGAACCCCGAAGAGCGCCTCAACTCCGAACTCAAGTACTCCTTGGGTTCGAAGGTTCCGGTGCGCACCAAAGCGAAGCTGAGGGCGGCTGCCTCAGCGCATATGCAGGCGCTTGAACAATCTCCGGAGCGGGTCAAGAAGTACCTCCGGGACCCTCGCGTGAAGTACGCCGCATGAGCGCAACGAAGTTCAAACTTCACCTGGCCGGATCAATAGGTGGGCAAGAACGCCCCCGCCGCGGCCATGGCTTTCGACAAGTTCCACATCCTGCGTCATTTGTCGGATGCGCTCGACCACGTTCGGCGGGATGAGTATAAGCGCCTGCAGGGCAAGGACCGGAGCTTCATCAAGGGCCAGCGCTACACCTTGCTCAGCCACCGGGAGAATCTCAGCCTCGACGGCCGCGAGGCGCTCAAGAAGCTGCTGGCGGCCAACAAACGGTTGAACACGGCCTACCTGCTGAAGGAATCTTTCGGACAGCTGTGGAACTACCGCAGCGAACGTGGCGCGCGCGCCTTCTTCTGATCGAGCGCCACTGGGATGGCATCGCCGCCTACTGCCAGCCCACCCACAAGGTGAGCCTCGGGCTGGTCGAAGGATTGAACAACAAAATCCGCGTGATCCAACGAAGCGCCTACGGCTACCGCGACGAGGCCTACCTCAAACTCAAGATCATCGACGGCTTCCTGCCCGCGCTGCCCGACAATGCGCGATTACACCCACACTGATCCGCGAGGCCCCGAATTTCCTATACGCAAGACGTTGCGGGCGAGGAGAGACAGTGCGGTCCTTGGCGTCACCTGGGGAAGGTCTGCATGGCGCTATCGAGGTTCTGTTCAGACATACCGCAGGGGGCGAAACATCGTTGAACCGGCCGCCGGAGATCTCTGGTGGATGCAGGGGTTTCCGCAGTCCAGTGGCACTGTCGGGCCGCGATTCTGCCAACTCAACTATGATCCTGCGCAAGGCAAAGGCGCGCCGTTCGGTGCAATGACGCCTTCAATTCCTGGCAAATCCGCTGCAAGGAGACAGTATGAGTACAGGCTTGGATGGATTGAAGGATGAGGCGCGGAACACGCTCGGGCGGCGTGGATTGCTTCTGGCAGCGGTGCTGCTGTGCATGCTGCCGCTGCAGCTGCTGGCGCAGGTAAGCAATCTGAAGGCCTGGTCGCTGGAGTACAACGCCACCACCGCGCCCAGCGGCTCGATCAATGCCGGTTACACCATGCCGGCCGGCAGCAATCGCATGCTGGTGTTGGCGGTGGCGGCGACTCGAACCTCCACCGGCACGATGACTCCGGGCTCGGCGAGCTGGGGCGGGCAGCCGATGACCCTGACGATCTCCGACCAGGGCACTGGCGACACGCGCCCGCACAGCTGGATCTACACGCTGAATGAGGCCGGTATCGCCGCGGCCAGCGGCACGGTGCTGGCGGTGACCGTGCCGGATACGGACCATGAGTTCACCGTGGTCTACGCGGCGGTCTATCAGGGCGTGGACCAGAGCGCGCCGATCGCCAGCAGCCAGAACTTCAACAGTGGCACCACCCCCAACAATACCGTCGGGCCCTTCGCTGCGGCGTTGGCGATACCCACAAACGGCATCGGCATCGGGATTGTCAACCTAGTGCGGAACGCTACCGGCGGTGTAACGCGGTCCATCAGTGGCTTCGCCGCCGGATGGTCGACCGCGTCCGGGCCTGCCGCCAATCCGACCACTCATGCCGTCGACGGCACCTACCGCACCAACGCCTATCTTCTGCTCAGCACCACCGCCGGCGATACCACCTCGCAGCACGCGGCCGACAATGCCGGCACTAACGAATCGATGACCGCGATCGCGCTGCGGCCGGCGTCTTTCCCGCATGACATGATTCACCAAGACGGTTTTGAATTGCAGAACGAGATCTAGTACTAGCTGCCTGTCGGGCTTAGCCTGATTGGCTGCGGAAAAACGGATTCCGGTGCCGCCCGCCTTGACAGACAAGGGCTGTGCCGATGGCCATCATGGCGTCATGACGTAAGCTCGCTCCACCGTTTTGCTGCCTGGCCAGCGAGGCCTCTAACATTGCGTCATCCGCTGTGTGCGCCAAGCATGGCTCTGTGGCCGTGACCCGGAGACCGGCAAGGACTACAAGCATCTCAAGGACAAAGTGGAGGCCCGAATTCTGAAGGTGGGCTCGGTCTTTGCCGTCAGCAACTACAGCTACGCTGTCATGAGCAACCATCTCCCTGCGGAGGTGTCGCTGGAGCCGTCCTCGGCAATGAACTGGACCGATGCGGACGTGGTTGACCGCTCGCTCCAGGTCTTCCCGACCAAGGAGCCGGAGCAGATGGCGCTCAAGCGTGAGCGGCTGCTGGGCAACACCGAGCCGTGGCAACCCGTCGATCCCGGCTGGCGGATCTGTCCTGGTTCATGCGCTGCCGGGATGAGCACATCGCCCGCATGGTCAATGCCGAATACGGCTGGTGTGCGATCAATGTCGCCATGAGAGATTGGTGGCGTGCCCCTGCAAGAAGCGCGGGTTCTGCCCCAGCTGAGGCGCGCGCCGCATGCCCGAGAGTGCGCGGCATCTGGTGGAGGAGGTGTTCGGCCCGCGGGCGGTGCGGCAGTGGGTGCTGAGCTTTCCGTAGCCGCTTCGCTTCCTGTTCGCCAGCAAACCGGAGGCCATCGGCCCGGTACTGGGCATCGTGCAGCGCGTGATCGCCCCTTGGCTTGCCGATCAGGCCGGCGTGCCGCGCGATGCGGCGCAGTGACGCTGATCCAGCGCTTCGGTAGCGCGCTCAACCTTAACGTGCATTTCCACATGCTGTGGCTCGACGGCGTATACGAGAACACCACCGCGCGTCCGCAGCGCAAGCCGCGCCTGCGCCGGGCCCGTGCGCCGACATCTGCGCAACTGACGGAGCTCGCCGGCACGATCGCACATCGCGTGTGCCGGCACCTGACGCGCCGCGGCTGGCTCAAAGGCGAAGAGGATTCCGTGTTCCTGTCCGACAACGCGGGAAGCGCCGACGGCATGTACGGGCTGCGGATGAGTTCCATCACCTACCGCATCGCCACTGGCAAGAACGCCGGGCGCACGGTGATCACCCTGCAGACGCTGCCCGTTGACGCCGGTCCGCGGCAAGGCGGCGCCGGCCAGGTCGGCGGCTTCTCGCTGCATGCTGGCGTGGCGGCCGAGGCGCATGAGCGCCACAAGCTGGAAAAGCTGTGCCGTTACATCACGCGTCCGGCGATCAGCGAGAAGCGGTTGTTGATGTCGCCGCAGGGCACAGCGCTATCAGCTCAAGACCCCGTGGCGAAATGGCACCACGCATGTCGAATGGGATGCGGTGGACTTCATCGCCAAGCTGGCGGCGCTGGTGCCGCCACCCCGCGCGCATCTCACCCGGTTTCACGGCATCTTTGCCCCGAACGCTGCCCTGCGCGCGCAGTTGACGCCATCGGGGCGCGGCAAGCGGCCTGCGACCGATGCAGCGCCGGTTGACGTCAGCGCGAACGACGAGCCACGCAGCCCCGAGCAGAAGCGCCGTGCGATGAGCTGGGCGCAACGCCTCAAGCGGTTCTTCAATATCGACGTGAGCACCTGCGTCCACTCTCAAGGTTGGTGCGCGCCACCCAGTAGGTTGCGCCTTGCTGGCCATAGCGCTTGGCGTGCGGCTCATATCACCGGCGCCGAGTTCAACATCGACGGTGGAATCCTTGCCGGGTCTGCGGGCACGCCGGTGCAGTCCAGCCCGGACGGCTGAAGTGCCTGCCATCCCGGTGACCCCGGCTGCCAGCCAGAGGCCGGCTGCTGAGCCTTGAGGGCCCGGCCTCGCCCGCGTGCGCCAGCAACATCCGCGGTGGCCTGAGCGTGCGGTCTCGGCGCGCCGACGGGTCAGCCCGCGCGATGCGCATGCCGGCGGCGTGTCCGATTGCGATGTGGATCGCTATGCACCGGGAATCGCCCTGGGTAGTCTGCTGCGCCCGCGCGACGGTGTTCGTGCGCCTCCCCACCACGCGAGACTGCCCGTGCTAAAGAGTTTCCGTCTGCTCAGCCTGATCGAAGGGCTGTCGCTGATCACCCTGCTGTTCATCGCCATGCCGGCGCGCTACCTGTTCGGCGTGGACTTCGTCTGGCCGGTGGGCATGGCCCATGGGCTGCTGTGGATGGCCTACGTGGTGCTGTCGCTGGCGGTCAGCCACACCGAGCGCTGGTCAGTGCTGGTGTGGCTGCTGGCGTTGCTGTGTTCGGTCGTGCCGTTCGGGTTCATCCTGCTGGACCGACGTCTGCAAAGACAGGGCGTCACATCGTCGGGCTCGAACGTGCGTTGAAGTCGCGCCGCCGCTGACCAGGGCAGGCCGGAAGTAGAGCGAGCAGGCAGTCTCAGCCCGAGTGCCCTGCGTGCGCGTTTCTGCGATGAGACTGCGTCAGCGCAGCGAGCTCCCACGCGTCTTCCCGGGATGGCAGCGCGGAATCCAGCTCGCTCCAGTCGAGTGCGTCAGATCGCTCGCCATTGACCTTGAAATGCTCCTGTTCGCTGCGCGCCAGCACTTCAGGAAGGGTCAGGCCATACGGCAGCTTGAGGAGTCGACCTCGCGCATCCACGAAGTGATGCGTCGTCTGGCCCGGTGGCGCGCGCGCGCCCTGGGTGCACGCGGCAGCCTGGTCCGTCGCTGCAACCCAGATCAGCACGGCTCGGCCCGCATTGAAGATCGCACCGAGTTGCGCGCCGTTCGCGTGTGTCAGCCAGAATTCACCGCGTAGCGCTGGAGGCGCTTCGCTCAAGGGCTGGTCCGACTCCGGCTGTGGCCAGGGACGCTTGGCCAGCTTCAACACCAGTGCTGCGCCAGCGATGAGCAGAATCGGAGCCGCCAAAACGCTCGCCAACAGCACAGCGGCGATCACGGCGCCGGCTGGCGAACCTTCTGTCCTGGGGATGCCTTCGCGCATCATCAGCAGCACAAACAGGCCAATCACACTGCCTGCAAGCAGCACGGCGCAGGCAAAGCTCCAACGCAGCACATGAACCAACTGGCCCAGAGTCATGGGCTCTCTCGCATAGGGGCGTCTCGCAGGCATGCCGTGCGACGCAATCTACAAGGAACGCCCCACCACATCGACCGACGTCAGTAGCGTGACCAGCGCAGATTCACGCCGAAGCTGCGCTCGGGCGCGAGCGCCGAGAGCTCGTCGGGCGTTGCGAAGTAGTTCCGGTCGAGCGCATTGCGGACGTAGAGCTGCAGGTTCCACTGCATGCCGATCGGCAGGCTGTAGTCGAGATCGACCAGCGCCAGCGAAGGCCGCTCGACCTCCTCGAAGCCCGGGCGATCCATGCGTGCACGGTGCTGGTAGAGCAGACCCAGGCTGCCGGGGCCAAGCGCGTAGCGCGCATCCAGCGTGAACGTCAGCGGCGGCGCGCCGTACAGCGGCTGGCCGCTGAGTGCGTTCTTGCTGCGCACCACGGCGGTGCTGGCCTGCAGGTTCAGGGCTTCGCTCGCCTGCCAGCCGAGACTCAGTTCGAAGCCGTGGAGTTTGGCCTCGCCGATGTTGGTGTAGCCGTTGACGCCTTGCGACACCTGGAACAGCTGGATCAGGTCATCCACATCGGTGCGCCAGAGATTGGCCTGCAGCTGCCAGCTGTCGCGACGCAGCCCGTAGCCGAGGTCGAGGCTCAGTGAGCGCTCCGAGCCCAGATCGGGATTGCCGACGATCTCGCCCTGCGGCGTGACGCCGCTGAAAAAGCGCTCTTCCAGCGTGGCGAAGCGGTAGCCCGAGGCGAGGTTCAGGCTCAGCTGCTGACCCGCGCCGAGGTTCCAGACGCTGCCGAGATTGAAGGCGCTATCAGTGTCGCTGGAGCGCGCGCCGCGCTGTGCCTGCCGCACCCGGCTGGCGCGCGCGCCGGCTTCGATCTTCAGCGCATCGTGCAGCGTCCAGTCGGCGATGCCGAAGGCCGACCAGGTGTCTTCTCTCGCGTCACGCAGGCTGAAGACGCGGTTGGCCAGCGTCTGCCGCGCGTCGAAACCGTTGACGCTGCGGCGGCCCAGGTACTCGATGCCCGCGTTCAAGGCCAGCGCATCGCTCTGCCAGGTGTGTTGGGCGGTCAGACCGTAGTCGCGGCTTTCGATGTAGGCCCAGGTGTCCGGCGAGCCCGGTCGCTGGTTGTAGGTCAGCAGGGACTGATCGTGCCCGGACAGCCGCATATCGAAGCCATCGGCATGCCGCAGGTGCAGGCTGGCCAGCGTGTGACGATCCTCCGGATAGGTCGAGTCGCGCTGCGGGAAGCGGCTGTTCGACTTGCCGATGTCGGTGGTGCGCGAGGGCAGCAGCAGGGCCTCCAGCTGCAGATCGCCGAAGCCGCGCTGCCACTGCAGACTGGCGCTGTCGCGCAGATAGCTGGTGTTGAGCGGCGTGCCGTCGGCCGCCTCGCTGTCGCCGGCGCGACGACGGGCCAGACCGATCGACAGCGCCTCGCTGCCGTGGCCGGCGACGAGCAGGCTTTCGCTGCCGGCCGTGGCGTAGCCGCCGGTCAGCTCGCTGCCGTCGAACCACTGCGGCTCGATCGCAATCGCGCCGCCCAGCGCACCCGGCCCGAAGTGCACTGTCGACGGGCCACGGGTGACGCTGAGCGCGCCAAGCAGGGCGGGCTCGACGAACGAGATCGGCACGCCGGCGCGCCGCTGCGCGGTGATCGGCATGCCGCCCAGCAGCACGAGGATGCCGTTGCCGCCGCTGCCGCGGATCGAGAAGGTCTCGAAGGCGCCGTTCTGGCCCGTGGCGCCGACGCCGGGAATGCGCACCAGCAGGTCCTGGACATCCACCGGCGCACCGGGGGCCTCGCGCCAGGCGATGACATCCGTGGTCAGCGTATCGGGCACGTCCGCCGCGGTGCCGCGGGCGACGACCTCGATGCCATCCAGAGTCTCGCTGTCCGCGCGGCTCGGCAGGCCGGCGTCCGCGCCGCCGCCCGCGTCCGCGGTGGACACCATCCCGACAGCAGGCTTTGCCTGACTCAGGCAGGACAGGCCCAGCAGCGTGAAGCCGACAAGCAGACAGCGAGGCAGAACTTTGGGCTGCATGTGGATCGCGGTGCTCAGGAATCGGGCGGCGAGTGTAGGAGCCCACCGACAGCCGCACATCCACCGCAAGGTGGAGCACGGGCCCCGGGGCGCACGCGAGCGGCTATGCTTTCGCGCCTCCCAGCGGGCGCATCGCTGGGCCGTCTTCATGCACACGGGGGAAGAGAGTGCTCGTGAACGGACTTCGACTGCAGCTGGCGCTGTTCTATGTGCTGCTCTCGCTGCCGGCCCTGCTGCTGATCGAGCGCGTGGTGTTCGGCTGGAAGTTCGAGCACATGCTGCAGCAGCTCGACGATGGCCGCGTCGATGCCCTGCTGGCGCAGGAGGCCCGGGTGCTGGCGCGCGATGTGCAGCAGCAGGGCCAGCCCGACCCCGAGCGTCTGCGTCTGCGGCTTGAGAATCTGGTGCTGCGCCTGGAGCGGCCGCGCGAGAGCCTGGGCACCTCGGCCGCCTTCGTCCTGCTCGAGCTGACCCCGCATCCGTTCGCAGTCGCGCTGCGCCTGCCGAACGCAGGGCCGGTGCAGGCGGGCGCCGCGCCCAGCCCGGGCTCGTCCTGGGTGCGACGGCACTGGCGTCGGACGTTTGCGACGCCTGGCGGCGAGGCCGAACTCGTGCTCGAACTCGCGGTGCCCAGCCCGTGGCGCGCCTCGCTGGAGACCGTGAGCTTCGAGTGGCGGCTGGCTGTGGCCTACCTGCTGGTGTTCCTGCTGGGCTCGGCCGCGTTTCTGCGATGGCGCGTCCTGCAGCGGGTCTCGCGCATGGCCGACGCCGCCGGTGCATGGGCGCGCGGTGACTTCGGGATGGTGCTGGATGATCGCAGCGGCGACGAGCTGGGGCGCCTGTCGCGGGCGCTGGATCGCATGGCGCTCGATGTGCAGGCCATGGTCGATGCGCGAGCTTCGCTGGCCAGCCTGGAGGAGCGCCAGCGCCTCGCCCGCGACTTGCACGATACGGTCAAGCAGAAGGCTTTCGCGCTGGCGCTGCAGCTGGCCGCTGCCCGCGACAGTGCGGGCTCGCCGAAGGCCGCGCGTTGCCTCGCCGACGCGCAGACCCTGGTGGCCGAGATCCAGGCCGAGCTTGCCCAGCTGCTGCACGAGCGCCGCGCTGTTGCGGAGCCCGACGCGGCGCCGACGGCCGGCATGGACCTCGTCCCTGCGCTTGCGAGGCGCATCGACGACTTTGCGCGGCGCAGCGGCCTGCGCTGTGAGCGCGCGCTGCCGACGCATTGCCCGCTGCCGGTGGAGGTCGCGGAGACCGCCCTGCGCGTGTTCGACGAGGCCGCTTCCAACATCTGGCGCCACGCCGCCGCCAGCGAGGTCCGCATCGCGTTGACGTGGGACGCTGCAGGTTTCGACATGCGCATCGAGGACAACGGTCGCGGCTTCGTGATCGGCGAAGGGCGCGGCATGGGGCTGGACAGCATGCAGGCCCGCGCCCGCGGAATCGGCGCCCGGCTCGAGATCGACAGTCGGCCAGGCGAGGGCACGCGCCTTCGTCTCCATGGAGGCGCGGCGTGAGAGGCGAGCGATGCTGAAGGTTCTGCTGGTGGATGACCACGCTGTGGTCCGACAGGGTCTGCGCGCCTATCTGGAGCTGCAGCCTGACATCGTGGTCTGCGCCGAGGCCGCGGGCGCCGCCTCGGCAGTGGAACAGGCCGCGCGCCATCGTCCGGACGTGGCGGTGGTGGATTGGGTGATGCCGGACGGCGGCGGGCTCGCCGCCACGCGCGGCATCCGCAGCGCCAGCCCGCAGACGCGGGTGCTGGTGCTGACCTCGAATCTGGCAAGCGACGACGTTGTGCCCGCCTTCGAGGCCGGGGCACTGGGCTATCAGCTGAAGGAGATCGGCGGCGATGAGCTGCTGGACAGCCTCTGGCGCGTGGCTCGCGACGAGCGCGTGCTGCACCCCCGGCTGGCCGCGGCGCTGCCGCAGCTGTGCGAAGGGTCTGCGCCGCCCGGTGCACGCGTCGATGCGGATCTGCCTTCGCCGCTCGCCGGGCTCAGCGCGCGCGAGCGCGACGTGCTGCTGCTCTTGGCGGACGGTCTGTCGAATACGGCGATTGCCGAGCGTCTGCGGATCGGCGAAGCCACGGTCAAGACCCACGTCGGCAATCTGCTCGGCAAGCTGCAGCTGGCTGACCGCACCCAGGCCGCGGTCTGGGCTTGGCGCCACGGCGTGGCCGGCCGCTGAGGCCGAGCGCAGGCGGTCCTGTCCTCCTCGGTGTTCGCTCGCCTGATCGTTCAGGGCTGGCGAAAGCGCCGCCGTTGGCTGACGATGCACCACCATTTCCCCGCGCCCGGAGCCTTCATGCCTCAGCCCTTCGAGCATCGACTATTCGCTGGCACCGGTCGCCGGCTTTCGCGGCTGCTGCTGGGCCTCGCGGTACTGGGCCTTGCGGCCTGCGCGGCAGGCGGCGATCGCCGCCCCGCCGCTGCCCCCGAGCCGACGCCTTTGCCGGCCGGCAATCTGTCGATTCCTGGCGAGGCGACCGGCACCTTGGGCGGTGCGGCCTATCGCTTCGAAGTGCCCGCCGACTGGAATGGCGAACTGGTGCTCTACCTGCACGGCTACGAGCCGAGCGGCACGCCGCGCAGCTTTCCGCTGCTGCAGGACGACTTCGACCGCTGGCTGCTGGCCAAGGGCTTCGCGGTCGCGCGCAGCGCGTATCGCACGCAGGGCTGGGCGGTGGCCGAGGCCATGGAAGACAACGAGCGTCTGCGACAGCACGTCCTGCGGCAGCTGCCGGGCGTGAAGCACACCTGGCTGATCGGCCATTCGATGGGCGGGCATCTCGTGCTGGCGACGCTTGAGCGCCACGGTGAGGCGTATGCGGGTGGGCTGTCGCTGTGCGGGGTCAACGCCCCGGCTGAAGAAACGATGCGCGACGGCGTGCTGGCGCCGCTGGTGGTGGCCGAGGTGCTGTTGCCCGGCCTGTTCGGCGAGTTTGCGGGCGGCCTGGCCGATCCGGCTGCGCCGCCGGCGCTCGATGAGGCGCTGATCGAGCGCGCGCTGCTGCGCAATCGCGAGCTGGCCGAACAGATCGGCCAGGCCTTCGGCATCCGTCGCGAGGACCTCGCCGGCGCGCTGCTGCTGCGCTACATCGTGCTGCGCGAGCTGATACCGCGCAGCGGTGGTTTCCCGCTCGACAACCGCGACGTGCGCTACGCCGAGCGCATCGATGTGCCCGACATTGACAGCCGCGTGCGCCGCTACGCGGCCAACCCGGTCGCAGCCGCCTATCTGCGCCAGAACTTCGAGCTGCGGGGCAAGCCGGATGCGCCTGTGGTGATCCAGTCGAACGTCTACGATCCGACCGTGCCCGAGCCCTTCGCTTCGCGCTATGTCGAACTGGCCGCGTCCGCCGGGCGCAGCGACCGTGTGCACGCACAGCCCCCCGTGGGGGAGGGTCACTGCGCCTTCGACCTCACGGCAGTGGATCGCGCGTTCAAAACCCTTCGTGACTGGGCCAAGCCGTGAATCCGCTGGCCGCCGACGCCTGCACCGACGCTGACAACACATGAGCAGCGCCGCGCCCGTTCTCGTCGTGCACATGTTCTCGCTGCCCGCCGCGGCGGCGCAGGCGCTGGAGTCGGCGCTGGGCGCGCTGGGCTGGCGCTGCCAGAGCTTCGAATCCGCGGAGGCCTGGCTTGCGGCGCTGCCGAAGGACGTTCCCGATCTCGTACTTGCGCGTGCCCAGACCGTGCCGGCGACTGCCGAAGTGCTCGATCGCCTGAGCGTGCAGGATCCGCGACTGTCCGCGGTCCAGCTGGTGGCGCTGGGCGGGCGCGATCAGCGCTTGCCTGCCGAGCTGGCCGGCGCGGATCTGTTTCTTGAAGAGCCCAACGCGCGGGCGGTGGCCCACCGACTGCGTGACTGGATGCGCGGGCTCGATCGCTCCCCGTTCCGCGTTCTGCTGATCGACGACGACCCCGAGGCGCGGCTGTTCGCGGGCACGGTTTTGCGGCGTGTCGGCATGCAGGTGGAGACGTTTGCCGACGCCGATGCCGCGCTGCAGCGGGCGCGCGATTGGCGCCCCGATCTCGTGCTGGTGGACCTGTACATGCCCGGCATCGATGGGCTCGCGATCACCCGCCGGCTGCGCGCCGAAGCGGCGCCGCAGCTGCAGATCGTGGTGCTCTCCGGGGAAGAGCGGCCGCAGGCGCGCTACAACGCCTTGCGCCTCGGCGTAGACGACTTTCTGACCAAGTCGGTGCGGCCGCGCGTGCTGATCGCCGCGATTCGCAGCCGGATCAAACGCTCGCGTGCCTATGGCGAACGCAGCGGCGAGGAGCTTGCGCCGACTGGGCCGAGATTGCGGCGTGGCGATTTCCTGCAGCGTCTGCGCCAACGCCAGGGTGCGGCGTCGCCCGAATGGCGCGTGCTCTCGGCGCTGCGCGTGGATGGCGCGGCCCAACTGCGCGAGCAGCTTGGGCTGGGCGGTACGGACGCCCTCGAGCGCGCGCTGTCCGCGCGCATCGAGGCTACGCTCGAGCCGGGGGATGTGTACTGCCTTTGGGAGGAGCTGGGGTTCGGTCTCCTGACCGAGCGCGCGGATCCCGAAGCGTTGCGCGACCTGCTTCAGCGCCTGCTGGCGTCGCTGGCGGGTGAGCCGTTCACGCTGGGCGAGAAGCACCTGCAGCTGAGCGCGTCCTGCGGTTTCGCTGCGCCAGCGCGCCAGCAGGCCGACCCTGATGCCGAACGCTGGATCGCCAGCGCCTTCGCTGCGGTCAGCGTCGCCGCACAGCTCGGTGGCAATCGCGCAGAGGGGGTGCTCTCGAACGATCCCGATGCCTTGCCGCCTGAACGGGTGCTGGTGATCCGCCATGCGCTGGAGGATGTGGCCCGCGGCGGCAGCCTGCGCTTCGAGTTCCAGCCGCTGCTGCGTCTGCGTGGCGAGCGCAGCGCCTATGCCCTGAACGCGCGTCTGCGCGATCTGCGCGCACCGCTGCAGGGCTATCCGCGGCGCGAGTACCTGCAGATCGCGCGCGAGCTGAAGCAGCTGGCCGTGCTCGACCGGATGTGCCTGTTCCATGCATTCGAAACGCTGGGCGAGCAGCAGCGACGCGACCGGGCATGTTCACTGCTGGTGCCTGTGGATCTCGCCAGCATCGACGCGCGCCAGCTCGCGTGGCTCGAGGCGGAAGCGCGCCGCCGACCCTTCGCTGCGGCTGAGCTGCGGCTCGAGTTCGACGCCCAACACGTCCTCAGCGGGCAGGCCGACGACACCTTGAATCGCCTGCGGGATGGCGGGTGGCGTCTGGCCTGCCGCCTCAAACGCTGGGACACCGATCAGCTGCATGCGCTGCGCGAATGCCCCGTCCAACTGCTGCGGATCGCCCATGCCGCGCTGGCGGGTGTTCCCGCGTCGACGCTGCGAGAGGTGGTCGCTTCCTGGCATCAACTCGGGCGCGAATGGTTGATCGATGAAGTCGCCGCGGTGGGCGCCGTCAGCGAGCTCTGGGCCGCGGGCATTGATTACCTGCAGGGCGAGGCCTTGGCCGCGGCCTCACCGCGCCCCGACTTCGAGGCGGATGCCGTGACAGGCTCCTAGCCAGGGCGCGTGCCATGTTGGGGCGTGCGCAGTAGTCGGATGGTTTTCGCGTGCACTCAGTTCTGTTGGGCGAGCTGGCGCAGCACGTAGTGCAGCAGGCCGCCGTGGCGGTAGTACTCGACTTCCTTCGGCGTCAGCAGCAGCACCTGCACCTTGAAGGCGATGCGCGTGCCGTCGGCGCGGTTCGCGCTGACCTCGGCAACGCGGGCGCGGCCGTCGTCCAGGCCCTGCACGTCGAACACCTCGTCGCCGCGCAATCCAAGGCTCGTGGCGTTCTCGCCGGGCAGGAACTGCAGCGGCAGCACGCCCATGCCGACCAGGTTGCTGCGGTGGATCCGCTCGAAGCTTTCGGCGATCACCGCGCGCACGCCCAAGAGATACGTGCCCTTGGCGGCCCAGTCGCGCGAAGAGCCGGTGCCGTATTCCTTGCCGGCGATCACTACCAGCGGCACGCCCTCGGTCTTGTACTTCATCGCCGCATCGAAGATCGACAGCTTCTCGCCAGAAGGCTGATGCAGGGTGTTGCCGCCTTCCTCGCCGCCGAGCATCAGGTTCCTGATGCGGATGTTGGCGAAGGTGCCGCGCAGCATCACCTCGTCGTTGCCGCGGCGGCTGCCGTAGCTGTTGAAGTCGGCGGGCAGCACGCCGCGCGCCTGCAGGTAGCGGCCGGCCGGCGAGCTGGCCTTGATGTTGCCGGCCGGGCTGATGTGGTCGGTGGTGATGCTGTCGCCGAACAGTCCGAGCATGCGCGCGCCCTGCAGGTCTTCGATGCGGCCGACGTCCATGGTCATGCCCGCGAAGTAGGGTGGGTTCTTGATGTAGGTGCTGGCGGCGTCCCAGGCGTAGATCTGCCCGGTCGGCGCGTCGATCCGATTCCAGCGGCTGTCACCGCGGAACACGTCCGCATAGTTGTGGCGGAACATCTCCGGCCCGACCGTGGCCGCGATCAGATCGCCGATCTCCTTGTTGCTGGGCCAGATGTCGCGCAGGTACACCGGCTCGCCGTCGCTGCCGGTGCCCAGCGGCTCGCGGCTGAGATCAATGTCGGCAGTGCCGGCCAACGCATAGGCCACCACCAGCGGCGGTGAGGCCAGGTAGTTCATGCGCACTTCGGCATGCACGCGTCCCTCGAAATTGCGGTTGCCCGAGAGCACCGAGACCACGTTGAGGTCGCCCTTGGCGATGCCCGCGCTCACCTCGGCCGGCAGCGGACCGGAGTTGCCGATGCAGGTGGTGCAGCCGTAGCCGACCACATGAAAGCCGAGCGCTTCGAGGTCGTCCATCAGCCCGGCTTTCTTCAGGTAGTCGGTGACCACCAGCGAGCCCGGGCCCAGCGAGGTCTTCACCCAGGGCTGCACCTTCAGCCCGCGCTTGACCGCATTGCGCGCGAGCAGGCCGGCCCCCAGCATCACCGCGGGGTTGCTGGTATTGGTGCAGGAGGTGATCGCTGCAATCACCACCGCGCCATCCTTCAACGGCAGCTTCTTGCCGTCGAGCTCGATGTCGACGCAGCCGGACTGCAGCACTTCCTGGTTGCCAACCGCCGCACCGCCGCCCTCGGCGATCATCGCGCTGGCCCCGGCCGAGCGCTTGCTGCGGGCGTCGGCTAAGCCGGCAACGTTGTCGCGGTAGTTCTGCTTCATGTCGACCAGCAGCACACGGTCCTGCGGACGCTTGGGCCCGGCCAGCGAGGGCTTGACCTCGGCAAGGTCCAGGCTCAGCACGCTGCTGTATTCGGCTTCGATGGCTGGATCGCGCCACAGGCCCTGATGCCTGGCATAGGCCTCGACCAGGGCGATCTGAGCCTCGCTGCGGCCGGACAGGCGCAGGTAGCTCATGGATTCCGCGTCGATCGGAAAGATGCCGCAGGTGGCGCCGTACTCGGGCGCCATGTTGGCGATCGTCGCGCGGTCTGCCAGTGGCAGTTGATCGAGGCCCGGCCCGAAGAACTCGACGAACTTGCCGACCACACCGTGCTTGCGCAGCATCTGGGTGACGGTCAGCACGAGGTCGGTCGCGGTGGCGCCCTCGGGCAGCTTGCCGCTGAGACGGAAGCCCACCACCTGCGGGATCAGCATCGAGCTCGGCTGGCCCAGCATCGCGGCCTCGGCCTCGATGCCGCCCACGCCCCAGCCCAGCACCGCGAGGCCGTTCACCATCGTGGTGTGGGAGTCGGTGCCGACCAGCGTGTCGGGATAGGCGAAGGACTTGCCGTCGTTCTCGGACACCCAGACGGTCTGGGCGAGGTATTCCAGGTTGACCTGGTGGCAGATGCCGGTGCCCGGCGGCACGACGCGGAAATTGCCGAAGGCGCTCTGGCCCCAGCGCAGGAAGTTGTAGCGCTCGCCGTTGCGCTCGTATTCGAGCCGCACGTTCTTCGCCAGGGAGTCGGAGGCGCCGGCATGGTCGATGACGACCGAGTGGTCGATGACGAGGTCGACGGGCGAGAGCGGGTTGATCCTGCGCACGTCGCCGCCCATGCCGGCCATCGCGTCGCGCATCGCGGCGAGGTCCACGACGGCGGGGACGCCCGTGAAGTCCTGCATCAGCACGCGCGCCGGGCGGTAGCCGATCTCGCGGTCGGACCTGCGGTCCGCCACCCAGGCCGCCACGGCCTTGAGGTCGTCCACCGTGACCGAGCGGCCATCCTCGTGGCGCAGCAGGTTCTCGAGCAGCACCTTCATCGAGTAGGGCAGGCGCGAGATGCCGGCGAGCCCGGCCTGCTCGGCCGCGGCGAGCGAGAAATACTCGTAGCTCCTGCCGTCGATGGTGAGGGTGCGGCGGGTCTTCAGCGTGTCGGTACCGATGGCGGTCAAGGGTCGTCTCCCGGTCGGAGGGCGGACGGGTCGCGGGTGGCGGGAAGGCCGAAGCGCCGTCAGGCGCCGGAGGCCCCGCCCCGGGGCCCTGATGCGGGGTCCGTCTATCACGGCCACGGGCGGTTTTGCACCCCATGCCCGCATGGGAGGGCTTCGCCGCCCGCGCGGCGGGCCGCCGGGCCCGCCGGACTCGCCCGGAGATTGACCCCCGCCGGGGCAAGCGGTAGCAACGAAACGCTCCCCCGACCGCGAAGAGGGCCGACCAGGCCCCGGGGAGCACGGGAGGAGACAGGTGCCGTCCTTGTCGCGAGACGCCCGAGCCGGGGCCAGGGCCAGGAGGCGCGCGTGAGCGCCGCCGACACTTTCCCCAAGCTGCTCGACGCGGCGATGGCCCGGCGCGCCGGCCGGCCCGCCTTCCGCGAGAAGCGCCTCGGCATCTGGCAGACCTGGACCTGGCGCGCCTGGCGCGACGACGTCCACGCCATCGCGGCGGGGCTGCACGGGCTTGGCCTGCGCCGCGGCCAGACGCTGGCGATCGTCGGCGACAACCGCCCCCTGCTCTACGGCGCGATCTGCGCCGCGCAATGCCTCGGCGCCATCCCCGTGCCCGTCTACCAGGACGCGGTCGCCGACGAGATGGGCTTCGTGCTCGGCCATGGCGAGGCGCGGATCGCGGTCGCCGAGGACCAGGAGCAGGTCGACAAGCTGCTCTCGATCGGCGCGCGCGCGCCGGCGCTCGAGCGCATCGTCTACGACGACCCGCGCGGGCTGCGCGACTACGACCACGCGCGGCTCGACTCGCTCGAGGCGCTGATGGAGGCCGGCCGCGCGGCGCTCGCGCGCGACCCGGGCCTCGTCGCGCGCGAGGTCGCGCAGGGCGCGGGCGGCGACAACGCGGGGATGAGCAACACCGCGGGCACGACGGGCCAGCCCAAGGGCGTGATGCTCACCTACGACAACGTGCTGACGACCTGCGTCAACGCCGTCGCCTTCGACCGGCTGGGGGAGGCGGACGAGATCCTCGCCTACCTGCCCATGGCCTGGGTCGGCGACCATGTCTTCTCCTACGGAGAGGCGCTGATCTCGGGCTTCTGCGTCGCCTGCCCGGAATCCGGCGCGACGGTCATGAACGACCTGAAGGAGATCGGGCCGACCTTCTTCTTCGCCCCGCCGCGCATCTTCGAGAACCTGCTGACGCAGGTGACGATCCGCATGGAGGACGCCAGCGCGCCCAAGCGCGCGATGTACCGCTTCTTCATGGACCACGCGCGGCGCGTCGGCATCGACATCCTCGACGGCAGGCCGGTCGGCGCGGCCGACAGGCTGCTCTACCGGCTCGGCGAGTGGCTGGTCTACGCGCCGCTCAAGAACGTGCTGGGCCTCGGCCGCATGCGCGTGGGCTACACCGCGGGCGAGGCGATCGGCCCCGACCTCTTCGCCTTCTACCGGTCGCTCGGCCTCAACCTGAAGCAGCTCTACGGCATGACCGAGGCGAGCGTGTTCATCTGCCTGCAGCCCGACGGCCAGATCAAGGTCGACACGGTCGGGCCGGCGGCGCCGGGCGTCGAGATCCGCCTCGCCGAGAGCGGCGAGGTGCTGGTCCGCAGCCCGGGCGTGTTCAAGCTCTACTACAAGAACGAGGACGCCACGCGCGACGCCAAGACGGCCGATGGCTGGCTGCGCACCGGCGACGCCGGCATCTTCGACTCCGACGGGCACCTGCGCATCATCGACCGCGCGAAGGACGTCGGCCGCCTCTCCGGCGGCGCGCTGTTCGCGCCGAAATACATCGAGAACAAGCTCAAGTTCTTCGCCTACGTGAAGGAGGCCGTCGCCTTCGGCGCCGACCGGCCCTTCGCCTCCGCCTTCGTGAACATCGACCTCGAGGCGGTCGGCAACTGGGCGGAGCGCCGCGGCATCGCCTACGCCTCGTACCAGGAGCTCGCGGCGCGGCCGGAGGTCCTGGACCTGGTCGCCGACTGCGTGGCGCGCGTGAACGCCGACCTCGCCGCGGACCCCGCGCTCGCCGGCTCCGCGATCCGGCGCTTCATCGTGCTGCACAAGGAGCTCGACGCCGACGACGGCGAGCTCACGCGCACGCGCAAGGTCCGCCGCGGCTTCATCGCCGAGCGCTACGCGCCGCTGGTCGAGGCGGTCTACGCGGGCGAGGCGCGCGGGCGCATCGCCACCGACGTCACCTTCGAGGACGGCCGCAAGGGCCGCATCGAGGCGGACCTCGAGGTCAGGGACATGCCGCCGGCCGGCGCGACGGCCCGGCGCGAGGCCGCGGAATGAGCGCCGCCGCGCCGCGCCCCGGCGAGACGCTGCTGTCGGTCGACGGCATCTCGCTCGCCTTCGGCGGCGTCAAGGCGCTGACCGACGTGTCCTTCGACGTGCGCAAGGGCGAGATCCGCGCGATCATCGGGCCCAACGGCGCGGGCAAGTCTTCGATGCTCAACTGCATCAACGGCTTCTACCAGCCGCAGCAGGGCCGCATCACCTATCGCGGCGTCGAGCGCCGGCAGATGCGCCCGCACGAGGCCGCCGAGCAGGGCATCGCGCGCACCTTCCAGAACATCGCGCTGTTCCGCGGCATGTCGACGCTCGACAACATCATGACCGGGCGGCTGCTCAGGATGAAGGTGCCGTTCTTCTGGCAGGTCTGGCGGCACGGGCCGGCGATGCGCGAGGAGATCGAGCACCGCAGGTTCGTCGAGGGGATCATCGAGTTCCTCGAGATCGAGCACATCCGCAAGACGCCGGTCGGGCGCCTGCCCTACGGGCTGCAGAAGCGCGTCGAGCTGGGCCGGGCGCTGGCTATGGAGCCCGAGCTGCTGCTGCTCGACGAGCCGATGGCGGGCATGAACCTCGAGGAGAAGGAGGACATGTGCCGCTTCATCCTCGACGTGGTGAGGCAGTACGGCACGACGATCGCGCTGATCGAGCATGACCTGGGCGTGGTCATGGACCTGTCCGACCGCGTCGTGGTGCTCGACTACGGGCGCAAGATCGCCGACGGCACGCCCGCCGAGGTGAAGGCCGACCGGCGGGTCATCGACGCCTATCTCGGCGTCGGGCACTGAGGGGCGCGCGGATGCTCTACAACGTCTTCGTCGATCCCTTCGTGCAGATGGCCGACATGCCCGACCTGCTCGTGCAGGTGCTGTGGGAGGGCACGGTCGCGGGCGTCCTCTACGCGCTGATCGCGCTGGGCTTCGTGCTGATCTTCAAGGCCTCGGGCGTGTTCAACTTCGCGCAGGGCATCATGGTCGTCTTCGCGGCCCTCACGCTGGTCGGGCTGCACGAGAACGGCGTGCCCGCCCTGCTCGCCCTCGTGCTCACCGTGGGCGTGATGTACGCGCTGGCCTGGAGCATCGAGCGCGTCGTGCTGCGCCCGCTGGTCAACCAGCCGGACATCATCCTGTTCATGGCGACGTTCGGGATCACCTACCTGATCATCGGGCTGGGCGAGTTCATCTTCGGCGGCCGGCCCAAGGCGATGATCACCAGCGAGCTCTTCCTGCCGCGCGGCGCCATCGACGTGCAGATGCTGGGCGGGCGCGTCACCTTCCAGAAGCTGGATATCGCGGCCGCGGTCATCGCTGGCCTGATGGTGGTGCTGCTGGCGGTGTTCTTCCAGAAGACGCGCATCGGGCGCGCGCTGCGCGCCGTCGCGGACAGCCACAAGGCGGCGCTCTCGGTCGGCATCTCCCTCAACCAGATCTGGGTCGTGGTGTGGTTCACCGCCGGCCTGGTCGCGCTGGTGACGGGCATCATGTGGGGCGCGCGGTCGGATGTGTCCTTTGGCCTCCAGATCATCGCGCTCAAGGCGCTGCCCGTGCTGATCCTCGGCGGCTTCACCTCGATCCCCGGGGCGATCGTCGGCGGCCTGATCAGCGGCGTCGGCGAGAAGATCGGCGAGTTCTACTGGGGGCCGCTGGTCGGCAGCGGCATCGAGAGCTGGCTCGCCTACCTGATCGCGCTGGCCTGGAGCATCGAGCGCGTCGTGCTGCGCCCG
>JBKCVA010000013.1:0-5083 GCA_046318115.1 Lysobacterales bacterium | reverse complement strand
GGAATCGCAGCCGCCGTCGGCGTCACCGGGATCACGAAGCTCACCGATGCACCCACCGCAAAGCCCGACGCGATCGTGCAGGTCACCGTCTGGCCTGCCGCGGTGCAGCCCGCCGGCAGCGTGCCGAGCGTCAGGCTGGCCGGGATGTTGTCCGTGACCGTCGCCACCGCCGTGGTCGCCGCCGTGCCGGTGTTCTGCACAGCCAGCGTGTAGCTCGCCGGCGTGCCGACCACGAAGCTCGCCGCGCTCGCCGTCTTGGTGATCGTCAGCTGGGGCGAATTGACGGGGGTGATCTCGGTATCGGAGCAGCGCGCGGCCGCCGGGCAGCCCGGATCCCCACCGCCGCTCACGCTCGCCGTGTTGCTCACGCTCGGAATCGCGGCCGCCGTCGGCGTCACCGGGATCACGAAGCTCACCGATGCGCCCACCGCAAAGCCCGACGCGATCGTGCAGGTCACCGTCTGGCCTGCCGCGGTGCAGCCCGCCGGCAGGGTGCCGAGCGTCAGGCTGGCCGGGATGTTGTCCGTGACCGTCGCCACCGCCGTCGTCGCCGCCGTGCCGGTGTTCTGCACAGCCAGCGTGTAGCTCGCCGGCGTGCCGACCACGAAGCTCGCCGCGCTCGCGGTCTTGGTAATCGTCAGCGCAGGCGCGTTCACCGGCGTGGTGACCGAGCTGACGCAGCGCGCTGCCGCGGGACAGGTTGGATCGCCACCGCCGCTGACGCTCGCCGTGTTGGTCACGCTTGCTGCGGCTGCCGCGGTCGGTGTCACCGGAATCACGAAGCTGGTGCTGCTGCCCACGGCAAGACCCGCAGGAATCGTGCAGGTCACCGTCTGGCCCGCGGCCGTGCACCCCCCTGGCAACGTGCCCAAGGTCAGACCGCTCGGGATCGGGTCGGTGATCGTGCTGGCGGCCGTTGTCGCCGCCGTGCCCGTGTTGCTGACCTGCAGCGTGTAGCTGGCGGGCGTACCCACGGTGAAGCTCGCCGCACTTGCGGTCTTGGTGATCGTGAGTTGCGGCGCGTTCACCGGCGTGGTGACCGAGCTGACGCAGCGCGCCGCCGCGGGACAGGTCGGATCGCCACCGCCGCTGACGCTCGCCGTGTTGGTCACGCTCGGGATCGCCGACACGGTCGGCGTCACCGGAATGATGAAGCTCGTGCTGCTGCCCGCGGGAAGACCCGCGGCGACCGTGCAAGTCACCGTCTGGCCCGCGGCCGTGCAGCCGGCCGGCAGGGTGCCCAGCGTCAGGCCGCTGGGGATCGGGTCCGAAATCGTGGCCGCTGCCGTGGTCGGCGAGCTGCTGGTATTGCTCAAGGTGAGCGTGTAGCTGGCCGGAACACCGACGGTGAAACTGGCGGCGCTTGCGGTCTTCACCAGGGTCAGCTGGGGAGCGATCACCGGATGCGTGGTGCTGCAGGGTGAGCAGACCGGGTTCGGATCGCCGCCGTTGCCGGTGATCACAACCGCGTTGGCCACCGCGCCCACCGCAGCGGCGTTCACCGCGGCCGTGTAAGACAACGCATAGGTGCCCACAGCGGTGCCGGCTGGCAGGCTGCACACCAGCGGATTCGCGCTGTTGCAGGTGAAGGGCCCCGCCGTCACAGTGCCCAGCGTGAGGCCGGCACCGAGGGTATCCGTGAGCTGGAAGCTGCTGACGAGGCTGCCGCCGCTGATGACCACCTGCACGTTGTAGGTGATCGAGCTACCGATCGAAACCGCGGTGCCCGTGACGGGAACAGCCAGCTTGCTGACCGCCACGTCGGGCTGAGCCTGGATCAGCGTGCTGCCATTCGCCGTGTTGTTCGAGGTGCTGGTTTCCGGCGTCGATGTGCTGATGCTCGAAGTCACCGGAACCGTCCCCGGTGCGGGCGCGGTGTATTGGAAGTTCAGGCTGAATCCATCGCCTGGGTCGAGGCTGGCCGGCAAGCCGGTGAAGCTCACCACGCAGGTGCCCGGATCAACGCTGAAGGTGGCAGGCGCGATGCCGGGGAAGTCGATCCCCGCCGGGCAGCTGCCGGGGCTGCCGATCGTGACACTGTAGATCAGGCCATCGGCGGCCGAGGTCGCGGCGCCAAGGTTGCTGAAGCTGACCGTCCCCGACACCGTCGAGCCGGTGACCGCCGACGCGGGGACAGTCACGGTCGTCGCCACGTCGGCAACGATGATGTTGGTGCTGCCGCTGGCGCTGTTCGGCGCGATCTGACCCGGCGCCTCGTTGGTCGCGCTGATCGTCGTCTGCACCACCTGCGGCCCAGTGGTGGGCGCCGGGTAGTTGAACTCGAACACCAGCTGCGAGGTGGGCTGAATGGCTGCCGGCAGCGTGGCGGGCATACCCGCGAATGTCACTTCGCAGGTGGTCGGGTTGTAGCTGGATACCGTCACGCCGGGTGGCAAACGGGTGAAGTTCACGCTGGCGGGGCAGTTGCCCGGGGTGCCGATGCGGGCGGAGTAGTTCACGCCGTTGGCGTCAGTGTCGCCCGCGTTGTAGAAGACCAGCGTGCCAAACACGGTCTGCCCGGGGAACGCACTGTTGTCGACCGTGACCACGGTGCCCACGTCCGCACCGACCACTGGCGCCACCACGATCACGGGCTCGGAGATCGAAGGGGTACGCTCGAGTGCCCAGAGGTCCAGGCCTTTGGCTGTGCCGAAGTGCGTCGCAGCGTTGTTGACGCAATCCGTATTCGGGTCGTTGGTGACCTGCGGATAGAAGCGATAGAAGATGCCCGGGCCGTTGAAGTTGGAATCGCTGGAGTCCACACCGATCAGGGAGTGATTCGGCGTCGGCTGGACCTGCGCATGACCTGCGCCGCAGAGGTGGCCATTCAGCTGGCCTACCGCTGTGCCGTCGCGGGTCACGTAGCCCCGGTCATCGAAGTAGACGATCGCGTCCTGGGAGCCGTTGAGCTTGCGCACCGTCGGGCCGCCCAGCGCCATGCCTTCGGTGTCGATGATCGGGAAGTGGACTTCACCGTTGCGGCCGGCGATGCGATAGCGGTAGCCCGAGCCCACCGGGAACAGCGCCCCCGAGTTGTCGCGACCGTTCCACCAGACCGTATGCGTGCCCGACAGCGCGTTGCCAGTCAGCACCTTGTTGAGCGGATTGGCGGGGTCGAAGTTCACACCATCCCGGCTGACCACGATTTCATAGGTGAGTGTATTGAGCGTCGAGAAGGTGAAGACGCCCCCGGCCCCCAGGGTGGTGGTGTCGCTGCTCACCGTACCGGTGAAGCTCACACTGCTGAGCTGCGGCACCGGCGGCACGGTGGGCAGGCCCAGGGCGCCCAGCACGCGTTCGACCTCCGCGTCGTTGGGGCTGGTATCGCGCACGTCCGAGAAGAACATCGGGTACTGCGGAGGCTGCGCGGTCACGCCGCTGCCGGCAGGCAGAATGTTCGTCGCCAGCTGGTTGTCGCCGCGCACGCTCTTGTAGAGGGGCGAACCGCCATCAAGAAAACCCGCGCGGTTGGCGTAGAGCGCGTAGGCGAACGGATCCAGCGCATTCATGCGCTGCTCGTAGCGATAGCCGTCTTCGGTGATGTAGTAGAGCGAATGGAACACGCGTCCCGCAGCGCCATTGCCACCGGTGCGTCCGATCCAGGCATAGGTGAACAGTCGACCGTTGATGTCGGTGCGGGTGCTGGCGGAGGCCCTCACCTGAACTTCCCAGGCTGAGACCTGATTCGCGAGGATCTGCGGGGGATTCTGGGCGGGTGTAGCGGTGAGGGTCTGCGTGCCCGATGTCGCTCCCGAGAAGCGCACGCCGTAGATGCCGCTGACCGGCGCCCGGTAGGCACAGGGCAACCAACCGTCGGGCGCAACGGCCGTGCCGTCGACGCTGTTCGGACCGGCGAGCTCAGCCGCGCGCGTGGCGATGGTGCCGCGGCCGGTGCCTCCGAAGCTGCCGGAAGGCGGGCTCTCGGAAGAGCAGGTGAAATCGGCGCTTGCGGGGATCGACTCCAGACCGCGCGCGCCAAATGACTGCGGGTTGTAGACGAAGATGTCGCCGCCATTGCTGCGGTTGCGCGAGCCCAGCAGGATGAATTCACCCGCCTGTGCATAGACGTAAAGGAACTGACGGTTCTGCGCGACGCCGGCGTAAGCCGCGTTGTTGGTCAGATCCATCGGCGCGCGCGCACCCGCGGCGGGGTAGCTCGCCGGGAACAGCGAACGGCTGCCTTCTGCCAGCGCCGCGAGCGGCAAAGCAAGCGCGATCAGCAGCAGAAACAGCGGTACGAGAGCGGTCGAGCGGGGCCGGAGGCACCCGGAAGCGAAGGCTGGCAAGTGCATGCGGACTCCGATGGGAGGGATGAATCGGGCCTGACCTTCTCGAAGAGGCATGGCCCGGGGCGGGACTGTGCGCGATTTGTGAGCACGATTCACGCCAAAGAGTGTGCCCGAGTCACGAAAACCGGAAAACGATTGTGATTTGGGCGACCGACGGCGCCGGAAGGCGGATTACCGTCGGGGAGTCCCCTACACTCGCTCAGGCTGCTGCCAGGCTTGGCCGCAACAACCCCTGCGCCTTGCGCTGATCCTTCGATCCGGCAACGACGGCCGGCCTCGCGAGCCGGAGGGTGACGCTGGGTGTCATCCATCGCCGTGCAGTCGCTGGCCCCCAATGTCCGTGCCGCCGCGCATCACGTCGAGCCAAAGGCTGCCGGGCCGGTTCGCTCCCACGCGCAGCCCGTCCAGCAGCGTCGACAGCTCCAGCGGCGCGCGGCACTGCTGCCAGCCGTGGCGTCGCGATACTCCAGCAGCGTGGACTCAGTGATCTCCCGTGAGGACGCGTCTTTCGAGGCCCATGCGCCTACGGATGACCACGAGTGGACCCGTGCGTTGCGCGCTACTTGAGAGCCTCCCGGGCGCCGGGGAGCCCACCAGAAAACAGCCCCGCTCAAGGCGGGGCTGTGTGCTTATGCGTGAAGGCAGTCAGCGGATCATCCGCGTCGCCGCAGCTGCAGACCGGCGATACCGAACATCAGCAGCACGAGACTCAGCAGCGCCCACGGCGCGTCCACCGGAATCACGGCAGGGCGCGGGTTCGTCGGCGGCGTCGGGCCGATGTCGTCCTCGTTGTT
>JBKCVA010000012.1:0-3578 GCA_046318115.1 Lysobacterales bacterium | reverse complement strand
TGCAGGTAGCCCGGCTCGTAGGCCTTGAAGGCCTTCGTGGGGCGCGCAGGCGCCTCTTCCACCGGCAGGCGCGACACGCCGCGACGACGCAACAGGCGATCCAGTGCGGAGCGGCTCATGCTCGCGTGGACGAACTCACGTACCACCGAAAGCAGGTCATCCAGCGACAGGCGCAGCGTCTTGCGCAACTCCACCACGAGTTCCTCTTGCCCGGCGTTCAACGTGGTCTGAAGCCGGTGAGCGGTGTGGCTGAAGTCGTCCTGTGTGGTCCGCTTGCGCCACTTGCGAATGGTCTGTCGGGTGACGCCAAAGCGCTCTGCCAACTCGTAGTCGCTGCCCGTCGCCGCCTGGATCTCGCGGCGGATCGCAGGCGTTGTTCGGGCGTTCTTGTGCAGGCGGATATTCATGCAATGCTCGGCGTGGAGAGGTCGGACAGAAGGCCAACCAGAACCTCGCGGCCGATCAGCAGTGCTGACCGATTATGCAGGATGTATTCGTCCGGGACCCTACACGTAGGTATCGTCCCCTGCGCCGCGAGCGACCTCATCGAAGTCGAGCACATCGCTTTCCGCGATGCGCGCGAACTGCGTATAGGCAACCGGATCGACGAGACCGGTATCTGCGTTGTGGGGCAGCGTCTTGTGAAAGTTGCCGATCTTGTTCTGCAGGAACTCGTCGCCATTGGCGGCCATGCGCGTGTCTCCTCAATAGTATGGAACATAGCGAAAAGGCCGCAGGACTCCGTCACGGCCCGGCGGGCCATGAATCCGTTCCAAACAAGGTGAGTACTGCAGCCCCGCGAACAGGCAGGTGCAACGAGCGAGAGAACTGTCCCAGCTTGAAATGTGAAGCCAGGTGCAGGGGCCTCAGAAGGCTGCCCCCGCTAAGCCGCCCGCTTGGCGCGGCGGCGTGTGGAAGCGCAGCCGAAGGCGGCGAAGCAGCAAGCCAGCACGCGCTCGATTGCTAGGCGTCCAGCGCGGTCCACCGCGCGTAGGCGGCGTCCAACTCGGCCTGCAGCGTGGACAGCTCGACACCTGCGTTCGCCACTTCGGCCGGGGGGCGCTGGTAGAAGTCGGCACTCGCCATCCGCTGCCCGAGCTCGGCGAGTTTCGCCTCTAGCTGTTCAATGCGCAGCGGCAGCTGTTCCAGCTCACGCTGGTCCTTGTAGCTGAGTTTCTTCTTCGGCGTCGCAGGTTCGGCAGACGCAGGCTTGGTCGTCGCCACCACCACCGGCTGCGGCGTCGGACTCGCCAAGGCCGCCGCGCGCGTGGCCAGCCAGTCGGAGTAGCCGCCAACGTAGTCGCGCACCACACCCTCACCTTCGAACACCAGACAGCTGGTCACCACGTTGTCAAGAAACTCGCGGTCGTGCGAGACCAGAATCAAGGTGCCCGGGTATTCGCCGAGCTTTTCTTCGAGCAGTTCCAGCGTTTCGACATCGAGGTCATTGGTGGGTTCGTCCATCACCAGCAGGTTGCTGGGCTGGGCGAACAGCTTGGCCAGCAGCAGGCGGTTGCGTTCGCCGCCGGACAGCATGGTGATCGGCGCGCGCGCGCGCTCCGGCGTGAACAGGAAGTCCTGCAGATAGCCCAGCGCATGCTTGCGGCGACCGTCGAGCTCGATGTACTCGCGGCCCTCGGCGACGTTCTCCAGCGCGTTCCAATCGTCACGCAGGCTCAGCCGGTGCTGATCGAAATACGCCACTTCAAGCTGGGTGCCGAGTTCGATTTCACCGGCATCGGGCTTGGTTTCGCCCAGCAGCAGTCGGATCAGCGTGGTCTTGCCGATGCCGTTGGGGCCGACCAGCCCGATTCGATCGCCGCGTTGGATGGTGACCGAGAAATCCTCCAGCAGCCTGCGGCCGCCGTAGCCGTGGCTGACGCGCTTGGCTTCGGCGACGCGCTTGCCCGAGGGGGCAGCCGAGGCCATCTGGATGTTGACCTGGCCCTGCTGCTCGCGACGCTGCATGCGCTCGTTGCGCATCGCCTTCAGCGCGCGCACGCGCCCCTCATTGCGGGTGCGGCGGGCCTTGATGCCCTGCCGGATCCACACTTCTTCCTCGGCCAGCTTGCGGTCGAAGTGCGCCGAGGCCTGCGCTTCGGCGTGCAGACGCTCTTCGCGGCGACGCAGGTAGTTGTCGAAATCGCCAGGCCAGCTGGTGAGCTGGCCGCGATCGATTTCGACGATGCGGGTCGCCAGCGCGCGCAGGAAGCGGCGGTCATGGGTGATGAAGACCAGTGCCGTCTGCAGCGACTTCAACGAGTCCTCCAGCCAGTCGATCGATTCGATATCGAGATGGTTGGTCGGCTCGTCCAGCAGCAGGATGTCCGGCGCCGACACCAGCGCCTGGCCCAGCAGCACGCGCCGCTTCATGCCGCCCGACAGCGCCGCGAACTGCGCCTCGCCATCGAGGCCGAGACGAGTCAGAACCGCTTCGACGCGTTGATCGAGATCCCAGCCCTGTGCAGCTTCGATCCGCTCCTGCAGGTCCGAAACCTCATTGGCGATCGCCGGCTCTTCGAACCGAGGCAGCAGGGCGTGGTAGCGCGCCAGCCAGTGGCCGAGATCGCCGAGCCCAGCGGTGATCACTTCGAAGATGCTGCCCGATGTGGCTTGCGGCACCTCCTGCGCCAGCCGCGCGACGCGCACGCCGGAAGAGACCCGACGCTCGCCTTCGTCGGGGCTGATCTCGCCCGAAATGATGCGCAGCAAGGTCGACTTGCCGGCGCCATTGCGGCCGACGATGCAGACGCGCTCACCGGCCTCGATGGTGAGGTCGATGTGGTCGAGCAGCGGCGGGCCGCCGACGCTGTGGCTGAGGTTGAGCAGTTGCAGTAGGGGCATTGGGGAGCCGGGATTCGGGAGTGGGGGTTCGGGAGTTGGAGCCGGCGGTGTCAGGGCTGTCGCCTGGCCGACCCCTCACCCCTGCCCCTCTCCCGCGGGGAGAGGGGTACAAGCGCAGAGCCGCGTATTGTGCGGCACGAAGGCGTTGGGGCGGGCAGTGGCGAGGTTCAGTGCCCGGGTTGGCGCGACACCAGCCCTCACCCGGCTCTGCGCTTCGGCTCTGCGCTTCGGCTCTGCGCTTCGGCCCTGCGCTTCGGCCCTGCGCTTCGGCCCTGCGCTTCGGCCCTGCGCTTCGGCTCTGCGCTTCGGCTCTGCGCTTCGGCTCTGCGCTTCGGCTCTGCGCTTCGGCTCTGCGCTTCGGCTCTGCGCTTCGGCCTTGCGCTTCGGCCTTGCGCTTCGGCTCTGCGCTTGGGCGGTTGCTCTTGCGGGCAGGAGCCCGCGCTCTGACCGGGGCCCCTGGGGAACGGCGGGAGGCGGTCGATTCGCCCGCAGGGTTGGCCGCAGGGATGCGGCCAAGGTTTTCGACAGGCCAGGGATGGCCTGTCCGAAAACCCCGACCGACTCACGCGTACCCGGAGCGCAGGGATGCGCGTAGGGCGCGGACGAGGGGTGGCCTTTCTCTTGCCTACTTCTCTTTGGCCACGCAAAGAGAAGTAGGTCGGGCAGCCCGCAGGGCTGACCGAAAGCTCTTGATCTTGATCTTCGCTTCGAACGACGAAGCGACGAAGCGACGA
>JBKCVA010000011.1:0-7092 GCA_046318115.1 Lysobacterales bacterium | reverse complement strand
AGGCGGTCGCGCAGCTGGCGGCTGGTCAGGAACTTGCCGCCGGAGCGCTCTTTCACGCCAGCAAACGGCGAGTCGTTGACCTGGAAGGTCATGCTGATGGTCGGCTCATCAACGGTCAGCACCGGCAGCTGCTCGGCGTTGCCCTGCTCGCAGACGGTCTCGGAGATGCCAAGGCCTTCGATGCCCGAAATGGCGATGATGTCGCCGGCCTGTGCCTCTTTGACTTCGTGCCGCTGCAGGCCGTGGAAGCCCAGCACCTGCAGCACCTTGCCGTTGCGCGACTTGCCTTCGCGGTCGATCACGGTGACCGGCATGTTGGTGCGGATCTTGCCGCGCTGGACGCGACCGACGCCGATGATGCCGACGTAGCTGTTGTAGTCGAGGCTGGTGATGCGCATCTGGAAGGGGCCGTCCATATTCACCGGCGGCGGCGCCACGTGCTTGATGATGGCCTCGAACAGCGGGGTCATGTCGCCGGAGCGCACGTCTTCGGTGAGGCCGGCATAGCCGTTCAGGCCCGAGGCGTAGACCACCGGAAAGTCGAGCTGCTCATCGGTCGCACCGAGGCGATCGAACAGATCGAAGGTCTGGTTCAGCACCCAGTCCGGCCGCGCGCCGGGGCGGTCGACCTTGTTGATCACCACGATCGGCCTGAAGCCCATCGCAAACGCTTTCTGGGTGACGAAGCGGGTCTGCGGCATGGGTCCGTCCATGGCGTCCACCAGGATCAGCACCGAGTCCACCATCGACAGCACGCGCTCGACTTCACCGCCGAAGTCGGCATGGCCCGGGGTGTCGACGATGTTGATGCGGTACTCCTCGCCGGCCGGCGAAGTCCAGCGGATCGCTGTGTTCTTGGAGAGGATGGTGATGCCGCGCTCCTTCTCCAGGTCGTTCGAGTCCATCACGCGCTCGGCGACTTTCTCGCGCTCGCCGAAGGTGCCGGACTGCTTGAGCAGCTGGTCGACGAGGGTGGTCTTGCCGTGGTCGACGTGGGCGACGATGGCGATGTTGCGCAGGTTCTGGATCATGGGGCACGGCCTAGAGCGAGCCACGCAAGCGTCGCGGATCGCGGATGGAAAGAAGTGTTCGGGCAGGTCACGCGCACGCGCTGCGGCTGGCGCCAGGCCAGGGCAAACGCTGGTGGGGGAACAACGCGCTCGGGAGAAACATGCGACCTGCCGCCCGCGGCCAGTCATCACTGGCGCTTGACGCGGCGCGGCATTATACCGGCCCGCGCCTGACAAGCCAGTTGCAGCGGGGCGGGATGGCTTATCCTTGCGGGCTGTCATTCATCGGGGAGCCCCCATGTCCGAGCTGATCGCCCACTTCGCCACCGCCAAAGGCCCCATCCGCGTGAAGCTGCACGCCGAGGCCTGCCCGGTCACCGTCGCCAACTTCGTGAACCTCGTGCAGCGCGGTTTCTACAACGGCCTGAACTTCCACCGGGTGATCGCCGACTTCATGATCCAGGGCGGCTGCCCGGAGGGCAGCGGTCGTGGCGGTCCCGGCTACCGTTTCGAGGACGAGTGCAGCCCGGCCCTGCGCCATGAGCGTGGCGTGCTGTCGATGGCCAATGCCGGCCCCGGCACCAACGGCAGCCAGTTTTTCATCACTCACGTGCCCTGCGGCTGGCTGGACGGCAAGCACACGGTGTTCGGCAAGGTGATTGACGCTGCTGACCAGAAGGTGGTCGACGCGATTGCCGGCGGCGACCGCATCGACACTGTGTCGATCGAGGGCGACACCTCGGCCCTGTTGGCTGCGCAGGCCAAGCGCGTGGCCGAGTGGAACGCCGTCCTGGACGCCCGTCGCCCCTGAGTCGCGGGCTGTTCCAAGGGTGAAAAGCCAGGCCCCGGTGCGCTCAGCGCGCCGGGGCTTTCTGCTTTCGGGGCGCGCTGAAGCGTCTGACGCTTCGCCCGCCGAGCTGGGGCCGTTCGGGGTGCAGAAGCCCATGACCGCGGGCCACCTGGACCAGCGCGGTCACGGTTCGAATGGCAGCCGGGAGGAGTGGTGGGTCGTGAAGGATTCGAACCTTCGACCTACGGATTAAAAGTCCGCAGCTCTACCACTGAGCTAACGACCCGGGGTATCCCCTTCAGACTCGGTGCGCGACCCGGGCAGCGGGGCCCATGAGTCGATCCCTTGCGGCGTGGCCTGCAAAGGGCCGAGCAGTGTAGTCAGGGGGCGGCGCAGGCACAAGTTTGCGCGCGTGGACGCCGGCTCGCCATTCATCCTAGGTAGCGTGTCGGGTCGGCGACACCGGCGGCTTCGAAGCCTGCCGCGCGCAGCCGGCAGGCGTCGCAGTGACCGCAGGCGCGGCCTTCGGCGTCGGCGCGGTAGCAAGACACCGTCTCGCTGAAGTCGACGCCGAGCTCGATGCCGCGGCGGACGATGTCGGCCTTGCTCAGGTCGATCAGCGGGGCATGCACGCGCAGGCGGCTCCCCTCGACGCCGGCCTTGGTGGCGAGGTTGCCGAGGCGCTCGAAGGCTTCAATGAACTCGGGGCGGCAGTCGGGATAGCCGGAGTAGTCGACCGCGTTGACGCCGCAGAAGATGTCCTGCGCGCCCAGCACCTCGGCCCAGCCGAGTGCCACGCTCAGCATGATGGTGTTGCGTGCCGGCACATACGTGACCGGAATGCCCTCGCCGCCGTGCTCGGGCACCTCGATGTCGTCGGTCAGCGCCGATCCGCCGATGCTGCGCAGGTCGATGTTCACCACTTTGTGCGCGGCTGCGCCGAGTGTCTTCGCCAACCGGGCTGCGGCTGCGAGCTCGGAGGTGTGGCGCTGGCCGTACGCCACGCTCAGCGCATAGACCTCGTAGCCCGCGGCGCGGGCGATGGCCAGCACGGTGGCGGAGTCCATGCCGCCGGAGAGGAGCACTACGGCACGTGCTGGATTCATGGACGTTCAGCTCCTGTCATCGGGGCGATCGCAGATCGGAAAATCAAGGAATGGCGCAGCCATTGCCGTGGGCAAGTGTCGACGCCTAGGGGTGCCGCGTACTGCTCGATGTCGTTGCGTGCGGTCGCGAGGGAGAGAGTGGGCGGCCGGAACCCGGGTCTTGCGAATGCCAAATCACGAATCCCCAATCCCGCGCGCGCAAGCGCGCTCAGCGCCCCTGCGCCTCGCCCCACAGCTGCTTGTGCAGCTGCATCTGGAAGCGGATCGGCAGCTTCTCGGCCAGCAACCACTCGGCCAGTTCGGCCGGGTGCACCTGGCCGAAGCTCGGCGAGACCAGCACTTCGCAGCGCTCGTGCAGGCGGTGCTCGCGCGTGGTCCGCATGGCCCAATCGAAGTCAATGCGGTCACAGACCACGAACTTGATCTGGTCGGAGGGCTGCAGGTGGTCGAGGTTCTCCCAGCGGTTCTTCGCCAGTTCGCCCGAGCCCGGCGTCTTCAAGTCGATGACCCGCTGCACGCGCAGGTCCACCGGGGCGATGTCGATGGCGCCTGAGGTTTCGAGCGAGACGCTGTATCCCTCTTCGCACAAGCGCTCCAGCAGGGTGAGGCAGCGCTTCTGCGCCAGCGGCTCGCCGCCGGTCACGCAGACGTGGCGGGCGCCGTGGCGGGCCACTTCGGCGAGGATGTCGTCGATCTCCCACCACTGGCCGCCATGGAAGGCGTAGGCGGTGTCGCAGTAGCCGCAGCGCAGCGGGCAGCCGGTCAGGCGCACGAACACGGTTGGCCAGCCGACGCTGCGCGACTCGCCCTGCAGCGAGAGGAAGATCTCGGTGAGGCGGAGGCGATCGCTCGGAGCGATGGGAGTCGGGATTGGGGATTCGGGATTCGTCACAGCGGTGCACCGCGAGGAGGGAGCGGTCGGCGCGCTCACAGCGAATGGAAGCAGTTCAGCGAGTGATTCGAAGAGAGTAGGCAACAAGCCGGGGCGGCGACTGCGAGCGCGGAGCACTTTGAACCTGACGGGCGGTACGTTGACGCACCGCCCCATGCTCCGACAGCCCTCAGGCCAGCTCGACGATTCCCACTTCCCGAAGGTCGATTCCCGGCTCTACCGGCGATCTTCCAGCCGCATCGCCCGCAGTCGGCCCTGGGCCAGACGTGCGACGGTGGTGTCGGGGTACTGCTGCATCACGCGGTTCAGCGTGGCCTCGGCCTCGTTCCACTGGCGCAGCTCGTACTGGCAGTAGCCCAGCTTGAGCAGACCGTCCGGGGCCTTGGTGCTGTTCGGGAACTTGCGCAGCAGGGTCTGGAAGGCTTCCAGCGCAATTTCGTAGTTCTGGGTGACGTAGTAGGACTCGCCCAGCCAGTACTGCGCGTTGGGCGCGTACTCGCCGTCGGGATACTGCTGCAGAAAGCTGTTGAAGCGGCGCGCGGCCTCGGCGTAGCGGCCTTCCTTCAGCTCGTCGAAAGCGGCGTCGTAGGTGCGTCTCTCGTCTTCGGGATTGCCGCGCACGCTTTCCACCGCGGCGGGGGCAGTGTCGCTGCCGCCGAGTGCCGCAGTTCCGACCAGGCCTTCCACCGGAGCGCGCACTTCGGGCTCTTCAAAGGTCGTGGTAGCCGGTGCGGCAGCCGCGGGCGCCGCCGGCTCGCCGCCGAGGGCGATCTCGTCCACCGGAGCGACCGAACCTGGCTCCGCATCTGCGCCGGGGCCTGCCGTGGGAGCTGCCGCGCCACCCCCCTCGAGACGGCCGATGCGGCTGTCGAGGTCCAGGTACTGGTCGCGGTTGCGCTTGCTCAGGGCTTCGATTTCGAAGGCCTGTTGTTCCACCAGTCCGCGCAGCGAGGCGATTTCCGCCTGCAGCTCGCTGATCTGGTTCAAAAGCTGGATGTTGGCCTGGGCCTGGTCGCCCCCGGCCTGCTGCTGCTCCAGACGCGCGACGCGGTCGGCCAGCGACAGACGGGAACCTTGGGCGGCCACCGGAGCGGCAACGGCGACCCAGAGGGTCGCCGTTGCCAGGCAGCCTGCGAGGAGGCTGTACGCGCGCATCAGCGGGCGGTGTAGACGATCTCGACGCGACGGTTCTGGCCCCAGCAACCCTCGGCGGAATCGGTGCAGGTCGGACGCTCTTCGCCGTAGCTGACGACGGTCAGCTGGCTGGCGGAGCCGCCGTTCGACAGCAGGGCGCCGTTCACGGCGTTGCCGCGGCGCTCGCCCAGGCCGAGGTTGTACTCGCGCGAACCGCGCTCGTCGGCGTGGCCTTCCAGGGTGATGCGGGCCGACGGACGGTCGGTCAGGTACTTGGCGTGGCAGGCCAGGATCGACGCGAACTCGGACTTGATGTCCGACTTGTCGAAGTCGAAGTAGACGACGCGCTTGACCAGGCAGGGGTCACGGTCCAGGTCTTCCGGGGTGTACTTGCCGTCGCTGACGGTGTTGGTCTGGGTGGTCGCCGGCGGCGGGGTGGTTTCTTCCGGCTTGACAGTCTCCTTCTTGGAGCAGGCAGCCAGGGCGGCCACGGTCGCGGCGGCGATCAACAGGCGGGTCATCGTGTTCATTGGAGCAGGGTCCTTGGGGTTGCGATCGGATGCAGTCTTATGGGTGCAGCGGTTACGGTGAGCCCATCCTCGAGCGGGAAACTCCGAATCACACGCTTTCCAGCGCTTGGACCCGGAGTGCAGTGCCGGCCTCGACCTCGCGACCGAATCCGGGCTGCTCCCGCTGTCCTTAGGCCTTGCGGCTTGGGGACCAAGCCCCACGACATCCTGTCGTGAGGGTGGCGCAGACCTTCAGGGCCTCGCCGGGGTGAAACGCACTGAGCGCGGTAAGCGATCAGCGCTGCCGATACGGCGACCAGGCGGGCTCCCGGACGTCACCATCGGCGAGAACAAGGCGCTGGCGCACCCGCGCATCAGCCGACACGGCGTACAGGACGCCACGGCGGCCCTCGCGGGCGGCGTACAGCAGCATGCTTCCGTTCGGGGCAAAACTCGGCGACTCGTCCAGATTGCCGACCGACACGAGATTCTGGACGCCGGGGTTGCCCACGGTGCGGTCCAAAACCGCAATACGATAAACATTTCCCTGACCCTGCGCCATCGCCAGCTTCTTGCCTTCGCAGCAGACGGTGGGGCGGGCGTTGTACTCGCCGAGGAACGTCACCCGGCGCGCTTCCCCGCCGCTGGCGGGAACCTCATAGATCTGCGGCTTGCCGGCGCGGTCGGAGGTGAAGTAGATCGAGCTTCCGTCCGGCGCCCAGGTCGGCTCGGTGTCGATGCCCCAGTGCTGGGTCAGCTGGTTCAGCTGCTTGCTGCCGAGGTCCATCACGTAGATTTCGGGGTTGCCGGTGCGCGACAGGGTCAGCGCCAGCCGGCCGCCGTCCGGCGAGAAGCTGGGTGCGCCGTTGATGCCGCGGTAGCTCGCCACCAGCTCGCGCTGTCCGGTGCCGATGTCCTGGATGTAGATCGAGGAATTGCCGCGTTCGAAGCTGACGTAGGCGATGCGGCGGCCGTCGGGGCTCCAGGCAGGCGACAGCAGGGGCTCGCGTGAGCGAACCACCGGCTGCGGGTTGAAGCCGTCGGCATCGGCCACCATCAGCGCGTACTGGATGTCGCGGCCGAGACCGGTCGCCGTGACATAGGCGATCCGGGTCCAGAAGGCGCCGCGCACGCCGAGAATGCGCTCGTAGATCTGGTCGGAAATCTGGTGGGCGACGTCACGCAGGCTCCCCGAGCGGCCGATCATGGCGAGGCCGAGCATCCGCTCCTGCTTTGCCACATCCAGCAGTTCGAACTCGACGCGGTAGCCGCCGTCAGTGCCGTCCAGTACACGGCCGACCACGAGGAAATCCTGCTTCAGCAGGCGCCAGGTGGCGTAGTTGACGTCCGCCGAGCGGATCGGCTTTTCGATGATGTCCTGCTCGGACAGCGCACGGAAGGAACCGCTGCGGTTCAGATTGGAGCGCACCACGCCGCCGATGTCGGTCTCGGGGGTCGCACCGGCGCCGAGGTACTCGAAGGGCACGATGGCGATCGGCAGGGCTGCCGCGTTGCCGTCGACGATGTCGATCTCCAGCCGCTGGGCCTGCGCGGCGGACGGCGCAAACAGAGCGCAGACGGCGATCAGCAGGGCAGCGATGCGAGGCAGCGTCGGGATCATGTCGGGCCTGGAGTGCGATGGGCGCAGCCG
>JBKCVA010000010.1:0-15441 GCA_046318115.1 Lysobacterales bacterium | reverse complement strand
GTGGCGGATCTGGTGCCGCTGGATCGCAACAACCGCCTGCTGGTGCAGGCCGGGCTGAAGCGCATCCGCGCGGGCCGGGCCTGCGCCGGCGTGCGCGCGCTCTATCGCGTGGCAGGTCGGGACCCGAGCCGCGCCTCAGCGACCGACTTTGGCTTCGTCCTCGGGCCGCGCATCAACGCCGCGGGTCGCCTGGAGGACATGGCCGTCGGCATCGAATGCCTGTTGAGCGACGACGAGACCACGGCATTCGCGTTGGCGCAGCGCCTGCACGCGCTCAACGCCGAACGCCGCGAGCTACAGCAGCAGATGGTCGAGCAGGCCGAGGCGGCGGTGCTGCGCGCGGATTTCAGCGCGCAGGCCCACGTCAGCGCTGGCGTGGCCCTCGCCGATGCGGGCTGGCACGCCGGTGTGGTCGGGCTGGTCGCTTCCAAGCTCAAGGAGCGCCTGCACCGCCCGGTGTTCGCGCTGGCGCCCGGTGATGAAGAGGGCCGCGAGTGGAAGGGCTCCGGGCGTTCGATCGCCGGCTTCCACCTGCGCGACTGCCTGGCCGAGATCGATGCCCAACATCCGGGCCTGATGCTGCGCTTCGGCGGCCACGCGATGGCCGCCGGCCTGTCATTGGCGGATGTCGAGGTCGAGCGCTTCTGCCGCGTGTTCGCCGCGACCGTGGAGCGCCGCATCGACCCTGCGCTGCTGGCGCCGGTGCTGCTGACCGACGGTGAGCTTGCGGCGGGCGAGTTCGAGCTGGGCCTCGCCGAGACCCTGCGCGAGGCCGGCCCCTTCGGGCAGGCCTTTCCCGAGCCGGTGTTCGACGGTGTCTTCGAGGTGCTGGACTGGCGCGTGATGGGCGAGCGGCATCTGCGCTTCTCGCTGCGCCATCCGGACAGCCGCATCCCGCTGTCGGCGGTGTACTTCGGCGGTTGGACCGGCAGCCCGCCGCCGCGCCAGGTCCATCTGGCCTACCAGCTCGGCAGCGACGATTACCGCGGCGCCCCCGAACTGCGGCTTTACGTGCGTCACCTCCTGCCAGCCTGAGCCGCGCTGCGCGCGTGATACGTCCGCGCGCCGATTGTCGTCATCCCATCCGAGGCCGGAGGCGCCGGCCAGGACGACAACGCATGACTACGCAGATTCCCGGTTCCCGTTCGAGTCTCCCGCGCAGCGTGCTGCGCGCCCTGCTGCCGGCCCTCCTGCTCGCGGGCGGTGCCGGGCAGGCGCTCGCCCAGACCACCCAATGGCGCTCCGGATCCCTCGTTTACACGCCGCTGATCGATCAGCTGGGCAACTTCCAGTCCAACGGCACCGGCTACTTCGTTTCCCAGGCGTACATCAGCAGCCCGCCGCAGCCGACCGTGGGGCAGCGCTTCTACCTGAGCGTCTACCTGTCGGCGATCGCTTCGCCGCCGGTGGGACGCCTTATGTTCCCGCATCTGCAGCTGCCGGCCGGCGTCAGCGTGGTGGCCGATCCCGCCCTTCCGCTGCGCTGCTTCTACCGGCCCATGAGTGGCGGCAGCCAGTTCTTCGAGTTCACCAGCCAGGCGCTCAACGACACCAGCTTCGGCGCCAATCTGCGCATCGCGGGTTGCCCGCAGCCGTCCAGCGCCGCGCTGCCTTTGCGCAGCCTGACCAACGGTGCCACGGGTTCGGGTCTGCTGATCCCACGCCGCGATGCGCAGAGCAGCGGCGAAGCCTGGCCGATGGGCAGCTATGCCGCCTATGAGTTTCTCGTGCCGGTGGTGAGCACGATGACGCTTGACCGCTTCAGCCCAGCCAGCCTGTTCCGTGCGCCGACCTATTCGATGCAGGGCGACGGCCTCAGCAGTTGGGCGTATCCGCAGCTCAACCTGGAAGTGCATCCGGCGGCGGGCGGCGGTGGGTCGGCCGACATGCGCATCGCGTCGATCAACACCACCACGCCGACCAGCCCGCTCAACCGGCGGGTGGTGGCGCGCTGCCAGAACGACGGGCCCAATCCGGCGCAGAACGCCAGCTGCAGCTTCACCCGTCTGCCGGCCGGCGCAAGCCAGGGCTGCACGCCCTCCGGCCTGCAGGCCAGCCTGGGCGTGGGCGCCTTCATCGACTGCTGGACCGAATTCCCGGGCACGGCCAACGGCGACACGGTGGAAGTGACCGCAAGCTCCGCGACAACCGATCCGAATCCGCAGAACAACGGCATGGGTGTCAGCATCCAGCCGATGCCGGGCGGCGTGCTGTTCCGCTCAGGCTTCGAGCCTTGAGCGTTTCGCGCGCGCACTGACGGTGGCCATGGCGCTTCGAGGCCAAGCGATGCCAAAGCTTCGGACGCGTGCGCCGGTTCGGTCGGGCCGAGGCGCTCTGCTACACTCCGCGGTCTTTTTTCCGCGCTGCTGCCGCAGGTGCCCTCATGTTCGAAGTCAATCCCGTCCGCAACCAGATCGCCGACCTCTCGCAGCGGCTGTCCCTGCTTCGGGGGTTTCTTTGACTACGACCGCAAGGTCGACCGTCTTGAGGAAGTGACCCGCGAGCTGGAAAGCCCGGACGTCTGGAACAAGCCCGAGAACGCCCAGCAGCTCGGCCGCGAGCGCGCCCAGCTGGAGAAGGTCGTGGTCGGCATCCGCGACCTGCAGAACGCGCTGAAAGATGCCGGCGAGTTTCTGGACCTCGCCGAGATGGAAAGCGACGAAGACACCTTCAACTCGGTGGTCGCCGACGTCGCCAAGCACACCGCCGCCGTCGAGAAGCTGGAGTTCCAGCGCATGTTCTCCGGCAAGATGGATTCGGCCAACGCCTTCGTCGACATCCAGGCCGGCGCCGGCGGCACCGAGGCCCAGGACTGGGCCGAAATGCTGCTGCGCATGTACCTGCGCTGGGCCGAGTCGCGCGGCTGGAAGACCGAGCTGCTGGAAGTGAGCGGTGGCGAAGTCGCCGGCATCAAGTCGGCCACCTTCCGCGTCGAGGGCGACTTCGCCTACGGCTGGCTGAAGACCGAGACCGGCGTCCACCGCCTGGTGCGCAAGTCGCCCTTCGACTCCGACAACCGTCGCCATACGAGCTTCACGTCGGTCTTTGTGAGCCCCGAGGTCGACGACAACATCGACATCGAGATCAACCCGGCCGATCTGAAGACCGACGTGTACCGCTCGTCCGGCGCCGGCGGCCAGCACGTCAACAAGACTGAATCGGCCGTGCGCATCACCCACGTGCCCAGCGGCATCGTGGTGGCCTGCCAGACAGAGCGCAGCCAGCACGCCAACCGCGACCGCGCCATGAAAATGCTGGCCGCCAAGCTCTACGAGCTTGAAATCCAGAAGCGCAACGCGGAGAAAGACCTGGTCGAAGCGTCCAAGTCCGACATCGGCTGGGGCAGCCAGATCCGCAACTACGTGCTCGACCAGAGCCGCATCAAGGACCTGCGCACCGGCATCGAACGCAGCGACACGCAGAAGGTGCTGGATGGCGACCTCGACGAGTTCGTGGAGGGCAGCCTGAAGGCGGGGCTTGAGGCGGGCTCCAAGCGTTTGGATGCGGTGTAAGAGCCGGGATTCGGGATTGGGGATTCGGGATTCGCGACAGCTCGCGAGATCCATCCCCGCTCCGAAGACCGGCTGCTCCGCTGAACGCGCAAGGCCACTCCGACCACCTGCAGACCGCTGGGGATGTTCTACGAATCCCCGATCCAGAATCCCGACTCCCGGTTCCAATCAATGAACGACAACGCCCAGCCCGCCGCGCCCGCCACCGACGAAAACTTCCTGATCGCCGAGCGCCGCAGCAAACTGAAAGCGCTGCGTGAGGCGGGGCCGGCGTTTCCGAATGACTTCCGTCGCGAGCACTTTGCGGGCGACCTGCAGGCCGCGTACGCCGACGCCGAGCGCTTCAGCGCAGACGCCCTTGCCGAAGCCGGCCGCACGGTGCAGCTCGGCGGTCGCCTGCTGGCCAAGCGCGTGATGGGCAAGGCCAGCTTCGCGCAGATCCAGGACGAGTCCGGCCGCATCCAGCTCTACCTGACCCGTGATGGGATCGGCGAAGAGAGCTATGCGGCCTTCAAGGGCATGGACATCGGCGACATCGTCGGCGTCAGCGGCGGCTTGACCCGCACCCGCACCGGCGAGCTCTCGGTCGAGGTGAAGTCGCTGCGTCTGCTGACCAAGGCCCTGCGTCCGCTGCCCGACAAGTTCCACGGCATGACCGATGTCGAACAGCGCTACCGTCAGCGCTACGTCGATCTGATCGTGAACCCGGAGGCGCGCGAGGTCTTCGTGCAGCGCTCGAAGATCATCCGCGCCATGCGCAGCTGGCTGGACGCGCGGCGCTTCCTGGAAGTGGAAACGCCGATGATGCATTACATCCCCGGCGGCGCCACGGCAAAGCCTTTCACTACCCACCACAACGCGCTCGACCTGCAGCTCTACCTGCGCGTCGCGCCCGAGCTGTACCTGAAGCGCCTCGTGGTCGGCGGGCTGGAGCGGGTCTACGAGATCAACCGCAACTTCCGCAACGAAGGCGTCAGCACTCGCCACAACCCCGAGTTCACGATGCTCGAGCTGTACGAGGCCTACGCCACACACCACGAGATCATGGACCTCACCGAGCAGGTGATCCGCCACTGCGCGATCGAGGTGTTCGGCACGCCGGTGCGCGAGTGGGAGGGCGCCACCATCGACCTCGGCCCCGACTTCCGCCGCTGGCGCATGGACGAAGCGGTGCGTCACTTCAACCCGGAGATCAGCGAAGCCGACTGCCGCGATCGCGAGGCCCTGGTCGCGCACTGCGCGCGTCTCAGGATTCCGGTCAAAAAGGGCTACGGCTGGGGCAAGCTGCTGCTGGAAATCTTCGAGAAGACCGTCGAGGGCCAGCTGATCCAGCCGACCTTCATCACCCACCATCCGGTCGAGGTCAGCCCCCTGGCCCGCGAGAGCGACAGCGAGCCCGGCATCACCGAGCGCTTCGAGCTGTTCATCAACGGCCGCGAGATCGCGAATGGTTTTTCCGAGCTCAACGACGCCGAGGACCAGGCCGCGCGTTTCCGCGCCCAGGTCGAGCAGAAGGAGGGCGGCGACGACGAGGCCATGCACTTCGATGCCGACTACATCCGCGCGCTGGAGTACGGCATGGCGCCTACGGGTGGCCTCGGCATCGGCATCGACCGCCTGGTGATGCTGCTGACCAACTGCGCCTCGATCCGCGATGTGCTGCTCTTCCCCTACATGCGGCCCGAGGCCGAGTAGGGCAGGGCCTAGGGATTCAGCCTCGCCGCGCGCCGTGCGGGGCGTGTTTGCGTATCGGGCCGGCAACAGCACGAGCCGCGTGCTCCGGGGCGTCGGCTCGGCTGAACGCGCAGCAACGGGAGGCCTTGAACACGTCCACGCGCGAGCCGCCGAGGCGTTGTGTGGAGTGTCGCCGCAAGCGACACCCCACCTGTTCCTCGGAGCCCACCATGCACGTTTCAAACGTTTCCACGATCAGCGCGCGCGGTCTTGCCCTCATCGCTCTCCTGAGCATCGCTGCGCCCGCACTCGCGCAGGGTCGCGGCATCGAAGCGCGCCAGGACCTTCAGCAGACGCGCATCGAACGCGGCGCCGCGCGCGGCGATCTCACCCACTGCGAGGCGCGCCGCCTCGACGCGCGCGGCGATCGCATCGAATCCCGCGAGCAGCGCTTCCGCGACAGCGGTGGGCTGCAGCCCGTGGAGCGCGTGCGCCTGCATCGCGACCTCGATCGGCTCTCCTGGGACATCGCCGAGCAGCGGCGCGATGGCCGCGGCTGCTGGTGAAGCCGCGAGCAGCCACGACGCGCGATGCATCCGGGACCTTCGGCGCTGGCCGCCTCACGGCCTGCGCTGCAGAATTCGCGGATGAATCCATTGCCTGAAGTGCGGTGTCCGCCGCTTCGTGCACGCCTGCCCGAATTCCGTCTTCGCGCCTTGCCTGCCCCGCGGCTGGCTCTGATGTGGCTGCTGGCCAGCAGCGTCTCGTTCGCACAGACGGGTGCCGCTGCCGAAAGCGCTGAGCTCGCGCCGCGCCTTGCGGCCTGCGCGACCTGCCATGGCGCGCAGGGCGAGGGCGCCGAAGGCAGCGAGTACGCTCCGCACCTCGCCGGCAAGCCCGCGCACTACCTGTACGAGCAGCTGCGCGGATTCCGCGACGGCGGTCGCCAGCATGTCCAGATGGCTTGGCTGGTGCGCCATCTCGACGATGCCTACCTGCGCGAGATCGGCGAGTTCTATGCGGCACTGCCGCCGAAGACCGCACCCGCCGAGACGTTGGCGGCGCAAGCAGAGCGCCCGGGCGATGCGATCGCGAGACAGCTGGTGGCGGAGGGCGATGCGGCCCGCGGCCTGCCTGCCTGCGGCGCCTGTCACGGCGCTGATCTCGTGGGCGTGGAGCCCGGCGTACCGGCCCTGGTCGGACTGCCGGCGGAGTATGTGGTCGCCCAGTTCGGCGCCTGGCGCACCGGCGTGCGCACCGCGGTCGCGCCGGACTGCATGGCCGACATCGCGAAGGCGCTGACGCCGGCCGAGATCCGCGCGATTGCCGAATGGCTGGCCGTGCAGGGCCACAGCGAGCCGCGCCGGCCGGCGCCGGCCGGCAGCCTGGCGCTGCCCAAGGCCTGCGGCTCGAATCCTTCGCGCGCGCCCGCGGAAGCGTCGGCATCTTCGGGGGCATCGCCATGAGCCGCCGCATCCCGCGCTGGCTGCCGGCGGCCGCGGTGCTCGCGCCGCTGCTCATGCTGCTGTTGAGCCTGGCCCTCTACGGCCTGGTCCAGCAGGGCGGGCTCGCGCCTTTCCGCGTGCCTGAGAGCCAGACGCGGGTGGTGCCGACCGATCCCGCCCTCGTCGAGCGCGGCGCGTATCTGGCGCGCATCGGCAACTGCGCCGGCTGCCATACCGCTTCGGGTGGCGAGGCCTACGCCGGCGGGCGCGCCTTCAGCAGCGACTACGGCACGGTCTATTCCAGCAATCTCACGCCGGATCCCCAGTTCGGCATCGGCGAGTGGTCGCTGGCCGAGTTCGAACATGCGATGCGCCACGGCGTCAGCCGCAATGGGATCGCTTCGCCGGTCTTCCCGTACGCCAACTTCGCGCAGTTGCCCGGGCAGGACATTGAAGCGCTGTTCGCCTATCTCGGCCAGCTCAGTCCGGTGCCGCGCGCGCAGCCTGAGGCGGTGATGGCGTTCCCTGCCAATCTGCCGGGCGCACTGCTGGCCTGGCGCCTGCTTTACCACCGCCCCGTCGAACTGCAACCCGTAGACGGCATGGACGAGGGCTGGCAGCGCGGCCGCGCGCTGGTCAACGGGATTGGCCACTGCGCGATGTGCCACGGCCGGCGCGGGCGCTTCGCCTCGCTGGCGGCCGATGCCGAACTGGGCGGCAGCCGTATTTCGGGCTGGTATGCGCCGCCGCTGCACGAGGGCTCGCTGGAGGGACGCTTCGCGCCCGGCACGATCGCCATCTACCTGCGCGGTGGTACGGCGCACGATCGCGCTGGCTATGGCGCCATGGCCGACGTGATCGCGGCCAGCACCCGCTATCTGAGCGAGGCCGATGCGCAGGGCATCGAAACCTATCTGCGCAGCCTGCCGGCGCTGCCGCCGGCTGAGGCGTCCAGACACCGGCTGCGGGCGACCGGCGAGCACCTGCGCGAAGGCCGCGCCCTGTACGCGCAGCACTGCGCCGATTGCCACGGCGAGGACGGTCGCGGCGAGCCGGGCCGCTATCCCGCGCTGGAGGATTCGGCGGCGGTCGTAGGCAGCGATCCCGTCAATCTGGTCAAGCTGATCTCGCTCGGCGCCATCGCCCCGAGCACGCCGCTCAATCCGCGCCCGCACAGCATGCCGCCCTTGGCGCATCGCCTGAATGCGCGCGAGATAGCCGCCCTCGTCAACGATGTGCGCGAGCGCTGGGGCAGCAGCCCGCGCCCGGTCACGCCGGACGAAGTGCGCGAGCTCGGCGGCATGGTCCGGCACTGACAGAGGAGATCCGCGTGTCCCCGAACATTGCCGAGAACCTGGCCCTGATCCTGTTTCTGCCCTGGTATCTGGTGATCCTGGTGGTGTACTGGCGCCTGCGCCGCAAGCCCGCGCCGTGGTTGGGGCGGGTGTTTGATCTTGCCGCCATCGCGGCGTCGATCGCGGCCGCCGCCATCGCCGGACCCTGGGCGCTGGCGCACGCGGACGACAGCATTGGATCGATGTGGCCGCAGATCCTCGCCACCGTGGTGGGCTATGGAGCCTTCCTCGCGGTGATCACGCTGGCGGCCCTGCTGCGACGCATGCTCGCGGGCATGCGGCCGACGCCCGGCTGAGGCGCCGATTCCGCGCGCGTCGCGACTCAGCCTTGAGACGCGCTCCAGGCCAGCACGGCGTCGGCGAAGCGGCGGATCTCGGCGAAGCGGTTGTACAGCGGCGCCGGGCTGATGCGGATCACGTCCGGCTCGCGCCAGTCGCCGAGCACGCCGTGGGCGGCCAGGTACTCGAACAGCGCGCGGCCCTGGGCGCGCCCGCCGCGCACGCGCAGGGAGAGCTGCGCACCTCGGCGTTCCGGCTGCTTCGGCGTCAGCACTTCGAGCACCTGCGACAGCTCGCTCTCGATCAGCGACTCCAGATAGCCCGTCAGCCGCAGCGAGCGCTCGCGCAGCGCGGCCATGCCGCCGGCTTCGCGAAAGAGTTCCAGCGAGGCGCGCACCGGGGCGAGTGCGAGGATCGGCGGGTTGCTCATCACCCAACCTTCTGCGCCCGGTGTCGGATCAAAGCTCGACGCCATCTGGAAGCGCGTTGCGAGCTTGTGGCCGTACCAGCCGGTCAGACGGGGCAGGGTGCTGTCGTGGGCATGGCGTTCGTGCACGAAGATGCCGCTGACCGCGCCGGGGCCGGCGTTGACGTACTTGTAGTGACACCAGGTGGCGAAGTCGGCGCCTGTGTCGTGCAGGGCCAGCGGCAGGTTGCCCGCCGCATGCGCGCAGTCGAAGCCCACTGCCGCGCCCTGCGCCTTGGCGAGACGCGCGATCTCCTTCAGATCGAAGGCCTGGCCGGTGCGGTACTGGATGCCCGGCCACAGCACCAGGGCCAAGCGCGGGCCGTGCTGCTCGATCGCGCGCGCGATCGCCGCCATCGAAATCGTCCCGCCCGGCTCATCCGGCTGAACCTCGATCAGGCAGTCGGCCGGATCGAAGCCGTGGAAGCGGATCTGCGACTCCACTGCCTGCCAGTCGGAAGGAAACGCGCCGGCTTCGATCAGGATCGCCGGGCGCTCCGGCGTGGGCCGGTAGAAGCTGACCATCAGCAGATGGAGGTTGACGGTCAGCGTGTTCATGGCTGCGACTTCGATCGGCTGCGCGCCGACCAGTTCGGCCAGCGGCGTAGTCATCGATTCGAGATAGCGCAGCCAGGGGCGCTCGCCTTTGAAGTGGCCTTCCACTGCCAGTTCGCGCCAGACCGCGAGCTCGCTGAGCACCGCGGCCTCGGCGTCCTTCGACTGCAGGCCCAGCGAGTTGCCGACGAAGTAGGCAAGCTCGCCTTCGCCGTGACGCGGGATGTGGAAGCGCTCGCGGAAGCGGGAGAGCGGGTCGGCCTGGTCAAGCGCGGTGGAATGCATCGGCAGGGTCTCGATGGCGGGGCCTGCATGGTACGGAGTGCCGCCACGCGCGTGGGCATTCGTTGCGCATCGAACCCCCCCGCATCGGGCCGCAAACGAAATCTGCATAGGCTGGGCCCGGCCCGCCATGAGCTCGACGTTTGCCCCGGTCCCGGCACTGGCACTGCCGGCGCTGGTCCGCTTCGGTGGGTCAGGGCCCACCCTGTGAGCCTTTGGGGTTCAGGCGCTGTCGCGTGGTCTTGGTCAGGTCCCGCGCTGGTACTCAGCAGCGCCTGTCGGAGGTCGGCGACGCGCGCGTTTCGATATCCACATCGCCTGTGGATAAGTGTGTGCATGGGTTCGGGGCGGACCTGCGCAAAGCCCTGTGCATCAAGGGCTTGCTGGACGCTGGCGAAAATCTGACCAAAGCCAGATTCGCAATAGAAATCAATGATTTGCGATAATCTCTTGAAGTCGGCTGAGATGCCCGAGTCCGGAAACTGTCGCTTGACAGAGCGGCGATTCGCGCTGTGCACAACCTGCGCTCGATGAGATCGCCCGGAACCCTTGCAGGAGCAGCGAAGCCGGGGGCTGTCAAGCACTTTCTGGCCTCGCTTTCGACGTTGAGAGGCGCGGGCCGCGCAGCGGCCTACTGCGGACGGGCCAGCCCCTGGCGCCGACGGAACACCAGCCACAGGTAGGCGATCGCCAGCAGCGGCGAAGCCAGGAACGAGAAGTAGGACAGCGTGAGCACCACCAGGTAGGCCGCATCGTTGACGCTGCGGTCTTCGGCGCGGATCCCGCTCATCAGGTTGAACACCACGTGTTCGAGATTGAGCAGGGCCAGCGAAACCACGATCAGGGCCAGCGGCAGCAGGCAGGCGACGATCGCTTCCCAGGCCCGCAGCCCGGCATCGCGCTTCAGGAACACCAGCAGCAGGGCCACCCGCCAGCTGGCGACGATGCCGAGGAACCAGGCATTGGCTGCCAGCGCTGCCTCGCCGCTCATGAAGCGCTCCACCGGAATCGCGTAGAGCAGGGCGGGCGGTGAGGTCAGGCAGACGAACAGCAGCACGTTGCGGTAGCTCCAGCGCCGCGCGCGCAGCGGCAGGATCAGCAGCCACAACACCAGGGCCAACGAGAACACGTAGGCCAACGAGCCCAACCCGGCGATCTGCCACAGCTCGGCCCGCGGGTTGTCCCAGTAGCGGCCGATGCCGGCCAGCCAGGTCATGGCCAAACCGAAGCCGAGATAGGCATCGGCATGCGTGCGCACGCCCGGGCCCATGCGCCGGAACGTCAGCAGGCGGCCGACGTCGCGCAGCAGCTCCGTCCACATGCTCAGCTGTGGAACCACACGCAGCGGATCAGGCCGCCGCTGATGCGATAGACCGCAACGACCTCGAAGGGCTGCTCGCGCAGGCCGCTGACGCGCTCGTGGTCGACCACGGTGTCGCCGACGGCGATGCGGTTGACCAGCTCGGCGTGCAGGGCCGGCAGGTGGAAGCGCTCGTTGGCATAGAACTCACCGAGCGCCGCCCGGCCGCGCAGGCTGGGCTCCGTGGCCGGCATGCGCCAGACCTCGACATCCTCGGCGTAGACCTCCAGAAAGCGCTGCAGGTCGTGGGCGTTGTAGGCATCGAGCTGATGCTGGGCGACATCGATCGGGTTCACGCGCGGTGTTCTCTCGGCTGCGGTCGGGTGACGAAGACTGCCACAGCGCGGAGCGCGCTCGAAGCCTGCGGGGACGTTCAGACCGCTGCGGCGGTCGAACGGGCCGTTGCGAGACCGGCGGCCGCGAAGCCCGCCAGCGGCAGGACAAGCACGGTCAGGGCCATGAACCAGGCGGGGTGCGGAATCATCGCGAAGTTGGCGATGGCGCCGAGCAGGATGACTGCCGCGATCACGCCTGCGTAGAGCCGCGGACGGCGGCCCGCGACCAGGGCGGCAATCAGACCGCCAAGGAGCACCCCGAGCAGCCAGGCCAACAGCACGAACAGCAGCGCGCCGATCGGCATCGCGGCGACATGGGCTGCAAGGGCCTGCAGATCGTTCGCCTGCAAACCCGCGGGCAGTGGATACAGTCGATGGCCGAGCCACTCCACGCCGGCGATGGTCAGCCCGGCCACGAGCACGCCCGCGACCGTGGCGCCGATGCCGCGCGCCAGCCCTTGAACGATCTCGCGCACCGTGCGTGCCATCCGGGTTCTCCCTGCCGCCGCGCGGCCCGCGGCTGCCGAATCTTACGCCGCCGCCTCGCCCTCGTCCGCCCTGCGCAGCACTGCCACCGGCTGTGCCCAAGGGCTGCCGGGCCGGCGCTTGCTGGTGACCAGCGTGAGCTCGGAGGGCTGAAAGACGTTGATGTTGTGGGTCACCGGCGTGGTCAGCACGTACTGCGCGCGGGTGGCCTTGAGGAAGGCGCTGACCTTGTCGATGTTGAAGATGTCGAGATGGGCGAAGGGCTCGTCGATGAACACGAAGCCGCCGGGGCGGTGCTCGTCGCGCATCAGGGCCACCAGCAGCAGCAGGGATTTCATCACCTGCTGGCCGCCTGAGGCCTCGCCGTCGTCCATGCCGATCCAGCCCTTCTTGTCGAACTCGAAGCGCACGATCAGGCCGGACTGCGCCAGCGCCAGATCGTCGCGGCCGAACTCGGGCAGGTCGACCTCGACGCCAATGCCGGCCAGCTCGGCCAGGTGGCGCAGGTTGCGGGCGTACTGGCGCAGGGTGGCGCGCAGCACGCTCAAGTAGGCGCCGCGCGCTTCCTCGGTGCTCTTGCGGGCGCGCTCGGCGTGCGCACCGCGGCGTTCGAGGTCGGTCTTCAGCGCCAGATGGTCGTCGGCGAGCTTGTCGCGCAGGCCGAGCACGTTGTCGTCGGTTTCCCAGTGGCCTTCGCGCAGGCGCGCTTCGAGGCGATCGACTTCGCGACGCACCGCTTGCGGCGTCTCGTAGGCTTCGCGCAGTTCGGCGAGTGCCGCCACCGTGCGCTTCTCGAAGGGAATGCCGGCGCGCTTCTTGCGGAAGGCCAACAGGCGCTGCAGCTGCTCCTGACGCGCGCCCAGCAGGTTGCGCTCAGCCTCGCTGCGCTGGCGTTCCTCCTGCTTCAACTCGGCATCCAGGCGGTCGCGCTCCCGCGAGTTCTGCTGTCGGCGCTGCTGCGCCTCGGCAAACGCCGACTCGGCGGCGGCGAAGGTTTCGGCGGCGCGCAGCACGGCGGCTTCCAGCAGCTCGCGCTGGCTTTCGGCCTCGGCGAACTCTTCGGCGCGCGCCGTCAGCTGCGCTCCCGCCTGGCTGCCCTTCAACTGGGCTTCGATCTCGTTGATGCGCTGGCTCAGTCCGCGGCGCTCGTCGACCAGCTCCAGCAGGCGTGATTCCAGCTCGGCAAGCCGCGATTCGCCCTCGCGCAGCTGGCGCTCGCGCGCGGCGGTGCCGAAGTAGCTGTCGTCGACGCCCAGATGGCGGCCGCCGCGACGCTCCTTGTAGTAGCCCGCCGGCGTGATCCACTCCTGCTCGCGCGGCAGGTGGGCGCCGTGCTTGACCTCGTCGACGCGCTGGATGCGCTCCAGCTGACGCGGCAGCCATTCCGGCGGCAGGGCGGTGAACTCGACCACGTCCAGCAGGCTGCCGGGCGCAGCCTTGCCGACCGGTGCGCGGTCGGCGACCACGAAGTGCTTGTAGCGCAGGCGCTCACCGATGGCCCAGGCCGCTTCGCGGTCCTTCGCTTCTTCGAGCAGCACGACGTGGCGATAGCCGGCCAGCACGCCTTCCACTGCCGCCTGCCAGGCCGGATCGGTGATCTCGACGATCTCGCTGAGCATGCGGTGGGCGATTCCGGCGCGATCGAGTTCGGCGCGGAACTGGCTTTCGAACTCGGGCACGTAGCGGCGGCCGCTGCGCCAGGCCTGCAGGCGGCTCTTCAGCGATTCCAGCTCGCGATGAGTCGACTGCTCCTCGCTGCCCAAGGCGCCGGCCTTGGCGCGCAGGCCCTGCGCTTCTTCGCTGAGCGCGCGCACGTCGACCTGGTCCTGCGTCTCCAGCTGCGCGTTGAGGCGATCGCGCTGCTGCAGCACCACCGAGTTGGCGGTATGCGCCGCGCGCGCGCGCTCCAGCGCCTTCATCGCCGCCTGGCGCGATTCGTCGGCCGCCCCCTGCTCGGCGCGCAGGCGCAGCTCGCCCTCGTCGCACTCGGCAATCAGGTGCACCAGCTCGCTGCGCTCGGCCAGCAGCTCACGCGCCTTGCGCCGCTGCACCGCCAGCTGCGGCCGCGCGTTGCGGATCACCGCCAGCTGCTCGGCCAGCTCGACCCGCGGCAGCACGTCGATCATCAGGTCCTGGCGCTCGCGCTTCAGCGCCTGCCATTCGCCGTAGGCGCGCGCGCGGCCTTCCGCCGCCTGCAGGCTGACGCCGAGCAGGTTGAGCTGATGGTTGAGTGAGGCCAGCTCGCGCTCGGCCTCCTCCTGCTCGTTGCGCGCGCGCTGGTAGTCGTCCAGCGTGGCCTTGTCGCCGAACACGTCGAAGACCAGATCCAGCAGGGCGCGCGGCGAGAGCTGGCAGAGCTTGTCGGTGGCGCCCTGTTCCAGGGTGAGCACACGGCGGATCGCGCCGGACAGACCGGCGGCTTCGAGGCGGATGCGGTAGTCGCGCAGGCCGATCCACTCGCCGCGCTGGTCGGCGTCTTCGATGCTGGCCGCGCCGGCGAGGATGGCGAACTGCCGCGTCCACTCGCCGCCTTTCTTCTGGATGCGGCAGAACAAGGTGGCCTGGCTGTCCATCACCGGAAAGAAGGGCCGCGCGCCGGTCGGGCCCGGCGTATTGCCGACCACCGCGCGCAGCCAGGCGAAGGGCTTGCCGTTGTGGCGCAGATAGCTCTTGAAGTCGCGGTTGCCGGCGCAGTCGATCGTCAGCAGGGTGCGCAGGGCATCGAGCAGGGTGGTCTTGCCCGAGCCGTTGGGACCGACCACGGTGATGATGTGGGCGTCCATCGGCAGGCTGAAGCGCTCCCAGTAGTCCCAGTGCACGACTTCGAGCTCGCGGAATTCGAACATGGCCTCAGGCTCCCTGCGGGCTGCTGTCGGTGCCGGCGTCCATCGCCAGCGGCGCGTTCCAGCCGGCGTCATCCGCGTCGGCATCGTGCAGCGGGATCTCCTCATCATCGGTCGAAGGCAGCGGCGCTTCGGCGAGGCGGATCGCGCGCTCGGCGCGCGCGGCCGGGCTCAGGATGTCGGCCAGTGCGCCATCCAGAATGCGTCGGCTGGTGCGCTCGTAGTCGAAGGCGAGATCCAGCAGCGGGCCCTCGCTCAGCTCGCCGGCGCGGCGCTGGATGAAGCCGTGGCGCGCGAGCACGCCGAGGTTGACGTTGACCGCCATCTTGCCGCCGAGCTTGTCGGCGAAGTCGGCGATGAGTGTGCGTTCGCTCAGCGTCGGCGACACGCCGGCATGCACGGGGATGGGCTTCTCTTCGGCGAACATCTGCGCCTGCTGCGCGCTGGCCGAGTCGGCGTCCTGGCGCTCCACCTGGCGCTGGCGCTTGGGCAGGATGATCAGCGCCCACAGCACCACCAGCAGCGCCATGGCGTTGCGGTCGAGCTGCAGCTGGTTCGACAGCCAGCCCTGGTCTGCAGCGAAGATCGCCTTCTCCTGCGCGCGCGCCAGCGCCACGCCGATGTTCGCGGCGTAGGGATGCTCACGCAGCACCAGCCCCGCGGCCTCCAGACGCTTGTCGAGGTCGGCACGAAAGGGTTCGTCCAGCAGGGCGCGGCGCGCCAGCTCGTCTTCGCGCGGCAGCCAGCGCTGTGCGAGCAAGCGCGCGATCAGGGTGGCAACAGGGTCCTGCATCATTCCTCCGCGGGGGCCACGAGCGGCCGCACATCACCCGCGCTCATCAGCGCGAT
>JBKCVA010000009.1:0-25139 GCA_046318115.1 Lysobacterales bacterium | reverse complement strand
CAGCAGCACCGCTGCGGCCCGACCCAGTGCCGGCAGCAGCCAGAGCCAGGTCCAAGCCTCCGCGGGCAGGGCCGCAAGCGCGGCGAACTTCAGCAGCAGTACCAGGCCAATCGCCACTACGCCCATCGGGCCGGCCGCCGGATCCTTGAGGATGCGCAGGGTGCGCTCGCGATCGCCGTGTCCGCCCGCCCACGCATCCGCGCAGTCGGCAAGGCCATCGAGGTGCAGGCCGCCGCTGATCCAGACCCAGAGCGCCAACAGCAACGCCGCGCGCAGCAGATCCGCAAGGCCGAGCGCGGACGCAGCGACATGCGCCGCCGCCAGAAGGCCGCCAATGAGCACACCCACCCAGGGGTAGAACACCAGCGCACGGGCCTGGGCCGCGCGATCCGCGAAGTCGAGCGATGGCGTCGGCAGCCGGGTGAGAAACGCCAGCGCGAACCAGAATCCGCTCATGCCTCGGCCCGTGCGTCCACGTTCAAGTGATCCATTCGAACCCGCATCAGCCGCGCATGCGGCACCTCGATCTCGCTGATCCGCGTCAGCGGCCAGCCGCGCTGCCGACACTGAACGATGCGCATGAAGCCACCGTGCGTCACCGCCAGCACGCGCTGGGTGGGAAACTCCGAGGCCAGACGCTGCAGCACGGCGAGCACCCGAGAGTCGAAGTCGGCCAAGGCTTCGGCCGCGGGGGGCGGGTAGCGTTCGGGATCGGCCCAGAAGCGCCCCAGCGCCTCCGCCTCGCGAGCGTGCAGCTCGGCCGGCGTGCGCCCGGTCCATTCGCCGAAGTCGTACTCGATCAGCTCAGGCTCGACGCCGAAAGGCACCCCGAGCCGGGATGCAAGAGACTCGGCGAAACGCCGACAGCGCTGCAGCGGCGAGCTGAGCACGCGCTGCCAGTAGCGGCCGGCGACAGCGGCCTCCATTTGCGCCCAGCCCAATGGGCTCAGAGCGTCGTCGAGCCGACCCCGAAAGCCGGTCTGGCCGGTATCGCCGTGGCGCAGCAGCTCAAGCATGCGCCGCCTCGCTGACGCCGGCTTCGGCGAAAGTCGCCATGCCGGCGTGGAGTTCGCAGGCCAGTCGCAGCAGCGGCACGGCGACCGCCGCGCCGCTGGCTTCGCCCAAGCGCAGGCCGAGATCGAGCAGAGGCTTCGCATGCAGCGCCTGCAGCAGGCGGGCGTGGCCCTGCTCCTCCGAGCAGTGCGCGAACAGCAGCCAGGGCCGCACGTCCGAATTCAGATGCACGGCGCACAGCGCCGCCGCGGTCGCGATGAAGCCATCCACCAGCACCGGCAGGCCCGCCTGTGCGGCGGCGATATAGGCACCACACAGCGCGGCGACCTCGAAGCCGGCGAATGCGCGCAGTATCTCGACCGGCGTACGCGCCTGCGCATGCCGCAACAGGGCGCGGCGCAGCAGCGCGCGCTTGCGCTCCAGCCCGGCCGAATCGAGTCCGGTGCCGCGGCCGGCCAGGTTCTCCGGCGACTCGCGCAGCAGGGCGCAGGCCAAGGCCGCAGCCGAGCTGCTGTTGCCGATGCCCATCTCGCCGCCGAGGTACAGCTCGGCACCTGCAGCCCTAGCGCGCGCCACGCTGGCCGCACCTTCGGCCAGGGCGCGCAGCAGCTGGGCTTCGCCGAGTGCAGGTGCGACCAGAAAGCTCGCCGTGCTGGGCGCGAGACGCACGCGCCGCACCCCGGGCAGCTCGCCGGGGTCGTTCACCGTGCCGAGATCGACGACCTCCAGCTCGGCGCCCAGCGCCCGTGCCAGCACGCTGATCGCGGCGCCGCCGCGGGCGAAGTTGCGCAGCATCTCGCCGGTCACAGCCTGCGGGTACGCCGATACGCCCTCGGCGGCGATGCCGTGGTCGCCAGCGAAGACCGCGATCCAGACCCGATCGACGCAGGGCAGCGCGCGCCCCTGCAGGGCCGCGAGTTCGATCGCTGTCGACTCCAGCCGCCCCAGCGCGCCGATGGGCTTGGTCAGCTCGCGCTGACGCGCCTGCGCTGCATTCGAGGCGGTGCGATCGGGCTGCGCGCAGGCGCCATGCCACCAGCTCATCGCAGCGCCCCCTTCAGCGCCAGCGGCAAGCCCGCGGCGACGAACACGACGCGCCCGCACTGCGCCGCCAGCGCCTGATGCAGACGACCGCTCTCATCCACGAATCGTCGCGAGATCGCCCCCATCGGCACCACGCCGAGGCCAACCTCGTTGCTGACCAGCAGCACCTCGCCCGGCAAGGCGGGCAGCACGTCCAACAGTTCGGCGCGTTCAGCCTGCCAGCCCAACTCGCCCTCTTCGAACAGCAGGTTCGACACCCACAGGGTCAGACAGTCGACCAGCAGGCAACGCTCGGGTGCCGCTTCTTCGCGCAGCGCCGACGCCAGGCCGCGAGCGCACTCGCGCGTGCGCCAGTGCGCAGGCCGGCGTTCGCGGTGATGGGCGATGCGCGCTGCCATCTCGCCGTCACCGGCCGTTGCCGTGGCGAGATAGGTGACCTGCAGCCCCGATTCCAGCGCCAGCCGCTCGGCGTAGGCGCTCTTGCCCGAACGCGCGCCGCCGAGAATCAAGCTGCAGCGGGGGGCTTCCCTCACGTTGCCAGGCATGTTCACTCCTTGAACAGGGCGCAGGCCGCGCCGGGATTGGATGGAAAATAGAGGTGCACAAAGCTCGCCGTCAGACGCCGCCGCCGGTACACGGGCTCGGCGGTCGGCGCGCCGTTGGGATCAAGCGCGTGGGCGATCGGCGTGAGCCCGATGTCGGCGCGGGCAAAGTGGAAGCTGTGCCCGCGCAGCCGGCCTTCCGGCAGGTCGACCTGCTGCAGCCCAAGCCCGGCCGGTCGATTGCCGAGGCGCGCGGTGCCGGGAATCAGCCCCGCCAGCGTGGCGCCCTGCCCTGCGCCATTTTCCAGACGCGTGAGCAGTGCCAGCAGGCCGCCGCATTCGGCCAGCAGCGGTCGATCGGCTTCGACATGCGCGTGCAGCGCGGCCCACAGGCCCGTGCGTGTCGTCAGGGCTTCGAGATGCAGCTCCGGATAGCCGCCGGGCAGCCAGACCGCATCGCAGGCGGGCAGCGCATCGCCCGCCAGCGGCGAGAAGTCGATCAGCTCGGCGCCCGCGGCGCGCAGAAGATCGCGATTGGCGGCGTAGGCGAAGCAGAAGGCCGCATCCGCGGCGACCGCGATGCGCCGCCCGCGCAGCTGTGGCGGCGGCGGCTCGACCGCTGCGGGCTCGAAGCGCACGGGGGCCGGCAGCGCAGGCAGCCCCTCGGCACACAGGGCATCGGCCAGCGCATCGATGCGGGCGTCGAGGTCGGCGATTTCGCGGGCCGGCAGCAGGCCCAGATGCCGCTCGGGCAGCCGTCCTGCCGCGCATTCGGGCAGCACGCCACAGAACGGGATCGGTGCGGGCAGGCTGTCGCGCAGCAGTCGCGTATGCCAGGCGCTGGCCACGCGCACCGCCGCCACGCCGGCGAAATCGAGAGCCGGGCGATAGCGCGCCAAGCCCAGCGCGATGGCGCCAAAGGTCTGGGCCAGCGCATTGGCATCGATCACGGCGAGCACCGGCAGTCCGAGCGTCTGCGCCAGATCCGCCGCTGAGGGCGTGCCGTCGAACAGGCCCATCATGCCTTCCACCAGGATGAGGTCGGCCTCGCCTGCCGCGGCATACAGCTGCGCGCGCACCTCGCGCTCGCCGCCCATCCAGAGATCGAGATTGCCCACCGGCGCGCCGCTGGCGCGAGCCAGCAGCTGCGGATCGAGGAAATCCGGGCCGGTCTTGAACACGCGCACGCGGCGTGCCTGGCGTCGGTGTGCGCGCGCCAGTGCGGCGGTGAAGCTGGTCTTGCCCTGGCCGGACGCTGGCGCTGCGATCAGCAGCGCCGGACACTGCCGCGGACTCACGCCCGCGCCGCCAGGCCCCGTGCGTCACGCTGCAGCAGCCAGACCACGGCGAGGCCAAGCACGATCCAGGCGCTGCCGGTCAGCACGAAGCCCGGCGCGTAGCGCGCGAACTGCTCGGCGAATCCGAACAGGCTGAGCTCGCCGAACAGGCCGCTCAGCAGGTAGAAGGAGCCGTTCGAGATCGCGAACGACAGCAGCGCAGCCAGACCACCCGCAGCGCTGGTCAGAACCAGCCCACGCGCGTCGGCGCGCGAGCATCCCGCCAGCCAGCGACCCGCAAACCACAGCAGGCCATAGGCCGGAATCAGGAAGCCGTAGGCCGGGCTCAGGCAGACGTGCAGCATGTCGGTGCGCGCGAACACCGCCACGTCGATGCCGAGTGCCAGCGCGATGAAGCCGGTGAAGGCGAGCGGGCCGCGCAGCAGCAGGCCGCCGAGAAAGAACACCGCCATCGAGGCGTCACGCACGTGCAGCCACTGGCTGGCATCGGGCAGGCGGGTGAGCAGCATCCACAGCGCCAGCGCCGCCGCCGTGGGCAGGACGGGCCAGGTCCGGTCGATCAGGTTCGAGTGCATTGCAGGCTCCGCATCGCGTTGGAAGTCGAATCCGCGCGGCAGCGCAGGCAGGCGCTGCCGCGCGGGGTGCAAGCCGCGCCTCAGCGCGGGCTGTAGCGCAGGCCGAGCATCCAGGTGCGGCCGGGCTGGTTGTAGAAGGCCGCGGTCTCGTACTGGCGATCGAGCAGGTTGTTGCCGGAAAGCTGCAGGCTCCAGTCGGCAGTCAGCGACCAAGCGACGCGCAGATCGAGCGTCGCGTAGCCCGGCAGGCGGGTGAAGTTGCCCAGATCGTCGTAGCGTGCGCTCGCCGCGAACACGCTGGCGCCCAGGCTGAAGCGTCCATAGCGGCGGTCGGCATCGATCTGCGCTGAACGCGGCGGTCGGCGCGGCAGCTCCTTGCCCTGGGCCGAACCCGCGCTGACGTTGCGCGCATCCAGCACCGTGGCGCTCGCCCGCAGCTGGGTTGCGGCAATCTCGCCTTCGGCGCTCAGCTCCAGGCCGTCGATGCGCGCGCGGTTGATGTTGACCGGAACGAATTCGACCGGGTCGAAGGCGATCAGCTGGTCGACGTCGGTGCGGAACAGGGACACCGCCCAGCCGCCCCACGCGGGGCTGCCGCGCAGGCCGAGTTCCAGGCTCTCGGACGTCTCGGGCGCAAGGTTTGGGTTGCCGAAACCGGGGAAATAGAGATCGTTGAAACTCGGCGCGCGAAACGCTGTGCCGGCGCTGGCGGTGAGCCGCAGGCTGTCGCTGAAACTCCAGCCCCAGAGCAGGCTGCCGGTGGTCTCGTTGCCGAACTGGCTGTCGTCATCGCGGCGCCCCGCCAGCTGCAGCGAGGCATCTCCCACAGTCTGCTGCCACTGCGCGAACACCGCTTTCTGGGTGCGCGCCTTGACCACGTAGTTGGTGGTGCTGGTCACTTCGTCGCGGTGCCAGTCGAAGCCGGAGCTCAACAGACCGCCGCCCAGCGTGAGATCCGCCTGTACGCCGCCACTGTCGCGTTCGGTATCAAAGCTGCTGCGGTAGCGGCCCTCCAGAAAATTGTCGGCAAGGTCGGCATTGCGCCCGAGCCGGAAGGCCAGCGCCAGGCGCTCGCTGGGGTTCAGATCCAGCCTGGCGCCATAGACCTGCTGACTGCCCTCCATCTCATTGGTGAAGCTGCCGTCGAACTCGGTTTCGAAGTCGGCGCGCAGTGCGCGCAGCTCCAAAGCGGCCGCCGGCGAGAAACGCCAGCCGCCGGCCAGCTGCAGGCTGCGATTGGTGTTGCCGTCGGCGTCGGGCTCAGTGGTGAAGCAGCCGCCGCTGTTCGAGCCGCGACAGGCGTTGAAGCCATCGGTCTCGTCGATCGCGGCATTGACCCGATACCAGCCGCGCTCGCTGCGCGCATCGAGCCCCGCGCTGCCGCGCGCCGTGCCGTAGGTTCCGCCGGCGACGTAGCCACTGGCCCGCATCTCGCCCTGCGCCTCACGGGTGAAAATCTGGATCACGCCGCCCAGCGCGTCGGAGCCATAGAGGCTGGAGAACGGGCCGCGCACGATCTCGATGCGTTCGATCTGCTCCAGCGGAAGATCCTGGAAGGCCGGCGTGCCGGTGGTCGCGGAGCCCACGCGCACGCCGTCGATCAGCAGCAGCACATGCCGCGCCTCGGTGCCGCGGAGGAACACGCCGCTGGCCTTGCCGGCGCCGCCGTTGTTGCTGAGCGCAAGCCCGGGCACGCCGCGCAGCAGATCCAGCAGGCTCGGCGCCTGCAGCCGCTCGATGTCGGCGCGATCGAAGACGGTGATGGATGCCAGCGCGGCATCCTGGGTCTGCGGCGTGCGGCTGCCGGTGACCACGATGCGATCCAGCGCCTTGGCGGCAGGCTGTGCGAACGCGGGAAAGGCGGAAGCGAGTGCGGCCGCCAGCAGGGCGGGACGCAGGGGAAGAGCGTGCATCGATGTCTCCTGTCCGCGCCGACCCGCGCGGACGATGGGTGCTTGGGCACCCGGCACGCGGAAACGAGGGAGACCTGCAGGCAGGCGCCGGGCATGAGCACGGGCGCACACCCCAAGGCTGCGCCCTCCGCGCGCCGGGAATGACCCCCATGGCCGGTCTCCGGGCTCGCGAGCCATGAGGGCAACCGGCGTTCCGGTTGCGCCTTCGATCCGGGCACCTTCCCATGCGCGAGGCACAGTGGCGTTCGCCCGAACCGGGTGTGCGCAACGCGCACACCGGCTCGCCTACCGTTGCGGGGGCAGCTCCAGACTTGCGGCGAGATCACCGCGCACTGGCTTCCCGTTTAAACCGCGGACGCTGCGTCGAGCGCTGCGCGGTCACCGTGAGGCGGCGCGGATGCTAACAGAAGCTTCACTCCGTCACCAAGCGCGCCGAAGGCAGAGTCCAGGTCGACCGCCCAACGCAGCAGCGGCGACCCGAAGGCCGCCGCCGCTGTTCGCATCCGTGGCTGCAGTGTCGATTACGGGAACTGACCGACCTGCTGCGAGACGTTGCTCGGCCACACGCCCAGTTCGGTCTGCACATAGCTGCCGACCAGGTTCTGCAGCGTCGTGCTGCTGTACGGCGCGCCGGCCGTCGACCAGAACCAGTAGGCCCGCGGAGTCGGTGCCTGGGTGTTGGGGCCGCACTGGTAGTTGCGGGTCACTGCCGTGAGATAGGCGGAGCTGTCGACGTTGGCCCAGCTATGACTGTCGCCGCCGTAGCCTCGCCCATAGACCTTGGCCAGCGTGTCCAGCTCGAACAGGTGGGTCTGGTTCGGCAACAGCGCGATCGGCGCGGTGTTGGCGGTGTCGAAGGCCGCATGCATGTCCTGGTGGTGGCTGCTGGGGCTGCCCTCGCGCTTCACCAGTCCAAACAGCGCGGTGATGGTGTCGTTGACCAGATCGCCCTCAAGCAAGGTGCCGGCGGCCGAGCCGTCCGTTGCCACCACCAGCCCGACCTGGGCCGCCGTGGTCAGCACCTGGATGATCGCCTGCGAACTCCAGTTGCTGGAGGTGAAGCCCGACACGGCGACGCCTTTCGAGAACAGGGTGGACATCGGCGCCGGGCCCGGCGGGTCGTACTTGAGCTGTGCCCAGTCGGACGACACCGCGCGCGCCTCCTTCGACCACGGACCGCCATAGTTCACTTGCTGTCCTACGCGGCTGCCGTAGGCGATGCGCACATCGAGATCGCCGCGACAGGTGCCGGTGCCGCACTCCATGCCGCCCGGCTCACCGTTCTTCGTGCACAGCATGCGCACGCGCATGTGGCTGAAGTTGGTGCCCTTGATGCGGTCGACCTCCCACACGTTGTGGCGGCTGCGGCGGTAGAAGTTGATGTCCTTCGCGGCGCCGCGCGCGCTGACCGAGTAGTTGAGCTCGCGCCGCTTCTTCGGCAGCCCGCCCCAGGAGCTGTTGTGGGTCTCGTTGATCTCGGTCTGCCAGGGCGAGGGCTGATGCGGGAAGGTCAGCACGGTGGTGCAGATGCACAGGCCCTTGGGCCGCGCCTCCAGAGATCCCACCAGGCGACGCGCTTCCAGCGCAAGCGCGTCATCGCCGAGCGCGGCGACGTGATCAAGCAAGGCTTCACCGCGTCCCGCCGGGCTGACGCCGCCGGCCTCGACGGCGGCCATGACCTGCGGGAACTCGCGTGCGGCCACCTCAGCGAAGCGCAGTCTGGCCGCGGCAAGCCCGGCCTCGGCCTGCAGCGCCAGCCAGTCGGCTTCACGCGCCGACATCAGCCAGGCGACCAGTTCGGCGTCGTCCATGCGATCGGCGGGCAGCTCACGGCTGATCTCGGCGAACGCATTCGGGTACTGCGCCGCGAGGTGCGCCGCCAAGCCATGGCGGTAGTGCCGGGCCAAAAGCTGGGCGTAGCGCCGGATCACCTCCGGATGCCGCTCAAGCGCCGCAGCTTCCAGCGAATCCAGCGGATCGGACCAGCTCTCGATGACATCCATCAGATCGGCCGAGATGATGCGCTCGCCCTGGTCAGCGGCCTCGGGGTCGGTCTGGGCAAACGCGGGCGGCAAAATCAGCAAGGCGAGCAGACCCGCGGTCAGAAGGGCGCGGGCGGGTGCGGTTCGGTGGGGGCGAGCGTGGGGCATGGCAGGTCTCCATGAGGGGCATCGGTCCCGGCTGCCTGCCGTCGGCAGGAGCGAGGGCTGCGGAATCGCAGCGCTACCGACCCTAGGAGCGCAGCCCGGGGCCGCCAAGGAAGATGACGGGAACATGAGGGGAAGCCGGGCCCGACGTACCGCGCTTGGACCCGCAGCTTCCGCGGCGTCCACGGGCGTCCCGCGCGGATGTGAGCGGAACCGCACCAGGTGCCTCACTGGCGAGCGTGGAGCATCGGCGCGCGTGCCACGAGCGGGCGCACCGCAGGCGGCACGCGGCGGAGGCAGGAAGAAGGCTCGATAATGCGCCATGCCCACACTGCCCTATTGGCGGCTCTCAGCCGTCTACTTCGCCTACCACGCCGCGATCGGCGTCTTCACGCCCTACTTCGCGCGCTGGATGGAAGGTCTTGGCCACGGTGCACTGGCGATCAGCAGCCTGTTCGCGCTGTGGTACGGCACGCGCATCTTCGGCCCACCGCTGTTTGCTCACTACGCCCGCGGGTCGACCCGCCCGAAAGCCTGGCTGTTGGGCGGGCTATGGGCTTCGGCAGTGTTCTTCCTCGGCTTTTTCGGCGCCGAACACCTGTGGCTGCTGGCGCTGTCGATGGCCGCGTTCAGCCTCTGCTACAACGCCATCCTGCCGCAGCTCGAAGCCTTCACCCTGGCGGGCTTGGGGCCACGCAAGCACGACTACGGCCGCGTGCGCCTGTGGGGCTCGCTGGGCTTCATCCTGCTGGCGGTGGGCTACGGCTGGCTGCTCCAGCACGGCGACGCACCCGACCTGCCCTGGATGATGGGGGCGGGCATTCTCGCGACCGCGCTCATTACCCACGCCCTGCCGGCGCAAAAGCGCCTGGACACCGATGCGCCACCCGGCCAGGCCAGCCTGTGGGAGCTGCTGCGCCGGCCCGGCGTTCCGGCCTTCATCGCCATCGTGATGCTCACCCAGATCAGTTTCGGCACCTACTACCTGTTCTTCACCCTGCAGCTGGAGCGACACGGCCACAGCACCGATGTGGTCGGTCAGCTCTGGGGCCTGGGTGTGGTCGCCGAGATCGTGCTGTTCATGTACGCCGGCAGCCTGCTGCGCCGGGTCAGTGCCCAGCGCACGCTGCAGATCGCTCTGGTGGTGACCGCCCTGCGCTGGCTCAGCATCGCCCTGTTGCCGCAGTCGCTGGCGGCGATGCTGGTCGTGCAGGTCGCGCACGCGATCGGTTTCGGCGCCTTCCACGTCGCCTGCATGCAGCGGGTGGTCGAACTGTTCCCCGAATCGGATCGACTCGGAGCGCAGAGCCTGATGTACAGCCTGGGCTCAGGCCTCGGTGGCGTCTTGGGCGCCCTGATCGCCGGGGCGCTGTGGAAGGCCGGCGACGGCGTGCTCGCTTTCGCTGTCGCTTCTTCGGTGGCAGCGCTGGCCCTGCTGCCGGCCATGAAGCGCTTTGGCGGACGCATCTCGCACGCGGAGGCTTGATCTGCCCCGGGCAGGTGTGCACAATGCTCGGCTCCGGGCGGTTAGCTCAGCGGTAGAGCATTGCCTTCACACGGCAAGGGTCGCAGGTTCGATCCCTGCACCGCCCACCAGTTCGACGACAAAGCCACCCTGCCGGGTGGCTTTTTTGTTTTGCGCAACCCTGTATCGGGCGGGCGCACGCTACGGCAGGCGACGCCTGCCTCGGCGGTGCAGGTGGACTCGAACCGGACTGCCCGCCCTGCACGCCGAACATCGGCGGCCCAGCGGGTCGTCGGTATTGCCGGCACTCGCAAACGGGCGCGCCCCGCGCGCCAACCAAGCCGACGATGCGCCAAGCGGTGCCGCAGGAACGCCGCTGGGTGACCGCAGCGCCGACGGTGGTGACCGATTGCCCGCAGGCCGTGGAACGCAAGGGGCTGGCCGTGGCCGTCAGGGTCGGCAGCAGCGCTGTGAGGAGAATGACGGCGAGTTTGAAGAACCGGTGCATGACAGGCACCAGCGACGGCCCTGCCCAAAGCCTGCCGCCCTGCTGCAGGGCTTGTCCCGCCTCGTCGCGCTGAACCGAGCTGCGTTCAGGCTGCGGGGAACCCGGGCGCGTACAGCGCCATCAGGTGGACGTCGACATGGCGCCCGCCGCGCAAGGCATAGCCCCGGCTGCTGCCCTCGCGCACGAAGCCGTGGCGGGTGAACAGAGCCTGCGCGGCGGCATTGTCCGTATAGACCTCCAGCTCGATGCGACGCACGCCGAGCCAGCCGAAGCAGAGTTCAATTGCGCTGCCCATCAGGGCATGGCCGACACCGCGACCACGCGCCCCCTCATCAACGCCCAGCCCGATATTGGCGACATGCGCGCGGCGAGGATTTTCGAAGCGCTCGATCCCGATCTGACCCAGCACCCGCCCATCAGCCTCGGCGACGAGGCTGTGGAAATGGGTGTGCAGGCGGGCGAGCCGCTGCTGCCACAGCTCCGCGCTCGGAAACGGCAGCTGCAGGGTGTTTGCGTAGACCGACGGCTGCGCGTACAGCGCGCGGATGGCTTCGATGTCGCGGATTTCGCTGTGCCGGATATGCATGCCCCCAGCTTGATGCAGAAGAAGCAAGATCCACAAGCCCCGGCCCGAAGCTTGCATCGTGCCGAAGCTGCGGACGTGCGGAAGTCATGCACCGCGCCCGCGTCCGCGACAAAGGCGCTCGGCTATCCTGCCAAGGGCAGCAATCGACAGATGTGCGACCGCGCGGTCGCCAGGGCATCACGCGCACGGAGTGCGGAAACGGCATGTTCGACTTCATCAAGCGCCTTTTTGGCGGCGCGCCCGCAGGCAAGGCAGGCGACCAGGCCTTCGCCGTGCTCAATCAACAGGCCCCGATCAGACCCGGTCAGGGACAGACCCCTGCCGAGGGCGTGTCGGGCGAAGGCTTCATCTGCCGCGAGACCATCCTGGGCCGCGACCAGCGCGTGGCGGGCTATCACTTCCTTCTGCATCAGGCGACCCGCGCGCGTCTCGCCAGCCGCAGTCGGCGCATCCACCACGTCTACGCCGAAGTGCTGGTCCGCAATCTCATCAAGATCGATGTGGGCCGACTGCTGGGCCATCGTCTCGCCTTCTTCGAGGTGCCAGACTCGTTCCTCGCGCACGAAGCACTGACCGAACTGCCTGCCGGAAACGCGGTGCTGACCTTGGTTGCCTTGCCCGATCCGGACGGCCCATCACCGACTGAGGTCATCGAGCAGGTGCGTGCCCTGCGCAAGCGCGGCTACCGGTTCGCAGCGAATGCCATGTCGCAGGAAGCACCCGGGGCCTACCTGCTGGGCGAGGCCGACTTCGTGATCGTGCGCGCCGACCAGGCCGACCCGAAGCGCCTGCGCGACTTCACCGAAGCGCTGGCGCGCGCCGACCACAAGCGGCAGTGGCTGGCCAGAGAGCTGCCCAGCCACGATGAGTTCACGCTCTGCTACAACCTGGGCGCCCGCCTGTTCCAAGGCCCCTTCGTCACCCGGCGCGAGGACTGGAGCAGCAATGCACTCGGCCCCAATGCGGCGCGCATCGCCGATCTGCTGTCGCGCTTGCGCCGCGACGTCGACACCCGCGAGATCGCCGAGGTGCTGAAGCAGGATCCGGCGCTGTCGCTGCGCCTGATGCGCTACATCAACTCGGCGTCGATGGCGCTGCGCGAAGAAGTCACCAGCATCGAGCGCGCGCTGCTGCAGCTGGGCCGCGAAAAGCTCTACCGCTGGCTCAGCCTGCTGCTGTACGGCGCCGACAGCCGCAATCCTGCTGCGTCCGCCCTGCTGGAAGCCGCCCTCGTGCGCGCGCGCATGCTCGAACAGCTGGGTGCGGATCGACCCACTGAAGCGCGCGACGCCCTCTTTCTGGTCGGCCTGCTGTCACTGGTCGACGCAGTGCTGCAGGTGCCGATGCCGCTGGCGCTTGCCCAGCTCGCCCCCTCGCCCGAGATCGAAGCCGCGGTCGCCCGCGGCGAAGGCGAAATGGCCGAGCTGCTCGCCCTGGCGGTGGCCTGCGAGGGCAGCGATGCGGATGCGATCCAGCGCGCAGCACTGCGCTGCGGCGTCGATGCGACGACCGCCAGCGCGGCACACGTCGAGGCCCTGGGCTGGGCGCTGCAGGTGACCCAGGAGTAGCGCGCGGCGCTGACCGCCGCCGGCGCATGCCTGCCCACAGTCCGAGACGCCTTCCGCTGCCGGCTCCATCAACGCAAACGGCCGACGGAGTACTCCATCGGCCGTTTGTGTTCACGCTGACGGGTGAACGGCGATGCGGCCGTTCGCCCATACGCGCGGCGACGCGACTCAGGCGTTGACCGCCTTCGCCACCTCGGCGTAGTCCTCGATCTGGTCGAAGTTCATGTAGCGGTAGATCTGATCGCCGTTGGCGTTGATCACGCCGATGTCCGCCATGTACTCCTCGCGGGTCGGAATGCGGCCCAAGCGCGAGCAGATCGCCGCCAGCTCCGCCGAGCCGAGGTAGACGTTGGTGTTGCGACCCAGGCGGTTCGGGAAGTTACGGGTCGAGGTCGACATGGCCGTGGCGCCTTCGCGGATCTGCGCCTGGTTGCCCATGCACAGCGAGCAGCCCGGCATCTCCATGCGTGCGCCCGCCGTGCCGAAGGTGCCGTAGTGGCCTTCCTTGGTCAGCTCGGCCGCGTCCATCTTGGTCGGCGGCGCCACCCACAGGCGGGTCGGGATATCGCGCTTGCCCTCCAGCAGCTTGGCGGCCGCGCGGAAGTGGCCGATGTTGGTCATGCACGAGCCGATGAAGACCTCGTCGATCTGCGCGCCGGCCACATCGGACAGGGTCTTGGCGTCGTCCGGATCGTTCGGGCAGCAGACGATCGGCTCAACGATCTCGGCTAGATCGATCTCGATCACGGCGGCGTACTCAGCGTCGGCATCCGGCTGCAGCAGCTGCGGGTTGGCCAGCCACTCCTCCATCTTCTTGATGCGGCGCGCCAGCGAGCGGGCGTCCTGGTAACCCTCGGCGATCATCCACTTCAGCAGGGTGATGTTCGAGTTCAGGTACTCGATGATCGGCGCCTGGTCGAGGCGCACGGTGCAGCCGGCGGCCGAGCGCTCAGCCGAGGCGTCAGCCAGCTCGAAGGCCTGCTCGATCTTGAGCTCCGGCAGGCCCTCGATCTCGAGAATGCGGCCGGAGAAGATGTTCTTCTTGCCCTTCTTCTCGACGGTCAGCAGGCCAGCCTTGATGGCGTACAGCGGGATCGCGTGGACCAGGTCACGCAGGGTGACGCCCGGCTGCATCTGGCCCTTGAACCGCACCAGCACCGACTCCGGCATGTCCAGTGGCATCACGCCGGTGGCGGCGGCAAACGCCACCAGGCCCGAACCGGCCGGGAAACTGATGCCGATCGGGAAGCGGGTGTGGCTGTCGCCGCCGGTGCCGACGGTGTCAGGCAGCAGCATGCGGTTGAGCCAAGAGTGGATGATGCCGTCGCCCGGACGCAGGGATACGCCACCGCGGGTCGAGATGAATTCCGGCAGGGTGTGGTGGGTCTTGACGTCGACCGGCTTCGGATAGGCCGCGGTATGGCAGAAGCTCTGCATCACGAGGTCGGCCGAGAAACCGAGACACGCCAGATCCTTCAGCTCGTCGCGGGTCATCGGGCCAGTGGTGTCCTGCGAGCCCACCGTGGTCATCTTCGGCTCGCAGTAGGTGCCCGGGCGGATGCCCTTGCCCTCGGGCAGACCACAGGCGCGGCCGACCATCTTCTGCGCCAGCGTGTAGCCCTTGCCGCTGTCGGCCGGCGCCTGCGGCAGACGGAACAGGGTCGAGGCCGGCAGGCCCAGCGACTCGCGCGCCTTGGCGGTGAGGCCGCGGCCGATGATCAGCGGAATGCGGCCGCCGGCGCGCACTTCGTCGAACAGGACATCGGACTTCACTTCGAACTCGGCGATCACTTCGCCATTCTTCAGTGCCTTGCCCGCATAAGGCTGCAGCTCGATGACGTCGCCGTGGTCCATCTTCGAGACGTCCAGCTCGATCGGCAGCGCGCCCGCGTCTTCCATGGTGTTGTAGAAGATCGGCGCGATCTTGCTGCCGAGGCAGACACCGCCGAAGCGCTTGTTGGGAATGTAGGGGATGTCCTCGCCCGTCCACCACAGCACCGAGTTGGTGGCCGACTTGCGCGAAGAGCCCGTACCCACCACGTCGCCGACGTAGGCGACCAGATGGCCCTTCTCCTTCAGCGACAGGAGGTTCTGGATCGGGCCGCGCTTGCCGTCCTCTTCCGGCACGAAGGGCGCGTCGGCGCGCTTGTTCTTGAGCATGGCCAGCGCGTGCATCGGAATATCCGGACGCGTGGTGGCATCAGGCGCCGGCGACAGGTCGTCGGTGTTGGTCTCGCCCGGCACCTTGAACACGGTGAGCGTGAGGCTCTTCGGCACTTCCGGGCGCGAAGTGAACCACTCGGCCTCGGCCCAGCTCTTCAGCACGGCCTGGGCATTGGCGTTGCCGCCCTTGGCCTTTTCCTCGATGTCGTGGAAAGCATCGAAAATCAGCAGGGTGTTCTTCAGCGCCTCGGCGGCGACCGCGCCGACCTCGGCGTCGTCCAGCAGCTCGATCAGCGGGTGCACGTTGTAACCGCCCAGCATGGTGCCCAGCAGCTCGGTGGCGCGAGCGCGGCTGATCAGGGGGTTTTTCTCGCTGCCGTGGGCAATCGCTGCCAGGTAGCTGGCCTTGACCTTGGCCGCATCGTCGACACCCGCCGGTACACGGTGGCTCAGCAGCTCCAGCAGAAAGGCCTCTTCACCGGCCGGCGGCGCCTTCAGCAGCTCGATGACCTCGGCGGTCTGCTGGGCGGACAACGGCAGCGGCGGGATGCCCAGCGCGGCGCGCTCGGCAACGTGTTGGCGATAGGCTTGGAGCATGGGGAAGGTCCTTCAGGCATGGGACGCCGCGCGCATCGCAGCCAAAGCCGCGGATCGGCCAGTGGCAGCGCACGGTGGAAAGTGAAGGCCAAGATGGGGGCCCGCGCTCGGCGGAGCAAGCCGGCCTTCACGGCCGCGGATTTTCGCCCGCCGCGCCGATGGGGGCAATACAACTTTGGGCCTTGGGCAGGTTCGGGGTTCGGGATCCGCGAAGCGGGTCGAGGCCAGTGTCTCCGCCCGAGGGCGGGAGACCGGCTGGGGGCGCGGAGAGTGGTGCAGCCCGGCCCTTTGCAGCGCGCAGCGCCCGGCCAGCCTTCCGCGATCGCGGTTTTTTCCTCTGCGCGGGCCTGGCAGCGGCCGGGCTATTTCTGGGTCCAGGTTCCCGCGGCGTCCTGGTACCACCAGCCGCTGCGTGCGCTTTCGATCCACTGTCGCGCGAAGGTGTCGCGAATCTGGGCTTCCCATTCGGGATGACCGTTGGCGACCGCGATCTCGCGGTAGACGGCATTGCGGTCGCGATTGTCATCTGCGACGGCTTGGCTCACCGCTGCGCGGTCGCGCAGACCCACCTTGCTTGCATCGCGCAGGCTGATGGTGCCGTCTCGCGCCAGGCCCAGCGCGCCCGAATCGAAGTGTGACGCCAGCGATGACTGGAAGCGTTCGGCCATGCGGCTTTGAATGGCCTGAATGGCCGGCGTGCGGATGTTGATGTCGGCCGACTGCGCCTGTGCGGCCGGGAACACGAAGTCAAGCACCGCCCCCCCCAAGGCAGCCATGCCGCCCCCCTGCCCTGCTTCGGGCTTGGGCTCCGCCTTGGGCTGCTCGCCAATCACGTTCTCGACGAACTCGCGGGCGGCCTGCTGGGCCTCGGCGGCCGGAAAGTACACATTGATGGTGACGCAGGCGCTCAGAGACAGCAGCGCGGCGGCGGCGAACAGGTTCCAGGGCTTCAGCATGGGGCTCTCCCGTGGGTATCGGATGTGGAGCATAGCGGCCGGCGCAGTGCGAAGGGCCGGGGCGAACCGCGCGGTATTCAGGGGCGGTCGCGGTCAGCCCGCGGCTTTGCCTTGTTCACGGCACTACTCGAGCCTGCGCTTCTGTGACCAACGCGAACCCGTGCCCTCGACTTCGATCACCACAGCGTGTCAATCGAGGCCTTGGCGCGGGCGGAGCGCCTATGTGCCCCGCGTCTCGATGCCCCCCCCTGCAACACGCTAAGGAGAACGCCCCTGTTTGCTCACGGCGCATCCGCTGTCAGCCCATCGATCGCAAGTCTCCGCCGGCTCCATCCGGACGGATCCACTTGGCCAACTCGCCCCCGCGCATGTCGCAAAGCATTCAGTCCGCGCGTAGACGGGCGACGCGGACTTCGCTTCGGCTCATCGCGCCACGCATCCAGCCCAGCCAGCGGCCGTCCGTTTCGCGTCGCGCCAGTCCGCGGATCACCCCGTCGGCGTCGATCAGCAGCAGGGGCTCGCCTGTGGACTGGAGCAGCTCGAACTCGACCCGCCGCCCGGGCTCACCCAGCCGATTGTCGACGACGCTCACGCGCAGCAGATCCACCTCGACCGCGGTCCACAGCGCCGGATCGATTGTCTGATCCAGCTGCCGCGTCTGCGGCCAGGCGAACACCGCCGCGCCGGCCTGCTGCAGCAAGGGCAGCGCCCTGGCGAGGTCCTTGAGTTCGGTTTCGCCGAGCGACAGGCCGGGCTCGATCACGCCCACCGCCGCGGCCAGGGCGCTGCGTTCGGCGGTCTCGGTCTGCCCCATGCCCAGTCGATACATCCACAGCTGGCTGGGCAGCAACAGCACGCTCACCATCAGGACCAGCGCCGCGCCGCGCGCAGGCTTCAGCACGTCAAGTCCGACCAGCAGCAGCCCCGTCCAGAACAGCGAGGTCCACACCAGGTAGCGCGGAGCGAGCAACTGATCGGCGTGCTCTTCGAAGTAGCTCGCGCGCACCACCACGACCAGGGCCCCGACGCAGAGCGCGAAGGCCGCGGTCGCGGTGCCGACAACGCTGAGCGCAGCCCTCGACCTCCAGCTCCGCCACAGCGCACCAGCGAACAGACCCAGCCCGAGCAGGCCCCAGGCCAAGTGCGGCCAGCGCGCCAGCATCACCGGGCCGGCCGACTGTTCGTAGGCCGCAGCGATCGGCCCGGTGACAGCCCGCAGCAGGGTCGTTGGCACCCGGGCGGCGATCTCCGGATCCCACAGCGGCCAGCTGGCGAACAGCGCCGGCCCGCCCAGCCAGCGCAGCAGTGACTCGACGAGAGCGGACATGCCCGCCACGCTGACCGACTCCGCGGTGCCATCGCGCAGCGCGAACATCATCAGCAGCACGCCGATCATCGCGCCCCCCACCGGCAGCCATTCCCGCAGTGGCGCCCGCCGCAGGGCCAGCACCAGCAGCACGGCCGGAAACACGGCGAGGCCGCTGCCGAAGGACAGGCTCGCGAAGACCGCAGATGCGCCTGCCAGCACGGCCGCGCCGACGCCCCCCCGCCAGGCCAGCAGCAGACCCGCGAACAGGCCCAGGGTCACCGCGTAGGCATGCACGGTCTCGTTGGCATGCATCAGCGCCCGGAAGTTGCCCACCCAGAACAGACCCAAGGCCAGCGCCAGGGCGACGGCGCAAAAGCGCGCGGGTTCGAGCGCGGCACGCCTCAGGCCCAGCACCGCGACCAGCCAGCTCAGCAGTGCCAGCAGCACACCGACGGCGGTCTGCAGGCGCTGGTTGGCAGCGAACCATTCAAGCTCGGCCACCCGCACCAGATCGGGAAACAGCTCCAGATGCCCATTGTCCGCGCCCAGCACGTTGCGCGGAAACGGCTCGCTCAGGAAATGCGCGAGGAAGCGCCAGGCGTCGGCATAGGGCACCTGCGGTGCCTGCAGCATGGCAAACAGGCCGAAGCCTATCGCGAGGGAGAAACCAACAACACAGGTGATAGCCCAGCCCCGACTCTCTGGCGAAAGCCATGGCCGCCCCCAGATTGCCCCACCCCAACCGGAGAGCATCAGTGCAACAGTTGGGCAGCGACGAGCTTCCAGGCGAGTTCGCGCTGGTCCTGAGAATCACCAGAGCGCGCGGGCTGCCAGCTCGCGAACGCGCGAACGCTCAGGCGAAGGCGATCACCCTTGCCGATCCGCAGCGGAACTCGAATGTCATGGCGCCGCCCGGAGGTCAGTTCGAGGCTCGCGCGATAGTCGACGCACTCGAAAACGAGGGTCTGGCTCGGGCCGACGCCCTCAGGCACCCAGACGTCAAGGTTGATCCCGCTGGCCGCCCGACGAGCCTCGAAACCAACCTCCAGGTGCCCCGAGCACCAGCCGTCCGGCCAGTAGCCCTGCGCGCCCCCCGTCAGCACGGCATAGCCCTGCAAGGGGAAGCCGGCAGCACTGCGAGCCTCAGAGAGAGCTTGTTCAAGGGACTGAATCTGTCGCGCGAAGTCCTGCTCCCGCTCGTACAGAAACTTCAGCTGGCCGCGAAGGTTGGCAAAGCGCTGGCTCAACTCCGTGTGCAGGCCTTCAGTGATGACTGATCCGATCTGCACAGCTTCCGGCATCGCATCCGGCACGTAGACGGTCGCATGCGATGGTGCCGTCTCCTGTGCAGGACGCTCTCGCGTGTAGAGATAGATGGCGAAGGATTTGCGGGAGAGATTCCGCCTGTCTTCGGGCAGCTCGATGCGCTTGAAACCGTGCCAGCTGATCTCGTTGGTCTCGAAGATCGCGCAGCGATTGAAAAGCGGGGCGATGGCTTTGACGGTGTTGCCCGTCTCCGCCCAGGGGTCGGACTGCAACTCCAGCGAGCCGCCCCATGCGTCCTGCCATTCCGGGTTCAGGTAGATGATCAGGTTCAGGCGTCGGTGCCAGCGCGTGCCGGGGTGGTAGTTGAAGTCGATGTGCGCGTCCAGGCTCTGCCCGTGCACGTTCTCGTGAGTTCCACCGCCGACATATTCGACGTCGTAGAGCAGATCGGGGATGCTGGTGATTCGGCTGATCAGCCCGAGGAATTCGGGAGTCTGTATGTAGGCGTCAAGCTGGCGGTAGGCATCGGATATGTCGCGCACATCCATGCGAACGGCCTTGCCGCCGACCGCTCCATGTTCGTTCAGCGCATATCGCTCCTCGAAGCCCGGAAAATCCTTGAGCAACTGCTCGCAGAACGCGGGCTTTAGAAAGTCCTCGATAACAACGTGCCGAAAGGGTTCGGCGCCCGAGAACTGAAGCGCGAGGGCATCCGACGATGCAAGAACAGGGAGATTGACTAGCGACATGACTGAACCCGGAGCTGGATACCAGCGTGGCCCGGGGAAACCGGGCCACGCGTGCGGACTGAAAGAGGATCAAGCCTCGGGCGGCCGGGGCTCAACCTGATCGGAGGCGGCAGCTGGCGCATCGACCGACGCCTCACCATCGGTCTCGTCCTCCTCTTCCGCCGGTACCGCTTCCACGCTGACCAGCTGCTCGCCCTTGCCCAGACGGATCAGGGTCACGCCCTGGGTATTGCGACCGACGCGAGCGATCTCGCCGACGCGGGTGCGCACCAGGGTGCCCTGGTCGGAAATCAGCATCACCTGCTGGCTCTCCTCGACCTGGATGGCGCTGACCAGCTGGCCGTTGCGTTCAGTGGTCTGGATCGCGATGACGCCCTGGGTGCCGCGGCCCTTCTTGGGGAAATCCTCAAGCGGGGTTCGCTTGCCGAAGCCGTTGCCGGTGGCGGTCAGCACGTCGTGCTCGCCCTGCACGCAGATCAGTGAGACCACCGACTCGCCTTCGGCCAGACGCATACCGATCACGCCAGTGGCGGTGCGGCCCATCGGGCGCACGGTGCCCTCGTCGAAGCGGCTGACCTTGCCGTTCGAGGCGAACAGCATGACGTCGGATTCGCCGTCGGTGAGCGCGACGCCGACCAGGGAGTCGCCGTCTTCCAGGTTGATCGCGATCTTGCCGCGCTGCAGCTGGTACTCGAACTCCTTCAGCGGGGTCTTCTTGACCGTGCCGCGGGCGGTGGCGAACAGCACGAACTGGCCTTCGGGGAAGTCACGCACCGGCAGCACGGCCTGGATGCGTTCGCCGGCTTCCAGCGCAACGAAGTTCACCATGGGGCGGCCGCGCGCGTTGGGGCCGGCTTCGGGAAGCTGATAGACCTTGGGCCAGAACACACGCCCGGAGCTGGTGAAGCTCAGCAGGATGTCATGGGTGTTGACCACCCACAGGCGCTCGACGAAATCCTCTTCCTTCATGGCAGTCGCCGAGCGGCCGCGACCGCCGCGCTTCTGCGCGCGATAGGTGGTCAGCGGCTGGCGCTTGACGTAGCCGGCGTGGCTCAGGGTGACGACGACATCCTCGGGCGCGATCAGGTCGAGGATGTTGAGATCTTCCATGTTCGGCTGGATGACCGTGCGGCGGGCGTCGCCGAAGTTGGTCTTGAGATCGCGCAGTTCGTCGCGGATGACTTCAAGCAAACGCTCGGGGTCTTCGAGGATGCGGATCAGCTCGGCGATGGCGTCGAGCAGCTTCTTGTATTCGTCGGTGAGCTTTTCCTGCTCCAGCCCGGTCAGGCGATGCAGGCGCATTTCCAGGATTTCCTTGGCCTGCGCTTCGGACAGCTGGTAGCCGTCTTCGCTAAGGCCCAGGCCCGGCAGCAGGTCTTCCGGACGCGAGGCATCGGCACCTGCGGCCGAGAGCAGCGCACGCACGAGACCCGGCTCCCAGCGCCGCGCCAGCATGCGCTCGCGCGCTTCCTGCGGGTTCGCGGACGTCTTGATCAGCTCGATCATCTCGTCGATGTTGGCCAGGGCGACGGTCAGGCCTTCCAGGATGTGGGCGCGTTCGCGGGCCTTGCGCAGTTCGAAAATGGTGCGGCGGGTGACCACTTCGCGGCGGTGGCGCACGAAGGCTTCCAGCATCTCCTTCAGATTCAGGAGACGCGGGCGGCCGTCCAGCAGGCAGACCATGTTGATGCCGAACACCGACTCCATCGGCGTCTGCTGGTAGAGGTTGTTCAGCACGACATCGGCAGCGGCGTCGCGCTTGACTTCGATGAAGACGCGCATGCCGTCCTTGTCGGACTCGTCGCGCAGTTCGCTGATGCCCTCGAGCTTCTTCTCCTTGACCAGCTCGGCGATCTTCTCGATCAGCCGCGCCTTGTTCACCATGTAGGGCAGCTCGGTGACGATGATGGCTTCGCGATTGGTCTTCTCGTCGACCTCGATCTCGGCCTTGGCGCGCACGTAGATGCGGCCGCGACCGGTGCGGTAGGCCTCGTGGATGCCCGCCGAGCCGTTGATGATGCCGGCGGTGGGGAAATCCGGGCCCGGCACGTGCTGCATCAGGCCGTCGATGCCGATCTCGGGGTCGCCGATCAGCGCAATGGTGGCGTCGATGATCTCCGAGAGGTTGTGCGGCGGGATGTTGGTGGCCATGCCCACCGCGATGCCGGAGCTGCCGTTGACCAGCAGGTTCGGCACACGGGTCGGAAGGACCGTGGGCTCCAGCTCCTTCTCGTCGTAGTTGGGCTGGAAGTCGACGGTTTCCTTGTCGATGTCCGCCATCAGCTCGTGGGCGAGCTTGGACATGCGCGCTTCGGTGTATCGCATGGCGGCGGCGTTGTCGCCGTCCACCGAGCCGAAGTTGCCCTGGCCGTCGACCAGCAGGTAGCGCAGCGAGAAGGGCTGGGCCATGCGGACCAGAGTGTCGTACACAGACTGGTCGCCGTGCGGGTGGAACTTACCGATCACGTCACCGACGATACGCGCCGACTTGTAGTAGGGCTTGTTGCTGTGCGCGCCCAGCTCGTTCATCGCGTACAGCACGCGCCGATGCACCGGCTTCAGGCCATCCCTCGCGTCGGGGAGTGCGCGGCCCACGATCACGCTCATGGCGTAATCGAGGTAACTCTTGCGCATCTCGTCTTCGATGTTGACGGGGATGATTTCCTTCGCCAGCTCTGCCATGCGGGGTCTCGATTCGGAGGTGGAATGCGCCGGCGCGCGCGGGATTTCGGCCCGTGGACGCCAGCAAGGGACTCAGGGGGTGCAGCGCAGGGGGTGCCGCGGACAACCCGCAGACACCGCCAGTGGCGCTGGCAGGCGGCCCTGCCAAGCGCCGGATTCTAGCATGCGGGCGCGGGTCGGCTTCGGCGACGGGACAGGCGCTGGACCCTTCCAGATCCGGCGGCGCTGGGAGCCTGTCGGGCTTTGGTGGTCGAGACGAAAGTCCGGCTGCGTGAGGACGGGTCTTCGACGATTTGCAGGCCCACAGCAACGCTACGGGTCAGGAATCGACGGATAGTGGACCGCGCAGACAGACTTGCAGCCCGGCCATCCAAAGCCCGACAGGCTCCTAGGGACTCGACAGGCAGCTCGCCGGGTTCAGGCCCTGATCCAGACCATGCCGATCGAGGAAGCCCGGCGCGTACAGATTGAGCTGGCGCGACTGCAGCAGGGCGAACAGACGGTCGCGATGCTCGGCCGGGCTCTGGCAGATCACGTTGCCCGGCTGGCACACCGGCGCGGCCTGGCCGGGATGCGCCCCCAGGCAGATCAGGTTCGAGGCCATGTCGCGGCTGTACTGGCGGATATGCACGCCCTGCTCCCAGGCGCGCTGTGACAACAGCCCCTGCAGCGACAGCCCTGCCACCAGCAGCAGGCCCAGCGCCGTAGCGGGCACCCTCGCCAGCCGCGGAGCGCGTGCAAGCACCACCAGCAGTTGCAGCAGCAGGGCCGAGTTCGCCAGCTGGTAGAAGGCGACGTAGCGCGACTGCAGCAGGTACTCGGTGCCGTACACCGGCAGCCGCGACACCAGGATACCGGCCAGCATGCCGTAGCTGAGCAGCATCAGCGCCGCCGCGAACAGGCCAAGCGGGGCCGGCCGGCGATCGCGCAGCTGGCTCCACCAGAACGCAGCGTGGGCTGCCAGCACGAGAAGGCCAAGGCCGTGCTGTACCGGCGAAATCGCCGCCTGCGGCAGCCAGAACGGCAGATGCAGGGGCTGCACGATCGACGCGGTGGCCGGCAGCAACAGCCAGCGCCAGCCCTCGCTCGCATGCGCCAGCAGCCAGCGAAGCGCCGGCAGCAGCCCACCCGCCTGGCTGTCGGCCACCTGCGGCATCAGGCTGACATACAGACCGCGATAGACCAGCAGCCCGGCCACGATCGCCAGCGCGAAAGCCGCCGCACGGCGCCATTGACCCAGTCGCCAGCCCGCCCAGAGCAGCACCGGCAACAGAGCAGCCACCGCCAGCAGACCGGCGCCGTCAAGCGCCACCTGCACCAGCAGGCTGAGCGCGACGGCCAGCGCCAGCGGGCCGCTCTTTGCCGTGGAATCCGCTGCCGCGATCTGCCAGCAGACAAAGGCCATCAGGAACAGGGCCGGCAACAGTGAAAGATGAAAGAAGTTGACCAGCGACCAGTAGTAGATCTCATGCGAGTTCAGCGACAGCGCCATCACCGGCAGAAGCAGCAAGGGAACGCTGATCGCGCGCGCGGAGGCATCGGGATGCGCATGACGTCGCAGGTGCAGCCAGGCCAGCAGGCACAGCAGCAAGACGCACAGGCTCAGGCCGATCAGCCCGATGACCGCCTCGAAGCGGAAGTCGAGACCCGCCCATTCAAGGTTCAGCCACAGGCTGGCGCGGTGCAGGGGCTGGGCGTGGTCGCTGCTGTCGCGCTTCTCGAAGAACTGCTGCCAGCGCAGCGAGCCTTCGGCCCAAGGCTCGACGAAGGCGTCCAGGAAGTACCAGCTGTCGGTATGCACCAGCGGATTGGCGATCCAGGTGCCGTAGCGCCAAGCGTTGCCGAGCGCCAGCAGCCCGACCAAGGCCAGAGCCAGCCAGGGCCAGGCGACGGGAAAACTCCGCCTCATGCGTAAGCCAAGTGACTTTGCACAGCCTCGATCACCCGCTCGATGTCCAGGTCGGGCAGCCACAGCGGTAGGCGAAGCAAGCAGTCGCTGACGCGATCGGTAACCGTCATGGGCGACGGCGTGCGCCCGTAGCGGCGGCCGGCAGGCGCGCTGTGCAGCGGAATGTAGTGAAACACCGGACGGATGCCCTGCGCCTTCAGCGCCTCGATCGCGGCGCTGCGCTCACTCAGGGAGTTGAACAGCAGGTAGTACATGTGCGCGTTGTGCTGGCAGTGCGCCGGCACGACCGGTCGCCGCACCCTGCCCTCGCGCTCCAGATCGGCGAAGGCAACGTGATAGTTCTCCCACAGCTGCAGCCGCTGCGCCGTGATCGCCTCGGCCTGCTCCATCTGTGCGCACAGGAAAGCGGCGACCAGCTCGCTCGGCAGATAGGACGAGCCGACATCGACCCAGGTGTATTTGTCGACCTGGCCGCGGAAGAACCTGCTGCGGTTGGTGCCCTTCTCGCGGATCACCTCGGCGCGCTCGGCATCCTCCGCACGGTTGATGAGCAGCGCTCCGCCCTCGCCCGAAATCAGGTTCTTGGTCTCATGGAAGCTGAGTGCGCCGAAGCGGCCGAGGCTGCCGAGCGGGCGGCCGCGGTAGCTCGCCATCACACCCTGCGCGGCATCCTCGATCACGGCCAGGCCAAAGCGCTCGGCGATCGCGTTGATCGCATCCATTTCGCAGGCCACGCCGGCGTAGTGCACCGGACAGATGGCGCGGGTGCGTGGGGTGATCGCGGCCTCGATCAGCGTCTCGTCGAGGTTCAGCGTGTCGGCGCGGATGTCGACGAACACCGGCACCGC
>JBKCVA010000008.1:0-59000 GCA_046318115.1 Lysobacterales bacterium | reverse complement strand
CACCAGCTTGATGCGGGTGCGCATCATGCGCTGCATCTCGGGGCGGCGCAGGTCGAGGTGGCGGTACTTCAGGCGCGAATCCTCGCCCGGGTTCTCGTGCCCGTAGAAGGGCAGCTTGCCGGCCTTGTTCAAGATCTCGATCTCACTGGCGACGATCTCGACGCGGCCCGAGCGGATGCGCTCGTTGACGCTGTGGCGCGCACGCACGGTGCCGACCACGCGCAGCACGTCTTCGTAGCCCAGGCTGGCCGCCACCTCGAACAGCGCGGCCTGGTCGGGCTCGACCACCACCTGCACCACGCCCTCGTGGTCGCGCAGGTCGATGAAGCAGACGCCGCCGAGGTTGCGGGCGACATCGGTCCAGCCGCAGAGGGTGACGCTCTGGCCGAGCAGGGTCTCGTCGATGAGACCGCAGAAATGGGTACGCATGGCAGCTCCGGGGCGCCGCGGCGGGCGCGGACGCGATCAGCTTGGGAAGGGGGAGGAGGCGCGGCAGCCGGCTTCATCCGGTCGCGCGGGCCGCATAGCGTAGGCCTGCCGCCGGTCTGCGGCAATGCGGCATCCGGGCTATCCTCGCCGGCTTTCGCTTGGCCCCGGACCCTGTCGCCGCATGAGCACCCCCCAGCTGGACGCTGCCCTGAACCTTCATCGCGCCGGGCGCCTCGACGAGGCCGAGCAGGCCTACCGGGCCCTGCTGCCGGCGCAGCCGGCCAGCGCCGGGCGCCTGCTCGGGGTGCTGCTGCTCCAGCGCGAGCGCTGGGCCGAGGCGGCCACCGTGCTGGTGCCCCTGTCGAAGGCCGAGCCGCGCGACGCGGAGCTGGCGGTCAACGCTTCGCTGGCGTTGCGCCGAAGCGGGCAGGGCGAGCCGGCCCTGCTGGCCGCGCGCTGCGCGACCGCGGCCGACCCGCAGCGGATGTCGGCCTGGAACGCGCTCGGCCTCGCAGCTTTGGGCCTCGAAGCATTCGAAGAGGCCCTGGCCGCCTTCGAGCGTGGCCTGCAGCTGGCGCCAGGCCATCCGGCGTTGCGTCTGCACAGGGCTCAGTGTCTGCGACGGCTGGGGCGCCTCGGCGAGGCGGGACAGGCCTTCTACGAGCTGGTGCAGGCGGATGCGACTCTGCTCGAGGCCTGGCGTGGTTTGGCGACGGTGAATGCAGCCGTGGGCAATCATGACCTCGCACTGGAGTGCCGCGCGCGCGCGCTGGCGCTGCAGCCCGCCGATCCAGAGCTGCGGCTGGAGCATGCCATCGCCCAACTGCTGCATGACCAGGCCGAGGCCGCGGTGCGCTCGATCGAGGCACTGATCGCCGATGGCGCGGCCGACGCCCAGGCCTGGGCCTGGCTGGGCCGCGCCCAGTTGAAGCGCGGCGAACGCGAGGCCGCCCGCGGGGCCTTTCTTGAAGCGCAGCAGCGCGATCCAGAGGACCAGGTGGTGGCGCACTTCCTCGCCGCACTCACTGGCGAGCTGCCCGGCGAGGTCGAGAGCGACTACATCCGGCGCCTGTTCGACGATTTCGCGGGGCATTTCGAGCAGACCCTGGTGGGCAAGCTCGGCTATGCCACGCCGGCGCGTCTCGCCGCGTTCATTCGCGAACAGGCCGGCGATGACTTCGCCAGCGTGCTCGACCTCGGCTGCGGCACCGGCCTGATGGCTGTCGAGCTGGCCGCCGAGGGGCGCGTCATCGATGGCGTCGACCTGTCCACGCGGATGCTGGATATCGCGCGCGACAAGGGGCTGTACCGCGCGCTCTACGCGGCCGAGGTGCTGGAGTTCCTGCACGCCAGCAGCGAACGCTGGGACCTGATCGTCGCGGCCGATGTGTTCGTCTACATCGCCGAGTTGGCATCGGTGTGTGCGGCCGCCTTCGAGCGCCTGCCCCCCGGCGGCGTGTTCGCCTTCTCGATCGAGCGCAGCGCGAGCGATGCCACCGAGTTGCCGGCCGACACCGGCCGCTATCGCCACGCACCGCAGGCACTGCGCGCGCAGCTCGCGGCCTGTGGCTTCATCGACATCGCCGAGCGGCAGGTCGAGATCCGCCTGGAGAAGGGGGAGCCGGTGGCGGGCGTCCTGTTCCTGGCCAAGCGGCCGCACTGACGCCGACACCCGCCGGATGCAGGGCGAAGCACCGGCGGCGTGGCGCGGGGGCCAAGGCAACGCTTGAAGAATGAGCCCTGCCGCGCGCCATCGAGAGCGCGCCTGCGGATCGAGCACGCGATGCTCGATCCCGCGCGACCGAGCGAAGCGAAGGCGTCGCCGCCTGGCGGCCGTGCTCGCAGCCACGGATCAAGGCCCTGGAGGCACTTGATCCGTGTTGCCCTGAATCCCGCACCGAGGCGGCGAACCCGCGATCAGCTCGCCGCAACCTTGACGCCGTCGCCTTCCAGCGGCGGGTGGCCCCAGGGCGTGGGTGGTACGTCGACCGGCGTGCTGAGGTCGAACTCGACCTGGAACAGGCGGCCGCCGGGTCGCGACAGTTCATACAGGTAGCGCTTGCCCGGCTCGATCTCTATCGCCCAGGTGTTGGTGGTCGAAACCGCGCGTCCCTGCGCGTTGAACAGGTCGATGCTGAACGGGTCGACCGGGAACTCCTGGCGCTGGGCCGTGCCTTCGCCGGCGCTATCGCCACCGTACTGGGTGAGCACGTCCTCGCTGCCGTCGGCATGGCGATGGTCGTGCTTGAGGCGCAGGCCCGTGTCGGTGCGGGTGATGACCCAGGTGCGCGAACGGTCTTCGCCCACATGGAAGGGCACCTTGACCTCGGTGTCGCCGCACTCGCGCACATGCATCACCAGCGTCTTGCCCTCGAAGGGATCGTTCGGCTCCGCTGGCACGTTCGCGACGATGCGGCCGGCGAAGGCTTGGCCGCAGTGCTGGCGCAGGGCATCGAAAAAGGCATCGCGCGCGGCGGGTACGGCTGTCGCTTCCGGCACCTGGGCGGTGGCAGGTGCCGTGGCCGCGGCTGGCGGCGACGTTTCGGTGCTGGCGGGTGGGGCATCGCGGCCGCAGGCAGCAAGCAGACACAGGGCGGGCAGCAGGGCCAGGCGCGTAAGCTTCATCGGTGAGGTCCTCGGGAGGTGGCAGGCGCGGGACCGTAGCAGAGCGCCGCGACCCGCGCATCGTCACCGTCGTCCAGGCCAAGCGCTGCCTGCACTTCGGCGCTAGCATGCGCCACCGCCATCGGAGTTGCCCTCATGCGCCTTACCGTCCGTCCGGCTGTCCTGTTCGGCCTGCTCCTGCTGTGTCTGCTGCCGGCATTCGCGCAGGCCCAGGCCACCCGCACCTGGGTCTCCGGCGTGGGCGACGACGCCAACCCCTGCAGCCGCACCGCGCCTTGCCGCACGTTTGCCGGCGCCATCAGCAAGACGGCTGCGGGCGGCCTGATTTCGGTGCTGGATCCGGGTGCCTACGGTGCGGTGACCATCACCAAGGCGATGACCATCGAATCCGAGGGCGACATCGCCGGCGTGCTGTTTTCGGGCACCAATGGCATCGTCATCAACGCCGGCGCCAATGACGTCGTCAGCCTGCGTGGGCTCAGCCTCAACGGCGCCGGCACGGGCCTCAGCGGCATCCGTTTCCTCGCGGGCAAGGCGCTGATCATCGAGGACCTCAGCATCGAGTCGATGACCACCCACGGCGTCGACTTCCAGCCTGCGGGCCCCGCCAGTCTGGTCATGCGCAAAGTGCAGATCCGCAGCGTCGGCGGCACCGCCGGCGCGGATGCGGCCGTCCACATCAAGCCCGGCGTCGCCGGCTCGGCTGCGATCCAGCTGGAGCGTCTGCAGATCAGCGAGGCCGAGGTCGGCCTGCTGCTGCAGGGGCCGGTCAGCGGCGATGTGCGCGACTCGACGATCCAGGGCGCGACGAGCTTCGGCGTACATGCGCTCGCTACCGAAACGGCCGCCGTTGATCTGCACATCGGCAGCTGCAGCGTGATCGACAGCGCAGAGGCCGGCGTGCGAGTGGAAGGCGGCGCCGGCGTGCTGCGGCTTTCGGGCAGCACGGTGACCGGCAATGCGCTGGGCCTGCAGTCGGTGGCGGGCGGGCAGCTGCTTTCCTACGGCGACAACCGGGTCAGCGGCAACCTGAGCAATGGCGCGCCGACCGGCACACTGGGACGGCTGTAATGCGTGTCAGCGGATCGTGCGTGCGCGTCTTCTGCGGGATCGCTTGCGGCTGGCTGCTGGCGTGTGTGCCCGCGCTGGCGCAGCAGGTCGTGACCCCTGGCTTTGGCGGCTGCGGCCGCTTCGATGAGGAGCGACGCCTCGAGTTCACCCTCGCCGCGCCGGTCAGCGCGGGTCAGACACTGAGCCTCGCGGTGGCCGTAGCGCCCGGGCTGGCCAGTGGGCTGAGCGTGGGCGACAGCCGCGGCAATATCTATCTTCCCTTGGCGGCCAGCCGTGGCCGCGAGCGCGGTGCAGCCGCTGTGGTCTGGGGCGGTCGACTGCAGCAGGGTCTGAGCGCGGGCGATCGCCTGCAGCTGCGTTTGGACAGCCTCGTCACTGACACCCGTGCCTGCGTCCTGGCCTTGGGCTATGTCGATCTGCTGGTCGAACCGCGGGCCCTGCGCTCGGCGAATGCCGCGCGAGGGCAGGACGCACAGCCCAGCCTGAGCCTGCTCAACACCACGCCTGCCGTGGCCCAGGCGGCGCTGGCGGTGTTCGCCTTCGAGTCGAGCCCGGGGGCGCTGATGGCGGCGGCCGATCTCGCCGTGCTGGGACCGATCTGCGCCAGCGGCGGGACGCCCTGCCTTGCGCTGGCGCACGCGCAGGGCGATACCGGCAGTGCGATCGCTCCGAGCCTGGTGCTCACCGCAGCGCAGGCCGTGGGCTGGCAGGGCGCCGCAGTGGTGCTGCCACGCGCCAGCCTGTTCCGCGACGGCTTCGAATCCTAGGGCAACACGGATCACGTCCCTCTCGGGCGTGGGCAGTGATCGCGCGTCCGGCTCGTGTCCGGACACGTTCTCCCGCGTCACAGCTCCGCCCACTGCCTCAGCAGGTTGTGATAAACGCCCGACAGCTGCACCAGCTCCGCGCTTTCGCCGTGGCGGCGGCGCAGGCCCTGGATGTTGAGATCGAGATCGAGCAGCAGGCGGCGCTGCTCACCGCTGCGGACCAGGCTCTGCACCCAGAAGAACGAGGCGATGCGTTCGCCGCGCGTCACCGGCGCCACGCGATGCAGGGTGGTCGCCGGATAGAGGATCATCGAGCCGGCCGCGAGCTTGATGCGCTGGGTGCCGTGGTAGTCCTCGATCAGCAGCTCGCCGCCCTCGTACTCCTCGGGGCCGTTCAAGAACAGCGTGCAGGAGAGGTCGGTGCGCAGCTTGCGCGTCTCGCCGCGGATGGCGTTGTCTATGTGGTGGCCGAAGTCCATGCCCTCGCCGTAGCGATTGAACAGGGGCGGAAAGATCGCGTGCGGAAGCGCAGCGGCGATGAACAGCGGATGCGCAGACAGCTTTCCCACGATCCGCTCACCCAGCACCTGCGCAGCCTCGCAGTCCTCCGGCAGCTGCTGGTTGCGCTTGACCTGGGCCGACTGGTGGCCGGCGGTGATGCGGCCGTCGGCCCAGGGCGCGCGGGCGAGCAGGTCGCGGGCGAAGGCCAGCTCGTCGGCGGTGAGCACATCGGGGATGGGCAGAAGCATGTCTGGTCAGTCTTGTGGTGAGGTTGGCGATGCAGGACGCCGGGCGCGGGCCCGGCGTCCTTTCCAGCGGCATCAGAACGCGTAGCTGAAGCTCAGGCGCCAGCTGCGCCCTTCGCCCGGGGTGAGAAACACCGGGTGCGCGAACTCGAAGTACTCGGTGTCCGCCAAGTTGTAGGCGTTCAGCGCCACTCGCCAGCGCTTCGTGCGGTAGCCGGCATAGGCATCCCAGCGCGTATAGGCGGGGACGGCCAGCGTGTTGCCGGTGTTGGCGAAACGCTCGCCGACGTGGAAGGCGCCGCCACCCAGCTCGAAGCCGCCACCGAACTCGTAGACGCTCCACAGGCTGGCGCTGCGTCGCGGCGCATTGGCCGGGCGATTGCCTTCGATCGCAACGCCGCTGTTGGTCTGGTTGGATTCGATGATCTCCGGATCCATCAGAGCGACGCCGCCGAAGACGTGCCAGGCCTCGGTGATCGCCCCCGAGATGCCCAGCTCCACGCCGCGGCTGCGCTGGCGGCCGTCCAGGGTCTGCACCGCGGTGTTGCCGGGATCGACGTCGCGGGCGTTGAACTTGTCGAGGGAGAACAGGGCGACATCGACCAGCAGGCGATCGCCGAGGGGCGTGTACTTGAAGCCGACTTCGAGATTGCGCGTCTCTTCGGGGTCGAGCTGGGCCGAGCTCTCGCTCAAGCCGAAGGTTTCCGCCGAGGGGTTGAAGGCGTTCGAGGCGTTGGCGTACCAGGCGGCCTTCTCGCTGGGCTGGTAGACCGCGCCGAGCGTGTAGGCCGTCATGTCGTCCTCGCGTTCGAGCACGGCGCCGGTGAGTTCGTTGCTCACCCGCGCCTCGAACTGGTCGTGGCGCAGGCCAGCCAGCAGCCGCCACTGCTCGCTCAGCTTGAGGTTGTCCTGCAGATAGAGCGCGCGCGTATCGGTCGCGGTCTTGCTGTAGGTCGACAGCGCGGCGCCCTCAAGCGAACTGGGCAGCGGCACGCTGACGCGCACGGAGCCCGGGTTCAACAGCGGCACCGGCGGCAGCGCGGCCAGACCGGCGCGCGCGCGGTTGCTGAAATCTTCGCGGCCGAGTTCGAGGCCAAGCGCGATCTCGTGGCTGATCGCTCCGGTGTTCGCGCTGAAGGCCAGATCGGTCTGGTTGTAGAGATTGTTCTGGGTGGTGCCGGTCAGCGTGTGGTTGCGCGTCACCGGGGTGCTGGCATCGAGAGTGGCGGCGGTGAGCGCGTTCGGCCGCACCATCCGGTGCAGGCGTTCGACATCGCTGAAGCTCAGGGTGTGGCGCAGCTCGGCGCCGTTGGCGAAGCCGTGGCTCAGGGCCACGCGGCTGCTCAGAACGTCGTACTGGCTGAAGGAGTCGCGGCCAAGGCCATAGTGATGGCCGCGCGGTACGTCGACGGGCGTGCCTGAGGGCAGGTGCCAGGGGATGCCGTAGTCGGCGACGCCATCCTCGGTCTGCCACAGCAGATTCGCCTCAAGACGTGTCGTATCGCCGAGGCTCAGTCCCAGGCTGGGGGCCACGCCGCGGCGCTCGACGAACACCTCATCGCGAAAGCTGTCGGCGTCGTGGTAGAGCGCGGCCACGCGCAGGCCCGCGGCTTCGTTGACGCTTTCGTTCAAGTCGAGCACGGCGCGCTGCAGGCTGTCCGCGCCCAGGCTGAGATCGACGCGCTGGAAATCTTCGGCCTGCGGGCGCTTTGAAGCGGTGTTGACCACGCCGCCGGCGGCACCGCGGCCGAACTGCATGGCGGCGGCGCCTTTCAAGACTTCGACCTGCTCGGTGGCGAAGGTGTCGCGTGCGTACTGGCCGTTGTCGCGCACGCCATCGAGGTAGATGTCGGTGCGCCCACCGAAACCGCGCAGGCTGATGTTGTCGCCTCTGAACCCACCCTCGCCCGAGGCCAGCGTGAGGCCCGCCACGTTGCGCAGGGCGTCGGCGAGGTTGATCGCGCCCTGGGTCTCGATGACCGCGTTCGGCACCACGCTGACCGCGCGCGGCGCATCGCGCAGCGGTTCCGGCAGCTTGAGTCCGCCGGCTTCGGCGCGGTAGCGGTCGGGCGTGCTGCCGTGTACGTCGACGCGATCCAGCTGCTCGGCGGGCGCGCTGGCGCCGTCGGCGGTTTCGATGAGGACCGATTCGGCCTGGGCGGGAAGGGCGAACGCAGCGAGCAGGGCCGCATACAGCGGCGCGCTGTGGGACGGGGAGGGCATTGCGTAACTCCGGTCGAAAGGCAGGCGTGTTGTCGTGAGGGCCTGGCTGTGGACCGTGGCGACTGGCTTCGGAGGCGAACGCGATCGGTCGTGCATGACCCGAGCGCGCAGTCGATCCGGAGCGAGCCGCACAGTCCCACTCGAACGGCTGGGTACCCGCGGGGCCGCGCGCATTCAGCGTGGCGCGGCGGGCGGCAAGTGTAGAGTTAAATGAGAATTGATCGCAACTGAAGCCCGGCCCCGAGAGACGGTCGACGCAGCCGCTGATCGCCGCGGAGTCTGCGTGTGTATGCGCGTCTTCTCTGACCTGCGAACGCGCCGCGGAGTGGGAGAGCGATGGCGCGCCGGCAACTGGGCAGGCGAGTCGATGCATGGGCTCAGCGCGCGGAAGCCGCCGCGAAGCCAGGGCGGGCCCTGCCTTCAGGCGTCAGGCGGAGCGCGCGGAGGGCTGGGCAAGCGCTGGTTTGCGCGGGCGCTCAGTCCGCTTTGGCCGCCGCCTGCGCCGCGCGCAGGATGCGCAGCACGTTGCCGCCCCAGAGCTTGCGTATCTCGTCTTCGCCGTAGCCGCGGCGCATCAGTTCCCAGGTGACGTTGAGCGTCTCCGCTGCATTGTCCCAGCCGACCACGCCGCCGCCGCCGTCGAAGTCCGAGGCGATGCCGACATGGTCCACGCCGATGAGGTCCACCGCGTAGTCGATGTGGTCGACAAAGGCGTCGAGGCCGACGTCCGAATAGCGCGCGCGCAGCTCAAGCACGCCCTGGTTGTAGGCGGCGATGTCGGCTTCGCTGGCGGCGTCCCAGCCCTTGGCGATGTGCTTGGCACGCAGCTCGGCGATGCCGGCGGCCACTTCCGGCGCAAGCGCCGCCACATAGGAACGGAAGGCCACCATCTGCGCCACGCCGCCGTTGTCGCGGATGGCCTTGAGCTGTTCATCGTCGAGGTTGCGGGCGTTCTCGTAGCGGCCCGCAGCGCCCGAGTGCGAGGCGATGACCGGCGCGCGCGACAGCGACACGGCCTCCAGCATCGAGCGTTTGCCGACGTGGCTGATGTCGACCAGGATGCCGTGATCGTTCAGCGCCTTGACAAGATCTCGCCCGAGCTCGGTGAGGCCTTCGTCCTCAGGGGCATCGCCCAGCGCCGGGTTCGGATTCGAGCTGCCGCCGAACTGGTTGTGGCCCATGTGGGTGAGGCCGACGTAGCGTACGCCGCGCTCGGCCCACAGCGGTATGCCCGCGATCGAGGGGCCCAGCGGATAGGCGTTCTCCATGCCGATCAGCGCGACCTTGCGGCCGCTGGCGTGGATGGACTCGACCTCGTCGGCGGTGGTGGCCAGCGCGATCTGGTCCGGGTAAGCCTCGATGGCGCGACGGATCGCGCGGTAGCTGTCCTCGGCGCTGGCCGCGGCTTTCGCGTAGCCCGCGTCATCGCGCGCGCCCTGGCCGGTGAAGACGATCAGGAACATCGCATCAAGGCCGCCGGCGCGCATCTTCGGCAGGTCGACCTGGGCGCGGGTGAAACGGCCGGGGTCGAGTTGCTCGGTGGCATAGCCGCGGCCGATGTCGACGTGGGTGTCGAGTGTGAGCACCTGCGTGTGCAGGGCGCGGGCCTCGGTCTCGGACACCTCGCGCGGCGCGCGCGCGTCCGCGCTGCTGGCAAAGGGCAGGGCAAGGCCGGCAAGCAGCAGGCAGGACAGGACGGTTCGGGTCATCGCTGGGGTTCGCGAAGGGAAACAGCCTGCAGTGTCGGGCTGTCAGCGGCGGCCGCACAGCGCCGAAAGTCCCAAGCCGGCGCTTTGCAAGCGCCGAGCGCGTCGACGGCGACGGAGACCCTTGTCCGTCGCAGCCGACGCTTGAGCACTCAGAGGGTGTGAAGGTGCCCAGACGCCTTAGCGGGGGCGTCTCTGGGCGTTCGTGGCACAGCGCGGTACCTGCGTTCGGGGGAGTTTGGCGAGCCAAATGGCCGCGGAATTCGCGTAGCGCGCTGCCGCCAGGGGCGTTCCGAGACGGCCGCAGTCGGCGGATGGTTTTTCACATGCTCTCAGCCCTCCGATTCGACGGGCTCGTCGCCGTCGAACTCGATGTGCACGTGCTGATTCCAGTCGCGCGCGGCCTCCTTGGTGTACCAGCGGCCGTCGACCAGAACCAGCGACTGCTCGAAGTGCAGCGGCGCGTTGAACACGGTGACCGTGGTGCGCACACGTGCCTCGTCACCTTCGACTTCCAGCACCTCCATGCGCACAGTCGAAACGATGGCATCGACATCGATGCCGTACAGCTTCACCGCCTGCTTGCCGGCGGCCAGCATCCGTCCGCCGTGCCCCAGCAGCTGTTCGAAGCTCAGCATCTTGAGCTGGTCGAGCTCACTGATGCCGGTGCGGCGCGCCGCGTCCGCCACGAACGTCAGTGCTTCGCGCAGGGTGTCGGCGCTGAAGAAGTCGGTCTCGATGATCCAGGCCTCGATGCCTGGCAGCGCGCGCTTGAGCATCTCGCGCTGGTCCTCGGTGAGGTCGGAGTCGGGCGAGGTGATGGCCATGTTCATCGCGCCCAGACCCAGCAGGATCATGCCTTCCGACTGCACGGCACGCTCGCGCAGCTTGGGCTCGATCTCGGCCATCAGCTGGTCGACGGCGTCCGGCGCGATGAGCTTCTGCAGGCCCTCCGCGAACTCCGCGCGCTGGGCGTCGGACGTCGGCTTGCGCCGGGCTTCCTCGTACTTGTCGACCAGCTGCTGATAGTGCGGCGGCGGCAGGCTGCCGCGGACCAGGGCCGCCAGATCGTTGCTGCGGAACTGGCGCACCAGCTCCTGCAGCTGGATCGAGGGGTCGGCGGCGGCGACCGCGCTCATCGCCACCGCGGGCGGGGTCTGCGCGGGCAGGGTTTGGGGAGCCAGGCCCAGGCAGGCCAGGAGTGACAGGGTGAGCATCGTGCTACGCATGGGCATCCTCCTTGTGCGGTGCCGGGCGTGTCGCCGCGGTCGCATGTCCCGATCGGAACTCCCGGCTGGCATCCTGCTGGCCGGAAGTCGGTGTCCTGCGGCTGTCGTCCGCTCGCAGCAGGCCCTGCTCGGCAGCGGTTGCGAGGGCATCCGGGGCAGCAGGTTGAGTTAGTGTTGTAGATAACTACAACACCAAGCAGTGCCGGAAGTCATGCCTGTGCGTCACGCGCGGCGGGGGCTTGCGTCCGGCTCTCGCCGAGTCGGAGAGTGCGGCGGCAGCCGATGCGGCGCCCCAATCTGCCCTGCCGCGTGCCCCGGCTCGCGGCCGCCAACGAGGAATGCCCCATGCTGAGACTGTGGATCACCCTGCTGCTGGTGCTGCTGTTGGTCGGCGCCGTGGTGGGGGCGCTGACGCGGACCGAGCCCAAGCGGCTCTGGGCCTTCGCCTTGGGCCTGCTGTGCGTGGGCCTGATCGGCGGCGGGCTGCTGTGGATCCTCGCGCCCTGAGGGCGCGGCGGCGGCGCAGGTCAGCGGCGCTGCCGCGTGGCCTTGATCGCGAATACACCGTCCAGCGCCAGCTCGGCGCGGAAGCCGGCCTTTTCCAGACGCCGCGCGACCTCGCGCGGCACGTCGCGGCCGCTGGTCAGCCGGTTCGGCGCACCGGTGTAGTGGAACAGGCGGCCGCCGGGCTTCAGCACCCGCGCCAGCTGGTCGTAGAACGCCTGCGAGTAGAGCTCGCCGGCAATGCCGAAGCGCGGCGGATCGTGCAGAGCCGCATCGAAGCCGGCCTCGGGCAGATCCGCGATCGCCAGCGAGACGTCACCCTGTCGCAGCTCCAGACGGCCGGCCGCTTCGGCCGAAGATGGATCGGGCGACCATGGGTTGAGTCTGCGCAGCCAGTGCACCGAGGGGTTCTTCTCGAAGCTCAGGATCTGCGCGGCGCCTTGCTCCAGCGCACAGGCAGCGAAGTAGCCGAGGCCGCCGCAGGTGTCGAGCAGGCGCTTGCCGCGCGGCTGCACCAGTTCGACCTTGCGCCGCGCGTCCTCGAAGGGCGAGAGCTTCGAGGTCGGCAGCATCTTGATGCCGTCGATCTCGAAGGTCGGCGCGCCCCATTCGGTTGGCACCAGCTTGATCAGCGAACCCGAATACACCTGGACCGGGAGAAACTCGCCCTCATCCCAGTAGTACAGCGTGCGTTCCCGCAGGGCCGAGGGATAGGGAAAGCGCTGCCCCCTGGTGCTCCAGTCTTCGAAGGAAAGCGCTAGGCACTCCGTGCTCCGACCGAGGTCGAGAGAAAGCGTAAGGTCTGCGTCGCCCCGGTCGCGCGCGGCCCTCAGTGTGTCGGCGATGTCCTTCGTGATCAGCAACGTGGTGGACGCTTTCAAGAGATCGACTTCGAAGAAGGCGGCGCGGACCTTAGCAGATGACCGCAGCCAGTCGAGGTTCTCGTGTCGCGATGTGTAGCCGATGGGCGCATCCGGCCTTGGCGCGCCTGAGGGGCGCTTTGGCCCACGAGTGCCCGACTGGCGCCCACGCCCCCGGTCCTCCAGGAGTCAAGCGCCCATGCCCGTCGGAGTCACGGTCTTCCGGGCGCACAGGCGGGCTCTTGGAAGACCTCGAAGTGGCAAAGCCTCTCGGACATCCTGCGAAGGCCGCTACGACGGCGTTCTCATGAGGAGGTTTGGCGTCGAAATCAGCGGCTGTGGTCGTCGACCCGACGCACGGGCAACGCAGAGACGATCCCCGTGTGCGGCGGTTACGTCTGCAGCCATCCGCGCCATCCTGGAGCCCATCGACCAACAAGATTCGCGAACGCCATCGCTTCTGCTGCCGTAATGGCGCTTGGCATTGCGTCGGAGTGGCTGCGTCACCTCGTCATTCGCCCGCGGCTTGCTTCAAGGGGGGTAGGGGCCGCGGAACTCGGTGTCGCGAACATCCGCCTGCCACAGCAGTTTGCCGTTGCTCAGATTGATTGCCTGCAGCTCCGGCCGCTGGACGTCAATGTCGTTCTCTTCGAACGCAATGCTGAGGGGCTCAACAAACAGCAGCACACCTTCGACCACTTCGAAGGGCAAATACGAGTGCTGGCTGTCGATCGATCCCAGCGTGGCCCCCTTGCTGTCCTGCAGCGTCCAACGATAACCGCCCTGAGGAATCGGTTCGGACACCAGAATGTGAGCGCCAGTGGCGGAGTGAAAGCGTCGTGCAACCCCCGGCTGAGGCAGGCCGATTTCGACAAGGCGCGGCTTTTCTGACCCGAGGCCTTTGCTGTTTGCCACCGGCGAGAGCTTGGCATCCGTCCAGTCGACGCTGAAACTGCCCGCGAGCGCTACCGAAGCGTCCTCTGGCTGGGCTTTTTTCGGCGCAGCGCCATCGCGGGTCGGGCCCCAGTCATCGCCGGCCAGCAAAGCCCCGCTGATGTGGCTGTGCCGGTACGCCCAGTCAAGGCTGGCACTGCTGGCCTTGATCTGGAATTGCTCGCCCAGGCGGTCGTCGATGAGTGCCCGAGCGGGATGCGGCAGAGGCGCGGATCCGTGGCCACCGACAGCCCCCGAGCCGGCATCGATGAGGGCGTAATGCACACGTCCGCGTTCTGCCGGTTCGGCCACGGCCAGCACCCGGTTCTCGCTCAGCGCGACGGGCATGTCGGCGGCCTGACTCGTCCAGCGCTGCTTGCCATTGGCGATGTTGATGGCGGCAATGCCGCCCTCAGGGCGCATCACGAGGACCTGGGAATTGGCAGGGTCGACGAGCACCCCGCGCTGCAACTCGGTTGCTTGCGACGGACTGGCGAAGGCCAGGCAGGCCAACCCATACAGGATGGGGCGCATAGATGTGAGCATGGATCAACCTCGATAACTGAGTGCGCATTCTGGCAAGACTGGGCTGCTCCGTCGAATGGGAATCAGTGCCATCGGATCGCGTATCCTCCGGCGTTTATGAATCGAGCGTGAGGCGGTCATGAGGAAGTTGGGGCGGAGCTTGATGGCTTTTCTTTGGGGCGTGGTCGGTTGGACATTCCTGGTTGCGGCCGCCCATGCGCAGCCGGCGAATGACAACTTTGCCGATGCTGCGACGCTGTCCGGCGACGTCGTGAGCACCACCGGCAGCAACGTCGGTGCTACCCGTGAAGCGGGCGAGCCTCAGCACGCGGGAAATGCCACTCGCGCCAGCGTCTGGTGGCGCTGGACAGCGAACCGGTCCGGTACCGTCAATGTCGATACGGTGGGCAGTAGCTTCGACACCGTTCTGGCGATCTATACCGGCACGGCGGTCAATGGTTTGACCGAGATCGGCAGCAACGATGACTCCGGCGGAGTACAGAGCCGGGTGAATTTCCAGGCCGTCCAAGGCACGACCTATCAGATCGCGGTGGCAGGCTTCGATGCCGCTGTCGGCAGCATTCGCCTGCAGTTGCTGGCCGGCGACCCCCCCCCGCGAATCGCCTCCAACCCTGCGCCTGGTAGCGCCTTGACGCTGCCGGCCGGCGCCCTTGGAAGCGTCACGCAGCTGCGGCTCGATCTGATCACCACCGGTGGTTCCACCGGCTCCAGCCTGCAGGTCGCCTGCAGTGGCAGTTCGGGAGTGCTGCTGGGGCCCGCGGGCTCAGCGCCAAACAGCGCCAGTTTCAGTCAAACGGTCAACGCTGGCTCGCAGCCCACCGATCTGCAGATCGGTGCCACCGTCGCGGCGGCCGAGCAGCGCATCAGCAACGGAGTGAGCTGCCAGGTCCAACCGTCGCTGGGCGACAGCTACACGCTGGAGTACTCGGTGGTGGTGCCGGCGGCCCAGGCCGCCGACAGCCCGCCGCTCATCAGCGCGCTGCCGGCTGGCGGTTCGCGCCTGCTGCTGCGCCCCGCGCTGGCCGGTGGCAGTGCTCGCGGTGGCGTCGATCTGCAGAGCCTGGCAGGCTCGGGCGGTGGCTCCGCGGCCGTCAGCTGCAGCGCCACGGGCAACCTGTTGATCGGTGCCTCCGGCAGTACGCCAAGCAGCCAGAGTTTCGCCTTTTCGGTGGGTGCCAATCAGGACCCCCCCGATCTGGAACTGGCTGCTGCAGTGGGTACGACCGCGCGTTCGTCTGACCTGAGCTGTCGTGTCACCCCCAGCCGTGGTGCCACGTACACGCTGAGCTTCAGCGTGGTGATCCCAGCGGCCGTTGCAGCCGAAGGGGCAGCTTGGGAAGCGCAGGGCCCGATCGAAGTGACCGGAGGGCAGATCGAAGGCGTCCGTGTGCCGCGCGCCAATCCTGTGGCCGGGGCGATCCACGTGGTGGTTCCGCACCCCAGCAATGCCGACATTCTGTATGTCGGCGCCGTCAATGGCGGTGTGTGGAAGACTCGCAATGCGACAGCACCTGATCCGCGCTGGGTGCGCCTCACGGATAGCCAGTCCTCGCTCAGCATCGGCGCGCTGGATCTCGATCGGTCGGTCGCCGACGGCGAGACCTTGGTCGCCGGCATCGGCCGCTTCAGCAGCTATGCGCGATTTGGCGGCGTGCGCAGCGGTTTGATCCGCACCACCAATGGCGGAGACAGTTGGACCCCGCTGGATAGCAGCATGCGGGGCAGGAACATTTCCGGCGTGGTGGCACGCGGGAATGTGATCGTGGCGGCGGTCGACACGGCAGACAGCTTCACCTGCAGTAATGTCGGTCTGTTCCGTAGCGCCAACCGCGGCGCCGGTTTCACCAAGGTTCTGGCCGCACAGGGGTTCCCAAGCGGCGGCGTGGATGCACTGGCCGGCCATCCGACCAATCCCAACGTGATGTACGCCAGCCTGGAGGCGGCTGGGTCCTGCGCCTCGAACGCCGCATTGAACGGCATCTATCGCAGCGCCGACGGCGGTGCCAGCTGGGCCAAGGTCAGCGATGCCGTCATGGATGCCTTGATCGATCAGGGGGACTCCAGCAACTACCTGTTCAAGATCCAGGTCGCGCCCGACGGTGCGGTGGTGGTGGCGATTGCGCGCGGCACTCTGTTGGGCGTGTTCCACAGCGCCAACGACGGCGCCAGCTGGACCTCGCTGGGCGTGCCGCAGACCATCGAAGGCGATGAGGCGGTGGGCATTCACCCGGGGCGGCAGGGCAGCTTGCACCTGTCGGTTGCGATCAGCCCGACCGACAGCAAGCTGGTGTTTGTCGGCGGCGACCGCCAACCGCGCGGCGGCAACGGTACATTCCCCAACAGCATCGGCGCCGCCAACTTCAGTGGTCGACTGTTCCGCGCCGATGCGCGTGCCGCCGGCGTCTGGACTTCGATCACTCACAACGGCACCGCGAGCTTCGGCTCCAGCCAGTCGCCTGCCGGCAGCGCGCCACACGCCGATTCGCGCAGCATGGCCTTCGATGCTGCCGGGCGCCTGATTGAAGGCGACGACGGCGGCGTTTACGCGCGCCTGTCGCCCACCAACAACAGCGGTGACTGGATCAGCCTCAACGGCGATCTGCAGGTGACCGAGCAGCACAGCCTGGCTTACGACCCGCTCGCTCGAGTCACCCAGTCTGGCAATCAGGACAATGCCAACATGCGCCAGCTGTTCAGCGGTCAACCGCAGTGGGGCGTTGTGCTGAGTGGTGATGGCGGCGCGGTGGCGGTAGACCGCTTCCAGTTCGCCGCCGATGGTCGCTCGATGACCTTCTCCAGCACCCAGAACCTCGGCTCCTTCTCCCGCCGCACCTATGACGCCGACAACAACCTGCTGCGCACAGAGTTCCCCGCCCTGCGGGTTACCGGCAACGGAGCCACCCCGCGAGGACAGTTCCTCACTCCGGTCATCGCCCATCAGCTGCAGCCTCGCCGCTTGGCGATCGGCGCTGCGAACGGCGTCTACGAGTCCTTCGACTCCGGCACGACGGCGGTGCTGGTGGATCCCAACCTGCGCGCGTTCTCCATTCCAACCGCCGGCTCGCTTGCCTACGGCGCGATCGACAACCCGGACGTGCTGTACGCAGCCGCCTGCACCGGTGCCTGCGGCGATGTCCGGGATGGCGCGGACGGACTGTTCGTGCGTCGAGCCTTGGGCGATCCCATGACTTTGCTGCGGCAGGACTCGGAGGGTGTTTCCATCGTCAGCGTGACCCTCGACCGCAGGAACTCGAACCACGTCTTCGTGCTCGAGGATCTGGGTAGCGAATCGAGCATTTATCGAACGGCCGACGGTGGTATCACCTGGACCGGCATCAGCGGCAACCTGCCAGCCGGGGCGGGTGAGGTGCGCATCATCCGCTTCCTGCCCGGCCCCAACGGCAGCATGCTCGCCGCCGGCACGGACCGCAGCGTCTACCTCGCCAGCGAAGCGGAGGGGTTCGCGGTTTGGCGCATTGCCGGCAGCGGCCTGCCCGGTGCACCGGTCTATGCCCTCGACTATGACGAGAGCCAGGATCTGCTGATCGCCGGCACCCTGGGGCGCGGCAGCTATAAGCTCTCCGGACCGGTGGTGCGCACCTTCCCGGCGCCGCCGGTGGGCAGCGTCAACCCGCCGCCCGGCACCGATTACTCCGGCGCCTGGTCGAACCCGAACGAGAGCGGTTGGGGTCTGATCATCGTGCGCGGTGGCAGCGGCGCATATGGGGTGTACATCTTCCACTACGGCGACGACTCAAAGCCTGACTGGTACCTCGCACCCGGCGCCCTCAATGGCAACCGCTTTCAAGCCAACGTCAGCGCCTTCAGCGGCCCCTGGTTCGGCACGGTGCCTTACAACCCGGCCAACGTCAGCGCTCGAAGCGCCGGCACGATCACGATCGATTTCAGCGGCGAGACCACGGCCAACGTCAGCTTTACGATCGACGGTCGGACCGTGAATTCGAGCCTGAGAAAGCTGAACTTCTAGGGAAGCTCTGATCTATCAGAGCTTCCCGTGCGCCATGGATGGCGCGCTCGCGAATCAAGCATGCAAGTGCTTGATTCAGCGCGAGTGAGTCCGGACCTGCGCCGGACTCACGACGTCTGAAGAACTGCAGGATGGAGTTCTTCAGACCTTCCCTAGTGGATTCCGGGCGGGTTGTGACCCGCCCGGGTCTGCGAAGAGATTAGCTGGCTGCTGCCCTTCGAGGCCTGTCGCAGTGCGCCGTCAGCACACTGCGGCCGAGCCCGGCCGACGCAGTCATTGCTTCGATCCGCGCCGTGGACATGTGGCCGACTGAGGTGGCCGGCGCGGTTGGCTCTCAGCCTCTTCGCGCGAACACTTGGACCGTCCTCCCGGGGTGTCGACGTGGATCCACGTTGATCCGAGCTGCGTCGCCCTCCGCCGCCGCGATCACCCGCGGGTCCATCACCCGGAACCACAGCGGCGGCACGTAGGCCAACAGGAACATGCCGAAGTAGCCGGTCGGCAGCTGCGGAGATTCCTCGAAGTGGCGCAGGCTCTGGTAGCGACGCGCGGCATGGGCGTGGTGGTCGGCATGGCGCTGCAGGTGGAACAGCACCCAGTTCGAGACCAGCGAATTGCTGTTCCACGAGTGCCGCGGCGTGCAGCGTTCGGGGCGGCCTTCGGCGTCGATCGGACGCTTCAGGCCATAGTGCTCGATGTAGTTGGCCGAGGACAGCTGGAAGTTGGCCCAAGCCGAGGCCAGCAGCAGGAAGCCCAACACTTCAGCGCCCAGCCAGAGCGTCAGCGCGGTCCACAATCCGGCCGTGAGTGCGCCGGTCTGCAGGATCTCGTTGTCGGGGTGCCAGACGCTGCGGCCCTCGCGCTGCAGCCGCTCGGCTTCCAGCCGCCATGCGCGCCGCCACGCGCCCGGCCATTCGCGCAGGACGAAGCGCCAGATCGACTCGCCCAGCCGCGCCGAGGCCGGGTCTTCGAAGGTGGCGACGTCGCGGTGGTGGCCACGGTTGTGTTCGACCACGAAGTGGCCGTAAGCAGTCGGCGCCAGGACCCACTGCGCCAGGGCGCGTTCGAGCCGCGACTTCTTGTGGCCGAGCTCGTGGCCGGCGTTGATGCAGAAACCTCCGACCACGCCGGTGGACAGCGCCAGCGCCAGCCAGCCGTGCCAGGGCAGTTGGGGCTGCGTTGCGTACCAGGCGCCGACGATGAACCAGCACCACAGCAGTGGCACCACCGCCCAGGTGATCCAGCGGTAGTAGCGGTCTTCCTCCAGCACCGGCACCTGTGACTCCGGCGGATTGCTGCGGTCCTCGCCCACCGCCCAGTCGAGCAGCGGCAGGAGGACATAGACCAGCAGCAGCGGCACCCACAGCGCCAGCGGCGTGTTGAGCGCCTCGGCGAGCAGCGGACCGGCGCCGATCAGGCTGGGCACGGCCAAGGACAGTAGCCAGAGCGGACGCTTGCGGTCGCGCCAAGGCTGGGTCTCATGCGTCGGGTTCGGGGCGCAGGATGTGGACACGGTGAGAGCTTGACCAGAGAGTTGGACGAAGCGTGTCGTCCCGGGCGCCAGGCTGCCAGCGTTACACCTGCCAGTGATCCGTCAGTTCATGCCAGCATGCCGCGCATGCAGCCCTCGTCCACCCCCGCTCTGCATCCGGCCTACGCACGCCTGCTGCTGATGCAGCTGCGGCGGCATGGGCTGGATGCCGAGTTCGTCCTGGCCGAGGCGGGCCTCGTCGCGTCCGAGCTGGAGGGGGATCAGAACCTGCTTGACCGCGACCGCCTGCGGCGGCTGGTCACCACCGCGCTGCGTGCCAGCGGTCGGCCCTGGCTGGGGCTGGAGTTCGGCGCCGCGGTACCGGTGCTGAGCCACGGTCCGCTCGGTCTGGCGGCTTCGGCCAGTGGCACCCTCGACGAGGCGCTGGCGCTGATCGCGCGCTTTCTCGACGTGCGCGCGCCGCTGCTGCGGCTGGAGGTCTCGCGTGTTGCGGGCGGGCTCTGGGCCCGCTTCGAGGTCGAGCCTGATCTCGGCGAGGTGCGGATGTTCGTGCTCGAGGCCGCGCTGGTGATGCTGGAGCGCCTGCTGCAGGGGCTGTGCGCGCGCGATTTCGCCTTGGCGCGCATCGAGCTGCCGTGGCCGCGCCCCGCCTGGGCGCGCCATTACGCGGCCTTCCTCGTCTCGCCGTTGCGCTTCGACGCGCGCGCGGCACAGCTATGGCTGCCGGATACCCTGGCGCGGGCGGCCTGCCTTTCGGCCGATCCCGCGGCCTTGGCGTTTGCGCGTGCCGAGTGCGAGCGCCGGTTGGCCCAGGCCAACCCTCGCCTCGATTTCGTCGCCGCCCTCCGACGTCGCCTGCAGGCCTGCGAAGGCGACTACCCGGATGCGCCGCAGATGGCTGCCGAGCTCGGCCTTTCGTCGCGCAGCTTCTTCCGCCGACTGTCTGACGAGGGCCTCCGCTGGCGTAGCCTGCTCGATGAAGCGCGCTGCGTGCGCGCCCTGCAGCTGCTGCGTGAGACCGATCTGCCGGTGGAGCAGATCGCCGGGCGCCTGGGCTATGCCGACGCCAGCAACTTCAGCCGATGCCTTCGGCGTTGGTGCGGCAGGAGCGCACGTGAACTGCGCGCCGAGCCGCGCGACGCGTTGCCGGAGCCCCAAGGCCCCGCGCCGCCCGATCGCTGACGGCGGTTCAGGCCAGCCAGGCGCTGACGATGCGACCGACCTCAGCCAGCACGGCATCGTCCTGCGGGCGCATGCGCGGGTAGGGGGCGTCAGCTTCGTAGTAGGCCGCAATCAAGGTTGGCGGGCGACGCGGTGGCCAGGCGATGGCGACATCGTTGTGCTTGTTGGCAAAGCCCTCGCCGATCGCGGTGCCCGTCTTGTCGCCGATCCGCCAGTCGGGCGGCAGGCCGGCGCGCAGGCGCTTCAGACCCGTGCGAGTCTCGATCATCCATTGCGCAAGCACGCGCTGGCTGCTGGCATCCAGAAGGCCGGGCCCGAACAGCCCCGCGCACAGCCTGGCCATGCCGCGCGGGCTCACGGTGTCGCGTTGCTCGCCCGTCGGCACCTCGTTCATCTCAGGCTCCCAGCGGTCGACGCGAAGATCGGTCTCGCCAAGGGCGCGCAGGCGCGCGGTGAAGCCCTCAGGGCCGTCGAACAGCAGTAGCAGCAGGTTGGCGGCGAGGTTGTCGCTGGTGGTCTGGGTTGCCTGCGCCAGCTCGAGCGGGCTCAGATGCGTGCGGCCCGACGCGCGCGCGGCGTCGACAGCGGGCTGGTGCGGTACGTCCGGCAAGCGGTCGAGCGCGATCGGGGCATGGCCATCGAGGCGCCCGTCCGCATGCTCGCGCAGCACCAGCGCCGCCAGCGGCAGCTTGAAGGTCGAGCACAGCGCGAAGCGCTCGCTGTCGCGCCAGCCGAAGCCCAGGCCGCTGCCGGTGTCGAGCACCGAAACCCCGAGGCGTCCGCCGTACTCGACTTCCAACTCGGCGAGCCGAAGGGTCGCGGCTTCGGTGCTGAGCCGCCGGGACGCGGATGCCAGTGTCGCTGGCGTCGTGGTGGCGGCGGCGGGCAGCAGAGCGAGGCCGCCGCCGGCGGCGAGGCCGCCGAGCAGGCGGCGGCGGAGTCCGAGTCGGGACATCAATGGGCTCTGGTTCAGGGGGGGCTTGAGCGTGCTTCGCGTGGATGGCGAAACGCGGGCAACAGGGTGCATCGCGGGGGCAGCACGCCTCCGGCGCGAGGCCGGAGGCGGCTATGGGATCGGCGTCGCGTCGATCAGTAGTAGAAGAAGCCGTAGAGCACGTCGACGATCTCGCCGCTGCGCTCGTCCACCAGCAGCAGGTCACCATCGACGCGCAGCCAGCGGCAGCCCCAGGGCGGCGCAGCAAGACGGTAGTAGCGCCAGTCCACGTACCAGTCGTTGACCAGGAACACCGGCGGCAGGCGATAGCCGATGCGCCAGCTCTGCGCGCGGTAGCCGCGGGGATAGATGTAGCGCACCTCGGCGCGATAGCGGTGCCCACCCCAACCGTGATGCCAGTGACGGCGCCACTCGGGGTGGCGCCAGTCACGACGCCAGTCGTGGCGATGGCGGTTGTCGTGTCGCCAATCGTTGCGACGGTGGTCATCGTGTCGCCAGTCGCTGTGTCCGCGGTGCTCATCGCGCCAGTCGCGGTCGGACTGCCAGTGCCGCGCGTCGTCGCGTCGGCTGCCGGAGTCCCAGTGATCCCGGCGATCCCGGCCCCAGCGGTCGCCCTGCCACTGCGGTTCGCGACCGCCGTGAGACTGGGGCTCGCGATGGCCGCCCTGCCAGCCGGCGATGCGCTCCATCTGGCTCTGTTCGCTGCGCGATTCACCGCGCCAGCCCTCGCTGCGAGCACTGCCGCGGTCCTGCCAGCTGTCGCGGCGATCCTGCGGCTCGGCCTGCCAGCGCAGTTCGTGCTCGCCGCGGCCACCGCCGCGCTCGCCCCAGCCAGCGTCGCCGCGGCCCTTGTCCGACTCGCCCCGCTCGACCCCGCTGTCGCTGCCGCGACCGCCGTAGTCGGCGCCGCGATCCGGGCGCTCGGCGTGAGCGCCGCCGGCAGCCAGTGCAAGGCCCAGGACAAGTGTGGCGTGGCTGAGGAAGCGACCGCTGAGCTGCGTTCTCATGACTTCGGATCCATCGAGGGGCCGAGGTCCCGTCCGCGGGATGGCCTCGAGCCGGGCTGCCGGGATTGACTCTGCCGGGCGTCCTGCCCGGCCCCCGACGCAGGCGCTGGGAGGCGACGATCGGCAGCGACCGTCGCGAGGCAGAGCATCGAGTCTCCAAGCTGTATGCGAGGTAGCCCACGCGCAGGTCCGCAAGCCTCATTCAGCTGGCGAATGGCTTCCCGCACGCCTGCTGAGGATCGACACATCGGAAATGTCTGCGAATGCATCGCGGTTCCGTAGGCGCTGGAGCGGCGATGGTCCGCCAGCAGGCTGATAGCATCCGCGCCGGTTCCGAAGCGCCAGGGGAGCTCGTCGTCGTGCCGACCGTTGTCCATCGCCTTTCGCGAAGAATCCAGCGCAGCCTCCGCACGCGGGGCGTGTGGGGAAGCCTGGGTCACGCCGTCCGCACGCTGTTCGCCCGCCTCACTGCGCCGCGCTACGGCATGCACGCCGCCACCGAGGACGATTTCGATCGCCGCTACGGGGTCGACACCGGCGGCGTGATCCCGCAAGCCGATCTGGATGTCGAGCGCGACAGCTGGGTTCACGGTTCCGCCTACGTCGCGACCAGTCCCGTGGATTTCGCCGCGGTGCTCGCGCCGTTCCCGCTCGCGCCGGAACACAGCAGCTTCATCGATCTCGGCTGCGGCAAGGGCCGGGTGCTGCTCATGGCGGCCGCGCTGCCCTTCGCACGGATCATCGGAGTGGAGTATTCGCCGGCGCTGTCGGAGATCGCCCGCGCCAACCTCGACCGCTACCGCGGACCGCGCAAGGCGCGGCGCATCGAGGTGCAGACGGGCGATGCCGGCGAGTACGATTTCCCGGCAGGCGATCTGGTCGTGTTCATGTACCACCCGTTCGACGAGGTGGTGATGGCGCGCGTGCTGGCGCAGTTGTCCGCGTCGCTGCGGGCGGCTCCGCGCCGCGCGCTGGTGCTCTATTTCAAGCCCGTGCATGCCAGTCTGTGGCTGGCGGCTGAGTCGTTCCGCGTCCGCCATCGCAGCGGCCTGTATGACGTCTACGAGCACTGCCCCGCAGAGAGTCCCTGAGCCTCACCCCGGTCGTCGCGCCTGCAGGTGCTGGCCGCCGCGGTCGCGCTGCCGCAGGCTCTCCAGCTTGGCCTGGTAGCGGCTCTGCTCGGAACCCGCGCTGGTGCTGCGCGCGACCTTCAGCGCGCGTACGGCACGATCCACGTGCCCCAGCTCTGCCAAGGCGCGGGCCAGCGCGAAATGGAAGCGATGGTCGTGGCGATGCAGGCGGATCGCGCGCCTAAGGTGAGGGACCGCACCGGCCGCATCGCCCGCCGCTTCGCGCTGCAGGCCGAGCAGGAAGTGGTGGAAGGGATCGCGCTGCTGCGCGCGCGCCAGACGCGCGCGGATATCGCTGGCCAGACTGCCGCGGCGCTCCCGCGCGTAGAGCTCTCCGAGGTTGAACAGGGCGCCCGCGTGATCCGGCTCGATTGCGAGGGCCGTGAGGTAGGCGCTTTCCGCGAGGTCCGTCTGCCCGAGGCGAGCCGAGATCACGCCTGCGTTGCTGTGCGCGGCAGCGTGGCGTGGATCGATCGCGAGCGCTCGCCGCGCATGCGCCAGCGCTGGCATCACTGCGCCCTGCGCCAGCAGCTCGGCGGCGCGGTTGCTGTAGAAGTGGGCGAGCAGCCGCGCGTCGTCGATGGGCCGCGGCGGCTCGCGTGTGATGACCTGGTTCGAGGCGAGGTCGATGCTGAAGCGGCGCCCTTCGATGCGAACGCCGGCGTTGACGTGCAGCGTGCGGTAGATGCTGCCGCCCTCCTGGTACCAGCTGACCGCATCGGCGTCCTGGCCGTAGGCCTGCAGGCCGAGTTCACGCGCAAGCGCCACGGTCACCAGGGTGAAGGTCAGGCAGTTGCCCTCGCGCCGTGCGTAGGCTTCGCTCACGCTGAGCGTGGCGTCATGGCGATAGCGCAGCCCAAGGCCCTCGGGCTTTAGCAGGAAGTCCGCCAGGGCCTGCAGGCGCCGGGTCGGGTCGGGGTTGGGGCGTACCCGCGCGTGCAACTGCTGGCGCAGTGCCTCCGGGACCTGCAGCAGGTGCCCCGTCGCCGGAGGCGAGGCGGGTTCCAGGGCCGCCGCGCGGGGCGCATCCGGGAACAGCAGCGTGGCTGCGAAGAGCAGGAGCGAAAGACGCGGGAGCCAGACCATACGGATGCTCCAGGTCGCCGGGTGCGCGACCCCTGCGCCCGAGACTAGCAGGCTCGCAACGCCGCAGTGTCGACGCGTGCCGCGGCGCCGCGGCGTGTCGACTCAGGCCGGAGTGTCCTGGTCGAGGTACCACACCTGCACCTCGCCGCTGTGTTTGAAGCACATCGGACGGCCGCGGCGATCCAGCGTACGCCCCACCGGCAGGCGCACCCAGCCCTCGCTGACGCAGTACTCCTCGACATCGGTGCGCTCGACGCCCTTGAAGCGGACGCCGATGCCGCGCTCCAGCGCTTCGGCGTTGTGGAAGCGGCTGCGCGGGTCGGCGCACATGCGGTCGGGGGGCTGGTCGCTCATGGGGGGAATTCCGGGGTTTCAGAAAGGGGCGCAAGGATACCGATGCCGGCGCCGGCCGACACCTGTGGGCTTGACCGCGCGCGCAGATGCCGCAGGCTGACGCCCTTCCGATGCCAAAGGACGCCTCCGATGAGTGGACGATGGATGCTGCTGGCGGCACTGGCGCTACCCTTGGCCGCCGGCGCGCAGACCCCACCGGTGCCCAGTGACGGTCTGCTGGTGGTCGTGGTGCGCCACGCCGAGAAGGCCGAGGACGATCCGCGCGATCCGAACCTGAGCGAGGCGGGCCGCGTGCGCGCCGTAGCGCTGGCCGAGCGGCTGCGCGCCCTGCCGCTGGCGGCGATCTATGCCACGCCGTTCCGCCGCACCCGGCAAACCGCTTCGCCCAGCGCCGCGGCGCAGGGCATCGAGGTCGAGGTGCGCGAGTTTGTCAGCCGCGACCCGGACGAAGACGCCCGCGCCCTGCGCGAGACCCTGCTGCGCGAGCACCGCGGCGAGGCGGTGCTGGTGGTCGGCCACAGCAACACCGTGCCAGCGATCGTCGAGGCCCTGTCCGGCGAGGAAGCCGAAGCCATGCCGGAGACCGAGTACGACCGCTTGAGCCTCATCCGCATCGAAGCGGATGGGCGCGTCGAACTGCGCGTCGAGCGCTACTGAGCTGCGCCTACAGCGGTGCGAAGAAACCCGCCGAGGTGCTGTCGACGAAGTCGCATTCGTCGCGATGGAACCACTCGTTGCGGCGCTCGCAGTAACGGTAGTCCTGCGCCCACTCGCGATGGTGGGCAGCCAGTTCGCGAATCGCGTCGACAATGAACCGCGCTTCGGCGTCGGTCATGGTGGGGTGCAGGGACAGCCGCACCCAGCCAGGCTTGTCGCAGAGGATGCCGGCGTTGATCTTGTCGGTGATCGACTTCGAGCGTTCGTAGCTGACCTGCAGCAGGTAGTGCCCGTAGGTGCCGGCGCAGGAGCAGCCGCCGCGCACCTGGATGCCGTAGCGGTCGTTGAGCAGGCGCACGGCGAGGTTGTAGTGCAGGTCCTCGACATAGAAGCTCAGCACGCCGAGCCGATCCGGGTGGTCGGCGGCCAGCAGGTGAAGGCCGGGGATGGCCGACAGCGCGGGCCAGACGATATCCAGCAGCTCGTGCTCGCGGGCGAGGATGTTGGCTACGCCCATCTGCTCCTTCAGCTGGACCGCGAGCGCCGTACGGATCGCCTGCAGGAAGCCCGGCGTACCGCCGTCCTCACGGGCCTCGATGTCATCGACGTACTTGTGCTGGCCCCAGGGGTTGGTCCAGTCGACCGTGCCGCCGCCGGGGTTGTCCGGTACGCGGTTGCGATACAGCCGCGTGTTGAACACCAGCACGCCCGAGGTGCCGGGGCCACCCAGAAACTTGTGTGGGCTGAAATAGATCGCGTCCAGCCCGGCCTGCGGTCGCCCCGGGGGGTGCATGACGATGTCGATGTAGGGCGCGCTGCAGGCGAAATCGACGAAGCACAGGCCACCGGCGGCATGCATGCGCTCGGCGATGTCGTGGTAGGGCGTGAACAGGCCCGTGACGTTCGAGCAGCTGGTGATGCTGGCGATCTTGACCGGCCGCTGCGCGTACTTGGCCAGCAGCGCGTCGAGCGCACCCAGATCGACCTCGCCATTGCCATCGGGCGGGATCACCTCGACGTCGCACAAGGTTTCCAGCCACGAGGTCTGGTTGCTGTGGTGCTCCATGTGGGTGACGAACACGATCGGCCGCTGGTCTGGTGCCGGGCTCACCCGCTCGAGGTAGCTCTCGTGCACACGCAGGCCGAGGATGCGCTGGAACTTGTTGACCACCGCAGTCATGCCCGAGCCGTAGCAGATGATCGCGTCCTCGGGCGAGGCGCCGACGTGGGCTTTGATCTTCTTCAGCGCCTGGTGGTAGGCCCGGGTCATCAGGGTGCCGGTGGTCGAGGTCTCGGTGTGGGTGTTGGCCACGAAGGGGCCGATGACCGAGGTCATGCGTCGCTCGATCGGTGAGTACAGACGCCCGCTGGCGATCCAGTCGGCGTAGACGATCGGCATCTCGCCATAAGGCGTGCGCAGGCGCTGTCCGGTGCCAAGGGTGCGCTCGCGGAATGGAGCGAAGTGGGCTTCAAGCGCGCCGGGCGCGTGCTGTACGTGGGGCAGGGCGGACATGGCGGGTGCTCATATGCGAGAGCGCTAATGTACGCGCCACAGGCCGCGGGCGCATCCGTCCGTGCGGCAGGGATCGCGGGTCAGGCAAACAAGACTTGCGGGATCCGGGAGCCTGTCGGGCTTTGGATGCCGGGCTGCGAATCCGCCTGCGCGGTCCACGCTCCGCCGATTCTTGACCCACAGCGCTGCCATGGGCCTGAAGATCGCCGAAAAACCGCCCTCATGCAGCCGGCTCTTCGCCTAGACCACCGAAGCCCGACAGGCGCCTAGCGATCGGCGACCGGCACATCGACCGCGTCGGGAAGCAGCTGCCAGATCGGCCCGGGCGCCAGCTCCAGCCGATTGCGGCCTGCGTTCTTGGCGACGTAAAGCGCACGGTCTGCGGCCGAGACGATGTCTTCCGGGCCGGTGCCCGGCTGCCACCAGCCCCATGCGAGGCCCGCACTGAGTGTGACGCGACCGGTTGCCGACCGCGCGTGCGGCAAGTCCAGTGCTTCAACCCGCGCCAGCAGTTCGCGGGCGATCGCGATGAAGCGCTCGATCGGACAGCCCGCGACCACCATCGAGAACTCCTCGCCGCCGCTGCGGGCGAGCTGGGCCCCGCATTCGCGGGCGACCGTCTGCAGCAGGTCGGCCACGCGTCGCAGGCAGAGGTCGCCGGCGGGATGGCCGTAGCTGTCGTTGTACTGTTTGAAGTGGTCGATATCGACCTGCAGCACCGCCATCGCTTCACGGGTGCCGGCGATGCGCTGCCAGCACTCCTCGATGGACTGGCGGTAGGCACGGTAGTTGCCGACGCCGGTCAAGGAGTCGGTGCGGCTTTCGTCACGCAGAGCCGCCACTGCGCGGCGCAGGGCCGAGGTGCGGCGCTCGATCTCGTGCTCCCGCTCGCGCAGGGCTGCGTCGAGCTGGGCGAAGGCCTCGCGTTCCCGCCGCCACAGCGCTGCCACCTCGCTCGCGATCGGCTGCAGTTCGCGCGGCAGCGGCTGGGCCAGGGCCTCGCCGGCCTCGACCGACTGGCCGGGCTGCAGGCGGCGTATCCCGCGGCTCAGCTGCAGCACCGGGCGCGTCAGCCAGGCGCCGCCGTAGTGGGCGGCCATCCACACGCCGAGGACGGACAGCAGCAACACTGGCAGGGCGAGGCGCAGTCCCTGCGCGAGTGCGCCCTCAAGAGCGCGCTCCGGGAGCAGTGCCACGGCGGTCCAGCCGAACTCGGTGGGCTCGGCCATGGCGAAGTAGCGCACTTCGCCGATGTCCACCGTGCCGGGCTCTTCGCTGCCGGGCAGGGACGCCAGGGCGTCGCGGAGGGCCGCCTCGCTGGCGACGCCGGGCTTCAGGCCGAGCTCCGCGCTGGCGAACACCACCTGTCCGCTTCGGTCGAGCAGCAGGCCCAGGCGCTGGCGATCCACCAGGGCGCCCAGACGGCGCTGGATCACGTCCAGGTTGAGGGTGGCCTGCAGCACGCCGATCGGCTCGCCGCCGCTGCCGAGGATGGGTGCCGACAGCGCCACGACCGGTTCGCTCCAGAGACCCCGGCCGATGAAGACGTCGCTGAGATACGGTCGGCGCTCGAACCAGGCGATCCGGAAGTACTCGCGATCCGCGACCGAGGCGCCGATCCGGCTGCGCAGTGCCTCGACGCGCTCCGACTCGCGCTGCAGCGAGACGATTCGGCCGTCCGGGTCGGCGGCCAACAGGGTGCGCAATTCGGGGTTGCGCTGCGACAGCTGGCGCAGACGGCGTTCGGCCGTTGCGGTGTCCAGTGTCTCCCAAGGCAGTCTGGCGGCCAGTTCGATGGCCGTGAGGTGGCGTTCGAGCAGCCCGCTGCTGCCCAGCGCCAGCGCGTCGGCCACGGACGACAGAGCGTTGCCTACGCGCACCTTGGCGCCGCCCAGATAGCTCGAGAGCAGCAGGCCGAGCAGCAGCAGGCTGGGCAACAGGGCGAACAGCGCCAGCAGGGCCACGCCGCGTGCGTGCAGGCTCCGCCCACCCGCGGGGCCGGGGCGCGCGAGCGGAGCGGGGCTGGCAATGGGGTGTGGTTCGCTCATGGGCAGCCGGAGATGCTAGCAGCCGATCCGCGAATGTCCGTCTTCACTCGCTGGAGGTGCCGACGGCACTTGTTGGATCAGCGCCGCGCATCGGCGCCCGCGTGTCCACGCGGAGGGATCGGCTCTGCCTGCAGCGTTGGCAGCGGCGCCTCCTGCAGGCGCCGCTGCAGATGTGCCAGGGCGGCCTCCAGCTGCGCGTCCTCGCCCAGAAAGCTGGCGCGCGGCGGGTTGTCCACTTCGATGTCGGGCGCCACGCCCAGCCCTTCGATGAGCCAACGACCGCTGCCGACCTCGAATTGGCCGAACTCGGCGATGCGCGCGGTGCCGCCGTCCACGAGGCGGTTGCGGTCGGAGAGCCAGATGCCCGCTCCGGCAGTGCGGGTGCCGATCACAGGACCCAGCCGCAGCGCCTTGACGCCTGCGGCGAAGGTCTCGCCGTCGGAATAGGTCAGCGCATCGGCGAGCACGACCAGATGCCCGCGGAAGGTCTGCTGCATGTTGGTGTAGGGCGCGCCGCGCGGCGGTTGCCAGAAGGCCCAGGCGCGGCGCAGCAGCTTCTCGATGATCCAGCTGTCGATGTTGCCGCCGCGGTTGCGGCGCACGTCGATGATCAGGCCCTCGCGGTCGAACTGGGCGTAAAAGTCGCGGGCGAAACTGGCGATGTCCTGCGGGCCCATGGCGCGCAGGTGCAGATAGCCGATGCGGCCTTGGGCCGCGCTGTTGACGCGGACACGCCGCCCTTCGACCCAGTCGCTGTAGCGCAGCGCGGCTTCGCGGTCGCTGCGTACCGGCAGCACCACGGTGCGATGCGGGCTGGCTGCGCCGCGCTGCAGTTCCAGCAGCACCTGCTGGCCGGCCTGGTTGGCCAGCGACTGCGCGAGGTCGGCGCGATCCTGGATCGGACGGCCATTCACGGCCAGCAGCCGATCGCCGCTGCGCGCATCCACGCCCGGCTGGGTCAGCGGGCTGCGTTCGCCCGGCAGTTCGGGGTCGCTGCGGTAGATGTGTTCGATGAAGAGGCCGCGGGCATCCGCGCCGACCTGTGCGCCCAGCGCGGCCGGCACCGCTGCGTCGGGGGCGGTGCGGTACTCACCCGGGCGGATCTGCGAGTGCAGCAGACCGACTTCGGCAATCATCTGCGCCAGCAGGTCGTCCAGCTCGATGCGGTCCTGGACGCGCGGCAGCAGCGGGGCGTACTTGCCGCGGATGGCGTCCCAGTCGAGCCCTCGCATGGCCGGATCGAAACTGAACTCGCGGTGCATTCGCCAGGCGTCATCGAACATCTGCGCCCATTCCTCGCGCGGATCATTCGGCAGGCGCCAGTCGGCGAGCTTGAGGTTTGCCCGCGACAGGTCCTCGGGCGCCTTGGCGCCGGCGGCGACGATCTGAACGTCTCCCACGCCACTGTTGTCGGGCTTGGGCCGCAGCAGCAGGAGATTCTTGCCATCGGCCGACAGCGCGTAGTCGGCGACGCCGGCAGCGAAGGTCTCGGGCTTGGGCGGAGCATTGCCGATCGCGAGCGTGCGCAGTTGTGCCTGGCTGCCCGGGGCGCTGTCGCGCTCCAGGAAGTACAGCCGGGCCTCGTCGGCAGCCAGTTCGCTGTAGTTGCCGGCCGGCAGCGGTGCCTCGAACAGGCGCTCGGCGAGACCCTCCCAGATGACGGGCCGGGTGCCTTCATCTTTCGTTTCGCCCTTGCTTTTCTCCTCGCCCGCTGCCGCGGCGGGATCGAGCTCGGTGGCGGGCGCGAACGGGAATCGCGCGTTCGGATCCAGCGCCAGTGCGTACAGGCGGTTGCGGCGGTCGAAGAAGGGCCCGGTGTTGCGGTCGCCCCAGGGACCGGGCACCGAACTCGCATAGCTGCGGCTGGCCAGAAAGTAGAGAAAGGCGCCGTCGCGCGAGAACGCCGCCGAGACGGTGGGGTAGCGGTCCGAGGTGAGGGTTGCCCGGCGCCCGCTGGCGGCTTCGATCAGGATCAGCTGCGGGATCAGTCGGGCCGAATCGACCCGCAACACGGCGAGGTGACGGCTGTCTGGCGACCAGTTGACCTCGGTGTAGGCGTCGTCGCGGGCGAACTCGCCGTGGTCGATCTCGCGGTTGCGCCCGCTGGCCAGCTCCAGCAGGAACAGCCGGCCGGCCTTGTCGGTGTGCGCCAGCAGGCGGCCATCGGGCGAGGGATACAGGCGGAACCGGTAGCTGCCCTCGTCGCCGAGCACGCGCTCCACCCCCGGGCTGCCGTCGGCTGGGAAGCGCCACAGCTCGTTGCGGCCCTCGATGTCGGTGAGCGCGTACACATGGCGGGCGCCCGTGGGTAGCACCGCCTCGCGCAGGCGTGCGCCGCGCGGCGCGTTCAGCTCGATCCGGCGCAGGCTGTCGAGGCCGACCAGCACCGCGCTGCCGCGGGCGCTCAGCACGGCGCGGCTGCCGTCGGCCGCCAGCGTTGCGGCCTGCAGGTACTTCAGCGGCTCGGCGAGCTGGCGCTCGCGCGTCTGCGCGAAGTCCGAGCCCAAGCGGATGTCGAGCCTGCGGTGCTCGCCACTGGCCAGATCAAGCAGGCGCAGGTCGGCGCCATGCTGGTAGACCACCCGCCCACCCTGGGCGCTCGGGCGGCGCACGTCGAAGTCGCTGTGGTCGGTCAACGCCTGCGGCGCGTCGCTGCCGTTCCAGCGCCACAGATGGGTCAGGCCCTCGCGTTCGCCGAGGATCAGCAGCTGGCCGTCGACGAACAGCGGACGCTGCGGGTTGCTGAGGTCCGGCGGCTGCAGGCGCTGGGCCTCCTGCTTGGAGTCGAGCTGCCACTGCCAGAGCTGGGCCGCCGCGCCGCCCACGTAGTCGCGGGCATTGTCGTTGGTGACGGCGAGCCCGAAGCGGCTGAAGTAGAGGCGCCCGCCCTCGGCATCGAAGGCTGCCTCGCGGGCGTCGGCGAGCGGCAGGGTTTCGGTGGCGCCGCTGGCCGGATCGACCAGCCGCAGCACCCGCATCCAGGAGGGGCCGACGGTGGCCTCGCTGGCGTACACGACGCGGCCATCGGGCGCGAAGCCCTGCACCCAGACGCGGGCGTTTTCGAAGGACAGACGCTTGGGCGCGCCGCCCGCGACCGGCATCGCATACACCTCGGGTGCGCCCTCGTAGCTGGCGACAAAGGCGAGGGTGCGTCCGTCCGGCGACAGCGCCGCCTGGGCCTCTTCCGCCGGGTGCGTGGTCAGTCGCTGGGCGAGACCGCCCTGGGTGGACACCCGCCACAGGTCCCCCTCGGCAGTGAACACCACGGTGTCGCCGTGGATCGCCGGATCGCGATACCAGCCTTCAGCGGCCCCGGCAGGCAGGGCGACACACAGCAACAGGCCGGCACGCACCGGCAGACCAGGAACGGACATCGGCGAAACCCTCGGCGGACGATGCCCCGAGTGTCAGCGGCGGGCGCGGGCGCGGCAATGGTCGATGGTTGGGATTGAAGCCGGGATCGGGGATTCGGAATTGGGGAGAAGCGCGACATCGATGCGTGCCGCGGGAGTGGTAGCCCGGCTTCAACGAATCCCCAATCCCCAATCCCCAATCCCCAATCCCAGCCCTTACTGCACCGTCCCCGCCGTATCGCTGCCGCCGCCAGCGAACAGCTGTTCCAGGTCGACCGGGTCGAAGTGGTAGTGCTGGCCGCAGAACTCGCAGATGACCTCGACGCGGCCGTCCTGCAGCGAGTCGAAGGCCTCCTGTCGGCCCAGCGACAGCAGCATGCCGCCGACGCGGGCGCGGGTGCAGGAGCAGCCAAAGGCCAGCGCATCCTGCTGCAGCAGGCGCACGCCCTCTTCGTGGAACAGTCGATAGAGCAGGGTTTCGGCCGGCAGGGCCAGCAGTTCTTCGCGGCCAAGGGTGTCGAACAGGGCCTGGGCGCGCGGCCAGGCATCGGGCTCCTCACTGGCGCCGGGCAGCTGCTGCAGGATCAATCCGCAGGCGCGCTCGCCGTCGGCCGCCAGCAGGATGCGTGTGGGCAGTTGCTCGCTCTGGCTGAAGTAGCCCTCGAAGGCGTCCGAGAGGCTGCGCGCGTCGAGTGCCACCAGGCCCTGGTAGCGCTGCGGCTCGCGCTGTGTTCCCAAGGTGTTCTCGATGGTGATGGCCAACATCGAATCCGCGCCGAAGTGGCGCGGGTCGAGCGGCTCGGGGAGCGGTTGCTCGAAGCGCGCGAGGCCGCGCAGCCGTCCCTTGGAAGTGCATTCGGCGAACAGGGTGCGAAGGGCACCGCTGCCGCGCAGCTGGATCGACAGCCGGCCATCGACCTTGACGTGTCCGGTGAACATCGCCGCCGCGGCGCAGGCTTCACCCAGCAGGCCGGCGACGGCATCCGGGTAGTCGGCGCGTCCGCGGATGGCCTGCCAGGCGGCGTCAAGCCGAACATGCACACCGCGCAGCCCGCTGCGTTCGAGCAGGAACCGGCTCAGCACGCCGTCGGAGTCGGTCGGAGTCGCGGAGGTCGCCTCGGAAGCCATTAGGATGCCGCCATGTCGAATCGAGCCCGCCATCATGGGGACGTGCGGAATCGCCCGCAAGCGCGGCGCCCGTCGCCGCTGCGTCGCTGGCTGCGTCGCGCCGCGCTGCTGAGTCTGGTCCTGCTGCTGCTGCCGGTGCTGCTGGTCGGCCTCTTGCGTTTCGTCGATCCGCCGACCTCGGCTTTCATGCTGGCCTACCGGTTGGAGAGCGGTGAGGCCCCCGACTACCGCTGGCGATCGCTGGATGCGATCGCTCCGACACTGGCGATCGCGGTGGTGGCCTCCGAAGACCAGCGTTTCCCCCAGCACTCCGGCTTCGATGTCGAGGCCATCCGCAGTGCGCTGGAAGACGCCCGCGAGGGCGGCCGCCTTCGCGGCGCCAGCACGCTCAGCCAGCAGGTCGCAAAGAACCTGTTTCTGTGGGAGACCTCGAGCTGGCCGCGCAAGGCGGCCGAGGCCGGGCTGACCCTGCTTATCGAGGCGCTCTGGCCGAAGCGCAGGATTCTGGAGATGCACCTGAACCTTGCCGAGTTCGGCGTTGGCGTCTACGGCGCGGAGGCCGCCGCACAGCGCTATCTCGGCAAGCCGGCGGCGGCGCTGACAGCGGTCGAAGCCGCACGCCTTGCCGTGGTGCTGCCGGCGCCCAGACGCTACAGCGTGGTGCGGCCCGGAGCACAGCTTCAGCAGCGCGCGACCTGGGTGCAGCGCCAGGTCCGTCAGCTGGGCGGTCCGGCCTACCTGCGCGACTGCTGCGGCCTTCAGTAGAGCCTGCCTGCTAGCATGCGCGGCCGATTGGACGATGCCGGAACGAGCTTGCCTGTGAACCTGCGCCTGACCGTGGTGGTGCCTGCCTACAACGAGGGCGACGGCCTGCGCGCGTTCCATGCGCGTACCCGCGCCGCACTGGATGCGCTGGTCGATGTCGAGGGCGAGATCCTCTACGTCGATGACGGCAGCCGCGACACCACCTGGCAGGTCATGCTGGCGCTGGTCGCCGAAGATCCGCGCTGCGGCGCCCTGCGGCTTTCGCGCAACTTCGGCAAGGAACTGGCTCTGACCGCTGGCCTCGATGCCGTCGATGCCGACGCCGCGGTGGTCATCGACGCCGACCTCCAGGACCCTCCCGAACTCATCTCCGATTTCGTCGCGCGTTGGCGCGAGGGCTACGACGTGGTCTACGGAACGCGTCTGGAGCGCGAGGGTGAAACCTGGCTGAAGCGTTTCACCGCGGCCGGCTTCTATCGGCTGATGGAGAAACTCTCGTCGACGCCGGTGCCGCGCGATACCGGGGATTTCCGCCTGCTGTCGCGCGCGGCACTGGACGCCTTGCGACAGGTTCGCGAGCGCCATCGGTTCATGAAGGGGTTGTTCGCCTGGGTGGGTTTCCGTCAGTGCGCCATCGGCTACCACCGCGACCCGCGGCATGCCGGCAGCAGCAAGTTCAACTACTGGAAGCTTTGGAACTTCGCGATCGAGGGCATCACTTCGTTCAGCACCGTGCCGCTGCGGATCGGCACCTATGCCGGCGGGCTGGCGGCGCTGGCGGCCTTTGTCTATGGCCTCGTGATCATCGGCAAGACCCTGCTGTGGGGCGATCCTGTGGCGGGCTACCCCTCGCTGATGACCGTTGTGCTGTTCCTTGGCGGCCTGCAGCTGATGGCATTGGGCGTGATCGGCGAGTACCTCGGGCGGCTGTACATGGAGGCCAAGCAGCGACCGCTCTACCTGATCGAGACCGCGCTGTCGCCGGCCGCGCGTGCGCCTGCTGCCGACGTCACCGAACGCCGCGCGAGCGCCTGACGGCAATGCAGCCCGAGCTGAAGGCCCGACTGGAGGCCCTGCTGGCACGGTTTGGTGCCCGTGTGCGCGCCCAAATAGAGTCCAACCGACTGACTCAGCACGGAATTGACCCCGAGGACGTCGAGCAGGAGGTGCGCATCCGGCTGTGGAAGACGCTGGAGCGTGACCCAAACGCGGAACTCCCTGCGTCTTATATCCAGAGAACGGTGGCCAGTGCCCTGGTCGATGCGGTGCGACGCGCGCAGGTGCGTCCCACCGAGGCGCTTCCGGAAACGGAAGATGGCGTCGTCGACCTGCCGGGCTTGGGCCACGGTCCCGATCGCAGCGCGCTCGACGCCCAGCATGTCGAGCACCTGCGGGCCTGCATGCAGGCGTTGCCGCCTCGGCGGCGTCTGCCTCTGCAGCTCTACCTGCAGGGCTATGCGCTGCAGGAGATCGCGGATCTCACCGATCTCACCCTCGATGCCGCCCGCAAGCTGGTCTACCGCGGGCTGGACGAAATCAAGCAGCGCCTCGCGGCGCTAGGACTGGACGACTTCGATGACTGACGCACCTGCCCCTCGCCGACTTGCCGAACTCTATCGCGCCAGCATGGCGCAGTCCCCGGCCGCAGACGCCGAGGCCCTGCTGTCCGCCCTCGACGGTCGCGGCGACCGTGAATCGCGCGATGAGGTCCTGGGCCTGGCGGCCCAGAATCCAGCCCAGGCCGCTGTGTTGCGCACGCTGGTGGAGTTGCGCAGCGATGTCGATCTTCTGAGGCGCGAAGTTGCCGGCCTGCGTCAGCGCTCGCAGTTGCGCACGCGCCCCGTCTGGGCGGCGCTGGCGGCCTCCTGCGCGCTGGCGGCGGTTGTTGCTTTTGGTCTCCGCTCACCGGTGTCCGCTCCCGCGGCGGAGGACTCGGTGGCTCAGCAAGCCCTGCGAGACGCAGACCGGATCAGCGCGGTCTCCTTCGAGGGCCCGGCCGAGCCGGCCGCCGAAGAGTCTCTGTTCCGCGGCAGCTTCGATTCCTGAAGTCCGTGACAAGGGTGGCGGCGCGGCTTCCGCGGCGCGCCAACTGCCCGCAGAAGACCCAGAGCGTCCACAAGCAACCGCGTCGGCCGGGCTAGACTCCGTCCATGCTCGATCGCGATCTCCCGCTCTTCCCCTTGCGCACCGTTCTGTTTCCGGGCGGCGAACTGCGCCTGCGGGTCTTCGAGTCGCGCTACCTGGACCTGGTGCGCGAATGCAGCCGACAGGGCACTCCTTTCGGCGTGAGTCTGATCCTGGACGGCGTTGAGGCCGGTGGTCCCGCACTGCCAGCGGCGGTGGGCACCACGGCGCGGATCGTCGACTTCTACACGTTGCCGGACGGCCTGCTCGGTCTGCGCTGCGTCGGCGAGTCGCGCTTTCGCGTGCGCCAGACCCGCATGCGCGATAGCGGGCTCATCATCGGCGAGGTCGAAGCCCTGCAGTCCTTCCTGCCCCAGCCCGTCGCAGCGCAGCACGGCCTGTTGGCGCAGCTGCTCGAACGCCTGCTTGCCCACTTCGGCGGCCCGCACGGTGACGCCGGCAAGGCCGAGCTCGATGATGCGCATTGGGTGGGATTCCGGCTGGCGGAGATGCTGCCCTTCGACAACGAGGCGCGCCAAGCTCTGCTGGAGCTCGACTCCGCTGAAGCGCGACTGGACCGTATCCTCGAAGCGCTGCCGCAGTTCCAGAGCGAAGCCTGAAAGTGCGTTCAGGCAAGGCCGGCCCCGACCCGGCCTGCGTGTAAGATGCGGCCGCTATCGGCCGTCAACGTGCTCACTTCGATGCGATTCTCACTCCAGATCTCCGCCATGGCTGCCGCCGCGGCGTTCGCCCTGTCGCCCGGGCCGTCGGTTGCCTCCTCCCGCCCTGTCCTGAGCCCGGAGGCACGCGCGGCCTTCATCGCTGAAGCCGCCGCGAAGCATGGTACCGACCCGGCCGAGATCGAGCGCTGGCTGGGCGAGGCGCGCTACCAGCAGTCGATCATCGACGCCATCACGCGCCCCGCCGAAGCCAAACCCTGGCGCGATTACCGTCCGATCTTCATGAACGAGCGCCGGATCCATGATGGTCGGGCCTTCCTGCGCGAGCACTGGTCGTTGCTGTCGCGCATCGAGGCCGAGACCGGTGTGCCGGCCGAAATGGTTGTCGCGATCATGGGCGTCGAGACCAGCTACGGCCGCATCACCGGCAGCCACCGTGTGCTGGATGCGCTCTACACGCTGGGCCTGTACTACCCGCCGCGCGAGGCCTTCTTCCGCAGCGAGCTCGCGACCATCTTCAAGCTGGCCCAGGAAGAGGGCATCGATCTCAACACCGCGAAAGGCAGCTATGCCGGAGCCATGGGCTGGGGCCAGTTCATGCCCTCCTCGTACCGCGCCTACGCGGTCGATGGTGACGGCGACGATCGTCGCGACCTCTGGGGTTCGCTGCCCGATATCACCGCCTCGATCGCCAACTACTTTGTCGCCCACGGCTGGGAGCGCGGCCAGCCGGTGGTGGTTCCCGCGAAATTCGATGCCGCCGAGGAGTTCGCGCCCGGCAACCTCGAGGCGACCCATGCCCTGGCCGACCTTGCGGCGCGTGGCTATCGGCCTCGCTATGCCGTGGGCGCCGATCTGCCCGCGACGGTGCTCAACCTCGACGGCGCGGGCGGCCGCGAACACTGGATCGCCTTCAAGAACTTCTACGTGATCTCGCGTTACAACCGCAGCCAGCTGTACTCGCTGGCGGTGTTCCAGTTGGCCGGCGAGATTGCTCAGGCGCGTCCGGACGGCGCCACTCCGCTGGCCCCGTGATGCGTCCCGACTGCGCGCGCCGCGTCGCGCCCAAGGTCGCGCCGCTGTTCCGCCGCTCCGCCCCGGCGTTGGTGTTCGCGCTGCTGCTTGCAGGCTGCGCCGGCGGCCCGGAGCCGCGCCCTTCGGAGGGTCATGCGCCGATCTCACGCCCTGCCCCGTCGAGGCCGCAACGCCCGCCCTCCCACGGCGAGCCGGCGGGCGAGCAGGGTGGTGGCCTCTACGCCCCGCATATCCGCGATGGCGGTCCGGAAGTACCGCCCGACGTCAGCGGTCTGCCTGAGCCGGTGCCGCGCGCTGAGCCGCGCGCCCGCTACGGCAACCACAGTCCGTATGTCGTGCTCGGCCGCCGCTATCACGTGATGGACAGCGCCGAGGGCTATGTCGAGCGCGGCGTGGCCAGCTGGTACGGCACCAAGTTCCACGGCCGGCCGACCTCGAGCTTCGAGCCCTACGACATGTACGCCTTCACCGCGGCGCACAAGACCCTGCCGCTGCCGACCTACGCGCGCGTGACCAATCTCGAGAACGGCCGCAGCGTGACCGTGCGCATCAATGACCGCGGCCCCTTCCACGCTGATCGCCTGATCGACTTGTCCTATGCGGCGGCGGTCAAGCTCGGCATCCACATCCGCGGCACCGGCCCGGTCGAAGTGCGCGCGATCGTTCCCCCGGGCATGCATGCGGGCGTGGGCGAAGCGCCGCCCGCGGCGCGTGCCGCCACCGGCCAACGCCTCGCGGCGCAACCGCCGCCGATGCTGGTTGAAGCCGGCGACGTGCTGCTCCAGGTCGGCAGCTACGGCGAGCGCAGCAATGCACGGCGCGTGCAGGAGCAGCTTGAACGCGCCGGCCTGCGACCGGTCAGGATCGAGCGCGCCGAGGTGGGCACTGGCACGGTTTTCCGCGTGCGCATCGGTCCGATCGACGTCGACCGCCAGACTGCTGTGGTCGAGCGCGTGCAGTCGCTGGGACTCGGCACGCCGCGCCCGGTCCGTCCCTGATTTTCCGTTTCCGAAAGAGGACTTCCCATGCCCCGATTCCACCAGCGCCTGCTGGCCGCCGCGCTCTGCGGCGCCGCGGCTTTCGCCACCGCCGCTCTGGCCCAGGCGCCCGCGCCTCAGCCGGTACCCAGCCCGCAGCCAGTCCCGAGCCCCCAGCCCGTGCCGCGCCCGGTACCGGTGCCCAGCGCGCCGGCGCCGGCGCCGCAGCCGCCCAGCGTCGAAGGCACCGCGTGGCTGCTGATGGACTACGCCACCGGCCAGGTCCTGCTGGGCGAGAACATCGATGCCCGCGTCGAGCCTGCCAGCATCACCAAGGTGATGACCAGCTACGTCGTGTCGGCTGAAGTCGCCGCCGGCAAGGTCGGCATGGATGACGAGGTCACCATCTCCGAGTACGCCTGGCGCCGCGGTGGTGGCGGTACCGACGGCTCGACCAGCTTTCTTCCGGTGAATTCGAAGCATCGCCTGCAGGACCTGCTGTACGGGATGATCGTGCAGAGCGGCAATGACGCCTCGATCGGGCTGGCCGAGCACGTTGCCGGCAGCGAGGAAGCCTTCGCCAGCCTCATGAACCGCTACGCCCAGCAGCTCGGAATGACCGGCAGCTCGTACGCCAATGCCACCGGCCTGCCTGACCCGAACCTGTACACCACGGCGCGCGACGTCGCGATCCTGGGGCAGGCGCTGATCCGCGACTTCCCCGAGAGCTATGCCGTGCACTCCAAGAAGGAGCTCACCCTCAACGGCATCACCCAGCACAACCGCAACTCGCTGCTCTGGCGCGACCCCAGCGTGGATGGCATCAAAACCGGCCATACCAGCGCGGCGGGCTACTGCCTCGTCACTTCGGCGCAGCGCGAGGGCATGCGCCTCATCAGCGTGATCATGGGCTCGTCCAGCGAGAAGAAGCGCGCCGACGACAGTCAGGCCCTGCTCAACTACGGCTTCCGTTTCTTCGAATCGCATCAGCTCTACGGCGGCGGTGAAGCGCTGGCCGAGCCAAGGCTGTGGAAGGGCGCGCAGCCCACGCTCAAGCTCGGAGTGACCGAGCCGGTGCGGATCACGGTGGCTCGCGGCAAGTACGAGCAGATCAAGGCCCTGATCGATGTGCCCAAGCAGTTGGTCGCGCCCTATGCCAAGGGCGATGCGGTGGGCACTCTGCGTCTGATGCTCGACGACCAACCCCTGGTCGAGCGCCCACTCGTGGCCCTGGAAGACGCGCCCGAAGCGGGTTTCTTCGGCCGCACCTGGGATGGACTCATGCTGTGGTGGGAATCCGAGTGATCCCCTCGCCTCGCGCCCGGCGGCTCCGATGAACAGAGTCCCGCCCGGCTGCGACGGAAGCGCCGACCTGTTGCGTTGGACCGTTCAAGGCAGCCCGCCTTGAGTCCCCAACGCACAGGAGTCGTGCCATGCATGCCGCCGTTCCCGGTTCCCTGCTGGTGCTGGCCATTGGCGCCAGCCTGTTCAGCCTCGCCGCTCTCGCGGCTCCGTCGTCCGGCCCGGGCGAGCCCGGCGCTCGCGCCGAGCACCACGCCGCGCGCCAGGCCGAGCGCCTGAAGCAGTTCGATGCCGATGGCGATGGTCGCGTCAGCCAGGGTGAGATCGATGCCGCCGCCGCGCGTCACGCCGCCGAGGTCGACGCCAATCGCGACGGCCGCATCGAGGCTGTCGAGATCGAGGCCATTCGCGAAGCACGCCGCGCACAAGCGCGCGCTGAGCGCCAGCAGCGCCAGCTCGCCAAGCTGGATGGCGATGGCAATGGGCAGGTCAGCGCCGAGGAGTTCGCGGCCGCCCATGCGGAGCGACTCGCGCGGCTGGATCGCAACGGCGACGGCGCGCTTGAAGCCTCCGAGTTCGGTCGCGGCCACGGTCATCATGGCCGTCGCCACGGCGGCCGCGGCGACTGAAGCCCGATGCTGAGCGTGCTGCCGGCCGCGGCGCAGGACAGCGCCACCGAGGACCCGGACGCCGCCGTCATGGCGGCGGCCGGTCGCGGCGAGCCGCGGGCCTGCGCGCAGCTGGTGGACCGCCATCTTGCTCGCGTCCATCGGCTGGCGACCCGGCTGCTGGAGGATCCCAGCGAAGCCGAGGATGTCGCCCAGGAGTTGTTCATGCGGCTGTGGCAAATCGCGCCCGGCTGGCGCCCTGGCGAGGCGCGGGTGTCGACCTGGATCCATACGGTCACCCTGAACCTGTGCCGCGACCGCCTGCGTCGGCGGCGGCCACAGCTCGCGATCGACGAGGCCGTCGAGAACAGCCTGTCGGGTGATGAGTCCGCGCAGCCGGAGCGCGCGCTGCAGTTGGATCAGCGCGAAGGCGCTCTGCGTGAGGCCATCCGCGCACTTCCCGAGCGGCAGCGCGAGGCCCTGATGCTGTTCCACTACGAAGGGCTCGACCAGAGCGAGTGCGCGCATACCCTTGGGGTCAGCGTCGATGCGCTGGAATCGCTGCTGGCGCGCGCCCGCCGCACCCTCAAACACCGCTTCGCAGCGTCCGCAGGAGGCGCGCCATGAATCCCGACCGCATGCAGCAGTGGATCGACGCCTATGGTGCTGACCCGACGCGCTGGCCGGCCGCCGCGCGCGGCCCAACGGACCCGCCTCTCGGCGCAGTCGACGAGGCCCTGCGCGAGGCCAGGCGGCTGGAGCAGGCGCTCGACGCCGCGTTCGAGCCGGTGGCGCTTCCCCTTGGTCTGCGCGCCCGCATCCTTGCCTCCGCACCGCAGCCCCGGCGCGCCTGGTGGCAGGAGCTGGCGGAGGCGCTCGGCGGCCCGCGTCTTGCCGGGCCGACTTTCGCCTGCGCCCTGAGTCTCGGCCTGGGTCTGCTGTGGCTGCTGCCCGGTGGCAGCGCGGCGGTCGACGGCGAACTCGACGACTACCTGGCGCTGGCCTGGATCGATCCCACTGACAGCGAGGCGTTGCCGTGAGCACACTGAGCACCCCCGTCCGCATCGTTCTGCTGGTCTCCCTCAGCCTCAATCTGCTGCTGGCGGTCGCTGCTGGCGGGCTGTGGTGGCGCCAGCATGCCGCGCCGCCACCGCATGAGGCGCTCGAAGCCCGCAGCCTGCCGGACCCTCGAAAGATCGCGAAGGCGTTGCCGCCAGAGCGTCGCGCCCTGGTGCGCGAGGCGCTGGCTCCGGATCGCGCTGGCTTTGCCGAAGACCTTCGGGCCCTGCGTGCGGCCCATGCTGAGGTGCGCGATGCTCTGCGGGTCCAGCCCTACGAGGCGAGCGCGCTGGAGGCGGCCTTGGCCGAGGTGCGTGAACGCGAACGGGCGATGGCTGAACGCGTACATGCCGGCCTGGTCCGCCTGTCCGCACAGCTCACTGACGCTGAGCGCGCACTGCTGGCGGACAGCGTGCCGCGGCGGGACCATCATCATGGCCGTGAGCGTGAACGCCGACATCGCGAGCGCGAAGGGCGCGCGGAAGGCGAGCGCGATGACGAGGACGCGTCCCACCGGGAACGCCGGATGCGCGACGCGGATTGAGCTCGCCCGCCTGCCCGGGCTGTGCGCGCGGGCGTCCCCGCCTTCGCTTGGGAATCATCGACGCCGGCCCGATAATGCGCGGATGAACAGCCAGCCTCCTCCCCCGTCCGGCAGCGCGCCCGAACAGCGCGGTTTCGAGTTTCCCTGCAACGTCGAGATCACCGCGGTCGGCCTGGCCGCGCCCGACTGGGTCGAGCGCGTCACGGGCGCGATCACCGCTGCGGGTCTGGCGCTGGACCCGGACAGCGTGCGGACGCGCGACTCCTCGGGCGGCAAGTACCAGTCGGTCTCGCTGGCTTTTCACGCCGAGGCGCGTGAGCACTACGAAGCTGCCCACGCCGCGCTGCGCGCACTGCCGGGCATCAAGTGGACGCTGTGAGCGCGCTGCAGGTCTGTCGCCTCGGTCACCAGCCCTACGAAGAGGTCTGGCGCGCCATGCAGGCCTACACCGATCAGCGCGGGCCGGACAGTCCGGACCAGCTCTGGCTGGTCGAACACGAGCCGGTGTTCACCCTCGGCCAGGCCGGCAAGCCGGAACACGTGCTGCTGCCGGGTGACATTCCCGTGGTGCGCGTCGACCGCGGCGGTCAGGTGACTTACCACGGCCCCGGCCAGCTGGTGGCCTATCCGCTTCTGGACCTGCGTCGCCTGGGCATCGGCGTGCGGGAGCTGGTCTGCCGCATCGAGAAGGCGACCATCGACGCGCTGGCGCAATGGGGCGTGAGAGCACACCGAGTTGATGGCGCGCCCGGCATCTACGTCGATGGCGCCAAGGTCATGGCGCTCGGCCTGCGCGTGCGCCGAGGCTGCAGCTTCCACGGCCTGGCCTTCAATGTGGCCATGGATCTTTCGCCCTATGCGCGCATCAACCCCTGCGGCTACCAGGGGTTGGCCGTGACCCAGCTGCTAGACTTGGGCGGCCCCGACACGCTTGATGGCGCCGCCGCCGTGCTGGTGCCGGCCCTGGCCCGCGTGTTCGGGCTGGACCCTGTCGAGACACCTGCGCCGGATCTGGCCGCGCTCGCCGCGCAGGCCGCCGTCGCCACTTCCCCAGAGCCGACCCCCGCATGAGCGACATCGTCACCAAGCCCGAATCCCGCGAGATCCCGCTGCTGGTGATGGGCGAGAAGCAGCTCGGCGAGACCAAGATCGCGCGCAGCCCGGTCAAGTTCGACGAGGCACCCACCCTGCGCAAGCCGAGCTGGATCCGCGTGCGCCTGCCCTCCGGCAATGCCGTGCAGCAGCTGAAGTCGCGGCTGCGTGAGAACGCTCTGGTCACGGTCTGCGAGGAGGCCAGCTGCCCGAACATCCACGAGTGCTTCAGCCACGGCACCGCCACCTTCATGATCCTTGGCGAGGTCTGCACCCGCCGCTGCAGCTTCTGCGATGTGGCCCACGGCCGGCCCAAGCCGCCGGATGCGGCCGAGCCCTTCAAGCTCGCGCAGACGATCGCCGACATGCGGCTGAAGTACGTGGTGATCACCTCGGTCGATCGCGACGACCTGCGCGACGGCGGCGCCCAGCACTTCGTCGACTGCATCCGCGAAACCCGCGCGCTGTCGCCCAACATCAAAGTCGAGATCCTGACCCCGGACTTCCGCGGCAAGGGCCGCATGGACCGCGCGCTGGAGATCCTCGCCGCGAATCCGCCGGACGTGTTCAACCACAACCTCGAAACCGTCCGCGAGCTCTACACCAATGTCCGCCCTGGCGCCGACTACGACTGGTCGCTGCAGCTGCTGAAGCGCTTCAAGGCCCAGCATCCGAACGTCGCCACCAAGTCCGGGATCATGCTCGGCCTCGGCGAGGACATGGACCAGGTCGTCGGCGCCCTGCGCGACCTGCGCTCGCACGACGTCGACATGGTCACCATCGGCCAGTACCTGCAGCCCACCCCGCACCACCATCCGGTGATGCGCTACTGGCATCCCGACGAATTCGCCGAGCTGGAGCGCATCGGTCTCGACATGGGTTTCACCCACGTTGCCTCCGGTCCGCTGGTGCGATCGTCCTACCATGCGGATCGCATGGCGAAAGACGCGGGCTTCGTCGAGCTCTGAGGGCTGCCCTCGGCTTGGCGCGGGGCTTGCGCGTCGTCTGTCCTCCGGCACACGCAATACCGACATCCGCGGGTGCAGGGTAGGGGCTTGAACCGCCAGGAGCCGGCCGGGGGAACTCTCCCGCGTCCCCGCACTCCGTGCGATTCCAGTTGCGCGATCCCGCCCCGCTCGTCGCTCACAGGGCTTCGAGACTGGCATGATCGGCGTCATGGGTCCTCCAGCCCCACTTCGCATTCAAGGTGCACGGCATGCGTTTCAGCTCACTCAGCTTCGCCCCTCTGCTCTTGGCTTTTGTGCTGCCGCTGGCGCCGGCGTCGGCCAACACCGAGCGCAGCCGCGTCGATGCACTCTCGCTGGAGCCGAATGCCCAGCAGACCGAGGCTGCGCGCTGGATGGCGCAACTGGTCAGCAATTCGCGCTTCCACTACAGCCCGCAGAAGCTCGATGACGCGCTCTCGGGCCAGATCTTCGATCGCTACCTCGAGGCGCTGGACGGCGACAAGCTGTTCCTGCGCGGCGAAGACGTGGCGGCCTTCGAGTCGTACCGGCCGCAGCTCGACGAAGCCATCATCGGCGGGCGCCTCGCGCCGGCCTTCGAGATCTTCAAGGTCTACCGCCAGCGTGTCGATGAGCGTACCGCCGCCATCCGCGAGCTGCTGAAGCAGGACTTCGATTTCACCGTCGACGAAAGCTACAGCTTCGATCGGGAAGACGCGGCCTGGGCGCAGTCCGCGGAGGAGCTGGATGAACTGTGGCGGCTGCGGGTCAAGAACGACGTGCTGCGCCTGCGTCTGGCGGGGCGCGAGATGGACAAGATCCGCGAGACCCTCGACAAGCGCTACAAGAACTTCGGCGAGCGTATCCGCCAGATCGACGCCGAGGACGTGTTCCAGACCTTCATGAACGCGTATGCCGGCGCGATCGAGCCGCATACCTCCTACATGAACCCGCGCACCTCGGAGAATTTCAACATCTCCATGCGCTTGTCGCTGGAAGGCATCGGCGCGGTGCTGGGCCGCAACGACGAAGAGTTCACCGTGGTCCGCTCGGTGGTGCCGGGCGGCCCGGCCGCGTTGTCCGGCAAGATCAAGCCGGGCGACCGCATTGTCGCCGTTGGGCAGGGCGAGAGCGGCCCGATGGTCGACGTGGTCGGCTGGCGCCTGGATGACGTGGTCGATCTGATCCGCGGGCCCAAGGATTCTGTGGTCCGTCTGGACGTGCTGCCGGCCGAGGCGGGTATCGACGGCGAGCATGTGCTGCTGTCGCTGTCGCGGCAGAAGGTCAAGCTGGAGGAGCAGGCCGCCAAGAAGGACGTGATCGAGGTTGGCGAGGGCGACAACGTCCGTCGCGTTGGCGTGATCTCGCTGCCGGCCTTCTACCAGGACTTCGAAGGCCGTCGCCGCGACGAGCCCGACTACCGCTCAGCCACCCGCGATGTCGCCCTGCTGCTGGAGGAACTCAAGGCCGAGAACGTCGAGGGCGTGGTGATTGACCTGCGCAACAACGGCGGCGGCTCCCTGGACGAAGCCACCGAACTGACCGGCCTGTTCATCGACACCGGCCCGGTGGTGCAGATCAAGGATGCCGGCCGGCGCGTGTCGATCCAGACCGACCGCAAGCCCGGTGTGGCCTGGGATGGACCGATGGCGGTGATGATCAACCGCGCCTCGGCCTCGGCGTCGGAGATTTTCGCCGGCGCCATCCAGGACTACGGCCGCGGCCTGATCGTGGGCGAGCCGACCTTCGGAAAGGGCACCGTACAGAATCTGGTCGACCTCGACGCCTTCTCGCGCGAGAACCCGGGTTTAGGTCACCTCAAGATGACCGTCGCGCAGTTCTTCCGCATCGCCGGCGGCAGCACCCAGCACAAGGGTGTGGAGCCCGATATCGCCTTCCCGGTGACCTGGGATGCAAGCGAGTACGGCGAGAGCGTTTACGACAACGCCTTGCCCTGGGCGGCGATCGCGCCGGCCAGCTACGAGGCCTACGGCGACTTCGCACCGCTGCTGCCGATGCTGAAGACCAAGCACGAGGCGCGCATCGCCGAGGATCAGGAGTTCCAGTGGTGGATCCAGGACGTCGAGGAGTACCGCAGCCTGCGCGACCGCAAGAGCCTGTCACTCAACGAGGCCACCCGTCGCGCCGAGCGCGAGCGCGACGAGGCTCGCCGCAAGGCGCGCGACGAACAGCGCAAGGCGCTGGGCCAAAGCGTGGATGAAGACGCGGTCGCCGAGCTGGACGACGGCCTGCAGGCCGACGAGCGCCCGATCGAAGCCGAAGACGAAAGCGCCGACGAAAAGCCCGATGCGCTGGTGCGCGAGACGGCGCATCTGCTGGTCGATGCGATCGACCTGCTGCGCGCCGATTCCAAGCTGGCGGCGCGCGTGATCCCAGAGACCAGCCCGCTCAAGGCGCTGGTCGATTGACCAGCGTCCGCGGCGGCTGCCATTGCGCGGACCGCCGCTGAATCGCCTGCGAGCATTTCGATGGATTCGCTGAGCCAGCTGCTGCTGGGCGCGGCCTGCACCGCCGCCTGCGTGCCCGCACGCCATCGCCGCGCCGGCCTTCTGATCGGCGCGGCCTTGGGCACCTTGCCCGATCTTGATGTCATCCCGCTGTCCTTCTTCGAGCTCGATCCGGTGCAGCAGATGACCCTGCACCGTGGCGCTTCGCATTCGCTGTTCCTGTTGCCTCTGCTGGCCCTGGCGCTGTGGGCGCTGCTCCGACGTTGGACACCTGTGCGCGAGGCCCCGCACGCCTGGCTCACCGGTATCGCGCTGGCCCTGTTCACCCATCCGCTGCTGGATGCCTTGACCGTCTACGGCACCCAGCTGGTGTGGCCGCTGGCGCCGCATCCGGCGATGTGGGCCTCGCTGTTCATCATCGACCCGCTCTACACCCTGCCGCTGTTGCTGGGCTGCGCGCTCGGCTGGTGGCTGCGCCACCGTCCTGCGGGAACGCGCGCGCTGCTGGCCGGGCTGATCCTTTCTACCGGCTATATCGGCTGGTCCCTGACCGCGAAGACTCTGGTGGAGCAGGAGGTCGAACGTAGCCTGGTGGGCACAGGCCATGAGGATGCGCCGCGCTTTTCGGTGCCCATGCCCTTCCAGACCCTGCTGTGGCGGGTGGTGGTGATGACGCCTGAAGGATTTCTCGAGGGCGAACGTTCGCTGTGGGCGGATTCCGGCCCGATCCGTTTCCGCGAGTACCGCAGCGACGTCGCCGCACTCGAGGCCGTGCGCGAGCTGCCGGCGGTCCAGCGCCTGCTGTGGTTCAACCGCGGCTTCATGAAGGCCGAGGTGCGCGAGGGCCAGATCGTGCTGTCCGACCTGCGCATGGGCGCCGAGCCGGACTACAGCTTCAATTTCGCGGTGGCACGGGTGACCGGTACGGGGATCGAGGAGATCCGTCCCGAGCAGCTGGCCTGGCCCTGGCAGGTGCGTCGACGGCTGGCCGAGATGTGGGGGCGGATCTGGGTGCAGCCGCCGTAAGCGGGGATTCGGGATTCGTAGAGCAGGGCCGCGCACGCGTTCCCTCTTGGCGCAGGCCCTGGGCGCGGCAGATGGAAGATTGGTGAATGGGCTGCATCAGCTGGCCGCGCCTCCGCCCCCGAAACCCCAATCCCCGCTATCCATCGACCTCCAGCTCCAGCGTCTCCTTGACCTCCTCCATCACCGCGTAGCTGCGCGAGCCGGAGACATGCGGCAGGGTCAGCAGGGTTTCGCCGAGCAGGCGGCGATAGGCGGCCATGTCGGGCACGCGGGCCTTGATCAGATAATCGAAGTCGCCCGAGACGAGGTGGCACTCCAGCACCTGCGGCAGCACCACCACCGCGCGCTTGAACTCCTCGAACACGTCCATGGCCGTGCGCAGCAGGCGGATCTCGACGAAGACCAGCAGACCGGCACCCATGCGGCCCGGGTCGAGGCGCGCGTGGTAGCCGCGGATATAGCCCTCGTCCTCCAGCTTCTTGACCCGTTCCAGACAGGGCGTGGGCGAGAGGCCGACCCGCTTCGCCAGCTCGACATTGGCCAAACGGCCGTCGCGCTGGAGTTCGCGCAGGATTCGGCGGTCGATCTTATCCAGTTGATTTAAAACAACTTTCTTCTGCTTCACGGAGATCCTGCTGCGAAGTCGCGCTTGGGCCGACGATTCGGCGGTCGATCTTCAATCTACAGCAGGAAACTCTGACAACCCGCGCCTAGACTTCGCGGCTGTTTTGCCTTGGACGCTTCGGACAGCGGATCTGCTCTGTTGCGGCGCGTCATGGCAGGGCATTCCCCTCATCCACCGCATCGAGGTCGCAGCCATGCTGATCGGCGTTCCCAAGGAAATCAAAAACCACGAGTACCGCGTCGGCATGGTCCCGGCCTCGGTGCGTGAACTGGTCCAGCACGGCCATCAGGTGGTCATCGAGACCCACGCCGGCGCCGGCATCGGCTGCTCGGATGCCGACTACGTCGCCGCGGGTGCCACGGTGCTGGCCACGGCCGACGAGGTGTTCGCGAAGGCCGAGATGATCGTCAAGGTCAAGGAGCCACAGGCGGTCGAGCGCGCCCGTCTTCGCGAGGGCCAGGTGCTGTTCACCTACCTTCACCTGGCGCCGGATTGGCCGCAGACCGAAGAGCTGATCAAGTCCAAGGCCACCTGCATCGCCTATGAGACCGTCACCGCCGCCAACGGCAGCCTGCCGCTGCTGGCGCCGATGTCCGAGGTCGCCGGCCGCATGTCGATCCAGGCCGGTGCGACCGCACTGCAGAAGGCCAATGGCGGCCGCGGCATGCTGCTCGGCGGCGTGCCGGGCGTGGAGCCGGCGAAGGTCGTCATCCTCGGCGGCGGTGTGGTCGGTGCGAACGCCGCGCTGATGGCCGTGGGCCTGGGCGCGCAGGTCGTGATCCTCGACCGCAATGTCGACGTGCTGCGTCGCCTGGTCGCCCAGTTCGGCACCCGTGTCGAGACGGTCTTCTCCAGCGCCGACGCGGTCGAGCGCCACGTGCTGACGGCCGACCTGGTGATCGGCGGCGTGCTGATTCCGGGGGCTGCCGCGCCCAAGCTGGTCAGCGCAGATCTGGTCCGCCGGATGAAGTCCGGTGCGGCCGTGGTCGACGTCGCCATCGACCAGGGCGGCTGCTTCGAGACCGCGCATGCCACCACCCATGCCGAGCCGACCTATATCGTCGATGACGTCGTGCACTACTGCGTGGCCAACATGCCGGGCGCGGTGCCGCGCACCAGCACGTTTGCGCTGAACAACGCGACCCTGCCTTTCATCCTCGAGCTGGCCAACAAGGGCGCCAAGCGCGCCATGGCCGAGAACGTGCACCTGCTGCGCGGCCTGAACGTGCACGCCGGCCAGGTCACCTACCAGCCGGTGGCCGAAGGTTTCAACCTGCCCTACGTGCCGGCGGAGAAAGCGCTGGGCCTGTAAGCCTCGCGCTTGCGGGGCTGCCTGCGGCCGCATCCGCCGGAGCCCCCGCCCATCCATCGCAGCCCCGCGATACGCAGACAGCCCGGCCCCGCCGGGCTGTCTGCGTGATGGGTGTGGCATTCAGTCGGCGCGCGGCTGCGCGGTAGCGAGAAACTCTGCGAAGGCCCGCTGGGTATCGGTGCTTGCATACAGCGACGGCGCCCGCTCGCGCAGCCGGATACGCAGGCGCTCGCGCAGTTCGGCCTCGCTGCCCAGCCGCTGCGCGATCCGGACCATGTCGGCGGCATCGCGGGCGATCAACTCCGAGGCGTCGAGCCACCTCAGCAGGGCGGCGGTCTGTCGTGAGCGCATCGTAGGACCTTCGACGGCGACAATCGGCAGACCCTGCGGCAGCAGGTCGAGCGCGCTCATCCCGCCCGACCAGCCCAGGGTGTCAAGACCGAAGTCGCAGGCCGCGGCCAAGGCCTGGAAGCGCTCCAGCGGCATCAGCGCGTGGGTGAGCACGCGCGTGTCCATGTCCACGCCCTCGCGCTCGAAGGCCGGGCGCATGCGCGCGCGCAGATCGGCGATGTGCTCCTCGCCAACCAGCGGGGTCAGGTGCAGGCGGGCCTGCGGCAGCGCCCGCAGGATCCGCGCGAACACCGCGTCCTGGGCCGGCAGCAGCTTGAAGGCCGCCTGCGCACAGAGGATCTCCAGGTCGTCCGGCCCCGCGCGACGCACGCCCTCAGGGGCCTCGCCGGGTGCGCGCGGCGGCGCCGGCGCAAGCCCATGGCCCAAGCCCGGCAGGCGCACGAGGGCCTCGTGGTAGTGCTCCGTCGCGTCGCGCGGCTCCAGTGCATCCGGCACCAGGGCATAGTCGATCGTCGGCAGGCCGGTCGTCACCGGATGCCCCCACAGGCAGGCCTGCACGGGGGCGAGACGCAGCGCGGCCAGGCCCTGGTGCATGGGATGCATGCCGATCTCGGGATAGACGATCACATCGGGCTGCAGCGCGGCGAGCAGGGCCCGCCACTGCGGCGCCGGACGCGGGCCGGCGTGGCGGGTGCCGGCGGCGTTCAGCCGCGCCTGCCACTCGGCGGCGCCCGGTTCGAGATCGAGGAAATGGACCTCGAAGCGTTCCCGGTCCAGGCCCTCGAACAGGGGCAGGAACAGCCGGGCCACCGTGTGCTCGCGGAAGTGGGCGCTGACCACGGCGATGCGGCGCCGGCCCTGGCGCAGTGGCCACGGCGCCAGGCCGGGATCGAGCGCGACCATCATCCGAGCGACAAGGCGCCCGTAGCGGCGCATCTCCGGCACCGCGTCCTCCAGGTAGTGAAGGTAGAAGGGCGTCGCGCTGCCGACGCAGCCCCAGACCTGGGCGGCCATGCCGGGACGACGGAAGTCCTGCGACTCGAACCAGCGCAGGCCTTCGCGCCAGCGCTGCAGGTAGGCCTGCTGTTCGGTCTCGCTGGCCGGGCTGGGATCCAGCGGGTACTGGAAGCCGAGCCAGCGCGCGGCCAGAAAGCCCGGGTCGCGCTCGCGGGCGACGCCCAGCGCGGTGTGCCCCTCACGGAAGCGGTAGCCGGCGAAGCACTCGAAGGCCCAGTCCATGGCCGAGTACAGGTCGCCGACCGCATCGGAGCGGGCGCGCGCTGCAAGGCGGCGCCCGGGCGTACCTTGAGGCTCGCTCTGGCACAGGCGGACGTAGGTCTGGACGGTGTCTTCACCCGCGGCGGGCGGGCGGTCGGAAAGCGGATGTGACATGCGCGAATTTCAGGGCTCAAACCCCGGCACGGTATCATCCGCCGCTTCCTTCCCAGCGCCGGTGACCGCCCCATGTTCGCGTCCTCCATGAAGATCGAAGGCTATGACCCCGAACTCGCCGCGGCCATGGCCGCCGAGCGCCAGCGCCAGGAGGACCACGTCGAACTGATCGCGTCCGAGAATTACGCCAGCCCGCGCGTGCTCGAAGCCCAGGGCAGCGTGCTGACCAACAAGTACGCCGAAGGCTATCCGGGCAAGCGCTACTACGGCGGCTGCGAGCACGTCGACGTCGCCGAGAAGCTCGCCATCGAACGCTGCAAGCAACTGTTCGGCGCCGACTACGCCAACGTGCAGCCGCACTCGGGCAGCCAGGCCAACCAGGGCGTGTTCCTGGCCCTGCTGCAGCCGGGTGACACCATCCTCGGCATGAGCCTCGCCCACGGTGGCCATCTCACCCACGGCGCCAAGGTCAATGCCTCCGGCAAGCTGTTCAACGCGGTGCAGTACGGCGTCAACGAGCGTGGCCTGATCGACATGGACGAGGTCGAGAAGCTCGCTGTCGAGCACCAGCCGAAGATGATCATCGCCGGCTTCTCGGCCTACTCGCAGGTGATGGACTGGGCGCGCTTCCGCGCCATCGCCGACAAGGTCGGCGCCTACCTGTTCGTCGACATGGCGCACATCGCGGGCCTGGTCGCCGCGGGCGTCTACCCGAATCCGCTGCCGCATGCACACGTGGTCACCAGCACCACCCACAAGACCCTGCGCGGACCGCGCGGCGGCATCATCGTGTTCAGCCGCGAAGGCGCCGGCGACAAGGCCGAGGAACTGGAGAAGAAGCTGCAGAGCATCGTCTTCCCCGGCATCCAGGGCGGCCCGCTGATGCACGTCATCGCCGCCAAGGCGGTGGCCTTCAAGGAAGCGCTGGAGCCCGAGTTCAAGGCTTACCAGCAGCAGGTGGTGAAGAACGCACAGGCGATGGCGAAAACGCTGATGTCGCGCGGCTACAAGATCGTCTCCGGCGGCACCGAGAACCATCTGATGCTGATCGACCTGATCGGCCGCGAGGTCAGCGGCAAGGATGCCGAGGCCGCCCTCGGCAAGGCGCACATCACGGTCAACAAGAACTCGGTGCCGAACGACCCGCGCTCGCCCTTCGTCACCTCCGGCCTGCGCATCGGCACCCCCGCCGTCACCACCCGCGGCTACACCGAAGCCGATTGCGTCGAACTCGCCAACTGCATCGCTGATGTGCTGGAGGCCCCAGCCGACGAGGCGGTGCTGGCGCGCGTGCGCGAGGCCATCACCGCGCAGTGCCGGCGACTGCCGGTCTACGGCTGAACATCGATGCGGCTCCATGCGCTCAAAGGGTCGGCCGGCGGCAAATTCGATCGCCTGATCTGCGAGCGCGCCGATGGCAGCCGCACCGAGGTCGAGATGCCACGGCAGGGCATCCTGCCGCATGACCTGTTGCACGCCCTGGTGGAGACCGCTCTGGAATTCGACAACGGGTTCATGGGGCGTGTCGCCGCCGGCGCTGACATCGGCTTTCTCTCCAAGACCTTCCACGACTTCGCCGATCCGCAGCGCAGCGCGCAGTCGCCGCAGGCCGAATCGGTGGTCGAGGCCTTGCAGACCCAGCTTTGGCGGGGTGCGTTCGACGTCGTCGCCTTTGACTACGGCGTCGAGACCGCCTGCGCCATGCGTGGCGTGCCGATCCCGCCCTGGCCGCACGCACAGGCCTCGCTGCAGCTGTTTCAGCGGGCACAGACGCTGGGCGCGCGCTGGCAGGCCCTGCCCGAGCAGGCAGGCCTGCGCTTGAGCTTTCCACTGCTGCAGGAGGCGTGCTGATGCATTGCCCGTTCTGCTCGCGTGCCGATACCCGGGTGGTGGACTCGCGGGTGGCCGACGAGGGCAGCAGTATCCGTCGACGTCGCGAATGTCCGGGCTGCGGAGAGCGCTTCTCGACCCTCGAAACGGTCGAGATCAAGCTGCCGGCGATCGTGAAGAGTGACGGCCGGCGCGAGGCCTTCGACGAGCGCAAGCTGCGCGGTAGTCTCGGCAAGGCGCTGCAGAAGCGCCCCGTGTCGGAGCCGGCGATTGACGACGCAGTCCGCGGCATCGTCCGCCAGCTGCGCTCCTCGGCCGAGCGCGAGCTGCCCTCGCGCCAGCTCGGCGAGTGGGTGATGGAAGCGCTTCGCGAGCTGGATCAGGTGGCCTACGTGCGCTTCGCCTCGGTGTATCGTCGCTTCGAGGACGTGCAGGCCTTCCGCGAGGAGATCGAAAAGCTCGAGCGCGAGCTGCCCGGCCTCGACAAGGTGCAGCTGCCGCTGCTGCAGGACCTGCCGCCCACGCCTTCGCGAGGTCGCAAATGAGCGAGTCGCCCGATTCACCGAAGCCGGTGGCGCCGACGCCCGACTACCGCATCACCTGGCTGTCCGCGCACCGGGATCTGGTGCCCACGCTCGCGGCTTGGCACTACGACGCGTTCCGGCACTACGTGCCGAACTGGAGCGTCGCTGCGGCGGCGGCCGAACTCGCCACCCACCGCCTGCATGAGCTGCCCTGCACGCTGGTGGCGCTCACTGAGGAGGGAGAGGCGCTGGGTTCGGTCAGCCTGCTCAATGAGGATCCCCCGGGCGGCCCCGAGAACGCGCCCTGGCTCGCCAGCTTCTACGTGCGCCCCGAACTGCGCGGCCGCGGCATTGGTCGCGCGCTGATGCAACGCGCCAGCAGCGAGGCCTTCGACATGGGCCACGCCTATCTGCACCTGTGGACCCGCGACCAGGCGACCTACTACGAGCGCCATGGCTGGGAGCGCGTCGGTGTGGTGCGCCTGCCGGTGGGGCCGGCGATCCTGATGCGCACGCGCACCCATCCGAACGCGCCGGAGCCCGAGTCAGCTGCCGAGGATGCGGAGCCCTGAGCGCGGGCACGCTGCTCAACCCGGCCCACAGGGTCGACACGCCATCGCCCGGCCTTGCCGCGGCGCGGGTCCCTGGTTTCTTCGTGCCGTTCGTGCGGTCGGATCGCGACCCTGCCAGCCCCCTAGAGACGCCGCATGCCTCCGCCTGTGTGGACGCTTCGGCCGCCAGACGACTTCAGGCCCACCGGCTGTGAATCCCCAACCCCCAATCCCCAATCCCCGCTTCTCACCCACCGACCATGCCCACATGGCGCGGGCCCTGCGTCTGGCCGCACGCGGGCTGTTCACCACCCAGCCCAATCCGCGGGTGGGCTGCGTGATCGCGCGCGGCGATGCGGTGCTGGGCGAGGGCTGGCATATCCGCGCCGGCGGCCCACACGCCGAGGTGCACGCGCTGCACGCGGCCGGCGAGTCGGCGCGTGGCGCCACGGCCTATGTCACGCTGGAGCCCTGCGGCCTGCACGGGCGCACGCCGCCCTGCGCGGACGCGTTGATCGCGGCCGGCGTCGCGCGGGTGGTGATCGCCTGCGAAGACGCTTTCCAGCGCGAGGGTGGGGCGGTGGAGCGCATGCGTGCGGCGGGCATCGAGGTCGTCTCGGGGCTGATGCGCGAAGACGCGCGCGAGCTGAACATCGGTTTCTTCAGCCGCGTCGAGCGCGGGCGGCCGTTCGTGCGGCTCAAGCTCGCGGCCAGCCTGGACGGGCGCATCGCGCTGGCCACAGGCGAGTCGAAGTGGATCAGCGGCGAAGCCGCGCGCGCCGACGTGCAGCGCTGGCGTGCGCGGTCCTCGGCCATCCTCACCGGCAGCGGCACCGCGCTGGCGGATAACCCCAGGCTTACCGTGCGCCTGCCTGACACCGACTTCGTGCCGCCGCTGCGCGTGCTGCTCGACCGTGAGCTGCGCCTGTCGCCTTCGGCGCATCTGCTGGCCGACGGCGCCGCACCCACGCTGGTGTTTCACGCCGATCGCATCGCCGCATCCGCAGACTGCGCGCCGCATGTGATGCGCTGCGGGGTTCCTGAGCGCGAGGGTGCGCTTGATCTCAACGCTGTGGTCACCGGACTGGCGCAGCGCGACATCAATGAACTGCTGGTGGAATGCGGCCCCCGGCTCGCCGGAGCGCTGATGCGCAACGGTCTGATGGATGAGCTACTGCTGTACCAGGCGCCGGTGCTGCTGGGCGGCGACGCGCAGCCGATGCTCGATGCGCTGCTTCTTGCGCGGCTTGATCAGCGCGTCAGCTGGCGGGTGATCGAGCGCCGCCAGATCGGCGACGACCAGTGCCTGCGCCTTCGGCCTGCATAGGGTGGCTTTTGATCCACCACGGCAGGCAAGGCTGAGTTGGGCGCGAATCGGCGTGAACGCCGTTGCAAGGGATCAGCGCGTGCAGCGAGCAGTGAGCTCTGCTGCACGCGATGAGCACGTGCGGCGAGCATTGAGCTTCGGTGGGTCAAGACCCACCCTATGAGAACGTGGGTGCAACCCGATCCAGCGCTGCGCCCCGCTGTGAATCCCGAATCCCGAATCCCCAATCCCGGCTTCCCAATGTTCACTGGAATCATCGAATCTGTCGGCCGCATCCGCGCGCTGGAACCTGTGGGCGGTGACGTGCGCCTGCACATCGACACCGGCACGCTTGACATGCGCGACGTGGTGCTGGGCGAGAGCATCGCGGTCAGCGGCGTGTGCCTGACCGTGATCGCCTTCGATACCGCGAGCTTTGCGGCGGACGTCTCCAACGAGACGCTCTCGCGCACTACGCTCGGCGGCCTCGCGCCCGGCTCGGCCGTCAACCTGGAGCGCGCCATGCGCGCCGACGGCCGCTTCGGCGGGCACATGGTGTCAGGCCATGTCGACGGCGTCGGCGAAGTCGTATCCGTCATCGAGGACGCGCGCTCGCAGCGCTGGCGCTTCAGCGTGCCCCGGGTGCTGCTGCGCTTCATCGCGCAGAAGGGCTCGATCGCCGTCGATGGCACCTCGCTCACCGTCAACGCGGTGGACGAGGCGGGCTTCGAGGTGATGCTGGTGCCGCACACGCTGGCCCACACCGGCTTCGGCACGATGCCGGTCGGCACGCCGGTCAACCTCGAAGTGGACACGGTGGCGCGCTACGTCGCCCGCCTCGCCGAGACGGAGGGCTGGGCCTGACGGGCCTTCCCTCTTGCCGATCGGACGCGCCGATGGTCCGTTCGGCCGCATGGCGCTCCCCTTGCAATCGAATCGCAACAGCGCACCAATCGTCCTGCGTCTTTGGCGCCGCACGCTCGTCTCTGGGCTTCCGGCGAAGTCCGGCCCTGCGGGCCGAACGTCGGATGACCACGGTGCCGGCCCGCCGTCCGGCAGCGAAAGCAACGGAGAAGTCGATGAAAGCAAATCGTTTGTTTGGCCCGTTGGTCTTGGTCGCCCTTTCCAGCACCTTTCTGGGCGTTGCTTCAGGCGCCTCGGCCCAAGCGGGCTCCACTCCGGCCGATCCGGTCGCCCAGGTCGAGGAGAGAAAGGCCAACTTCAAGACGCTTGGGCGGGCGATGAATACCCTCGATACCTTCGTCAAGGGCGAGGGCGGCACGGCCGAGGACGCCCGAGCGGCGGCGGCCACCCTTGCAGAGACCGGGCGCCGCATCGGTGACTGGTGGCCCGAAGGAACGGCCGTCGGCGTGGGTGATAGCGAAGCCAAGCCCGAAATCTGGACCAACAAGGCGGAGTTCCTCGCCCTCCAGAAGCGCTTTGAGGCGACACTCCCCGGTCTGGTGCAGGCCGCCGCCACGGGCGATCGGGCCCGCATCGGCGCGGCCCTCGACGCCGTGGGCCGCGAGTGCGGAGCCTGCCACGACAGTTACAAGCTGGACTGATCCCCATGACCGCCCCGGCTGATTCCGAACGGTCCCTTCGCGTTTGGGACCTCCCGGTCCGGGTCTTCCACTGGGGGCTGGTCGTTTGTCTCGCCGGCTCCTGGTGGACGGCGGAGAACGAGGATTGGGAGCGCCACATGCTGTTCGGTTATGGCGCGTTGGGCCTGGTGCTCTTTCGGGTCGCGTGGGGCTTCGTCGGAAGCGAGACCGCGCGGTTTCGACACTTCGTCCGCGGTCCGGCCGCCGTGCTTGAACACCTTCGTGAGCTCGCCCGCCCGGGACCGCTTCCGGCCCATCCCGGGCACAACCCCGCCGGCGCACTGGCCGTGATCCTGCTGCTGCTCCTGGTGGGTGTGCAGACGTTGTCCGGGCTGTTTCTCTCCGGCGGCGATCTCTTCGTGGTCGAAGCCCCGCTGAGCGGCTGGGTCGGCGGGCGCATGACCCGCTGGCTGGGAGACGTGCACGAATGGGGGTTCACCGTGTTGCAGGCGGTGGTCGCCTTGCACATCGTGGCCGCGCTGGCCTATGCCGTGCTCAAGCGCCGCAACCTCATCGTGCCGATGCTGACGGGGCGCGATGCCGATCTGCAGGGACCCGCGCCTTTCATGGCGCCTTTGTCGCGCGCCATCGTCCTCGGGGCCCTCGTCGCCGCGGGCGTCTGGGCGCTGGTCCGCTTCGCCTGATGCCTTCGAGCAAGGCCGGCGGTGTTTCGCGACACCGCTGGCCCATCCTCATCGGGCTGATCAGAAACGGCCGTTGAACGAAAGCAGCACGCGCGTGTTGCGATTCAGCGTCCGCGATGCCGAGCCCGCGACCACGCCGTCCGCCCGGCTTCCGGCATAGAAGACGCGTTCCCGGCCGATGTCGTAACTGTTGGCGTTGTCGACTTCGAACCGGAACTTCCCGCGTGCCACCGCATACTCCGCGAACAGACCCAGGGAGGGGGTTTCCCCGAAGCGCAGGGTCTGGCCATAGAAGTAGCGCGTCTGGCTCGACGACCAGTCCAGGGTCGCCCCCCAGGCGAAGGGCGAGTCGAGGACGTCATGGCGCAGCGCGAGGGCGTGCTGCTGCTCCGGGGCCCAGGACGGTCCGAATTTCGGCTGCAAGCGCCGTTCCAGGCCGGTGACCGGGTCGGTGACGCGGCTGTGCCGGTACGTCCCGGCATACGTGAGCGTGACCTCCCCGGAATCGCCGAGCGGGAGCATCTTCTCCAGAGGCAGGCTCAAGTCCAGCGAAACCCCCCATTCGCGGCCGCGGCCGATGTTCCCCGGGCCGTCGACCACCGACACGATCGCGCCCGTGCCGTCGCGGATCGTGATCGGAACCAAATCCTGCGTATCGTCGATGTGGGTGATCCACCCGCGGAC
>JBKCVA010000007.1:0-6873 GCA_046318115.1 Lysobacterales bacterium | reverse complement strand
GAGGTCATGGCAAGGGCCTGAACGGGCCGATCCGGGGTGTTGGGGCTTGGCTTTTTCACTTCCGACGCCTCTTATGCCACCGCTGCGGCCGCCACGGACGCACCTGTGCCCAGACCCAGCAGTTGCGGTGCGATCTTGACCATGCGCATCAGGTTGTGCGCCAGCGCGTACAGGTAGGCCACCGCGCGCACCTTGGTCAGCCCGCGCACGGGCATGCGCTGCAGCCCTCGGTTGCGCGCCAGCGCGTTGACGCACTCGGCCGTGGCCGCCCGCTGCTTGTACAACTCCTTGGCCTCGTCGCCGGCCATGCGCTGGCGCCACTGCGCCACCGCGTCGGTGTCGCCCTCCTTGCGCTGGTGTTTGTCCGTCGGCGGAGTGTCGTCATCGCCGCTCTTGCGCCTGGGCTCGGGCACCGGCGCGAGCACTTCGGTCTTGCCTTGCGTTTGCTCGTGCACCGCGTCGATCTGCTCGTGCGCCGGGAACCCACCGTCGACCAGCCACTGCCCGGGCGTGCTGCCCGTGCGTTCGACGACCTGCTCGACCATCGGCACCATCTGCGCCATGTCGCTGCCCAAGTTGCTCACCGCCACGCCTACGATCACCTGGTCTTCGCAGGTCGTGGCCAGCTGCACGTTGAACGCGGGCCTGAAGCCGCCGTCGCCCATCTTCATCACCCGCGCATCAGCATCGGTGGTGCTCGCACGTGCATCCTCGGGCTTGTCACCGTTGCGCCGCTTGGCCGCTTGTACTTGCGGCAGTTGCTCCAGCGCCGCGCGGATGCGCTCTTCACGGTCTTCGGCCGCCCGTTGCTTGGCAGCCTTCGCCCGGCGGCTGCTCGCCCCAGGATCGTCCTGGGCGCGCTGCTTGACTTCGCGCACCAACTCCCCGGCCTCGGCCAGGTGCTGCTCCAAGCTGGCCTGCCGGCGGAACGACGCCGCACCGGCGTCGGCCCGCACCCGCATGCCGTCCTGCGCCACGCGCTCCAGGCTGATCGCTGCGGCCGCCGCCAGCGCCGCCACGTTGGCCGTCAGCACTTCGTCCATCAGTGCCTCGTTGCCCGAGCGGAAGTCGTTGAGCGCGTGGTAGTTCACCGATACCCCGCCGCACAGCCAGCGGTAGGCGTCGTGCTCGCGCGTCAGCCTTGCCACCTCGCGCCCGCTGCCCACGCCTTCGAGCACCGCGTACAGCCACAGCGCGAACAAGATGCGCGGGTCGATCGCAGCGCGCCCAGCGTTGCTGCCTCGCGCCTTGATCGCATCGGTCAGCCGGCTCAGGTCCTGCTGCTCGACGTAGCCCCACACCAACCGTGCACGGTGATCCTCGCCCAGCAACGACTCCAGGTCCGACGCACGCAACTCGATCTGGCTGCGGTTGGGCTGCAGCAGCCTGACCGCGCCCTGGCGCTTGGCGGCCATCCGCGCCTGCCGCGCTGCCTGCTCGTCTTCCCGCCGCACTGCCGGCAAGTCCTCAAACAGACCGCCCGCCGCCTCGCCCTGGTGTTCGTCTTGACTCATAGCCCAGAGTAAGCCAGTTGCATGCCAAACGGCAAGACTGGCGCGGGGAAAAACTCTCACGCTCTCAGGCCAACCCGAAACGCCGGTGAAGCGGCGTCGGATCCGTATTGTGTCCGGCGAAGTCGCGGAACGCGTCGTCGGCGGCCACCCGATGGCCGACGCTCAGCACCTTCTCGATCCAGCGCCTGGCCGTGTCGGCGTCGTACAGGCCGCCGGGCGAACGCTCGAAGCGCTGTACCGCATCAGCCGCCATCACGTCAGCCCACAGGTACGAGTACAGCCCCGCGGCGTAGGCGCCGATGAAGAGGTGAAAGTTGTGCGTGACCCGCATGATCAGGTCCCACGCTTCGGGCATGCCCAACTCGGCCAGCGTGTAGTTCTCCACCTGCACCGGGTCGATGGGCTGGCCGCTGCCGTCGGCCAGCAGGTGCAGCCGCATGTCGACGATGGCCGGCAGCAGGAAGTCGGGGTTGAGGCTGAAGATGCGGTCGTACTTCAGGCCCTGTTCGATGCGGTCCATCAGATCAGCCGGCATGGGCTCGCCGGTGACGTGGTGCCGTGCAAAGCGCGCCAGAAGCTCCGGGTCGCGCAGCCAGCGTTCGTTGATGAGCGCCGGCAACTCGACGAAGTCCCAGGCCACGTGCTGGCTGCCCAGTGAACGGTAGGCAGAGGTGCAATGCAGCATGTGCAGCGCGTGGCCAAACTCGTGGAAGAAGACGTTGGCGTACTCCCAGGGCAGCAGCACGGGCTGGCCCTCGGGTGGAGGCGGGAAGGTGGAGTAGACGGCGGCGATCGGCAACACCCGGCCGCGAAAGTTCTCGGCTTCGCGGTACTGCTTCTGGTACGAACCGTGCGCCTTGCCCGGGCGGTTGAAGAGGTCGAAGTACAGGACGCCCACCGGCTCTTCGCCGCGGCTGACTTCGTAGACCCGGACGCTGGGGTGGATCAAGGGTGCGTCGGCCAGCGGCTTGAAGGCCAGACCGTGCACGCGGCCGGCGGCCCAGAACATGGCTTGCAGCACCGCTTCCAGGGGCAGGTGCGCCTTCACCGCATCGCCGTCCAGGCCGAAACGCTGGCGCCGCAGCTTCTCTGCATAGAACTGGCGGTCCCACGGGGCCAGGCGGATGCCGGCGCCTTCGCGGTCGGCGATGGCCTGGTAGTCGGCAATCTGGGCCTGCGCGGCGGGCTTGACGCTGCGCCAGGTGCGCTCCAGCAGGGCCAAGGCCGTCTCGGGCGTACGGGCCATGCGGTCAGCCAGTGCAAAGTGCGCGTAGCTGGGGCTGCCCATCAGCCGAGCCAGTTCGCCGCGCAACTGCAGGATCCGTGCTGCGATCGGCTTGTTGTCGTTCGCCCCTGGGTTGTCGCCGCGTTGGGTCCACATCCGCCAGACCTGTTCGCGCAGATCGCGCCGCGTGGCCAGTGTCAGGAAGGGCCAGACCGAACCACGCGAATTGGGAATGGCCCAGATGCCCGGCCGACCCTTTTCCGTGGCCGCCGCTGCGGCGGCCTGCCGCAAGGCGTCGGGCAGGCCGTCCAGTCCGGCCTCGTCCTCGATGAAGACCGCTTGGCGCCCGGCCTCGTGGATCAGGTTCTGGTTGTACTGCGACGACAGCGCAGCCAGGCTTGCGTTGATCTCGGCCAGGCGCCGCTTGGCGGCGTGTGGCAGGCCGGCACCACGCCGCTGCATGCGCGTGCGCAGCACGTCCAGGAGTCTGTGCTGCTCCGAAGTCAGCCCGGCCTGGCCGCGCTGGTTCCAGACTTCGTTCAGCCTCGCGAACAGCCGTTCGTCGTGCGCGATCTCGTCGTCCAGCGCCGCCAGCAAAGGGGCCATGCGCTGTGCGACGCCAGGCATATCGCCCAGGCTCAGGCTGTTGGCATGCACACGCAGCACGCACAAGAGGCGATCCAGGGCCCGGCCGCAGTCTTCCAGTGCTTCGGCGGTGTTCTCAAAGCTGGGTGCCGAGGGGTTCGCCGCGATGGCCTGCAATTCGGCACGCTTGGCTTCGATGGCGGCGCGCAGGGCTTCTTCCAGCGCCGCAGGGTCGACGCCTGCCAGCGGCGGCAAGCCGCCATAAGGTCCCGTCCAGGGGGCCAGCAGCGCCTGTGCGGCAGGGGATGGGCTGGTGTTCATGCGAGTACCCGTTCGAGGAAGGCGCGCACGGGTGGCACCACGAGGCCCGGCACCATGCACACGCCATGACCCTGACCCGTGATCTCGTGCACCGTCCAGCCCTGTTGCAGCAGTTCGTCGCGGTGCTCGCGGATGATGGAGGCGATGCGGATCGGGATGCCGGCTTCGACCAGATCACCATCGCTACCAAAGAAGACCATCTTCGGGCAGGCGATGCGCTGCACCGAGTCGGCTTCGAGCCAGCCCTGCATGCTGCTGTACCAGGTCTCCCACTGTCGGTACTGTTCCTTCGAGCGCAGCACCTTCAGCGACGAAGGTTCCGGGTCGGCCTGCTTCAGCCGCGTCGCCTGCAGGATGCCTGCGTACGGGGCGCCCAGCGGCGGCCAGCCCCCCAGCACCAGCGCGCTCAGGCGGTCGGTGCGCGCGGCCAGTTGCAGGCCGACGGCGGCACCCCAGGAGTAGCCCCAGTAGGCAAAGCGGTCGAAGCCGGCCGCGCTGGCCACGGCCAGCAGGTCGGCGCAGACCCGGTCGGCGGTGAGCGCGTGCGGCGGGATGTCGCGGCTGCCGCCGATGCTGGGGTAGTCCACCAACAGCACGCGGTAACGTTCGAGCAAGGGCTTCAGATAGTCATCAAGTACCGTTTGCAGCTCGTCACCGAAGATCGAACTGAACGAGGCCATCAGCGGCAAGCCGATGAGCAAGGGCTGGCCTTGGCCCTGCACCTCGTAGAAGACGCCGCTGCCCGGGTCAAGCGGCATGGGTGGCCTCGCCGGCCTGGCGCTGCAGCCAGTCGTTCACCAGGTCATCCAGCACCGGCAGCGTCACCGCGCCAGCGCTCATCACGGCGGCGTGGAAGTCGCGGTGCCGAAAGCGCGTGCCCAGCTGCGCCTCGGCGCGGCGGCGCAGTTCGCGCAGCTTGAGGTTGCCGATCTGGTAGCCCAGCGCCTGCGCGGGCAACGCGGCGTAACGGTCGACCTCGCCCTCAATGGTCTCGCGCGACAGGCTCAGGCGTTCGGCCATGTAGGCCACCGCCTGCTCGCGGCTCCAGCCACGCGCGTGGATGCCGGTGTCGACCACCAGGCGCACGGCGCGCCACATCTCCATCTCCAGCCGCCCGTAGTGTTCGTGCGGCGTGGTGTACAGGCCCATCTCGATGCCCAAGGTCTCGCAGTACAGCGCCCAACCTTCGACGCAGGCGGTGTACTTGATGGCGCCATAGCGGCGGAAGGCCGGCAGTTCGGCCTGCTCGTTCATCAGCGCCATGTGCATCAGGTGGCCGGGCCAGGCTTCGTGCACGACGAGTGCCGGGTGCAGGTAACTTGGCGCCTTGGACGGCAGCCCGCTGATCCAGAAGATGCCCGCAGACGAGCCATCGGCGGGGCTGGGCTGCGCATAGGCCGGCGGCATGCGCGCCGAGACCGCATCGGGAATGCTCTGCACCCCGTAGGTGATGCGCGGGATGAGGCCGAAGAACTCCGGGATGCGCCGGTCCACGCGCTTGCACAGGGCCTCGATGCTCTCGCGCAGGGCGTCGCGCGAAGGGGCGATGAACTGCGGGTCCGATGCCAGGAAGGCGCGGTAGCCCGCCACGTTGCCGGCATAGCCGGCGTCGCGCGCCACGGCTTCGATCTCGCGCTCCAGCCGTGCCACTTCGGCCAGGCCCAGCGTGTGCACTTCGTCGGGGTCGTCGGTGGTACTGGTGAAGTGCCGCACCCAGGTGCGGTAATACGCGGCGCCGACCGGGCCGTCCACGCTGCTGAGCGACTCGCGCGCGCCGCGCGCCACCAGGCCTTCCAGGAAGTCGGACCACGCCTGCAGAGCCGGCATCAGGGACTCGCGAACCACGCTCAGGGCTCGCTCGGCCTGGGCCTGCACGGCGGGTTGCGCCGCAGCCGGCGAGCGCTTGAAGGGCGACAGCCAGGCCGAGGCTTCAGGCGCCGCGCCCAGGATGCCCCGCGTGTTGGCCACAGCGCTCTGCAGCACCACCCGCGGATAGCGGTAGCCGCGCGCGTGGCCGGCCTCGATGTTGGACTGCACGTCGCGCAAGTAGCCGGGCAAGCCAGCCAGGCGGTCGACGTACAGCGCCGCTGCGGCGGCGTCACCGACGCTGGTGCAGTTGGCCCAGAACATCGCGGTGAAGTCGGGCCCGGCGGGGAACAGCCACGGCCTCTGCCAAGAGTCGGCAGCGTGCTGTGCGCGCAGCCCCGCCAGTTCGCGCCGGATCAGCGCCAGCGTGGCGCGCTCCTGGGCCTGCAGGGGGCCGGCGTCGATCTGTTCGGCCTGCTTCAGCAACAGCGCGGCATCCTGGTCGCGGCGCTGATGGTCGGCCGCCGATTCGCGGAACAGCACGGCATCGGCCAGCGGTTGCCCGGCGAGCACGGCTGACAAGGGCAGCGCGTGGCACTCGAAGGCCCAGTACTGCTCGGCCAGCACAGCCAAGGCTCGAGCTGCGGTCTGCGGGTTCTGATGGGTCATGGGTTCGGCTCCGCCGGTGCGCCGCAGATGGCCTCGCGCATCACGCCGATCGTCCAGTCCGGGAGCTCGTAGACGAAGTTGTGGCCGGCGCCTTTGGGCGCCACGACACGCAGCGAGCGCGTGGACGTGGACAGGTAGCGTTCGCGCGTGGCCGCGAAGAAGCGGAACATGCGGCGCGCATTGGCGTCGCCGCCGGCCCGGGCTTCGGGCAGCAGGGCGATGTCGCCGTCCTCGTCGTCCTTGGGGCCCACCAGCCAGACCGGCAGGTCGCCCAGATCGCGGTCATAGACCACCGTGTCCCAGGCCACGGCCGCCACGCCTTCGGGGCTGAGTTCGCTGTAGACGGACGCCTGCGCGAAGAAGTGGCCGGCATTCGCCTGCACCGCGCTGGCGGCGGCCACCTCGGGCCCCAGCACGGCCTGCGTGGCCTCCATGGCCTGCTTGTAGGCCGGCACCTGGGCCATGCGGGCGTTGTACCGGGCTTGCAGGTTTACGCCGAAGAGTTGTGCCAGCCCGCCCAGCCAGGCGCTGCGGCGCATGTCCTTCAGCGCCGACAGGCGGGGGCCGAAGACGATGGTCTCCAGCGGCGTCGGGTCGAGCAGCACCAGCAGGTGCACCAGGTCCGGCCGGCGGCGTGCGATGTTGGCCGCGAGAAGCCCGCCGAAGGAATGTCCCGCCCAGATGAACGGTCCCTTCTCGCCGGCGCGCTCCAGCGCCAGCACCATTTCGTCGGCCTCGCGCGCGGTGGTGCGC
>JBKCVA010000006.1:0-29953 GCA_046318115.1 Lysobacterales bacterium | reverse complement strand
TGTCGAAGGTGCCGCGCTCGCCGCCCTGCTCGCGCTGGTCGTTGGACGGATCGCCGTTGACGAAGCGGTCGGTGACAACGAAGTACACGGCCTCGGACGCGAAGGGCTCGGTGGTACCGATGAAGCGGTCGACCGCGGCGGGGGCCGGCGCTGCAGGTGCAGCAGCTTCAGGCGCGGGCGCCTCGCTGCTGCAGGCGGCAAGCGCGGTCAGTGACAGGGCGATCAGGGAGCGCGACAGGAACATGCGGGGCATCCTTTCAGTGGGCAACGCGGACGCGCAGGGTGGCCAGCGCGGCGACGGTGAAGCTGATCGCACCGACCAGCAGGGCGTTGATGGGCTCGCCGCCGAAACCGTATTTCAGGATCAGGCCGAGCAGGCTGGCAGCGACCAGCTGTGGGATGACGATGAAGAAATTGAACACCCCCATGTAGGTGCCCATCTTGCGCGCGGGCAGGCTGTCGGCCAGCAGCGCATAGGGCAGTGACAGGATCGAGGCCCAGGCAAAGCCGACCCCCACCATGGACGCCAGCAGCCAGTGCGGATCCCGCACCAGTAGAAACGAGGCGAAGCCGGCGGCACCGCAGAGCAGCATCACGATGTGGGTGACGCGCGCGCCGAGCGCACGCGCCAGCGGCGGAATCAGCATCGCCGCGACGATGGCGAACCCGTTGTAGGCCGCGAACAGCACGCCAACCCAGTCGCCGGCATCGTTGTAGGACTGGCTGGTCGGATCACTGCTGCCGTAGTGGTGGGCGGCCACGCCAGCGGTGGTGAAGATCCACATCGCGAACAGTGCGAACCAGGAGAAGAACTGCACCACCGCCAGCTGACGCATCACCTGCGGCATCTGCAGCATGTCGCCGAGGATGTTGCGCAGCATGCCGTTCGGATTGAGCTGCGGCAGCAGCGCAAACAGCGCACCCCCCACCCCGATGAGGCCGGCCAGCACATACAGCTGGCGGTCCCAGCCGAGCAGGTAGACCGCAGCCGCCAGCCCCGCGCCGAAGGCCACACCGGTCGCACCGCGCGCACGCGCGCTTTCGATCTGCTCAGCGCTGGGCACGGCGTCCTCGCCACGCCCCGCGTCGAAGGCTTCAAGCTGCTCGGGCGGATACTCACGCGTGCTGAGCACCGTCCACAGAATGGCGCCGAACATCACCGCGCCACCCAGATAGAAGGCATAGCGCACCGAATCCGGAACCTGTCCTTCAACCGCGGTGTTGGCCACGCCGGCCTGGGTCAGCAGCCAAGGCAAGGCGCTGGCGACGACCGCACCGACGCCGATGAAGAAGCTCTGCATCGCATAGCCGGTGGGCCGCTGCTTCGGCGGCAGCTGGTCGCCGACATAGGCGCGGAACGGCTCCATGGCGATGTTGATCGACGCGTCCAGGATCCACAGCAGGCCGGCCGCGATCCACAGCGTCGGCGAGTTGGGCATGAACAGCAGCGCGCCAGACGCGAGCAGCGCACCGGCAAGGAAGTAGGGACGACGCCGGCCGAGCCGCGGATGCCAGGTACGGTCGGAGTAATAGCCGACGATGGGCTGCACCAGCAGGCCGGTCAGCGGGGCCGCGATCCACAGCAGCGGGATCGTGTCCATGTCGGCGCCGAGGGTCTGGAAGATCCGGCTGACGTTGGCGTTCTGAAGGGCAAATCCGAACTGGATGCCCAGGAAGCCGAAGCACATGTTCCAGATCTGCCAGAAGCTCAGCTGCGGCTTGCTGCGGTTCGACATCTCGCTCCCTCGCTGCGACGGTCGATGCCAGGGCACAGAGGCCCAGGCGACGCGCAGTCCAGGGGATGTCGCACGGCGAAGAGCGCTGCCAGGGCGCTTCGCGATCCGCAGTCCGGGCCACCGCAACGTTCATGCACGCGCTGCGTGTGCCCCGCCCTCCCCGGGAACTGCCTTGAGAGTCGCGACAGCAGACCGCCGCGACCGGCCGACAGCTTAGCGGCTGGGGGCGAGGGTGCCTTCGGGTGCATACGTATTCACGCCGCGGAGCGGCGTGAACGGGATTGGGGTTGGGGATTGGGGATTTGCAAGAGCGGGCCATCGAGCCCGGGGCGATGGCTGCGGTTCGCAGCGCTGTAGTGACGCAAGCGATGCGGCTCGCCCCGCGAATCCCGAATCCCCAATCCCGAATCCCCGCTCTCAGAACACCTCCCTTCGGTAGCGCCCCGCCGCCAGCAGCGCATCCACAGAGTCTTCGCCCAGCAGCTCGATCAGGCAGGCATGTACCCCCTCGCCCATGCCGCGCCGACTGCCGCAGACGCGCAGATGCGCGCCGCGATCCAGCCAGTCGCGCAGGCGCAGGGCCTGCGCGCGCAAAGCGTCCTGGATGTACGCCGGCGCGACCGGATCGCGCGAGAAGCAGCGGTCGAACTGCAGCAGGTATCGCGCATCCACATGCGCCTGCAGCTCGGCGGCCAGCACGCAGTCGCGCTGCGGATCGCGCTCGCCGAACAGCAGCCAGTTGTCGCGCGCGCCCTGCTCGACCCGCGCATCCAGCAGACCGAGCAGGCCAGCCAGCCCGCTGCCGGCGCCGATCAGGATCAGCGGCAGCGCTGGCGGCGGCGCGCGGAAGCCCGGGTTGCAACGCAGCTTGAGGTTCAACTCGGCGCCAATGTCGCTGTCGAGAAGGGTGGCCGAGCCCAGCCCGGGGCGACCGTCGGCGTGGTTCTGTCGGCGCACGATCAGACGCAGGCGGCCGCTGGCCGCGGTGCTGGCGATGGAGTACTCACGGCTCGGCAGGCAAGGCAGCCGGGCGATCGCGTCCAAGGCGATGGGCTCGACCGTCTCGACCGCGAGCGCTTGCGTGTTGTGCTTTTCACCCGCGTTGTGCGAACGAAGCAGCGGCAACGCGTCGAGCGCGCGTTCCCGCAAGACGTCGGACAGAAGTCGCTCCCGCCCATCCACGAGAATCGACGCGGCGCCATCCAGCCCCCGCGCCGCCATCCAGCGCTGCACCCTCGCGGCGGAGTTCCGGGTCTGCAGCACGGCCACATCGCCGGGCTGCCAGCTCAACGGCGCGCCGCTCACCGGCAGCAGTTCGATGTCGCACAGGGCCGGCGCGGCGCTGCGCGGGTTGAGGCGCGTGCGCGACTGCAGACGCCAGCGCTGCCACGCGCGGTCATACCCGCCGTCGGCGCGCGGCGCAAGGCGTGAGGCGGCACCCACGGTGACCGCTGACGCTGCCGTCGATGCCCCCCTCTGCCCTGCGCCCGTGTCGGCCGAATCAGCCAGCGGCACAGGCGTAGGCCGGGGCTCTTCAGAATCACCCCACTGCGCGCGCTGCGCGGCAGCTTCGACGGCCCGCAGCCAGGTATCGAGCGCCTGCGGATCACCGTCATCGACCTCGATGCGTTCGAACAGCGGGCGCGCCGCACAGCCCTGCAGCCAGGCATCGAGCGCGCGGCCAAAGGCGCAATAGTCCCGGTAGCTGCGATCGCCCAACGCGAGCAAGGCGAACTGCAGATGCGACAGCGCCAGCGTCTGCGGCATCAGCCGACGCACAAAGGCTGCGGCGGCGTCGGGCGCATCCCCCTCGCCGGTGGTGCTGGCGACCAGCAGCAGGCGACGCGCTGCGCGCAGTCCGTCTGCATCGAGTTGGGCGATGGCGCAAAGCTGCGCGCGCGCGCCGAGCGCTTGCAGGCGCGTGACAGTCTGCTCGGCCAGCTGCTGCGCCTGCCCGGTCTGGCTGGCGTGGACCACCCACCAGGTGGTCTCCGCTTGCGACGAGCCTTCGGCTGCGATGCCGCGCTCGGCTCGCGTGCGTCGGCGCAGCCAAGGGAGGGCCAGCAGCAGCCAAGCGAGCCCGCCGACGGTGGCGGCAGCTTCGCGCGACACGGCGAACTGCGTCGCGACTGGCTCGGGTGCGGCCAGCACCACGCCAGTCTGCGCATCCAGAGTCTGCCGATAGCGGCGACCGTCCTGCTCGAACTCAAGACGGGCCGGCCGCTGGGCATCGCCGGCGCTGACCGCGATCACACGCGCCGATGCCAAGGCAGTATCCGAGTCGGCTACCCGCGCTTCAGGCTCAGCCCGCCAGCGCTCGATCAGCCGATCCGGCGCCAAAGGACGCGCGCTGGCCCGTGCGCTTGCCGATTCAGCCGACGGCCACCGCGCCCACAGCAGCGGTGCGACAGCGAGCGCGAGCAGCCCCAGCCACCAGAGTCGATGCCAGTGCGCCGTCAGCGCGCTCATGGCTCGGCCGCCATCGCTTCGAATGCGGGCGTGCGACGCTCAACCCAAGCGCCGCCATCGCGATACACGAAGCGCGCAGCGATGCCGCGTGCGCGCGCCCATTCGAAGCCTTCTTCGGGACCGAGCACAGAGAGCGCAGTGGCCAGACCGTCGGCCTGCATGGAGGAGCGATGCACCACGCTGACGGCGATGCCGGCCTGCGCGATCGGCTGGCCGCTACGCGGATCGATCATGTGCGAGTAGCGGCGGCCGTCCTCCTCGAAGAACTGGCGGTAATCGCCGGAAGTCGCGACCGCTTGATCGCGCAGGACGAGGCCGTTCGCAGCCCTCTCGCCACTCGGGCCTTCCAGACCAACGCGCCAAGGCCGAGCGCCTGGGTGCTCGCCCATGGCACGCAGCTCGCCACCGACATCGACCAGCAGGTGCTTGTACCCAGCCGCAGCCAGGGCCTCGACGATGCGATCCGCGGCATAGCCCGGGGCCAGGGCCGAGAGATCCAGCGACACACCGCCGGGCTGGATCAGCTGATCGCCCTCGATCCGCACCCGCTGCCAGCCGATGCGCGCACGCGCGGCTTCGATATCGGCCGCCGCCGGCGCGCTCTGACGCGGCCGCCCCGGGCCAAAACCCCACAGCTCGACCAAGGGGCCGACCGTGGGATCAAAGGCGCCGCCGCTGTCCTCGGCCAGCGCCAGCGCCGCTGTCAGCACCTCCAGCAGCTGCGGCGGCAGCGCGTGTCGAGTGCCGGCGGCCGCGGCATTGAAACGCGACAGGTCGGAATCCGGCTCCCAGGTGCTCATCTGCGCCACGACTTGCTGCAGCTCCGCCTCGATCAGCGGGCGCGCGCGCGCTTCCTCAGCCGCCGAATCGCCGATCAGCACCGACCAGCCGGCGCCCATCGACTGGCCTTCGATGCGCAGGGGCTGCGGTGGGGGCGAGCAGGCGGTGAGGAGGAGGAGGAGAGAAGCAAGGAAAGAGTGGAGAGGAAAGAGGAACGAGTTTCGGCGGGGGGCGGCTGAGGCGGCTTTGGAGCAGGATGACGCGCGCCGCGACAAGACTTCGGAGCGGAACACGGTAGAGACGAGGAAAGAGTGGAGAGGAGAGAGGAACGAGTTTCGGCGGGGGGCGGCTGAGGCAGCTTTTGAACTGCATGACGCCCTACACGGCAGTGTTCTGGGGTCGAACGCCGTCATCCATTTCTCCTCGTCGTTCCGGCCGTCTCGAGCTGCAAGTGTCGAGCTCGAGGAGGCACGAACAGCGGACGGTAGTCAGTGGGGCAGCACGCGAAAGATGCGCACCGCGCGTCGATGTGCCTCGCGCATGACGAACGTCGAGGCACCACTCGTTCCTCTTTCCTCTGCACTCGTTCCTCGCTCTTCGCCCCTCGCTCAGGGCAGCACTTCCAGCGTCACCACATAGCTGGCGCGGCGCTGGGTCGCCGGGGCCACCGCGGCCTTGGCGTCGTTGACGTTGGCCTGCAGCCAGTACATGCCGGCGCTGGGCCAGGTGACGGCGAAGGCGCCAGTGTCGTCGGTGCGCAGGGTCATGGCCTGCTGGGCGTCGCGGTAGCGGGTGCCGCCGTTGACCACTTCGACAGCCACGTCCGCCGCAGGCGCGCCATCCAGCAGCAGTCGGAACTCGGCGGTGTCGCCGACCATCAGGTCATTCGGGTGGCCGACAAATTCGAGGCTCAAGCCCTGCGCTGCCGGGGTGATGTTCTCGCGGCTCGGCCGGCCGAGGGTGACGAAGGTTTCGATACGGTTCTGCGCGTGGGTGACCTGCAGCTTGTCGGCGCCCGTCGGCACCTGGCTCGCGAAGTCTTGCGCGCGACCGCGCCAGCGCTTGGGCTCGCCGCCCTCTTCCCAGCTGGCAAACAGGCCGTTGCTGGCGAGCGCGATGCGGTACGTGCCGGCGGCCGAAAGCTCCAGATCGAAGACGCTGCGCAGCTGGCCGGTGTGCGCGTTCTGCGCGCTCACCGCGCTGCCGTCGGGCGCGGTGACGCTGAGCGCATCCAGGCGCAGCGGCACATGGTTGAAGTAGTAGAGATCGTTGGAGACAGCAGCATCGACGGTGATCCAGGCTTTCTCACTGGACAGCACGGTGTCGGAGGGCAGCAGCCAGGTCTTGTGCGCCTGCGCGGACAGCGGCAGGGCGGCGATCAGGGCGAGTGCGGCGTAGCGGAGCGCGGTGCGCATGGAGGTTCTCCGGTGAGTGTCGGTGTGGCCTTGCGCTTGCCCGCACAGCCTGAGTGTCGATCCGAGTGTCGATCAGGGTGTGAGCTTCAGGCTGAGTGCGCCAAGCTCGCGCTGGCCGTTTGCACTCAGTTCCACCGCCTGCGTGGGCGGCCACTGGAAGTCGATCTGCAGCAGCTCGCGGCCACCCACTTCGCGCGCGGCTTCGACCATCAGCCGGTAGTCACCGGCCGCGAGGTCCGCCAAGGGCGGCCGGGTCGAATCGAACCTCAGCGGATGCCGGCCGACCGGGCGCGTCGCCGCGCTCAGGCCGTCCACCGGCATGTCGAGATCGCGGCCGCCGCGGCGCCACCACTGGCGCAGGTCCTTCAGCCATTTGCTGCCTTCGTTGTCACGCATGCCGATGTCGTACCAGACCGAGAGCTGGGCGGCGACGTGGCCATCGGGCGATTCGATCCAGGCGGCGACATAGGGGCGGTGGTACTCGGCCACATTGAGGCGCGGGATCTCGACCTCGATCGCGAGCTCGGCCGCTCGGGTGGCGGCGCCCGGCGCGAGCGCCATCAGCGCGCCGGCGAGACAGGTGACGAGGGCTTTCGGTGAGTGGATCATGGGCGATTCCAGACAGCTCAGTGGATGAACAACAGGGCGATCAGCAGAGGCAGCACCACGCCCAGCCCCACCACCGGCCAGGTCCCGGGGCGCTGACGTGCATGCATCTGCAGCAGGACGAGACCCGTGAGGCAGAACACCACGCAGGCGACCGCAAACAGATCGATGAACCAGGACCACACCGGCCCGGTGTGGCGGCCCTTGTGCAGGTCGTTGAGCCAGGCGATCCAGCCGCGATCGGTCAGCTCGTGCTTCACCTCGCCGGAGGCGAGATCGAGGCTCAGCCAGGCATCTCCGCCGGGCCGCGGCAGCGAGAGGTAGATTTCCTCCGGCGACCATTCGGCCTCGATCGCTTCCACGCGCAGATCGAGTTCGCCGCGCAGCCAGGCGCTGGCGCGGGCGGGAAGCGGCGCGGTATCGGCGTCCTCGGCCAGCGCCTGCAGCTCGGCGAGCAGCGGCGCCGGCAGCTGCGCCAGGCGCAACTCCACCCTCGGCTGGGCTTCGATACGGCCGGCGTGGTTCAAGGTGATGCCGGTGACGGCGAACAGCAGCATCGCCACCAGGCACAGGGCCGAGCTGACCCAGTGCCAGAGATGCAGCTGCTTCAACCACCCGCTGCGTGAGGCGGAGGCGGCCGACATCGGCTCAGGGCACCGCGCCGCAGCGCGCAGGGGCCGCGCGCTGTGCTGCATGCACGCCGCTGAGAGGCGAGCGAAGCGAGGGGAGCGGCGCGCGGAGAACGCGCGTCAACACGGGCAGGAACACGCCGAGAGATCCAGTGGGTCGTGAGGAACCCCGGTCTGGCGTCGGCTGGACGGGTGCTGAGAAGGCCGCGGCAGCTTATTGCAAATGCGAACGGGTCGCAATAGCGAAGAGCTGGGATTGGGAATTGGGGATTCGCAGCAGGCTCTGCCAGTCGCGACGGCGCCCCGTCGGGCTTCAAGCCGCTCCCACGTCGCAGCCGTTCGGGGGCGCTGATCGGCTGACTATGGCCGCCGATGACGCCAAAAGCCCGAGCGGCGCGAAGGCGGGCTGGGGGAGCGGGCCGGGTGTTCTCGGGCGGTGCCGTCCACGTGCTTTCGGAACCCAGCCGATGGCGCTTCGCCAACCCAAGCCCGGAGTCACGCTCCCGTGTCAGACACGCTCGCGGATGCCTTGCACTCCACACCGCCGGCGTCGAATCCCCACTCCCGCACGGCAAGCGTCGCTCAGGCTTCGATCGCCAGCAGCTGCCGCAGCCGCGCCTTCAGCCCCAGCCCGTGCTGCTTGAGCCAAGCACGCTGCTGGAGATGATCCGGCATGCGAGCGCGCACTTCGGCCCAGTAGGCGGGCGAGTGATTGCGCTGCAGCAGGTGGCAGAGCTCGTGCACCAGCACGTACTCGAACACCCGCGGCGGCGCCTGCACCAGGGCGAGGTCGAGCGAGACGGCACCGGCGGCATTGAGCGAGCCCCACAGGCTGGACAGCGGCCGCAGCCGGATGCTGCGCGGTGCAGCGGGCAAGCTTGGCAGGTACTGCGGCAGCCAGTGGCCGAGATCCCGACGCGCTTCGGCCAGCAGGAAATCCGCCATCACCCGCTGCAGCTGCAGGGGCGTGTAGCGCGGCGGCAGATGCAGTTCGACGTGGCTAGCGGACGGCAGCGCGGCAAGCCGACGCGACTCGACGCGCTGGATCGGCAGCTGCGCGCCGCGCAGCAGCAGATGATCCGGACGCGCGGGGTCGGCAGGCGCGGTATCGCTGCCCTGCCCCGGCCCTGCCGCCGGCACCCCCAGCGCGCGCAGCTGCTGGGCCAACCAGCCGCGATGCTGCTCCAGAAACTGGCGGATCTCGATCTCGCCAACGCCGCGCGGCACGGTCAGCCGCGGACCGCGCTCGGAGACCATCAGCTTCAGTCGGCGTGCGCGCGCATCGCGCACTTCGACAATGCCCGCCTCGCTGCCGTCGGGCAGGCGCAGACGCCGCTCCGAGCGCAGCAGGCGGGCCATGCCTCGCTCAGGCCTCCGCCTTGCTGAGGCCGAGGATCTCTTCAAGCCGCTTGAGCAGCACGCGCAGCTCACCGCTCATGAGTGCGAACACCGCGTCGATCTCGTCGCGCTGGGTATCGCGCTCGCCCTGCTCAAGCGATTCGGTGGCCGACTCCAGAAACTTCAGCTTGCGGATCACCAGATCCTCGCCCAGCACGAAGCTGATGCGCTCCTCGAAGACGAGCGCGACCTGGAAAGCCTGCTTGCCGCACTTCAGGTGCTCGCGCACTTCCTCGGCGCTGAGCTCCTGCCGGCGGCACTTGATGATGGCGCCGGAATCGACCGGGTCGCGCAGCTCGCACTCATCGCCGAGCACGAAACCTTCGGGCAGGGGCTCGCCGTCGATCCACGAGGTCATCAGCGCGCGCGGGCTGGTCTCGGCATTCACCGGCACCGCCGGAAAGCTGCCCAACGCTTCGCGGATCGCGGTGACAAAGGTCTCGGCGCTCTTGCGGCTGCTGCTGTCGATCACGCACCAGCCCAGACCCAGATCGAGGTAACCGGAGCAGCGCGAGGGCCGCGAGAACGCCCGCGGCAGCAGGTCGGTCAGCACTTCATCCTTGATGCGCTTGCGCTCGCGGCCGCCGGGGTTGCGCCCCTCACTCTCGCGGATGTGGTCGAGTTTCTCCGAAAGCACGGCATTGACCACCGAGCCAGGCAGCAGCTTGTCCTCGCTGCCAAGCGTCAGCAGCAGGGCCTCGGCGACGCGGTGCGAAAGCGCCTGCTCGCCGCGGCCGAGCGGGGAGACAAAGCCGCGCGAGGACAGCTCCAGCGGGCCGACGGGTTTGAGCACGTGCTCGGCGAGCTTGTCGTCGAGTGCTTCAAAGCTGTCGTTGATCGAGGTGGGGTAACGGAACAGGGTCAGGTTGCGGAAGAACATTAGGTGTCCTGTTTAGGCTCGCGCATGGGGCTGCGGGCGGTCATTGCTCGCCGCGCGAGCGGTGGTGATTTTGCCCCTCTCCCCGTGGGCCGAGCCGAACCGTTTGTGGGCTGCCGGTGGCAGCCCATGGATCGGCGAGCCCGAGCGGAGCGAAGGTCGGGGTTGGGGACGGGGTTCGGCCGCCCATCAAGTGGCAGTCCGCTCGATCCTGATTCCTCATGGCGGCGAGCTCGGCGCTTCAGCTGCAAGCTGCCCAGGCATGCGCGAGTCCCGGCCCCTCTCCCCCAAGCTCTCTCCCACAGGGACAGGGGAGCGATGTGCGGATCGAGCGCGGCACGGGATCTGAGCAAGTTGGCAACAGACGATCACGCCTGCAGCCGCACCGGAATCTCCAGCACGCGTGCAGGCGCATCGACCGCTTCGACTGCGGGAGCTGCGGGCGCTTCGCTCATGGACTCCGCAGGCTCACCCGCCAGCCACGCATGCGCACCTGGAAGGGGTGCATCGGAAGCACGCCCCAGCGAGAGAAAGTCGAAGAGAGTGCGATCGGAGAGCTGGGAAGGACGGATGTCGCCCAACGCCCGCGCCATGGTTTCGAGGCGGCCCGGCGCCGAGCGCTCCCACTCGTCCATCATCCGCCGCACCTGCTTGCGCTGCAGGTTCTCCTGCGAGCCGCAGAGATTGCAGGGAATGATCGGAAAGCCCTTGGCTTCGGCATAGCGCTCGATATCGGCCTCAGCCACGTAGGCCAGCGGACGGATCACGACGTGGCGACCGTCATCCGAGCGCAGCTTGGGCGGCATGCCGGACAGCTTGGCGTGGAAGAACAGGTTCATGAAGAAGGTCGCCAGCAGGTCGTCGCGGTGATGGCCCAGCGCGATCTTGGTGAAGCCCTGCTCGGCGGCGTAGGTATACAGCGCGCCGCGGCGCAGGCGCGAACACAGCGAGCACATGGTCTTGCCTTCCGGCACCACGCGCTTCACCACCGAATAGGTGTCCTGCTCGAGAATCTTGTAGGGCACGCCGACGCTGTCGAGGTAGGCCGGCAGGATGTGCTCGGGAAAGTCGGGCTGCTTCTGGTCGAGGTTGACGGCCACCAGTTCGAAGCGCACCGGCGCCTTGGCCTGCAGCTGCATCAGCACGTCCAGCATCGTGTAGCTGTCCTTGCCGCCGGACAGGCAGACCATGACTTTGTCGCCCTCTTCGATCATGCCGAAGTCAGCGATGGCCTGGCCGACCTGCCGACGCAGGCGCTTGGCCAGCTTGATCTGCTCGTATTCCTGTTTGCTGCGGACGCTGGACATGGTCTTCCGATCACGCGTTCGGGCGCCGGCAAGAGGCGCGGGGCGGCCGCGCAGTTTAGCAGTGCCCCCGGATCACCTCGACCACGTTCGGAGGGCACCGTCCGGCCAGCGCATGGCCCCTTGCGCAGCCGCGGGGGGTGGGTAAGCTCACCGCTCCTTCGCACGCCAGTCCCGGGTTCAAGATGCTGTCCAGCGATACCGCCGAGGTGGTGAGGCAGTTGGCCGAACTGAGGCTCGAACACCGCGACCTCGACATGGCTATCGAACGCCTGGGGCAGACGCCCGGCACCGACGAACTGCAGCTGCGGCGTCTGAAGAAGCGCAAGCTGCGCATCAAGGACGTCATCGCGCGGCTGGAAAGCGAGCTGATCCCTGATCTGGATGCCTGAAAGGCCGGGATTCGGGATTCGGGATTCGGGATTCGGCACCAAGAGTAGCGGGCGAAGGCCTGTGCCGACGCCGCCTCGACTTCACGCGCGCGCGCGCTGCATGGCTTCGGCGATGACGAGCTTGAGTTCTTCCGCCGGGCAGGGCTTGGCCAGCACACGGTGAATGGCACCGCTGGCGCGGGCGGCGTCGCTGCTACCGGTATCGCCCATGCCCGTGAGCAGGATGCGCACCGTACCGGGCCAGCGCTCGGCGACGCGCTGCAGGAAGGCGACCCCATCCATGCCCGGCATACGCATGTCGGACAGCACCACATCGAAGGCGCCCTCGGATTCGAGCATGCGCATGCCCTCGTCGGGGCCGACAGCGGTCACGAGCTCAACGGCTCCATACAGGCTTCGATTGAGAGCCCGGAGGATGTTCGGCTCGTCGTCCACGGCCAGCACGCGCGCGAGAACCTCAGTCATTGCTGCTCTCCCGGATGCGTTCGGCCTTGTCGCGCCAGTCATCCAGGCGATCGCCCATGCGCACCCGCTGGAGGTAGGCCTCGTCGACCTCGTCACCCGTTGCCAGGGCCGCCGCCACGTGGACAACGCCAGCCAAGCCGAACTCGCGCTGGCTGGCGCGCTGCGGCTGTCGATGGTGAGCCACCGCCTCGACGATGGCCATGGGCAGTCCCCACACGCCAAGCAGGTAGGCGCCGAGCTCGGCATGCCCGAAGCGCTGTGCCGCATCGCCCTCGGGTTGAGGCAGCAGACGTCCCACGTTCGCCAACAAGCCGGCGATACCGGCCTGGTCGGCATCGGGCCGCCCAGCGGCTACGCGCGCAGCAATCAGCGAGGTCAAAAGAGCCTGGCGCTGCAGCACCTCGACATCGGCGCCACCCGTCTCTTGGCCGAACACCTCGGCCGCCAGCACCAGATTGCGGATCATGGTCGAGCCGATTCGCGACACCGCCGCCTTGAGGTCGGTGACGGCCCGCCCGGTCGAGGGGAAGAAGGCCGAATTGGCCATGTGCAGGACCTTGGCGGTCATCGCCGGATCCTCGGCGAGGATGGCGCCGATCTGTCGCGCATCGCAGTTCGGATCCTGCAAGGCGAGGTTCAGCTTGGCGAACACGTGCGGTGCCGCCGGCAGGCGCTTCATGCGCCCCACCACCTCACCGACGGCCGGGTCGGCCAGCAGGTTGCGCAGCGCCACTGCACCTTCGATCGTGTCCACCAGCAGCTGCGGCTCGCAAGGCTTCGACAGGAACTGCTGGGCGACATTGAGGGCACGCATCGCAGCCTGGGTCTCGGTGTGCCCGGACAACAGCATGCGCAGCGTCGAAGGCGACTTTTGCTGGATCCGCTTCAGCAGTTCGGCGCCGTCCATGCCCGGCATGCGCATGTCGGTGACCACCACGTCGATCATGCCGCGATCGAACTCGGCCAGCGCCGCGTCTCCGCTGTCGGCGAGCAGGATTTCCCAGTCGCGGTTCAGGCCGAACAGCATGCGCTCCAAGCCCACGAGGACACGCCGCTCGTCGTCCACGAACAGCACTCTCATTCAGACTCTCCGCCGAGCTGGGGCCGCAGGGGCAGCCCGATGATGAAGGTGGTGCCCACCCCCGGCTCGGTCTCGAAGTGGATGCGACCCTTGTGCTTGTCGACGATGGTGGCATACGCCATCGACAGGCCTTGGCCGGTGCCCTTGCCGACCGGCTTGGTCGTGAAGAAGGGATCGAACACCGAACGCTGGATCGCCTCCGGAATGCCGCCGCCGGTATCGGCCACGCGGATCTCGGCCATGTCGCCCGCAAGGCGTGTGCTGATGCGGATGCGCCCCTTGCTGCCGGGGTCCTTCAGAACGATGTCGCCGATCGCGTGCGAAGCATTGACGATGAGGTTCAGCACCACCTGGCTCAGCTCGTCGCGGAAACAGGGCACGGACGGCAGTTCGGGCTCGAAGTCGGTGTCGAGCTCGGCGACGTACTTCCACTCGTTGCGCGCGACCATCACCGTGGTGTCGATCAGCTCGCCGAGCTCGACCGGTTCCTGGTCTTCGCCGGAGGGATGTGAGAAGCGCTTCATCGCCATGACGATGTGCGACACCCGATGCAGGCCTTCCTGCGACTCGTCGAAGGCATCGGGCACGTTGCGGCGCAGGTAGTCGATGCGGGCGGACCTGAGCGCCGCCTCGGCGGCGTCCAGCTGCTCCGCGTCAAGCGGCGCCTGCCGGGCTTGAGCAAGCAGGGCGAGATACTGGTCGACCAACCGCAGCAAGGTTTCGAAGCCAGAGCGCAGGAAGCTGACGTTGTCGCTGACGTACTGCACCGGCGTGTTGATCTCGTGCGCCACGCCGGCGGCGAGCTGGCCGATGGCCTCCATCTTCTGCGACTGCAACAGGCGCGCCTGCGTGCTGCGCAGCTCGGACAAGGCCTGCTGCAGCTGCTGCCGCTCGCGCTCCAGCTCGCGGGTCTTGCGCGAGACGACGGCCTCAAGGGCGATGTTCTGCTCCAGGAGTGCGAATGCGGACGGGTCGGAGCTGCGTGATTCGAGGCGCTTGATCAGAACTTCGATGGTCCGGTCGCGCGCCGCGAGCATGCGCTTCAGCTCTGCCGGATCGTCAGTCTGCGTTGGCTCGGTCGCGGCGCCAGACGACATGGAGGAATCAGTCACGCTCATGGTTGCGCTGCCAGGGCGATCGCGGTGAACGTCTGGTTGATGTGCAGCCCATTGAACTGTTCGCCGTGGGTTGAGAATCCGAACACCCGGTGGCGTGCGAGGAAGTCGCCGATCGCGCCCAGCTGGTTGTCGCGCTCGGCCTGGCGCCGGCGCAAGGTGCAATCGCAGCCCAGCACCAGCGCCGGCTCGCCGATTCTTGACTCGACGGCATCGAACCCTCGCTGCAGAGCCTCAAGGGCGGCCCCGGCATCGCCGATGTCGACCAGCACTCCGGTCTCGACGGCCGACATGCACAGCAGGGCTCGGGCCCGGGTCACCCGGCTGATCGCCCGCACCACCAGCTCGTCGCCCATGCGCAGCAGCAGAGGATGCGCTTCGAGCAGTTCCGGGCTGAGCACGGCCTCGGGCACGCCGAGGGCACCCGCATAGACTTCCGCCGCCGGCAGGCCGTTGATCTGGATCACCAGGCGACGCTCGGGATCGGCCTCGGTGATGACCAGACGCTCACGGCGTGGAACGAAGTGCTGCACGCGAAAGGCCTCGAAGGCCTGGGAAGTCTCGAACACTCCGAACACCGCGGCATTGCTGCGGAAACGGCCATCGAAGTAGACCGGCGTGTGTTCGAAGCGCATCTCGTCCGAGGCCGAGCCGCCGATGAAGGGCACGTCGCCGAGACCGTGGTACAGCGCGTGGGCAAGACGCTCCTCGCCTTGGTGCAGGCCATCCACCAGCAGCAGGCCGAAGCGGCGCCAGCCGGGCGCCAGGGGGCGATCCGCGAGGGCGCGGGCGATCCGCTCCACTGCGGATTCGGGCTGGCTCACGGGTTCGATGAGGTGGGTGCCGAGCCGGAGTCCGGAGCCGTAGCAGGCGAGCAGCGACAGCCCCCCGCGCCGGAATCCACCCGGCCCGATCTGGCCGCCGCTCGTGCAGCCCAGCAGCGGACAGGAGAACCGCTGAGACAGGGCATCGGCCAGTGCCTGCAGGGGATAGAGACCGTCGCAGAAGAAAACCACGGCCGCGGGCGTCTGGCCCGGTCGGCGGCTCTGCAGTTCGCGCGCCATAGACTGCACGGCATGGGCGGGGTCGCCGAGCGCGCTGAACACGCACTCGTTGGAGATCGCCGGCTCGGGGTTGTCGGCAGGTCCGCCCGGCCGCGACGGAAAACCGGCGGCCGCGCCGCGCGCAGGCGATTGCGATCGCCGCTCGCGCGTCGTGGCCGTCATGCCTGTCCGCCTCGGATGTTCACGGTTGCTGGGCACCTGCAGGGAGCGGGCTGGGGCGCGGCCGGGTCAGTGGACGCGCGGGTCCCGACGCTGCGTGCATGTCGCGTGCCGCGCGGCGCCTCCACGACCGGCGGCGTTCAGTAAGCTTGTGTCCTTCCACTCGGAGCACGCTCTGGATACGGTCCGACCACCGACACGCCTGGCCACAGCACTCGCAGGCGCCAGCGGCGCACTGGCCATCCCAACCGTTCTGGGCTCAGGCGGTCCGGGGCTGTGGAGTGCGGCAGGAACAGCCGCATGGGCGATGCTGGCGTGCATTGCGCTGCTGTGGCCGCTGCCCGCGTTGCGCGCCCTGCTGGCCGCGCAAGCCTGGGGACTGGGCGGAGCGGCGGTGCTTGCACTGGCCTGGATGCATTGGAGCGGCGCCGGCTGGTCGCCGCCGCTTGGTCTCTTGGGCGCAGCGTCGCTGGCGGCGGCCCTGGGCCTCGCGCGATCCTCGAGTCCTGCGCGTCAGAGCCTGCTGAGCCTCAGCGGCGGCGCCATCCTGCTGCTGGGCGGACTGGAGGCACTGGGCGTTTTGGGTGGCCGCAGTGATGGCGGGTCTCTCGGCGCGTTTCCGCTGCTTCTGGCCTGCGCCGCGATCGGATTGGGCTCCGCCCTGCTGCGCCGGGGTCTTCCGCACGCTCCGGGGCTTCGCGAGGGCGCGAGGCTCGCCACCGCATTCGCGCTGGCCGCCGCGGTCGTGGACGCCTGCAGCCGCTTGCCCGAACTCGACGCCGGACTGCTGTCACCGCTCGTCGCCGGCGCCGCGGCAGTCTGTCTGGTGGCGGTAGCAGGACGGCGGGGCCGCCTCGCCGGAGCTCTGCTGCTGGGCATGGGCGCAGTGGCGGTCGGCACTGCCGTGGGCTGGCTCACGCCCGCGCTGGAACCGCGCACGTTCGCGCCTCCCATGCCCTTGAGCGCCGGCCTCTCGCTCGGGCTGGCCTGCTTCGGCCTGTTCTGCCTGCAGCGTCGCCAGCGGCGGTTGGGCTGGCGCACGGCGGCCTGGGCGAGCGGCCTGCTGCTCATGCTCATCGCGGCGCTGGGGCTGCTGGGCTTTTTGCTCGAAACCGATCGTCTCAATCCCTGGGGTGAGGCCCAAGCGCTCGGGCCATTGGCTTCGCTGGGCCAGTTCGGGCTGGGTCTCGCACTGGTGCTGCTGTCGGACATCGGTCGGGATGCGCAGCGGCCCCTGGCGGCTTGGCTGCCGGCCACGCTGGGCGCGATGACCGTGCTGCTGGGCGTGATCGGCTGGCGTGCCGTGCTGCCGGACAACACGCTGCGAATCGAGCGTGCGACCAGCACCGTCGCTGATCTTGTGCAGGGCCGACTGCAGCAGCGGCTCGATCAGTTCACGCGCAGCCTCCAACTCGCGCCCGCGCTGGGCGAGGATGCCCTGCGCCAGCTGAGCGAGGCCGACGCCTCGGTCATCGCGGTCGCCGACCTGCGCGGCAGCGGATGGCGGCTGCGCGATCAGAGCCTGGCCCCCCAGCTTGAGCGGCAGGAGAGCCGCCTCCGCAGCCTGTTCTTGCAGCTGCTCGAGGAGCGCCCGGTCGAAGCCTCCCCGCTGTTGGGGCCCGGCCGCCCGCCGTGGATCATCGTCTCGGCCGCGGGTCAGCAGCCCGGCGAGCGGCTGCGACTGCTGGTCGACATCGGCCGATTGGCGAAGCCCTCGCTCGAGGTCGATGCCAGTCAATTCGCCCTGACCCTGCTGCAGGACGACCAACGCGTCCTCGGCGAGGCCAGCCCGACGGTCTCCGGCGAAACGGTGCGACGCGAAGTCGACGGCCTTGGACGAACCTGGGTGCTGCAGGTGGTGCCGCAACCGGCGCTGATGCAGCTGATGGGATCGCGGCTGCCCACCCTGGTGCTGGTCATGGGCATCCTGCTGGGCGGCAGCCTCGCGGCGGCTTTGCGGCTCGCACTGGTGGCCCAGCAGCGGGCGCAAAATGCCGAGTCCATCGCCCGCGGCCTGGAGCGCGAGGTCGCGGCGCGCCAGGCGACCGAGACCGCGCTTGATCGCTCGCTTGATGAGATCGGTCTGATCCTGTCCAGCATCAGCGACGGTTTCCTGTTCCTCGATCACGACCTGCGGATCTCGTTCGCCAATCTGCAAGCGGCGCGGATGCTGTCAGGCGAAGGCGAACTGCCCGCGCACGCGGGCCTGCCGGGGCTCTGGCCGGAACTCGCATCCGAGGGCCGGCTGGTCGAATTCTCGCGGGCGCTCGGACAGAGCAGCGAGACCCGATTCGAGGCCTACAACCCGCAGGCACGTTCCTGGCTTGAAGTGCGCGCCTTCGCGCATCCGAACGGGCTGGCTGTCCTGCTGCGCGATATTGGCGACCAGCGCCAGCGCGCCGAAGAACTCGCCACCAGCGAAGCCGCGCTGCGCGGCGCCCAGCGTCTCGCCCGGGTCGGCAGCTGGCGCTACGACCTGTTCCGCGGCAGCTGGCTGTGGAGCGACGAGCTCTATCGCATCCTCGGTCTGGTGCCCGGACAACTGCCGCCCTCGCGCGACCTGCTGCTGCAGAACATCCCATCGGTCCAGCGCGCCACCCTGTCAGCCGCCTTGGATGCGTTGCTCAGCGAGGGGCGCGAGCTGCTGCTGGAGCACCGCATCCAGCACAGCGACGGCCGCTGGGTCGATGCGCTGAGCCTCGCGCGCGCCGAGCGCGACGCCGGCGGGCGGATCCGCGCGATCTCCGGCACCCTGCAGGACATCAGCGCGCAGAAGCGCCAAGCACAGGAGCTGCAGGCCGCGCTTGCGCGCTCCGAGCGGCAGGCGCGGCAGCTGCAGGCGCTGCACCAGGTATCGCTGCTGGCCAGCCAGAAGCTCGGCGACCCGGATCTGGTGCCGGTGCTGCTCACGGAAGTACGACGGGCCTTCGATGCCGGTGTTGCCCTGCTCATGGAGCCCGCGGACAGCAGCCTTGAGGGCGCGCGCGAGATGCTGGTCGAGCTGCGACCCGGCTTTGCCTGGTCGCGCGCCATCGACACGGGCACCCTGCGTCTGTTGCGCCAGCTGGTGGGCAGCGGGGCGCGACGGCTGAGCAAGGTCGAGCTGCTGGCCCACTCGGCGTACGGCGAACTCAGCTTGGCCGCTCTGGATCTGCCCTTGTCCGGCCTGCTCAGCGTGCCGCTGCGTTCGCCCTCAGGCCATGCCGGCGGCCATCTGCTGCTGTCCTGCCCCAGCGAAGGCGAGTTCGGGCAGGACGACCTCGAGGTGCTGGACCAGTTCGGCCAGATCCTCGCCCTGGCGCGCGACTGGGCGGACCTGATCGAGGCCCTGCAGACCACACGCGCCAACCTGCAGCAGCAGCTTGACGCGCTCTCACGCAATCGTGCACTGCTGGCCGGCGCCGAACGAGTCGCCGGTCTTGGCACCTGGGAGCTGCACTTCCGCGGCGGCCAGATCGTCGATTTCGAGGCCTCGGAGGTTGGCCGGCGCATCCTCGGCCTTGGCGAAGGCCCACTGGATATCGATGCCGCCAAAGAGCGCCTTGACCCGGAGGACCGTCCACGGCTGCGCGAGGTGTTCCTCGACGCCATGCGCGGCGCGCGGGTCTTCGAAATCGACTACCGGGTACTCCACCCCGACGGCCGCCAGCTGTGGGTGCACAGCCAGGCCGAGATCGCGCGCGACGCCACGGGACAGCCGGTCTACCTGCTGGGCACCATGCAGGACGTCACCCGCCAGCGCGAGGCGCAGCGCCGCGAACAGGAAAAGATCGAACTGCTGCGTGGCATTGCGGCGGGCGCGCCGCTCGAACAGAGCCTGCGCGGTCTGATCGCGCATCTGGAGGGGGCTCACGAGGTGCGCACCGCCGTCGCCTACGGCGTGGACCTGAAGCACGGCGCCAGCGGGCTCGAGGCGCCGTCGATGGGGCCGCAGTTCGCGCAGGTCATGCGCCGGCTGAGCAGCGTCCCCGGCGTGGCGCCCAGCCGTCTCGCCGCAGAGCGCGCGGAGCGGGTGATTGCCGCCGACGTGCTGGCGGACGCCGCGTTTTCGGAGGTCCATGCCGTCTGCGCGCTCGAGGGGGTTCGGGCGATCGTGGCGACCCCGATCCTCAGCGCCGAGACGCGGGTGGCGGGCGTCCTGACCTGCTATCTGCCGAGGGCGGGCGAGCCCCCCGCAGAACTGCTGCAGGCGATCGATTCGGCGGTATCGGTGGCCGCCATCGCGCTCAAGACCGCAGCCGCGCGACGCCGCCTGGGGGACAGCCGCCAGCGGCTGCGCTCGCTTTTCACCCTGGTTCCGGACGCCGTCTTCGCGCTCGACCCGGCAGGCCGCATCGAAGATTGCAACGCAGCGGCGGAGAACAGCGCGGGCCGTCGGCGCGACAGCCTGCTCGGCCAGGCCCTGACAGACATTGTCAGCCAGGAGGCCCAGCCCCTGTTCGAGGAACGCATCGGGCTCGCCGCACTGGGCGGCATCCAGCGCTTCGAAGTGCAGTCCACCGACACCGCAGGCAGGACCGTGGACACCGTCAACACCACACTGCCGATCGAGGTCGATGGTGTCACCGTCGGCGTGTTCCTGATCCGAACCGATGTCAGCGAGGCCCGACGCGCGCAGGCCGCCCTGCAGGCCGCGCTGGCCGATCTGGAATCGCGCAACCAGGAGCTGCAGGATTTCGCCTTCGTCGCCTCGCACGACCTGCAGGAGCCCCTGCGCAAGGTGCAGGCCTTTGGCGACCGTCTGCGTCTGCATCTTGCTGACCGCCTCGACGAACGCGCCGCGGACTACATCCAGCGCATGCGCTCGGCGGCTGCGCGCATGCAGATCCTCATCAACGACCTGCTCGCCTACTCGCGGGTGTCGCGCAACGCCCACCAGCCGCAAAGAGTCTCGCTGTCGCGGATCCTTGCCGAGGTCCTGGCCGACCTGGAAAGCCGCATCGAGGCCAGTGGCGCAGTGGTCGAAGCCGGGCTGCTGCCCGAAGTCGAAGCCGATCCGACCCAAATGCGCCAGCTGCTGCAGAACCTGTTGGGCAATGCGCTGAAGTTCGCCGCTCCTGGGCGCGCTCCGCGGGTGAAGATCTCCGCCCATCGGCGGGGCGGCCGAATCCGGCTCGTTGTCGAGGACAACGGCATCGGTTTCGACAACAAGTATCAGGAGCGCATCTTCGCGCCCTTCCAACGCCTTCACGGACGCAGCGAATACGAAGGCTCGGGCATCGGCCTGGCCATCGTTCGCAAGATCGTCGAGCGTCACGGCGGCCAGATCCGCGCGGAGGGCCGGATGGGTGAAGGCGCCCGCTTCGAGCTCGACCTGCCAGACTCCGGCGGTCTTTCCAGCGCCCGCGGCGTCTGCGAGGATTCCGCGTAATGCCCGAGTCTCCCGCCCCGCCCTGCTGGATCCTGGTCGCCGAAGATGACGGCGATGACCAGCGTCTTTTGGCGGACGCGTTCGAGCACTGCGGCATCCACTGCCGACTCGAGTTCCACGGCGACGGCGAAAGCCTGCTGCACTCCCTGAGCGCCTGCGCGCCTGACTCGCCGCCCCGTCTCATCCTGCTCGACCTCAACATGCCGCGCATGGACGGTCGCGAGACGCTGGACAGGCTGCGCGCCGACCCCGCCTTCGCCCAGGTGCCCATCGTGGTGATGTCGACCTCGGCCGCCGAAGACGACAGCAGCCGCTCACGTCGGGCCGGCTGCGACGCCTATTTCGTGAAACCCTCCGAGTACGGCGCGCTGCTCGACATGGTCGGTCTCATCGCCCGCCGCTGGCTGCAGCCGGCCACGCCCTTCAGGACCCCCACGTGATGGCGCGCGAACTGCCCCGCATCAAGGTGCTGTTGATCGACGACGACGAAGACGACGTCTACCTGACCCGTGCCCTCTTCGACGAAGTCGTCGACTTCCGCGCGGAGGTGGTGGCGGCAGCCAGCCTTGAGCAGGGCTTCCGCCTGCTTGAGGCGTCCGACTTCGACATCTGTCTCGTCGACTACCGGATCGGCCCTGACAGCGGCATCGCCTTCATCGACCAGGTGGTGCACTCGGGCTCGCGGGTGCCCGTCATCCTGTTGACCGGCCAGGGCAGTCGCGAGGTCGACCTGCGCGCCATGGAGGCCGGTGCAGCGGACTACCTGGTCAAAGGCGGGCTCGACGCGGAGCGGCTGGGCCGCACCGTGCGCTACGCGCTCGATCGCGCCGAGGACGTGAGGCTCATCGGAGCCAGCGAGTCGCGCTACCGGCTGCTGTTCGAATCGAATCCGATGCCGATGTGGGTCTGCGACAACGAGACCCTCGGCTTCCTCGCGGTGAACCAGGCCACGGTCGATCACTACGGCTACTCGCGCGAGGAATTCGCGCGGATGGACTCGACCCATCTGCGCCCCGCCGAGGACGTCCCGGCCTTTCTTGCGGGTGTCCGTGCAACCGTGGCGGGGCCCTACCGCCGCGGCCCGGTTCGCCACATCCGGCGCGATGGCAGCGTGATCTGGGTCGAGATCACCGCCCATGACATCCGCTTCGAAGACCGCCCGGCGCGACTGGTGCTGATCAATGACGTCACCGCCAAGCGCGCGGCCGAGGCCGAGGCGCGGCTGCTGGCGCGTGCCTTCGAATCCAGCAAGAGCGGCATGCTGATCGCCGATGCGCGCGCCCCGGATCTGCCCACCGTCTATGTGAACCCCGCCTTCGTCCGCATGACCGGCTACGACGCGTCCGACATCCTAGGCCGCAACTGCCGCTTCATGCAGGGCGAAGACCGCGACCAGGAAGCTCTGCGCACCGTGCGCGAGACGCTGGCCAAACAGGGCGAATGCGAGGTCGTGCTGCGCAACTACCGACGCGACGGCAGCCTCTTCTGGAACCAGCTGACCCTGGCCCCGGTGCGTGACGGCGACGGCCAGGTGACCCACTACATCGGGGTGTCGACCGACCTCACCGATCGCCGCCGGCATGAAGCGGAGCTCGCCTACCTCGCGCGCCACGACCAGGTTACCGGCCTGCCGCGATTCATCGACCCCGAGGACGCGCTGCGGCCGCTCTTCGAGGAGGCGGCGGCCGCGGGCGAGCAGGTGGCGCTGTGGTGCATCGACATCGACCGCTTCCAGTCGGTCAACGAGAGCGTCGGCTATCGTGGCGGCGACGAGGTGCTGCGGTTGCTGTCATCGCGCATCCGCTATGTCACGGGCGCGGCCGGCAAGCTGTGGCGCCTGACCTCGGACGAATTCGTGCTGGCCTTGCGCTACCCGCGCGGCGGCTGCGAGCCGCTGGCGATCGCCGAGCAGATCCGCGAGACGCTGGAGGTGCCGGTGCCGGTGGCCGGCTCGCAGCTGTTCCTGTCCGGCACCATCGGCGTGGCCGTGCATCCGGACAACGCCCGCGATCCGGTCGAGCTGTTCCAGTGCTCGGAATCGGCCATGTACCGCTCCAAGCGCAGCGGCCGCAACTCGGTGCTGGCGTCCTCGGCCTCGCACGCCGAAGAGCTGCGCGAGCGACTCGCCCTTGGCAGCCGCTTGAAGAGCGCCATCCAGGGCAACGAGTTCGTCCTGTATTTCCAACCGCAGGTCAACGGCAGCGACGGCCGCATCACCGGCATGGAAGCGCTGGTGCGCTGGCGCACCGAGGACCGCGGGCTGATCGAACCGTTGCGCTTCATCCAGGTGGCGGAAGAGCTTGGCAGCATCGTCGACCTTGGACGCTGGGTGCTGCATGAGGCCTGCAAGCAGGGCAAGCGCTGGCTGGACTTGGGCCACACCGAGCTGCGTATCGGCGTCAACGTGAGTGCCCTGCAGCTGCATCGAATGAGCTTTGTCGAAGAGGTGCGCGAAGCGCTGGAACGCTCGGGACTTCCGGCGCACATGCTCGAACTCGAGACCACCGAGTCCGCCATCGTCGAGAACCTGGCCCGCTCGCTCGATGTTCTGTCCAGACTCAAGGCGCTTGGTGTACAGCTGGCGCTGGATGACTTCGGCCTGGGCTACAGCTGCCTGAGCCAGCTCAAGCGCTTCCCGGTCGACCGTCTGAAGATCGACCAGAGTTTCGTCCGCGACGTCGCGTTGGCCGGCAGCGAGGCGGCCATCGCACGTGCCATCACAGCCATGGGCCACGAGCTGCACCTCAAGGTGATCGCCGAGGGCGTCGAAACCGAGGCCCAGTTTGGCTATCTGCTGCGCAACCACTGCGACGAGTTCCAGGGCTTTCTGTTCAGCCCGCCCTTGCCGGCCGACGAGGCCACCGCGCTGTTGGCCAAGCGTTACGTCGCACCGATGGTGATGAGCCTGGCCCGTCCCGAGCGCGGCCTGCTGCTGGTGGATGACGAGGAAAACGTGCTGCGTGCGCTGGTTCGCGTGCTGCGTCGCGACGGCTATGTGATCCACACCGCCACCAACGCCACCGAGGGGTTCGAGCTGCTGGCCAAGAATCGGGTGCAGGTGATCGTCTCCGACCAGCGCATGCCCGGCATCAGCGGCACCCAGTTCCTGTCGCGGGTCAAGGAGATGTACCCCGACACGATGCGCATCGTGCTGTCGGGCTACACCGATCTGGCGACGTTGACCGACGCCATCAACCGCGGCGCGATCTACAAATTCCTGACAAAACCCTGGGACGACGAAGACCTGCGCGAGCAGGTGCGCGACGCCTATCGCCAGTACGACGAGCGCGCGGCGCGCGAGTCAGTCGGCTGATCCGGCCGCGGCATACCGGTCGTGGCACCCGAGCGGCGGAGGGCTCGGCGCCACCGCTGTACGCCCGTCGGGGTCCACGCGCGAACGGGGCGGTGGACGACACGGTCGAACACGCGGACTCAGCGGATGAAATTGAACAGCGAGCTGCCCTGTACCTTGGTGAAGCTCGCCTGCGCGGCCTCCAGCATCAGCAGCTGCTGGCTCAGTCGACTCGCGGCCTCGGCATAGTTGACGTCGCGGATCTCCGACAGTGTGGTCGACAGGCTGAGCACCTGCGAGGCGCGCTCTTCGGTCGTGCGGTCGAGCGTGTTGAGGCCGGCCCCCACCTTGCTGCGTGCGTCGATAATCTGGTCCTGGGCCACGCCCAGATCTTCGAGGCTGGCGAAGAAGGCGTTCCGCTGGGCCGCGCGCTCCTGGGGCGTTGACGAAGGCAGGCGCAGCGCATCGATCACGCCCTGCACCGTGGCGAACATGTCCTGCCGCGGGGAGGGCTGCACCGTGAAGCTGTCGCCTGCGGTCGGCACACCGCTGAAGCGCAGCTGGGCACCTCCGAATTCGATGGCCTGGCCGGGGGTGTAGGTGCCCGTGGCGATCACGGTCGAGGCGCCGTCCTGAACGCTGTAGCCACCCGCGCCATCGAAGGTGATGCGGTAGTTGTCGGGGGCCCAGGGCGTGCTGCCCGAGAGACCCGCCGAGTCCAGTACCAGGGTGCCGGTGTTCGCGACATCGGGACGCGCTGCGAAAGTGCCATTGCCGGTGGGCACGCGGAGGAAGATCTCGCTGCCCGGCGCGACATCCGCCACCGACAGCGAGGGCGAGACATCAACGCGCCGCTGCACCTGATCACCCGCATAGATCACGCCCGTGGGGCCCGGAGTGAACGGGATCGCCGAACCCTGGCTGCCCGCGAACAGGTAGCGGCCGCTGCCATCGGCGCTGTTGGCAAGCCCGAACAGCGCCTCCAACTGCTGCTCCAGCTCATCGGCGATGGCGGCACGCGACTCGGCGTTCTGGGTGCCGCTGAAGCCCTGCACGGCCAGCTCGCGCACCCGCAACAAGCGGTCGCCGGCGGAAGTCAGCGCGACCTCGGCAAGGTTCAGCCGATTGGCCAGCACGTTGGAATTGGCGCCGAAGCGCTCCAGCTCGGCGCGGGCGCGGTCGAGCTGGACGATCGAGCCGGCGCCGACGGGGTCCTCCGCGGCAGTATTGATCTTCTGTCCGGTCGACAGCTGCAATTGGGTCTTGAAGGATTCCGCCTGCCGCGCCAGAAGCGCGTTCAGGCCTTGAGTGAACTGCAAGTTGGTGGAGATGCGCATGGCTATCGCCTCACGGCCGCGAGCAGCGAGTCGAACGCCGCGTTGGCGATGCTGATGATCTGCGCCGCCGCCTGGTAGGACTGCTGGAACTTGAGGAGGTTGGCGGCCTCCTCGTCGAGGTTCACACCCGACACGGCGTCGCGCTCGGTCTGCAGCTGGTTGTCGATGGCCCGCTGCGCACCGAGCGTGTACTCGGCCTGGCGCGCAGCGCCGCCGAACTGCGAGGTCATCTCGCTGAGCGCGGCGGTGAGGTTCTGGTTGCCGCTGTTGAACAGGCCGACGTTGCCGACGTTCGCGAGCAAGCGCGCGTTGCCGTTGTCGCCTGAGCGCGCGCCCATCGCGGCAAAGTTGAACTGGTCGCCGGCGGCCGGCGTGCCGTCAAGCGTCACCTCCCAGCCATTGACTGCAATGGTGTCGCCCGGGGTGTAAGCAAAGGCACCCGCGCCGTTGATCGAGTAGACCCCCGGCGCAGTGAACTCAATGAGCACCGGCGACTGCAGGTTGGGGTTACTCGGATCGGTGATGCGCAGCGGGCCCAGGAGCCCGTTGCCGGTGTTGTCGAGCGCAGCGCTGGCACGCACCGGCAGGGCGGCGGCGATGCGGTTGGGGTCGGTCATCGCCATCGCCATCTGCCGCGCCGCATCCGAGGCCGTGCGTACCTGGATGTCGTCGCCCACCGCCGGCGTGCCGGAGACTTCGAGACGGATGCCTTCGACGATGAATGGATCCGCCGCGGTGCCGGTGCCGGTCATGGTCAGGGCGGCGCCGGTCGAGGCCAGCCGCGCCTGCCAATTCGCGCCATCCCAGCGCAGCACGATGTCGCGGCCGGTCATGGCGCCGACATCGCTGATGCCGGCGGTGAAGTTGGCGGTGCCCGTGTTGTTGACCGAGGGCAGTACGGTGGGCGCGATCGGCCGGAAGAAGTCGGTGCCGAGGTTGCCGTTGAAGTCGACACCCGCGCGCTGCTGGGCGTTGAAGGATTCGGTGAGGCCAATCGCCATGCGGCCGAGCTGGGCCATGGCGGGGTCGATGACCTGGCTGCGGAAGTTGAACAGGCCCGCCAGCTCGCCGCCCAGTCCGGCCGTGGGCAGGCTGGTGACCCCGAGAGGACTGGTGATGCTGAGCTGCTGGCGGTCGAGACGGAACGGATCGCGGGTCACGGCGATGGTCTGCGCGGTGTTGCCCAGCACCAGGCTCGCACCCGAGGCCGTCTGCACGTTCATCGCGCCGTCGTCCTGCTCGAAGGTGATCACGCCGATCTTGGCTGAGAGCTCGCGCACGGCCTGATCGCGCTGGTCGAGCAGATCGTTCGGCGGCTGGTTGAACTCCCCGCGCGCACGCACGATCTCGCGGTTCAGACGGGCGATCTGGGCGGTCAGGCTGTTGACCTCGGTGACCGTATTGCCGATGCGCTGGCCGGTTTCGAGATCCAGCTGGTTCAGCTGGTTGGCCTGCGCGCGGAAGCGCGCGGCAGCGTTCTCGCCGCCGTCCAGCATGGACTGCCGGGCCGCCGCCGAGGTCGGCTCGGTGGCCACGCCCTGTGCGGAGTCGAAGAAATCGGAAATCGGTCGCGACAGTGAGGTGCCGGATTCACTGACCACGCGGTCGACGCGGGTCGCGAGCCCCGACAGCACCTGCAAGCGACCGAGCTCGGAGGCGCTGGCGTCGAGACGTGAGATCAGGAAGCCGTTCAGCATGCGGTTGACGCCGCTGATCTGCACGCCGGCGCCAAGAAAGCCGAAGCCTTGGCCCTGGCCGACCCGCGAGGAGAACTCGACGCGCTGGCGGGTATAGCCCGGCGTCGAGGCATTGGCGACGTTGTTGCTGGCCGTGGCCATGGCCCGCTGGAAGGCCAGCAGGGCGGACGTGCCTATCGAAAACGGATCGGACATGCGGTCACCTCTTCCGGCTTAGCGGCCAGAACGCGCCGGACTTGAGGGCGTTCGGGGGATCAGGCTCAGCCGCGCAGGCCGAGCGCCGGCTCAGCCCCGCCCTGCAGGTTCTGCGCCAGTACCGGCGCGCCGGGGACGGACCCGTTCATGGCCAGGGCTTCAAGGGCGCGATTCAGGCGCGGACCGTGGGCGATGGCAGTGAGCTTCTGTGCGTACTGCGGGTCGGTGGCATAGCCGGCGCGCTGCAGGGCGGACGCATACGCGCGGCTGTCGGCGGCCACGGCCAGCGCCGGCGCATAGCGCGGGCTGCCGCGCAGCAGGGCCACATAGTCGCTGAAGCTCTGCTCGATGCTGTCGTAGGTGCGGAACTCGGCGCGCTCGGCCTGCATGCGGCCGTCGCGGAACTCCTGGGTCAGGTGTGAGGCGCGCTCGCCGCTCCAGCCGCGGCCCGCCTTGATGCCAAACAGATTGTGCCCGGCCTCGCCGTCGCGGGCAGCGGGCACGTGGCGGCCCCAGCCGGTCTCGAGCGCGGCCTGTGCGACCAGCATGCGCGGGTCGACCCCCAAGGCTTCGGCGGCGCGCTGGGCGTAGGGCCAGATGCGCTCGACGAACTGCTCGGGCGTCGACTTGCCGGCGCTGAGCGCCGCCACGCCCGACGGCTTGGCGGCCGCCGGCCGCTCCAGCGCGCGCGATTCGCGTGCCGGCGTGGCCTGAATCGCATCGCTCCGCGGGGCCGAGCTGGCAGCTCCGCTGGCAGCGCCCTCTCCGCGCCCGCCGACCTGATGCAGTGCGGCCTCGCGGTCGATCCGCTGCGCCGGCAGCAGGCGCGCATAGCCTTCGAGCGAATACGCCCGGCCGGGCTCCGCGATGTGTACGGGCAAGGCCTCTTCGTCACTGCGGCCTTCGAGCGCCGCCTGCTGCTGGCGCAGCGAGCGCTCGATCAGCGGTGCCAGGCCGAAGCCCGCGCCCTGGCTCGCGCTCTTCACCACCTCGCGGTCGTGCATTTCGCGGAACAGGCCGGACTGGCCGGGGAACAGCGCATCGCCCTCACCCAACGAGGACTCGCGCATGGTCTTCAGCATCTGCTCGACGAACAGGGCCTCGAACTGGCGCGCGGTGTCGGCCAGCTTGTCGCCCGCCTTGGGCGCAGCGGGAGCGCTGGTCGCCAGCCGGTTCATCAGCGCGAGATCGGGAATACGCGCGTCCATGGGTGGCAGGCCTCAGATGATTTCCAGCTCGGCGCGCAGCGCGCCGGCCTGCTTCAGCGCTTCAAGGATGGCGATCAGATCGCCCGGTGCGGCGCCGACCTCGTTCACCGCGCGCACGATCTCCTCCAGCGAAGTGCCGCCCTCCATCAGCACCATGCGGCTCTCCTTCTGCTCGACCTGCACGTTGCTGGCCGGCGCGGCCACGGTCTCGCCCTCCGCCAGCGGATTCGGCTGGCTGACTTCGACGCGCTCGGCGATGCTCACGGTGAGCGAGCCATGGGCCACCGCGGCCGGCATCACCCGCACGCCGGCGCCGATCACGATGGTGCCGGTGCGCGCGTTGACCACCACCTTGGCCGGCGCATCGCCGGGGGTGAGCTCCAGGTTCTCGAGCTGCGCCATGAAGCCCACCCGCGCCGAGACATCGAAGGGCGCGCGCACGGCCACGCTGCCGCCATCGACGGCGCGCGCAGTCTCCGGGCCGTACGTGCGGTTCACCGCTTCGACCAGGCGCTGGACGGTGGTGAAGTCGGCGCGATGCAGGTCGAGCACGAGTTCCTCGCCATTGACGCTCATGCCGTCAGGCACCGCGCGCTCGACGATCGCGCCGTTGGGAATACGGCCGGCGCTGGGCACGTTCACCGAAATGCGCGAGCCGTCCGCGCCCTGCGCGCCGAAACCGCCGACCACGAGATTGCCCTGGGCGATCGCATACACCTCGCCGTCGGCGCCCTTCAGCGGCGTCATCAGCAAGGAACCACCGCGCAGGCTGCCGGCGTTGCCGATCGAGGACACGGTGATGTCGATGGTCTGGCCCGGCTTGGCGAAGGGCGGCAGCTCGGCGTGGATCGCCACCGCCGCGACGTTCTTGAGCTGCGGATTCACGTTCGGCGGGATGGTCACGCCCAGCTCGTTGAGCATGGTCTTCAGACTCTGCACGGTGAAGGGCGCCTGCGAGGTCTGGTCGCCGGTACCGTTCAGGCCCACAACCAGGCCGTAGCCGATCAGCGGGTTGCTGCGCACGCCGTTGACGCGGGCGATGTCCTTGACGCGTTCGGCGGCCGCCGGCGTTGTCGCCAGCAGCAGACCGATGAAAGCAGCCGAGATCAGGCGGCGCATGGGGCACCTCACATCGGGAAGGCAGCGGACTGGAAGAAGCGGGTCAGCCAGCCCTGGGCATTGGCCTGGGCGAGGCTGCCGCGACCGCGGTAGGCGATCTGCGCGTCGGCCACGCGCGAGGACAGGATGGTGTTGTCGGGTCCGATGTCGGCCGGACGCACGATGCCCTGGATCTGGATGTGTTCGTTGCCCTGGTTGATGCGGATCCACTTCTGGCCGCGGATCACCAGGTAGCCGTTGGGCA
>JBKCVA010000005.1:0-12934 GCA_046318115.1 Lysobacterales bacterium | reverse complement strand
CTCAGGCCGCGCCGACCATGCGGCTGGCCTCGTCGATATCGACCGAGACCAGGCGCGACACGCCGGGCTCGCGCATGGTCACGCCGGCCAGCTGGCGGGCCGCTTCCATGGTCGACTTGTTGTGGGTGACGAACAGGAACTGCACCTTCTCGCTCATCTCGGACACCATCGCGCTGAAGCGACCGACATTGGCCTCGTCCAGCGGCGCATCGACCTCGTCGAGCAGGCAGAAGGGCGCGGGGTTCAGCTGGAAGATGGCGAACACGAGCGCGACCGCGGTCAGCGCCTTCTCGCCGCCGGACAGCAGCGAGATGTTTGAAACGCGCTTGCCCGGCGGCCGCGCCATGATCGCCACGCCGGTGTCGAGCAGATCCTCGCCGGTCAGCTCCAGATAAGCGTGGCCGCCGCCGAACAGGCGCGGATACAGGGCCTGGACGCCTGTATTGACGCGATCGAAGGTGTCCTTGAAGCGGCCGCGGGTTTCCTTGTCGATCCTGCGGATCGCGTTCTCCAGCGTTTCCAGCGCCTGGGTCAGGTCGGTGTGCTGGCTGTCCAGATACTCCTTGCGCTGCGACTGCTCGCCGTACTCCTGGATGGCCGCGAGGTTCACCGGCTCCAGCCGCTTGATGCGGGATTCGAGCTCGTCCAGGGTCTTCTTCCAGGCCTCGGGCGTGGCGTTCTCGGGCAGGTTGTCGAGCAGGGCCTGCGGCTCCAGCTCGGCGGCAGTGATCGCCTCCAGCAGGCCCTGCGCCTTGAGTGCCAGCGCCTGCTCGTCCAGCCGCTTGCGCGACAGCCGCTCGCGCAGGAGCAGGGCGCGCTGGTCGAGCTGCTGGCGGCGCTGCTCGTAGTTGCGCAGCTCGCCCTCGATGCCGTCGACCGCCGAGCGGGCAGCCGAAAGCCGCTTCTCCACATCGATGCGGCTGTCGAGGTAGACCTGCAGTTCGTTCTTCAGCGCTTCGATCGGCGCATCGCCCACCGACAGCTGCTCGGCGAGTTCGGCGCGGCGCTGGCCCAGCTGCTGCAGCTGGTTCTTCATGCGCGCCAGGCCCTGCTCGAGCCCCGCGCGCTGGCTGCGCTTGGACTCCAGCTGCAGGGCCAGGTGATGGCCGCGCTCGCGCAGCTCGCGCACGGCCGACTGAGCGGCCTCGCGGGCCGCAAACAGACGCTCGCGTTCGCCTTCCAGCGATAGACGCAGGTCTTCCTGCTCGCCCATGCGCTCCATCGCGTGCTCCAGACGCGCGCGCGAGTCGCCGGCTTGCTCCTGGGCGTCTTCGATGCCGGTGGCGAGCTGCGACAGCTCGGCCTCGATGCGCTGGCGCCGGGCCTGCGCCTGATCGAGCTTGCCGCCGAGGCTCTGCAGCTGGCCCGACAGCTCGGCCACGCTGCGATGGGCAAGGTAAAGGCTGCGCTGCGCGTCCTCGCGCTCGATCTCGGCCTGCTGCAGGGCGTCGCGCAGTTCGTTCAGCTGTTCAACCAAGGCCTGTTCGCGCAGGCCCTGGTTCTGGATCTCGGCCCGCAGGTTCTGCAGTTCGCGCTCGCGCGCCAGCGCGCCCTGCTGGGCCTCGCCCGAGCGCAGCACGCGGGCGAAGCCGGCGGACAGCCACTCGCCCTCGCGGGTGATCAGGCTCGCGCCCTCGGCGAGCGCCGGCAGCCGCACGCGCGCCGCATCGATCGAGTCGACGGCATGCACATCGGCCAGCAGGCGCCGCAGCGCGGCCGGGCCTTCGACTTTGGCGGCCAGCGAATCCGCGGGGGCCACCAGCACGTCATCGGCCTCGGCCAGCAGCGAGAGCCGGCCAGCGCGCAGTGCGGCGAGCGCCTCGGCGTGCTGCGCCGGGGTCTCGACCATCACGCCCTCGATCAGGCTGCCGAGCACGGTCTCGACCGCGGTCTCCCAGCCCGGCTGGACCTTGAGCACGCTGCCGGCGCGCGGCTTCTGCTCCAGGCCCTGCGCGCGCAGCCAGTCGAGTACCGCCCCCTTTTCCTGGCCCAGCGCCGCGGCCTGCAGGGCCTCCAGCGAGCCCAAGCGGCCGCGCTGGCTCTGGATCTCCTTGCGCACCTCAGCAAGCTGCGCCTGGCTCAGGCGCTGCTTCTCCTGCACCGCCAGCACCGCCTGCTTGCGAGCTTCCAGGCCAGCAGTCAGTCCATCGACCTGGGCGCGCTGCGCCTCGGCCTGCTCCTTCGCGTCTTCGAGCGCACCTTCGATCGCCGAGACATCGAGGCCTTGCAGCTCGCCGGTCAGCGTCTCGCGACGGCGTCCGAGCTCGAGCATCTGCCGGTCGAGGTAGTCGATGCGGGTGCGTTCGACTTCGGCGGCGCGCGCGGCCTCGGACTGTGCCTGGCGCTGCGCGTCGGAATTGCGCTGCCAGTCGCTCAGCGCGCGCTCGGCGGCCTGCAGCGCGTCGGCGCGCTCGGCCAGCTGTTCTCCGACTGCGCTGGCTGCGGGTTCGAGTTCCTGCACGACGGCATCGAGATCGGCCAGCTTCGATGCGTCTTCTTCGATATGCGCCAGCACTTCGGCGTGGGATGCGTCGGCTTCGGCCTTGCTTTGGCGCAGGCGCTGGCTCAGCTCGCCCTGGTGGCGGATCTGCTGCTCGACGCGGGCGATATCGCTACTCAGGCGGTAGCTCTCGGCCTGCACCTTCGACAGCGCTTCGCCGGCCTCGCCCTGCTGCACGCGGGTCAACTCGATCTGCGCCTCGACATGGCGCTGCTCGGTGATCGTGGCTTCGAGCTGCAGATCCTCTTCGCTGAGGCCCGCGCGCAGTTCGCTGAGCTGGCGTTCGACCGCGCCAAACAGCATGGCCTTCAGCTGCGCATCGCGCTCGCGCTGCTCGGCGCGCAGCTGCTGGTAGAGCTCGGCCTGGCGGGCCTGGCGCTTCAAATGCTCCAGCTGCTTGTCGACTTCCTCGCGCAGGTCGTTCAGGCGGTCGAGGTTCTCGCGCGTGTGCCGCATGCGCGTCTCGGTTTCCTTGCGGCGCTCCTTGTACTTGGAGATGCCCGCGGCTTCCTCCAGGTAGACGCGCAGGTCCTCGGGCCGCGCCTCGATGATCTGGCTGATCATGCCCTGCTCGATGATCGAGTAGCTGCGCGGGCCCAGACCCGTACCGAGGAAGAGATCGGTAATGTCGCGCCGACGGCAGCGCGTGCCGTTCAGGTAATACGCGCTGGCGCCATCGCGGCTGACCATGCGCTTCACCGAGATCTCATTGTACTGCGCGTACTCGCCGACGATGGTGTGGTCGCTGTTGTCGAAGATCAGCTCGACCGTGGCGGTGCCCACCGGCTTGCGGCCCGACGAGCCCGAGAAGATCACGTCGGTCAGGTTGTCACCACGCAGGCGACTGGCCGAGCTTTCGCCCATCACCCAGCGCACCGCGTCGATGATGTTCGACTTGCCGCAGCCGTTCGGCCCCACGACGCCGGTCATGTTGGTCGGCAGGTGCAGGGTGGTGGGATCGACGAAGCTCTTGAAGCCCGCCAACTTGATGGTGGACAGACGCATCCGGTGCGTTCCTCTGACGTGGCCTTACTGGGCCGGCGGCGCCGGCGCGCTGGCGCCGGGCGCGGTGATCTGCGCGGCCGCGCGGAGCGCTCGGACGCGCTCGGCGATGGCCTGCTGCTGCAGCTGCTGCTCGATGCCGGCGCGGACCTGCTCGAAGGCCGGCGGCTGATAGGCCCGGCTGCCGGCGCGGCGCAGCACGTGGTAGCCGAATCGGGTCTGCACCACGACCGGCGCGACTTCGCCATCGGACAGTTGACCGAGGAGCTCGGCGAACTCCGGCGGGGTCTGGGCGAGGTTGGCCCAGCCGAGATCACGGGCCTGCACCGCAGTGGAGGAATGCTTCTGCATCAAGGCATCGAAATCGGCGCCGGGCGCCAGCGCCTCGGCCAGCGCCGCTGCCGCTGCGGCCTCGTCGGCGTAAAGGATGTGCTGGGCCTGGTATTCGAACTGGCCCGCGCGCCCGGCTTCGCGATCGTAGTAATCGCGCAGCTCGGCCTCGCCAATCTTCACCTCGCTGCGCAGCGCATTCAGCTGGTGCGCGGCCAGCACCTGCATGCGAGCCAGGGCCAGTTCGGTCTTCAGCGAATCGGAGCCGGCCTCGCTGCCGGACAGGCCGGTCTGCGCCAGCAGCAGGGTCTCGATCAGCCGGTCCAGCGCCTGCTGACGTTGCTCGGGCTGGGCGATGTCGAGGCCAAGGCCGCGGGCGAAGGTCTCGAAGACCGGCTGGGTCACGCTCTCGCCATTGACCACGGCGACCATCGGCCCCTGCGGCACTTGCTGCAGCACCTGAGCCTGGCCGGCGTCATCGGCGACCTGACCACCGCCGCAGGCGACGAGCAGAGCACCGAACAGGGCAACTGTAATCGGACGTAGGCGTGCTGGGTTCATCCCTGGAACTCCTCGGGGGCATAGGCGCGCATGGACAAGGCGTGGATGTCGGTCTGCATCAGGCTGCCCACTGCCGCATAAACGGCTCGGTGGCGGGCGATGGCATTCAAGCCCGAGAACTTCGGACTCACGATGAGCAGCGAGAAGTGACCGCGGCCATCGCGCGCGCCCTCATGGCCGACGTGCTTGTGGCTGTCATCGTGGACTTCCAGCAGGCTGGGCTCGAGCGCGGCCAGTGCGGCGCGGATGGCGTCGAGACGTGTGCTCATGGCAGCACCGGTCGGAAGGGCAACACCTGCACCGATTCGTAGACGCCGGCTTCGAAGTAGGGATCGCCCTGTGCCCAGTCGCGAGCGGCGGCGAAATCTTCGAACTCGGCGACGATGGCCGAGCCGACGAAGCCCGCCTCGCCCGGATCCTCGGCATCGATAGCAGGCAGTGGTCCCGCAAGCTTCAATCGACCCGCATCGCGCAGTGCGTGCAGGCGGGCGAGATGCGCGGGACGCGCTTCCAGCCGCTTGGCCAGGGATTCAGGCGCGTCACAGCCAATGATCAGGTACCACATGGCGCGGTCCTCGCGGTGCTTGGGAGATCGAACGGAGCGAGCCCCGGCGGGCACGGGTCTTGCGGTCGCCGAAGGCGGCAGAAGCGCGGGGCTATCCGGGCCCGGCATGGACCGCGCATCATATGCGCTCACCCTAGCCCCCTCAAACGCCTGCCTTCGGGCCAGAGCGTCCCTGCGGGCGCGCCACTGAACTGGAGCCCCATGGGCGATCGCATCGAAATCCATCCCGTGAGCCCGCAGCCGCGCCAGATCCAGCGCGCCGTGGATGCACTCCACCGCGGCGGCCTGCTGGTCGCGCCTTCGGACGCGGGCTACCTGTTCACCTGGGCCGTCGATGCGGTGCGCGCGGAAGAGCGCGTACAGAAGCTGCGCGGGCTGGACAGCAAGCACCCTTTCACCTTACTCTGCGCCCGCCTGAGCGAAGTCGGCCGGATGGCCAAGCTCGACGACAGTGCGTTCCGCATCGTCAAGCCCCTGGTTCCTGGGCCCTACACCTTCATCCTCCCGGTGTCTTCGGAACTGCCTCGGCGGTTCAAGCAGGCCAAGCGCAAGGTCATCGGCTGCCGCATTCCGGATCACCCGGTGCTGCAGGCCCTCCTCGAAGCCTGGGGGTCGCCCCTGCTCTCGACCAGTCTGGAGCTCTCGGCGGACGCGTCCGAGGCCTCGCCTGACCGTCAGGACGCATTCGAAGTGGCCGAACACGCCTTGCGCCATGTCGATCTCATGCTGGATTCCGGGGATTGCCCTCCCGGGCCGACCAGCGTCGTGGACTTGTCGGGCGAGGTGCCGGTTCTGGTGCGCGAGGGCGCAGGGCCGGTGGACTTTCTCGATTCATGAAGCGAAGCCTTCGCCAGTGTTCCCGATCTTCATCCAGCGCGCGAACGCGCTGAACGGGACGCCGGCACCCGACGAGGCCATCGCGCCTCGCCCGGCCGAGGGGACGGCCGCAGGCGGTCAGGGCCGCCGCAAGCACCTTGGGCGGGTTCGCCGCGATCCTCGGAGATCGTGAGTCATCCGCCCCTAAAGTCCGCCCGGCCCGCATGGCCCGGGGCCGACACACCGCCAAGGCGCGCAGCGCGCCACGCAGTCATCAGGATCCATCGAGAAGATGTCCGTTGAATCGGCGCCACTCGCCGACACCAGCGCCAATCCGTCCCACAGCGGCCCGCCCCAGCAGCAGGAAATGCCGCTGGCGGTGGTGCGTGGCCAGCCGGTGCTGCAGATTCCACAGGACCTCTATATCCCGCCGGACGCGCTGGAGGTCATCCTCGACGCGTTCGAGGGCCCACTCGACCTGCTGCTCTACCTGATCCGCCGGCAGAACCTCGACATCCTGGATATCCCGGTCGCCGAGATCACCCGCCAGTACATCGACTACATCGGCCTGATGCAGGACATCAAGCTGGAGCTGGCCGCGGAGTACCTGGTGATGGCCGCGATCCTCGCGGAGATCAAGTCGCGCCTGCTGCTGCCGCGCCCGCCCAGCGCCGAGGGCGAAGAGGAAGATCCGCGCGCCGAACTGGTGCGCCGCCTGCAGGAATACGAGCGCTTCCGCCAGGCCGCGCAGGACATCGATGCCCTGCCGCGCATCGAGCGCGACACCCAAGTGGTGCACGCCCACACCGGCGACCGCGCCACCGTGCGCCTGCCCCCGCCCGTCGATCTCCGCGAGATGCTGCTCGCCCTGCGCGATGTGCTGAAGCGCGCCGAGCTGTTCAGCCACCACAACATCCGCCGCGAGGCACTGAGCGTGCGTGCGCGCATGGGCGAGCACCTGGAGCGCCTGTCACACGGCCGCTTTGTGTCCTTCATCGAACTGTTTCGCGCCGAAGAAGGCCGCCTTGGCGTGGTGGTGAGTTTCCTCGCCATGCTCGAACTGGCCAAGGAAATGCTCATTGAGATCGTGCAGGAGGCCCCGCTGGCGCCGATCTTCGTGCGCGCGCTGGCCGCCAGCGCCGAGGACGCGGAGGCCGCGACCGCCGACGCCCTGCCCAGCAGCGACGGCAGCGATACCGCGGAAGCTGGCGAGGGCGCGTTCGCGGATGACATGCCCGAGCTGCCGCCTGCGGTCACCACCGCCCTCGCGGAGACCGACACGAACGCCGACGCCCCCGACGAGCGCGCAACGCCCCCTGCCCCACTCCGCACCGAGGAGCCCTAGCCCGCGCATGGACTTCGATCTGCTCAAGCGCATTCTCGAAGCCGCCCTGCTCGCGGCGCCACAGCCGCTGACGGTGGCCCAGCTCACCGACCTGTTCGGCGAGGGCGAGGCGCCGCCTGCGGACGACATCCGCCGCGCGCTGCACGCGCTGCAGGAAGACAGCACCAGCCGCGGCATCGAGCTGCTCGAGGTCGCCTCGGGCTTCCGCTACCAGGTGCGCGCCGAGATCTACCCGCACATCTCGCGCCTGTGGGCCGAGAAGCCCGCGCGCTATTCGCGCGCCCTGCTCGAAACCCTGGCGCTGATCGCCTACCGCCAGCCGATCACCCGCGGCGAGATCGAGGCGATCCGCGGTGTGGCGGTGAACAGCCAGATCATCCGCACGCTGGAAGAGCGCGAATGGATCCGCGTGGTCGGCCACCGCGACGTGCCCGGCAAACCCGCGCTGTTCGGCACCACGCGCACCTTCCTCGACTACTTCAACCTGAAGAGCCTTGACCAGCTGCCGCCGCTGTCGGCCCTGCAGGAGCTGCCCGACCTGGAGCCCGAGCTGGACTTCGATGGCGCGCGCGCGAAGGCTGCGCTGCCCGCCGGCGCGGGCGCTGCCGGCGATGCTGCCGAAGCCCTGGATGCAGAAGACCCGGCTTCCGAAGCCGCAGCCGGGCCGGTCGCCGCCACAGAATCAATCGCAGAAGCGCGAGCGGAAGCGCAGGCAGCGGCAGACCCCAGGGCCGCGGCAGCGGTCGGAGCCATGGACACGAGCGCATCGCCAGCCGACCTGTTCGCTGCCGACGCGGACGTGTCCGCTGCACAAGCCGACGCCGAGCCAGCAATTGACGATCCCGACAGCATCGACGGCGCCCAGCACGCCGATGCCTACGAAAACGATCTCGACACCACCCCCCGCCTCGACGAGGAGCGGGTGGCTGCCGACACCACAGACACCACCGACCCCACGGGCGAGTCCGAGACTTCGCCGGAGCAGATTCCATGAGTGAGACACCCCGCCGCGTCCTGTCGCTGAAGCGCGAAGGCGCCAGCACCGCCCGCATCGAAGAGCGCCTGCACAAGGTGCTGGCCACGGCCGGACTCGGCTCGCGGCGCGCCTTGGAAGAACGCATCGCCCGCGGCGAAGTGAAGGTCAACGGCGAAGTGGCTGCCACCGGCAGCAGCGTGGGCTCGGGCGATCGCGTCGAGCTCGATGGCCGCGCCTTCGTCGCCAGCAACCAGAGCGAGCCGGTTCAGGTGCTGCTGTACAACAAGCCCGAAGGCGAGTTGACCACTCGCGACGATCCCGAAGGCCGCGCCACCGTGTTCGAGAAGCTGCCCAAGCTGAAGAACGCGCGCTGGATCGCGGTTGGCCGGCTCGACATCAACACCACCGGCCTGTTGATGCTGACGACCGACGGCGAGCTCGCCAACGCGCTGATGCATCCCAGCACCCAGGTCGAGCGCGAGTATGTCTGCCGCATCCACGGCGAGGTCAGTGACGAAGTCGTACGCCAGCTGCAGCGCGGCGTGCAGTTGGAGGACGGCGAAGCGAAGTTCGATGAGATCGAGCGCATTGGCTCCAGCGACAGCCACGCGTGGTTCCGCGTGGTCCTGCATGAAGGACGCAACCGCGAGGTTCGACGCATGTGGGAAGCGGTGGGCTTCACCGTCAGCCGCCTGAAGCGCGTGCGCTACGGCAGCGTCGAGCTGCCGCGTCTGCTGAAGCGCGGCATGAGCGAGCCGCTGCCGGCGGAACAGGTCGATGCGCTGCGCGCCAGCCTCAGCCTGCCGCCGCCGGAAGCAAGCCTCACCCTGCAGCCGGTGATCGGCCAGCGCCGGGCCAAGACCAGCGAGTATCGCCCGGCCGCACGCGAGCAGAAGGCGTGGACCCAGGGCGCCTACGGCGACGAGGGCCGCGAACTGCGCGCCTTCGACAACATCCGCGAAGACGCCCCCCGCGGCCGCGGGCGCGGCCCGGGTCGCGGCGGCCCGGGAGCTCCCGGCGGCCCCGGCGGCAAGCGCAAGCCCGGCGGCAAGCCGGGCGGGTTCAAGTCGGGCCCCGGCGCTCCCGGCGGCCCGCGCGCAGCGGCCAAGCGCCCGGACAACTACGGCAACACCCTGACCGCGCCGGGCGGCGAAGCCCGCGGCCGCGGCGGCCCGCGCGTACGCAGCGGCAACAGCAGCGCCGCCGGTGGCGCCAGCGCCAGTGGCGAATTCCGCAGCTGGTATGTGCCGGAGGGGGTGACCACCACCAGCCCGTCAGCGCGCCCGCAAAACCGCCCGGCCGGCCGCCCCGGCGGCCCGGGTGGCGCGGGACGGCCCGGCCCCGGTGGTGCAGGTCGACCCGGCGCTCCCGGTGGCAAATTCGGCAAGCCGGGCGGTCGCCCGGCAGGCGGCCCCGGCGGTTCGCCGGGCGGCAAGCCGTCGGGCCCGCGACCGGGCGGCCACGGCCCCAAAGGACACGGCCCAGGTGGTCGCGGACCGCAGGGCAAGCCCAAGGGGCCGCGCGGTCCGCGCTGAACCTCCGCGCTGACAACCGACGGAACGGACGATCGAGGACTTCCGGCATCGCCGGAGGGTCCCGATATCCAGTCATGGGGCCGTTCACGCCACATCGCGGCGTGACGCAGTCCAGGATCGCGAGCGCAGAGCCCGCCTCGCGGATCCATTGCCCCCCCGAACGGTGCGGCTCGATACACCTCCCGCTGCGCGCGCGCCTTCGGCAGGTGACCGAGAGGCGTCATCGTTTCGGGTACAAAGCTTGCAGATCGGTGAAATCTCCCGACTGCGTCCAGTCCCGTGGCCTTCTCAGGCGCCTCATCCCAAGCTCGCTGGAAGTTCCTTTTCGGCTATGCCCTGCTCGGGGGCTGGCTGCTGGCCATGGCTTGGGCGTTCTGGCTGGTCGAAGGGCGTGCCGCGCACGCGCGCGCCCAGGTGGCCTCGGACCCGCAACGCGTCGCAGCGATCGAAGCCTGGGGTGCTGTGCAGGGCGCAGGCCGACTCCAGCGCCCCCTGCTGATCCTGCTCCCATCTTCCGGCTGCGCCTGCGCCGCCCACGCCGGCCTGCGCGAGCGTCTGCAGGGTCTCGCAGAAGCCACTGGCATAAAGGCAGACCTTGTCGGCAGCGGTGACGCCATCCACGCGCTCCTGCCCTCAGCCACCGGTGCCGCGCTGTTCAACGCCAAAGGCCGGCTGCTCTTCGCCGGCCCGCTTGAATCCCCTCTGCACTGCAGCAACGGCCAGAGTCTGGTCGAACTGGTGCTGCCATATGCCGGCGGCGACACGCCGCCACTGTGGGCGCCGGTGATCGACGAGCCCTGCGCCTGCGATGGCCGCCACCTCCACACCTGAACTCGAAACGGACTCCACGATGAGCGCTACGCCGCTGAACTATCTGGAAGAACTGCGCCGCGACGCCGACCGCGTCATGCTGGCGCTGGTGGGCGTCATGACCCTGCTTTCGCTGGGATTGGCCATGGGTACAGGCACCTGGGGAAGCTTTCTGCTGATTGGCGTACCCACCGCGGGCATTTGCGCCGCCCAAGTGCTTTTGAACAACGGCGCGCTGGCGACGCGTCTGACCATCGCCGCGGCCTTCATGGTGCTGTCGGGCCTGACCATCCACCAGACCCGCGGCATGATCGAGATGCACTTCAGCATCTTCGTGCTGCTGGCACTTCTGCTGTACTACCGCGACTGGATCCCGATCGTGTTCGCCGCCGCGGTCATCGCCGTCCACCACCTCGCCTTCGACTACATGCAGCGTCAGGGCCTACCGGTCTGGGTGTTCGTAGCTGACACGGGCTTCATCATCGTCGTCATCCATGCACTGTTTGTGGTGGCCGAGACCATCGTGCTGGTGATCATGGCGCGCTACCTGCAGCGAGAGGTCGAGCTGGTCGGCGCCAGCCCAGCTCGCCTGATCTCGGTCTCGAGGCAGCTCGCCGAGGGCGAGTCGGCCAATATCGCCAGCCTGGGCAAGGTTCCCGAGGGCAGCATCGCAGACGCTGTGGTGCGGACTGCCGCCTCAATCGAAACCTCGCTTGTCGAGGTCGACGAGGTGCTGCAGACGATCGCGAGAGGCGAGTTTGCCCGGCGCGTGGAAACCGGGGACAAGCGTGGTCGCTACCTGCAGATCGCCCACTCGATCAACAGTTCCTGCCAGCAGCTCGACGACGTGCTGGGTGCAACCACGCGCGCGGCCGGACAGCTGGCCGCCGGCGATCTGGGCACTCGCCTGGAAATGCAGGCCGAAGGGCGTTTCCTGGTGCTGCGCGACAGCATCAATTCGCTGCGCCACAGCCTGCGCAATTTCATCCAGATGCAGGATGGCGCACTGGCGGCAGCCCGCGACGGCGACACGGCGCATCGGATCGACGTCACCCAGATGCAGGGCTTTCAGAAGCAGCTGGCCGAGGGCATCAACGGCTTGGTGCAGCTGTTTGGCGAGGTGCTCGATGACGCCGGCCGGATGATGCAGGGGCTCGCCCGCGGCGACCTGCGCGAGCGCATGCGAGGTCAGTACCAGGGCGTCTACGCGCGTCTTGCCAGTGATGCCAACAGCGCCGCCCAGGCCATGGCTGAAACCATCGGCGGCATCAACGCGGCGAGCAGGACCATCCGTCAAGCCGCCGCGGAGATCGCCGCCGGCAACGCGGACCTGTCCTCGCGCACCGAGCAGCAGGCCGCCTCGCTGGAGGAAACCGCTGCGAGCATGGAGGAACTCACCTCCACCGTGCGCGGCAACGCCGAAAACGCCAGATCCGCGAACCAGCTTGCCATCGGCGCCGGCGACGTCGCCGAGCGGGGCGGCAGCGTGGTGCGCCGGGTGGTCGACACCATGGGCGAGATCAACGCGCAGTCACGCAAGATCGAGGACATCATCGGTGTCATCGACGGCATCGCTTTCCAGACCAACATCCTTGCGCTCAATGCAGCGGTCGAGGCCGCCCGCGCCGGCGAGCAAGGGCGCGGCTTCGCGGTGGTCGCCTCGGAGGTGCGTTCGCTCGCCCAGCGATCGGCGGCGGCGGCAAAGGAGATCAAACAGCTGATTTCCGACACGGTGGAACGCGTGGGTAGCGGCAGCCAACTGGTCGACTCCGCCGGGGCGACCATGGCCGAAATCGTGTCAGCGGTGAAACGGGTCACCGACATCATGGGCGAGATCAGCGCCGCCTCGGCCGAGCAGACCGCCGGCATTGAGCAGGTCAGCGCCACCGTCACCGCGATGGACGACGCGACCCAGCAGAACGCCGCACTGGTCGAAGAAGCCACCGCTGCCGCGCGCACGCTCGAAGAGCAGGCCAATCAGTTGGCCGATGCAGTGGCCCGCTTCAAGCTGTAGCAGGCGCTTCCGCGAACCCGTGGCTCGGGCGCACTCGCGCCCGGGCGGGAACCACGCGGCTGAGATCACAGCAGTACGCGGTCAGCGCTTGAAGCGCACCCAGGCCCTGCGAGCCAGGCCGATGGCACGGCCCAGACGCGAACTCGCCAGCAGGGCGCGCGCTTCATCCAGCTCGGTGGTGATGCGGCCAACATCGCGATAAAGGCGCTGAATGTGCTGATCGCGTCGCGCTATCAGCTGGCTCAGCTCCTGCGCATCGGCCTCGCTCAGCGTGTGTCCAGCGGCGAAGCGATCCGGCAGCGGACGGTCGACATAGATGGTCGAATGCGAGTCAGCCAACTCCTCGGCAGGCCGCTCCAGCGTGTAGAAGTACAGCGCGATCGAACGCCGCGACAGCTCACGACGCGCCTCCGGCAGAGCAATGCGCTCGAAGCCGTGCCAGCTGATCTCGTTGGTTTCGAAGATCACGCAGCGGTTGTC
>JBKCVA010000004.1:0-20401 GCA_046318115.1 Lysobacterales bacterium | reverse complement strand
GCTGCAGAAGCGCATCAACCGGCTCAAGCCCGGGCCCAAACTGCTGGCCGAATGCCCGCTGCGCTTTCTGGCCTATGACGCACTGTTCGTGCGCGGGGAAGACCTGCGCGCAGCGCCCCTGTCGCAGCGGCGAGCCGCGCTTGAAGGTCTGCTGATCGAGAGCACCACTGGACAGCGCCCCGGCGCGGATGCGCAGACGCAAGCCGCCGACCTGAGCCTCGGCGAACGGCGAAGTGCCCATGCGACAGCGCAGGTGCGAGCACGCGTCGAGAGCTCAGCCGAGCTGCAGACGCAGGGCGTTTCCGCACACGCTAGCGCTCTGGACGTGAGCGACCTCCGCGCAGCCTCGACTGACGGCGCACACATCCTGCCAGCACCCGCGTCCTCTGCCAGAGCCTTCGGTGACACCTTGCCGACGCTGGGCATTTCACCGCGGGTCGATGTGCAGGACTGGGATGCCGCCGAAGCCCTGCGCGCCAGCGCCCGCGAGCGCGGCGTGGAGGGCCTGATGCTCAAGCGCGCCGACAGCCCCTGGCAGCCCGGACGAAAGCGCGGCGCCTGGTGGAAATGGAAGCTCGATCCGCTGAGCATCGACGCCGTGCTGATCTACGCCCAGGCCGGCCACGGCCGCCGCGCCACCCTCTACACCGACTACACCTTCGCCCTGTGGGACGGGGAGCAACTGCTGCCCATCGCCAAGGCCTATTCCGGCCTCGACGACGCCGAGATCCAGCGGCTCGACCGCTGGATCCGCGCCAATACGCTGGAGCGCTTCGGGCCGGTGCGTTCGGTCAAGGCGGAGCTGGTGTTCGAGCTGGGCTTCGAGGGCGTGAACCTGTCCAGCCGCCACAAGTCCGGCGTGGCCCTGCGCTTTCCGCGCATCCTGCGCTGGCGCGACGACAAGCTTGCGCATGAGGCCGACCAGCTCGGAGAACTTCGTCGTCTGGCCGAACGATTGGCGCGGGTATCGGGCGAGGTCGTTCCATGACGTCGACGCCCATAGGGTGGGTCTTGCCCCACCGAAGCTCCACCCTCGCCACGGTCCGAACAAGCGCCCGCACGGTCGGTGCGCGATCGCTCGGCCGATGCCTGTGCAGCACACGGAAAGATCGCAACCACGGTGGGTCAAGACCCACCCTATGGAGCCTCCGCCATCGCATAGGGTGGGTCTTGACCCACCAAAGCCCAACGCTGGCCTCGCTGCTGACACTCCGAGGCAGGCTCGCCGGGCAGCCGCTGCGCGGCTCGATCTACGCGCTGGCAAGAGACCGCGGCCACGGTGGGTCAAGACCCACCCTATGCGGGCTGCGCTGCTGCCGCGCGCAAGGGTCACATCCACTCGGGAGAGCGCGCCCGACGCGCTCCCCTCGCACGCCGCGGAAGCGCGCCTCGAAGCCTTCTTCGAACAGCGCGGCTGGCAGGTGCAAGGGTTCCAGCGCGAACTCTGGCGCGCCTGGCAGGCGGGCGACTCCGGCCTGCTGCTGGCCCCCACCGGCGGCGGCAAGACGCTGGCCGTATTCGGTGGCGCGCTGATTGAAGCGCTGCGCAATCCCTTGTCCAAGCCACGTCTGCGCTGGCTGTGGATCACCCCGCTGCGGGCGCTGGCCGCCGATACGCGCGAAGCGCTGGGCAATGCATCGAAAGGCGTCGGCCTCGACCTGCGCATCGAGCTGCGCACCGGCGACTCCGGCAGCGGCGCACGCGCCCGCGCACGGCGCGGCGACTGCGATGTGCTGATCACCACGCCGGAAAGCCTGGCCCTGCTGCTCAGCTACGCCGACACCGCCGACGTGCTTGCGGGCCTGTCCGCCGTCGTCGTCGACGAATGGCATGAGCTTTTGGGCAGCAAGCGCGGCGTGCTGCTGGAACTCTGTCTCGCGCGCCTGCAGGCGCTGAATCCGAAACTGCGCCGCTGGGGCCTGTCGGCCACGCTCGGCAATGCCGACGAAGCCCTGCGCACGCTTTGCCCGCAGTCGCCCGACGCGCGACTGCTGCAGGTGTCAGCGCAAGCGTTGAATCAGCCGCCTCCACAGATCGACACCGTGCTGCCGCGCGAGGGTCGACGCTTTCCCTTCGCCGGCCATCTGGGCCTGTCACAGCTCGATGAAGTGCTGCCGCGGATCTTCGCCGCACGCTCAAGCCTGCTGTTCACCAACACCCGCGCCCAGGCCGAGCTGTGGCACCGCGCGCTGTCGGCGGTGTGGCTCGAAGACGAGGCCACGCTCGCGCTTCACCACGGCTCGCTCGACCGTTCGATCCGCGAACAGGTCGAGGAGGGCTTGCGCGCACAGCGCCTGCGCTGTGTGGTCGCGACCTCAAGTCTGGACCTCGGTGTGGATTTTCCTGCGGTCGATCAGGTGATCCAGGTCGGCAGCCCCAAGGGCCTCGCCCGCCTGCTTCAGCGTGCCGGCCGCGCCGGCCACGCGCCGGGCCTGCAGTCGCGCCTGCTGTGTGTGCCCACGCACGGTCTGGAGCTGGTCGAGTTCGCCGCCTCGCAGCGCGCGCTTGAGCGCGGCGAACTCGAAGCGCGGCGGCCGCTGCAGCACTGCCTCGACGTGCTGGCCCAGCATCTCGTCACCCTGGCCGCGGGCGGCGGCTTCGCGCCCGAGTCTGCGTTCGATGAAGTGCGTTCGACCGCAGCCTTCACTGACCTCCAACGCAGCGACTTCGACGCCGTGCTCGACTTCATCGAGCGCGGCGGCAGCGCACTGCAGCAGTACCCCGAGTTCCGCCGCGTCGAGCGCGACGAGGACGATCTGCGCGTGCTGCGCGAGCCGCGGCAGACCCTGCGACATCGGCTGTCCATCGGCACCATCACCAGCGACGGCGCGCTGCGGGTGAAGTTCGTCAGCGGCGGCGATCTCGGCGCGGTCGAGGAGAGCTTCATCGGCCGCCTGAACCCCGGCGAGGTCTTCCTGTTCGCCGGCAAGCTGCTGGAGCTGGTGCGACTGAAGGACATGACCGCCTACGTGCGCACGGCCAGCGGCGCGCGCGGCAGCGTGCCACGCTGGATGGGCGGGCGCATGCCGCTGTCGACGCTTCTCGGCGCGGAGGTGCGCGCGCTGCTGGCCGACGGCGAGTACGCGAGTGCGGAAATGCAGGCCGCGCGGCCGATGCTGGCCCTGCAGTCGCGGCTGTCGGCCCTGCCGAAGCGCGATGCGCTGCTGGTCGAAGCGATCCCCGAGCGCGGTGGCCTGCTGCTGGCCCTGTACCCGTTCGCCGGGCGGCTGTTGCACGAAGGCCTAGCCGCGCTGCTGGCCGCGCGCTATGCGCAGCAGCGCGCCGCCAGCGTGCGCTTCGCCGCCAACGACTACGGCCTGCTGCTGGGCATCGCGCCGCGCGCCGACATCGACGAGCCGCTGCTGCGCAGTCTGCTGTCGCCGGAGCAGCTCGAACGCGACGTGCGCGCCTCGCTCAATCTCGCCGAGCTGGCCAAGCGCCAGTTCCGCGACATCGCCCGCATCGCCGGTCTGCTGCCGCCCAATCAGCCCGGCCGCGCGGCGCGATCGATGCGCCAGCTGCAGGCCTCCAGCAGCCTGATCTACGAGGTGCTGCGCCAGTTCGACCCGGAGCACCTGCTGCTCAAGCTCGCCGAGCGCGAAGTGCTGGACGGCGAACTCGCCCTGCCCCAGCTCGGCGCCCTGCTCGAAGGCATCGCCGGTGAGCGCCTGCAGCTGTGCCCACCCGACACACTGACGCCGCTGTCGTTTCCGCTGTGGGCCGAGACCCAGAAGGGCGCACTCAGCAGCGAGGACTGGCGCACCCGCATCGAGCGCGCCGCGGACGCGCTGGAGGCGCGCGCCAACCGGCCTGCGCGCGCACGCAGCACCACGCGCATCAATCGGACGGCGGCCGAGGCGTGCAAGGTGGATCTCTCTGAGGACGGCGGCACCCATGCGCCCTGAAGGAACAGAAACCGGCGCAATGGAAGGCCGATCCGCTGGGCTGGCGCTGGGCGACCTTCGGCTCGAACTGCTGCCCGAGCGCGCCGCCCATGTGCCCGAGCTCAGCACCCTGCTGCTGGCCGACCTGCATCTTGGCAAGGGCGACGCCTTCCGCCGCGCCGGCATCGCCCTGCCCGCCGGCGGCACCGCCCAGGATCTCGCTCGGCTGTCCGCACTCATCGAACGCCATCAGCCGCAACAGCTGATCGTGCTGGGCGATCTGATCCACGGCCCGCTTCCCTCCGATGCCCACTGGCGTCAGCAGTGGCGCGACTTCCTCGATCGCCATGCGGGCCTGCGCTTCGCTGCTGTGTTGGGCAACCACGATCGCGCGCTGCGCGGCGCCGACGACTTCGAAGGCGTGGAGCTGCTGCCGGAGGGCAGCGGCTGCGGCCCGCTCAGCCTGCATCACGAGCCGCCCGAAACAGCGCTTTCAGCGCACACCTCGACCGCGCAAGCACGGGTGCTCTGCGGGCATCTGCATCCGGTGCTGCGCCTGCGCCAGCCGGGTCTGCCGCCCCGGCTGCCCGTGTTCTGGCTGCGCGATCAGCGCCTGGTGCTGCCCGCCTTCAGCGCCTTCACCGGCGGCCATGCTGTGCAGCCTGCCCCGCGCGATCGGCTGTGGCTGTGCGCGGTCGATGCAGTGCTGCCGCTCGGCGCTGCGGGCTGACACTCGGATCGCGCAGCCCGGCGATCGCGCGGGCGCTCAGTGCGATTGACGGTCGCCCGCCTGGCACAGGGTCAAGCGACACGGCCATGCTGGGCCAGGGCCTCCTATACGTGCTTCGCTCCCTTTTCCCCTCGGGGCAGAGAGGTCGGGGCAGCAGGGACCAAAGCTCTCCGCGAAGTTTCCCGCCGACCTCAGTGGGCGATGGTGGCCAGGGCCCATCCATGTGGGTCTTCCGACCGGGAACCCGCGATCGCTGACCACGCGATCAAGGCATCACCACGGCACACGGCACACGGACACACTACAGCCGTTGGCCGGCCTCATCCGCCAGCGCCACCAGCACCGCTTCGCCGCTGCGCGGATCCACCCGGAACACGCCAAAGCGCGCCGGATTGAAGCGCTCGGCTTCGCCTTCCTCGAAGAAAAAGGCATTCGTGCCGAGCCAGACCCGGCCATGACGCAGGCGATAGCGCAACACCAGCTCGGGCTGTGAAGTGGACCAGTCCAGCTCGACCACACCGCGCCCATCGAGCTTGACCGGCGCCCGCCCGAACGCGCCTTCGTGCGCTGTCCCCGTCGGGTCCGAGGGCGCGGCGCCGCCGGCGCGCGCCTGCTCGATCTGGTCGGTCAGGGCGAACCGCAGCGCCATGTAGTCGCCCTGCATCAGCGAACGCGGGTCCAGAGGCGCCAGCGGCACCAGCACCTCGCGGCCATGCTCGATGATTGCGGCCTTGCTGGCCCAGGCCGCATTGAGCGCGCCCAGCACGAGGACCAGCGCCAGCAGGGTCCAGCCGCGGGCCCAGGCCAACTCAGGTTCGGCAGTCGCTTGCCCGGATAGCGGGCGCGGGTTGCGTTCGGTTCCATCGCTCATGTGTCGGCCTCGCGCAGCACGTAGGCGAGGCCGAGCAGCGCCAGCCCCATCAGCAGCATCACCATCGACTTTGCCAGCAGGCTCACGCCCAGCGCGTAGTAGAAGCTCGCCACGTGCACCAGCAGGCCCAGCACGCAGGCACCCAGCAGCAGTCGCGCGCGCTGCTGGAAGGCCACCGCGGCCGCCACCCCGGCAGCGAGCAGGGACAGCAGTGGCCACAGCGCAAGCCAGTCGCGGCTGCCGTCGCTCTCGCGCAGCACAAGACCGCCCAATGGATCGGAGAGCGGAGTGGCGAAGGCCAGCGCCAGAAGAATGCCGGTCAACGCGGCCCGCAGCACGCCCGACCACACCGTGGCCATCCAGCGCGCCTCATTGCGCGCAATCCAGACCGCGACCAGCAGCAGCGGCCCCCAGCACAGCAGCCAGACCAGCAGCGCCGCCGGCAGCGACGGCGGAGCTTCCGCGCGCCAGTACAGCCAAGGCTCCCCGAGCAGACTCCAGCGCAGAGCCATGACCCAGGCGATGCAGGCCGCCAGCGCATTCAGCACGCGCGCCGCCGGGCGCGCGGCAACGGCAGTGAGGGCTGCGAACAGCAGAGCGCTGGCGAACAGGGTCGGTTCGGCTCGATCGAGCGCGCTGCCCAGCGCCGCCACCGCGGCGCATTCGGCGGCCACCAGCAGCGCCAGGCCCAGCTGCCAGGGAAACACGCTGAGGCCCTCCACCCGCAGCAGCCACAGTCCGGGGACGCCCCACAGCAGGGCCAGCGGCAGCAGCGACCCGGCGCCACTGACGTTCCACACCAGCACGGTCACCAGCATCAGCAGCAGGCCGGCGAACCACGCCGCTGCGCCCAGCATCAGGCCCAGATACCAGACCGGACCCACCGCGGACGCCGGCATATCACCGTGGGCGAAGTCGCGCTCGACCAGCCATCGCCACAGCGCCTCGCGCGCGTCCGCGTGTGCTTCAGGCTTCATGGGTGTCGCCCTCCCAGCGCCGGACCAGCGGCACCAGCAGCAGGCCAGCGACCGCCGACGAGGCCACCACCCACAGCGGCAGCAGGAGCAGGGCCAGCTCATCGCCGCCGTCGGGCATGACCCGAACGAGCACCGCAAGACCGAGCAGAACGCCGCTGGCGGCCAGCGTGACCGGGCCGAGTGCCTCGCGTCGGCTGTGGAAGCAGAGCGCCGCAACCGCGGCAGCCGCGCACAGATACCCCAGGACGGTGGGCGCCACGTCGCGGCCGTCGACGATGGTCACGCAGGCCGCCAGAGTCCCGTAGCCCAGCCCCGCCACCAGCAGCAGGCGGCGCAGCCAGCGCGGCAGCAACGCATCGATCGGTGGATCGCGGGTCGCCCGCCACTCGGCGACCGCCCACAGCAGCAGGTTGGGCAGCATGGCGATCAGCAGACGCAGCGCCCAGCTGTGCTCGCCGAAGCCGAGCAGCAGCCACAGCGGATGCTGCCCCGGCACCACGCCGCAGAACAGGGCAAGCGCGGTGTTGCCGACCAGCAGCCACGCGGCCGTCACCAGCGACCAGCGCGCGGCGAACACCAGCGGCAGCGCCAACAGTGCCCACATCGCGAACAGCTCATGGACGTCTGCGCCGGTCTGGAAGGTCTGCCCGAACAGGGCGAACAGCGCGCCCACGCCGATGAAGGCCAGCAGCAGCCCAGCTCGGCCGACGTGATGGGGTGCAGGGCGCCACAGGGCCGCGGCCATCGACAGGGCGAACAGCCCCTGCAGCAGCCAGAGCCGGCCGGCCGGAGACAGCATCGACCAGTTGGCGGCGATGAAAAACACGGCACCGAAGCCCAGCGCGAGCGCACCCGCTGCAAGCGCGAAACGCCTCAGCGCAGCGCGCCACTCGGTGGCGGAGGGCAAGGCCCCCGCGGCGGCGAGCAGCTGTGCGCTCTGCGAAGCCTGCAGCCGGGCGGCCCCTGCCAGCGTATCGAGCGCACTCCGTGACACACGCATTCGCGCCATGAGCACTCCAGGGAATCGTTCGGGCGCAGTGTGTTGGTGTGCCCACGGGCGAAGCAAGGCGCAGCCGACGATCGGCAGCACGGCTCCGTGGCCTCGATCCGGGCGGCCCATGCCTGCGGCGGTCCGCCCGCGCGAAGGCAGCAGCTCCAAGCGTGGAGACCGCGCTGCAGGCTCAGGGCGTGAAGGCCTCGATCCTCAGTGCGCGTCCCTCCAGCCGCGGATCCGCCCCGCCGACCAGGCCCCGCGGCGTGACATGGATCAGGTGGGTGCCGCTGTACAGATCCGCCTCGACCACGTTCCAGCCCAGCGCGCGCAGGGCCTCGATGATCGCGGCCGGCATGCGTCCGCGTTCGGCTTCGATCGTGCGGGTACGGGCGAACAGTGCCGGCGTGGCCAGGGCCTGCTGAGGGCTGAGATTCCAGTCGATCACGCCGATGATGCTGCGGGCGACCGAGGCGATGATGGTGCTGCCGCCCATCGATCCGGTGACCAGCACCAGCCTGCCGTCGGCATCGGTGACGATCGAGGGCGACATGGACGAGCGCGGTGCCTTGCGCGGGGCGACGGCGTTGGCGACCGGCTTGCCGTCGATCACCGGCTCGAAGGAGAAATCGGTGAGCTGGTTGTTGAGCCAGAAGCCGCCGGCCATGCGCTGCGCGCCGTACTCGGATTCGATGGTGGCGGTGAGCGCCACCGCATTGCCCTCGGCATCGACGATGGAGAGATGCGTGGTGCCGTTCTCCTGCATCGCGCTGCTGCCCCAGCGCTGGCGCAGGGCTTCGCCGGCCGGCGCGCCAACTGGGATCGCATCGCGGCTGGCGCGCAGATCGATCAGCGCGGCGCGGGCATCGAGATAGTCGGGCGCGACAAGCGCCGCAGTGGGCGCTTCGACGAAGCGGTCGTCGGCCATGTAGTGGTCGCGATCGACGTAGGACAAGCGGCTCGCCCACACGAACGCCGCCCAGTCGTCGATGGTCTGCGGCCCCTCGGGTGCGGGCCGCGCACGCGCATACAGGCCGAGGATCGACAGCATGGCGTTGGCCGAACTCGGCGAGGGCACCGAGCAGACGCGATGGGCGCGGAAGGGCGCGCACAGCGGCGCAAGACGGCGCGGCGCAAAGGCCACGAGATCGTCCAGGCTCAAGCTGCCGGCGCGCGGTTGGCGCTGCGCGGCGGCGATGATTTCGTCGGCGATGCGCCCTTGGGTGAGTGCGCGCGGGCCCTGCTCGGCGATTGCGCGCAGGCTGCGCGCGTACTCGGCGTTACGCAGGCGATGGCCCTGCGGCCAGGGCTCACCCGTTTCGTCCAGGTAGATCGCCCGCGCCTGCGGGTCGGCGGCGATGGCGGCGCGCCAGGTCTGCAGGCTGCGCGCCAGCCGTGGACCGATCAGGAAGCCCTCTTCGGAGAGCCGGATCGCCGGCTGCATCAGCCGCGACCACGGCAGCCGGCCGTGCGCCTCGTGCGCCATCGCCAGCATCGCCACCAGGCTGGGCGTGCCGATCGACAGCCCGCTGGCCTGGGCGATCTCGAAGGGCATGGGCTGGCCATCGGCCTGCAGGAACATGTCCGGCCGCGCGCCCATCGGCGCCCATTCGCGGCCGTCGTAGGCTTCGATCGCACCATCGCGGGATCGGTAGTGCACCAGCAGGCCGCCCCCGCCAATACCGGACGATTCCGGCTCAACCAGACCGAGCGTCATCGACACCGCGATCGCCGCGTCCACTGCGCTGCCGCCCGCACGCAGGATCTCAAGCCCGCTCTCCACCGCCAGCGAATCGGCGGCGGCCACCATCGCTTCGCCCCCGGTCGCTGCCTCCCTTGCAAGGTCGCCACGAGGCGCGACCGAGGCGCACCCGGTCAGCAGTACCAGCACGAAAACTGGCAGCGAAGGCCAGAGCCTGCTGCTGCGTTGGGAGAAGTCCATCGCGAGGGCTCCATGATGAGTCCGGCAAGCATCGCACTTCAGCGTCACGGGCGCGGGGCGCTACGCCTGCGCTGCACCCGCCGCTCCCGATGGAAACTCGGCTCGGCCTGAAACGGAGGCCCGGGTGCGCAGCGCCGAGCCCAGTTCACACATTTTCAAAATCTAGGGTGCAGACTCCAGACGCGAGCCGCTAGGGTGCCGGCCCGCTACCGCCCGAGGGGAAGCGCCATGTCCGCCCTGATGCTGCTCGCACTGCTGCTGTCTCCCGCCGGCAACGCCGACGCCAGCAGGGCGGCCGGCCAGCCCACCGAGGTCTTCTTCGACGACTTCGAGCTGACCCGAAGCACGCCCGCCTACTACGACCGCGCACTGCGCAATCCGATGAAGGGCTTCACCCACTCGATCGGGCATCCCTGGGCCAGCACGCGCCACGTCTACTTCCGCTGGAACGAACTGGAGAACCGCGAATCGGATGGCCTCGAGCGCATCCTGCAGGTCAGTCACCAGCAGTTCGCCGATGGCCCGGCGAACAACGTCAAGTTCATCCCGCGGGTCTATCTGCATTGGAGCCAGGACCACCAGAAGTACTGGCCCGAGGACATGCAGACCGATGACTACAGCAGCCCGCAGTTCCAGGCGCGGGTGACGCGGCTGGTGCAGCGACTCGGCCAGGCCTGGAACAGTGATCCACGCGTAGCTTTCGTCGAGCTCGGCATCTTCGGCAAGTGGGGCGAGCACCACTCGCCCAGCCCGACGCCCGGGATGCAGGCCCTGGTCGGCCAAGCCTTCCGCAACGCGTTCCCGGACAAGAAGGTCTCCGTCAGACATGCGTGGTCGGAATTCCAGGGCCTGGGGATGGGCGTGTACTGGGACAGCTGGGGGCACTACCAGCAGATGTGGGGCAACGGCGACCGCATCGCCGAGCTGAACCGCGATCATCAGCTGTATCTGCACACCTACATCGGTGGCGAAGTGGCCTATGACTGGGGCGCGTGGCAAACCCAGCCGGGCCTCGACCCCACGGCCAGCGTGTCGAACGCCGTGCATCGCGAGTTCCTGATCAATTCCATCCGCTGGCTGCACGGCACGCAGTTGCGCTGGATTTCCGCCTACGACCAGAACGACCCCGCCGCGCGCGCCGGTGCGGAGCAGCTGCAGCGGGTGATGGGCTACCGCTTCGTGCTGGATCGCGTCGGTTTCGATGCCGAGGTCGGAACCCGCGGTCTCCGCGTCGAGCTTGCCGTGAGGAACGAGGGTTCGGCGCCGTTCTACTACCGCTGGCCGGTGGAGGTGGCGCTACACCATCCGGCCACCCGCGCGATCGCGTGGAAAGCCACGTTCTCCAACCTCGACATCCGGCGCTGGACCCCCGGCAGCGACTGGACGCCCCCGCGCTTCGAGAGCATCGCCCTGTGGCCGGGCCAGGCAGTCGCCGCTGGCTGGTCCTCGCAGCCGATCGGCTGGGGAACACCCCCCGCCACGCACCGCGTGGCGCAGACCTTCTTTCCGAACGTGGCGCCCGGCGAGTACGTGTTGAGCGTGGCCGTGCTCGATCCAGCGGGGCTGCAGCCGGCGCTGCGCTTCGCCACGCGCCAGTACTGGAACGGCGGACGCCACCCGATCGGTCGCGTGTCCGTCGGGCGTGCAGGCGGCGGCGTGCTGCCGGCGGACTTCGGCTACGACGACCCGGCGCTGGATGTGAGCCTTCGCTACGCCTACCCCTGAGACGCGAGGCGGGCCCCGCGTCCGCGGCCCTTGCCTGGCGCAGCGCGAGCCTCAGCCCGACCTGCGCGCAGGACCCCGGAACACGGTGGCCCACGCGGCAGGATGCGCGCTGGAAACCCTCGCGCGCCCAAGGGCCGCGTTCAACGGCGCTGCCACTCCATCACCAGAAAGCTCGGCGCGCGCCGGTAGCGGTCGGCCTTTTCGCCTTCGACGCCAACGGGGGGAGGTTCGGCGAAATGGCGCAACTCGAACCCCAGCAAAAGCAGCGCCTGCATGTAGCGCTGAAGCGGTCGATGGTGGTTGGCGATGCGGATGCCCTGCCAGGCGATCCAGGTGACGCTGTCCTGCAGGTAGTGATCGATGCAGAAGCGGCGGCTGCCGTCGGGCTCGCGGCTCCAACCCTGGCCCACCGCAGCAGTATTGAAACCCTGCAGGTTGGCGATCAGCAGGCTGCCGCCGGGCTTCAGCACGCGATGCGCCTCGGCCAGCGCGGCATCGAGTTCGGCGATATCGATCAGCGACAGGTAGTACACGGCGAGGTCGCAGCTCGCCTCCGGCAGCGGCAGCGCCTCAGCGCCGGCGATGCGGTAGTCGCCCTGCGGGTCGCGTCGACGCGCGTGTTCGATGAGGGCCTGCGTGGGATCGATGCCGATGCAGTCCGTGCCCTCGGCCTTCAGCATCCGGCAGAAGCGGCCCTCGCCGCAGCCGATATCGACCGCGCGCTGAAAACCGCGCCCGCGCGCCCGCTGCAGCATCGGCGCGTCAAGCACATAGCGGCGCCCCCAGTCGCCCTCGCTGCCGATCACCTCGATCCAGGCCTGCGCGGATGCGTCCCAGCCCTGTGTCATGCGCCTTCCCCTGATCTGGCGAAGCACCGCACTCTACGTCAACACGGATCCAGCCCCTCCTGGCCTTGATCAGTGATGGCGAGTCCAGCCCATGTCCGGACTCGCTTAGGCTGGATCAAGCGCTTGCGTGCTCGATCCGCGGGCGCGCCCTCGATGGCGCGCGACAAGGCTGAGTTCTTCAGCGTTGCCCGAACCCGGAAGCGGCGGGCGTCCGATCACCGCGGCGCCGCGCCGCTGCGCTCGTGCTCAGGCGCGCGAGGCCGCGTCCAGCGCGCGAAAGCGGAACCCGCGGAACCGCGCCTCGCCCTGCCCGGCCGCATACAACCCGGGCTTCAGCATGTGGAAGCCGCCGCGCACGTTGTGGTGGTAGCCGGAGACTTCCATGCCGCGGTCGTAGCGGGTCCAGTGGCGGCCGTCGTCGGAGGTGTCGAAGGTGACGATGTGGCGGTCGTTGCGCACGCGCATGTGCAGGCGGCGCCCGTGCGGGTTGGCCGGGCGCGCGCGCTCGACGCCGTACTGGTGGGTGACAAAGCGCTCAGCGTCGAAACCGAGCCCGCAGTACAGCCGGTCGTCGTACCACAGCAGCAGGCCGGCGACGGCGCCTTCATCGATTTCGATTTCGCACTCGAACTCGTAGGCCTGCTCACCGACCACGCAGAGCAGCGGCGGTGAGCTCGACGGCGCGCTGCCGCGGGCCGCGAAATGCAGGGTGCGATCGTCGACGCGCAGACGCTCGGCCTCGTCAGGCGCCGGGCGGAAGAAGCTCCACTGCAGGCCGTAGCGCAGCGCGCTGAAGTCATCTGACAGCGCCATGCCGTGCGGGGGCAGATCGCGGCCCGGCGCAGGCGTGCTGGGCGCCGGCAAGGGCTGCGACAGATCGCCGCCGCCGAAGTCGAACCAGCCGTCCTCGCTCCACTGCACGGGCGCCAGCAGGCACTGCCGTCCCAGCGTCCAGAAGCCGTTCTCGTAGCCATGGTAGACACCCCACCAGTCACCCTTCGGCCCTTCCACCAGGGTGGCGTGGCCGCGCGACCACCACTGCTCCGCCGCCGACCGGGTGCGTACCAGCGGGTTGCGCGGGTGGTGCTCCCAAGGCCCGTGGATCGACTTCGCGCGCGCCGCGATCACCATGTGCCCGGTCGGTGGGCCGGCGGTGCCGCCGACCGCGGTGATCAGATAGAAGTACTCGCCGCGACGGGTGATCTTCGGGCCCTCCGGTGCGAAGGCTTCGACCACCCAGTCCGGCGGGTAGCGCCAGGGGTCGTAGACGTGCTCGGGCTCACCGATGCGCGAGAGCCCGTCGTCGGCAAGGCGCACGCGATCGCCACCTGACAGGAACAGCCAGCGCGAACCATCCTCGCCGAAGGCATGTCCGGGGTCGATGTGGTTCGGCACATCCAGGTCGATGGGCTCGGACCATGGCCCACGGATGTCGTCGGCGTAGATCACCCAGCTGCTGGTCTTCGAGCCCGGGGCCGCGGTCTGCTTGGTCGGCAGGTAGATGTAGAAGCGCCCCTGGTGCTTGATCAGTTCCGGCGCCCACACCGAGCCGATGTTGCGGGTCAGCGCCGGGCCGATCGGCTGCCAGTTCAGCAGATCGCGCGAGTGCCAGATCAAGAGGCCCGGATAGGCTTCGAAGCTGGAGAAGGTCATGTAGTAGTCGTCGCCGTCCTTGACGATCGACGGGTCGGGCCGATCGCCCGAGACGATGGGGTTGAGGTAGCGGCCGTCGCCAAGATCAGCGCGCCGCTGGTTCTCGATTCCGCGCGCCCAGGCCGGCGGTGGGTTCTGCGGCGCGCAGTCGAGGTCGGCGGCAAGCGCACGCCGGCTCGCGCCTTCGCTGGCGGCCTGTGCGCGGTCGATGCCCGCCGCGGGCGTGTTCGCGCTGGGCACAGCGTCTGCAGCGAAGGACTCAGCGGCCAGCGCCCCAGCGCCGAGCCCCAGCGCGCCAAGGCCGGCCGTCTTCAACAGTTCGCGTCGTGTGTGCATGGGCTCGTCCCTGGCATCGCCTGAGTTCAATCGGAGGAAGATGCCGGAACCTGCCACCGGTGTCATGCGCGGGATTCCGGCCATACCGCTTGGAATATCTGCAGCCTTCGGGCGCAGTTGCGCCCTGCCGGTCGCGCTTGTGGACTGGCGCGGCAGGCCGGTGTCGACGGCGCTGCCGCAGCCACAGCGCCCCAGCCGTGGAGAGACCCGCTCCTACCCCTACACTGGCGCCGCAGCAATGCCGGCCAAGTCGCGCTGCCGATCGCGACGCGCGGCCCTGCGTGCTTTCACTCTGATCGAGCTCTCCATGTTGAAGCGTCTGCTTTCTTCCCTGCTGCCCCGATCTTCCATCGCCGCAGCGGCCGCACTGGACGCGACCGGCGCCATCGCCACGCCCGAGCACTTCGCGGCCGTGCCCATGCCGTGGCGCAGCGGCACCACGCTGCCGCTGCCCGACTGGGATCGGCTCGCGCTGCAGGAGCCCGCCGACCTCACCGATGCAGCGCGCCACGACTGGTGGACGGCCGCCGCCGCGCACTGGCTGCTGGCGACAGGTCGCGAACTCGCGGGCGACTATCGCCTGCGTTCGAGCCCCGATTTCCTGCTGCTGTCGAACCTGGCAGATCGGCCGGCGCAGGTGTTCCTGCAGTTCTGTCAGGACGTGCACCGCTGGATTCGGCGCAACCTCGGCGACATCGCCAGCGACGCCGGCCACGGCAAGCACGCGGTGATGGTGTTCGCGAGCGAGGACGACTATTACCGCTACATCAGCCACTACTACCCCGAGGAAGGCGAGTTCGCGCTGTCCTCAGGGATGTTCGTCAACGCCGGCTACGGGCACTTCGCGATGTTCGAGGGCGGCATGGCGCAGATGCAGCCCACCGTCGCCCACGAGCTGACGCACTGCCTGGTGAGCCACCTGCCGATACCGGCCTGGCTCAACGAGGGCCTGGCCACCAACACCGAGGCCGCGCTGTTTCCGCAGCTGTTCGCGCCCTCGGCCCAGCTCTACCACCCGAACGAGATGGTGCGTAAACACGCGGCTTTCTGGGACGCCGACACCATCCAGGAGTTCTGGTCGGGCAAGTCCTTCCTGCGCACCGACGAAGGCAACCTGCTGTCCTACGACCTCGCCCGCCACCTCACCGGGCGGGCGGCGCGCGCCGAGGACCGGTTCCGCGCCTTCGTGCGCCACGCCCACCAGGGCGACGCTGGCGTCGGCGCCGAGCCGCAGCTCGGCTTTCGCATCGCCGATCTGGCCGCGGCCATGCTCGGCGAGGGCGAGTGGGCGCCCGACCCCTCGCGCTGGCGCGAGGGCGTGGAGCGCGGGCAGTTCTAGGAGCCTGTCGATCCACACGAGGCCCCCGTGCACGACCGCGGGAGGCCGCAGGCGGGGCCAGCGCACCGCAAGTGTCAGATCTGACAGCTGGCAGAGCCAGCGCTCGACGGCTTAGTTTGGTGACGCCGATCACACTCGGCCCGCCCCCACCTATTCCGGGAGAACCGCCATGTCGAAGCCGCAGACACCTCTGCTTGCCGCCCTTCTTGCCGCCTGCAGCCTCAGCGCCAGCGCGGCGGCCACTGCCGGGCCGAGCGTCGCCCCGGATGGCCTGCAGTACGTGCAGTCGAGCTGTTCGATCTCGGCGCGCGAGTTCGGCACCTGGTTCGAGGACGGACGCATTGCCGCCGGCGGCGACGTGAAGTTTGCGGACAGCTTGGCCTTTCCCGAGTCGCCCAGCGCCTGCGACTTCTACAAGTGGGCCCACCAGATGTTCCTGTGGATCAACTCGCCCGAGGCCGGCGGCACGGTGCTGGACTCGCCGGTGTTCTTCGACCTGATCTTCGACGCGGCCGGCAACGGCACCTACGTGCGCAATGGCGCCGGCGCGCCGGGCAACCGCTTCAGCCTGCGCGGCAGCAAACCGCAGCAGTTCCAGCCCGGCGGCCAGGCCGGCGGCAACGACACCCTGCTCAGTCTGAAAGGCTCGCTGGTCTACTTCGCCACCCACGCCAACGACGTCTACGCCTGGTTCAACACCGCCGTGACCAATGGCGCGATCTCGCAGGACGCCGCGTTTCCGACCACCCAGGCCGAGCTGGCGTCGATCCTGGCCTATGCCAGCCAGAACGGCAGCAACCTCAAGGACGGCAATGCGTTGACCCTGGAGCTGAAGACGGCATGGGTGGACGCCAGCACGGTCGCCGACCTCAGCCAGTACATCACCACGGTCGCAGCCGTGCCGCGCTATCTGAAAACCAGCAGCACCACCTGGACCATCGACGCCAAACAGCCCACCGAGGTCAAGACGCTGGCGCTCGTCGGCATGCACGTGGTGGGGCCGGTCAAGGGCCACCCGGAAATGGTCTGGGCCACGTTCGAGCACAAGGACAACGCGCCGGACAACGACTTCTACTTCAACAGCCTGTTCGGCCAGCAGATCGAAGTGCCCTACAACTCGCAGGGCGATTGGAACTTCATGCAGAACGGCGGCAGCCGCGACGGCGCCCTGGTGGCGCAGATGACCGTGCAGAGCAACGGTGATCTGCAGGCCACCCAAGGCAACAGCATCCGCCCGAACGATGTCTATCGGGCCAATCCCTGGGGCAGCGCCCCGACCCCGGCCTCGGCCGACAACAACAGCCAGCTGATCTCGCTGAACTTCGATATCCAGCTGATGCTGGGCCTGGTCAAGGATGTGCGCGCGAACTACTTCCAGGTGGGCGCGGTGTGGTCGAAGGACGGCTCAATTCCAAAGAGCGGCAGCGATCCTGCGCTGGCCGGCTCGGTGCTGCTGGCCAACACCACCATGGAGACCTACCACCAGGACAGCCCGCCGGGCTGCTTCGGCTGCCACGGCGCGTCCAGCGGCAAGAGCACCGACACCAGCCACCTGTTCTCGACAGACAACACGCCGCTGGTGCCGAAGTCGCCCTGATCCGCGGCGCACTGACCCGGGACGCGCCTGGCGCGTCCTCGGGCCTGCGGGCCTCAACCGCGCTGCCCCCGCGGGCGCTCGCACGGCAGGCGTGCAGCTTAGGCCCCGCTCAGCGGCAGGCGCCCCACCCGCCGCAGCTGCGGGCTGGTCTCAAGGTCCACCGGCAGCACGTTTTTCGGATTCGCGTTCAGCACCGGCGGCATGCCCAGTGCAGGTGCGGCCAGAGCGCGTTTCGGCCCGTCCTCGGTTCGCTGCGATTGCAGCGTCTGGAAGAGCGTCTGCAGCTGCGCATCGCTGACCTCGGGCACCGTGCCTTGTGTCACGGCAGCCGCCGCCGACTTGCCGCGCGTGGCCAACCACTCCTTGATCAGCTGCGCGACATCGATGCTGGGCATCGGCAGATCCATCTGCGCGCTGACGATCAGGGCCGGCGCCAGCGTAGCCTCGCGCATGCCGTAGTAGACCAGCTCGCTGCACATCATGTGCTTCGGGTTCTGCGTGACCAGCTCATTCAAGACCTGCAGCAGCAGCCAGCGCAGTCACGCGTCGGCGGGCAGCCGGTTGCGCAGGCCCGCGAACACGCCCATCTGCAGCATGTCGTCGAGGGGATAGCCCACACCGACCAGTGCGCCGCCGGCCTTCGCCAGCGCATCGCGCTGTGCGGGCTGCAGCGGCTGGCCGCTCGCCTGGGTCGGCCGATAGACGTCGATGAACTCGTAGTGCGCGCCCTGCTGCAGACGCGCGGACAGCGGCACCCGCCGTGAGACCGGCGGCGCGGCTTCGACAAGATCGCCGCCGTCGACCATGAGCGCCGCATGGCTGTAAGTGGAATCGCCGAACCAGGCGATCAGATCCGAGATCGCGCTGATGCCCTTCATCAGCAGCACATCGCCGGGGCGGACATCCTTGGGGTCGATAAACCTTGGCATCGCATCACCTCATCGGCGTTGAAAGAGAGGACAGTCCGCTCGATGTCGGGCGCGGTCTGCGCACACGCGACAGCACACAGGCGGCGCAGCACGCTCGCCCAGGCGAGCGTCGCCGCGCGGCAGGCGGCTAGGCGCCGGCGAGCACCACGCGATTGCGGCCCTCGGACTTGGCCCGGTACAGGGCTTCGTCCGCCCGACGCAACAGTTCAGACGCTGCATCACCGGGGCGAAGTTGCGCGATACCGATCGACACCGTCAAGCCCACCGGCTGGCCGGCCACGCTGTGGCCATGACGCTCGACGCCGGCGCGCAGCTCGCCGGCGATGGCGGTCGCCACCTCCAGGTCCGCACCGTCGAGGATCAGCACGAACTCCTCGCCGCCATAGCGCGCGACCAGATCGCTGGCCCGGATGTGCTTGCGGATCTCGGCGGCGGCAGCGACAAGACAGACGTCACCGAGGTCATGACCCCAGCGGTCGTTGATGCGCTTGAAGTGGTCGAGATCGAAGAACAGCAGGCTGAGCGCACGCCCCGCCTGCTCCGCGGCCTGGATACGCTCCGGCAGGCGGGCGTCGAGTTCGCCGCGATTGGGCAGGCCGGTCAGCGGGTCGATGCGCGCGCTGACGCGGGCGGCGTGCATTTCGCGCTCGGCATAGCGGGCGGCGCGCGCAATCGCCAGCACCAGCACCAGGGCACCGAAGGCATCCATCGCCGGATGCGCGTACTCCAGCCACAGCGGGGTGCCCTGCCCGGCCAGGAAGTAGCCGGCGCGGATGATCGCAACGACCGCGACCGCGCCCCAGCCGACCAGATAGAACCAGGCCTGCTCGACGCCACGCAGCGCCAGGCGCAGGGCCATGCCCAGGGCCAGCGTGGCGAGCAGCAGCAGAATCACGTTCATGACCCGTGCCACCAGCGGCCCCGCCAGACTGATCACGGTCAGCAGCGTCAACAGCCCAGCGCACCAGAGCAGCGCCCTGAACAGCCGTGCAAGGCGCGGAAAATGGCGAGGCACGGACAGAAAGCGGTACACGAAGGCATAGCTCGCCAAGAGGCCGATGTGGACAAGAACGCCCGACACCACCATCGGCGGCAGGGCCAGCGTCCAGGCACCGAGCAACCTGACCACCTCGCCACTCATGACGGTTTGGTACACGGCCGCGGAAAGGATCCACACGCATAGCAAGGCAAGCACGTGACGACGCAGGGCCAAGGCGAACAGTGCGCAGACGATCGCCAGCAGCAGCTTGGTCGCCAGCAGCGCCGAACTGACACGCACACGATCCAAGTCGTCCTGCAGATAACTCGACAGCGGCTGGGCTGCGAGCGCAATCGGCTGGTGACGCGCCCACTCCACCCGCAGGTACACCGGCTGGGCGCGCTGCGCGGGGCTCAGCACCAGGGCGATGCGGTGGCGCGAGCCCGGCTGCTGCAGATCCGGGTCGAACAGATGCAGCGGGCGCGGCGCTTAGTCTGGCGGCAGGTAGGCGACCAGTCGCGCGTCGTAGGCCTCGCGCAGGCTCAGGACCCAGGCCTCGTCGTCGCCCTTTGCGGCCTCGGCACTGATCGCGACGCGCCACCATTGGCTGCCGCTGCGCCAGCGCAGCGCAGGGGGCTGGGCCTGCCAGTCGCCGGCGCCAGCCCGCAGCGCATCGATCGATCGGGCGTTGAACTGTGCATCGAGCGCCGCCACCTCGACGTTTGCCCAAGCCTCGCCCATGCAGGCGCCGAGCAGGCACGCGAACCACAGGCGCAGCCACAGCGGCGATGTCCTCGCCTTCGCCTGACCCTCCAAGCCTTGCATCGCGACCCGCCCCCGGCTCTCGAAGCCCGCGAGTGTAGTCGCTGCGCCAAACCCGCGGCGGCCATGTCGCGCGGCCGCGCGCCCCCAAGGCGCCGCCTCAGCCGGCAAAGCGCGCCTCGAAACGCAGCGCGGCCAGCTCGGGCGCCAACTCGGAGCGGCGGAACTCCCGCGGCGATTTGCCGAGGGTCTTCTTGAACACCTTCGAGAAACCGAAGGCATCGCTGTAGCCGACTTCGCTGGCGATGCGCTCCAGCGGCAGATCGGTCTCCAGCAGGCGCTGGCTTGCGCGCAGCATGCGCAGGCGTCGCAGGTAGCCCATTGGCGTTTCGTCCAGCTGCTCGCGAAAGCGGTTCGCGAGCGCAGTGCGCGACAGCCCGACCTCGCGCGCCAGGCTGGCCAGATTCCAGTCGCGCTCCACGTCGGCGTGCAGCAGCTGCAGCGCACGCGCGATCGCCTCGCTGCGCAGCGCGCGCCCGAATCCGGGCCCACGGTCCGCGCAGCGCAGCAGCAGCGCGCGCAGCACGTAGGAGAACACGGCATCCAGCAGACCATTCAGCACCGACTCCGAACCCGGCGAAGGCTCGGCCAGCTCGGCGCTGATCAGGTCCACCAGCAGACCGACCGAATCCAGACGCAGGCGCTCCTCGGCGCGCAGCACCAGCCAGTCGGGCAGTTCGCTGAAGAACGGATGCAGGGGCGCACTCCAGAGCTGGTAGGCCGCGCTCAGCACGCGCGCATCGGCCTGGGACTCGCCCGGCTGCGGCGCTTCCGCATA
>JBKCVA010000003.1:0-4574 GCA_046318115.1 Lysobacterales bacterium | reverse complement strand
GCGTGCGCCTGATATCGTTCCTCTTGGGTCAGGTGACCTCTGGACATGGGCAACTCCACTTGCAGGTAGAGGAGCTCAGGCTACGTCACCTGGTCCACTACGCTCCGTTGGGGTGTTGCGTTTCAGAGTTGAGACCGCCGTAGATGTCGCCGCCGTTGTTCGCAACAGTGACGGTGACGGTCCTCTTCTTGCCATCGCCTTTTTCATCATCCGATTGGTCTTTTCTACCGCTGCCCTCGACTTCGACTTGCTCTGTGCAAACCTCGTTTGGTCCTGGGAGGCTGCCGCGACAGGGTACCGCATACCCCGTCGGATCCACCCCCGCCAGCGGGTTGTTGAGGATGTAGCTGTACGGATTCAGCCCCTGGCTGCTGAGCGGGAACTGGATGATCGGGTCGACGCCGTGGAAGCGGCCGAGCTGCGGGTCGAAGACGCGGCCGCGCATGTGGATCAGTTGCAGGCCGCTCAAGCGCTCGTGCCCGGTGAAGCCCTGCTGGGTGCGGGTCGGGGCGGACCAGCGCGGCTGTTCGCTCCACACGCTGCCCACGCGCTTGAAGTTGCTGCGCGGCGCGCCGTAGGCATCGAAGCTGTGCCGCGTCTCGGCGCGCATCTCGACGATGTTGCGGTCGCGCAGGGTGACGCCTTCCACGCCCACCACACTGCCCAGCCGGTCGCGCAGCAGAAAGCTCAGCTCCAGCTCGCCGTAGCGGCCGCGGGTGGCGACCAGGTAGTCGCCGATGTAGGCCCGCGTGCGGTACTGGCGCACGCCGCCGTCGAAGTGCGTGAAGGTGCCCACCGTGTCTTCGTAGCGGTCGAGGTAGATGCGGTGGTGGCGCAGGCAGGGCTTGTTGTTCGGCGCCGCCTGGCCGCAGTCCGGCGTGCCCTCGAAGCCCCACTGCCGCGCCGGCTGCTGGTCGGCGCCGTAGGTGAACCAGGCGGTGCTGTAGCTGCCGATGCTGTTCTCCACCCCCAGCAGACGCTCCTGATACACCGGCTGCTGGTTGTGGTTGTAGTGCGCCCGGAAGCTGTGCTGATCACCGCAGCTGCGGCCGATGATCGTGCCGCTGACGAACTGGCAGACCACGTTGCCGCTGGCGTCGTGGCCATAGTTCTGCACGCTGCCGACGCTCGCCAGCGCCACCGACTGCACCGCATTCGGCCGAGCCGCCGTCGCCGCCGGGTAGCTGTAGGCGCTGTCCACGTTCTGCGAGAAATCGGTCTTCTTGCGCAGGTTGCCGACCGTGTCGTAACCCAGCTCCACCGGGCTGGCGCTGACGCCATTCGTGGTCAGCACGCTCTGCGTCAGCCGGTGCAGCGCATCGTAGCGGTAGCGCTCGAACTGGCTGAAGCTGCCACCCGCTGTCGGCAGGTCGGACTGGCTCTGGCCGCGACGGATCAGGTTGCCCCAGCCGTCGTAGCGGTAGGTCTCGTGCCAGACCGAGGCCGGGCTCGCCGAACCTGTCGCACGGCGCGCGTAGTGGATCGACTCCATCTCGCCGGTCGTGAGCGTCTGCGTGCGCTGGATGCGCAGCGCGCCGTGCTGGCCGGGGCTGCCCAGCCATTCCTCGGTGGCTTGGCCGAGCGCATTGACCTCGCGCACTTCGCGCAGGGTGAGCGGCATTGCATCGCCCAGGCCCAGCTCGGCCTCGACCGCGCCGATGGACGAGTACACGAAGGACCGGCCGACACCATTGGGCCAGGACTCTGCGAGCACGCGGCCGAAGCGGGTGTCGTAGACCCAGCGGTGGGTGTAGCTGCGCTGGCCGGCGTACAGCACCGGCGCAGGCGTGCTGAGGTCCTGCTGCGTGCGGCGCTGGATCAGTCGGCCGTGGTCATCGAAGTAGTCGCGCACATGGCGCTCGGTGCGGGTGCTGCCGCCCGTGACGAACTGCCGCAGCTGGCCGCTCGGCAGCCCGCGTGCCTGCCCCGAACCCACCGTGCCCTGCGCATCGACCACGCCGTCGTAGAACAAGCGGTCGACTACGACGATGCTACTTTGCTAGACCTGACCCCGTGGTCGCGCGGGGTGAGAGTGGGGCTGGGGGTGCGTAAGCTCCCCCGTCAAGCGGAAAAGCTTTCCTAGAACCCACGGCTGCTGCACTGAATGTTCTGCTGGGCGAGCTGGCCTAGGCTTCCTGTTCTGACGCTCCTCTTGGCCTTCTCAGAGTTCCCCTGACGCACACCAGAACCGCCGCCGATACGCTGCGGGAGAAACGCCCAGCCGCTGCTGGAACTGGCGGCGCAGGGTTTCCACGCTGGCGAAGCCGGCGCGTTCGGCGAGGTCGCTGAGCTTGAGGTGGCTGTGCTCCAGAAGCCGACGCGCTTCGGCCAGGCGTGCTTCGGCCAGCCACTGGCCGGGAGTGCAGCCGGCGGCTTCATGGAAGCGACGGAGCAAGCTGCGTTCGCTCAGGGCGGCCTCGCGGGCGAGTTCCAGAAGGGTCCAGCGGTGCGCGAGATTTGCGCTCATGCGCTCCTGCAGTCGCGCCACCACGCTGCGCGGGCGTGGCGCTACCGGTCGGTCAACGAACTGCGCCTGGCCGCCATCGCGGTGCGGGGCGATCACCAGCCGCCGCGCGACCTGGTTGGCGATGGCGCTGCCGAAGTCGCGGCGCACCAGATGCAGACACAGGTCCAGGCCGGCGGCGCTTCCGGCCGAGCTCAGCACCTGGCCCTCGTCGACGTAGAGCACCTTGGCGTCCACTCGGACCTGCGGATAGCGCGCCTGCAGCGCGTCGGCGTAGCGCCAGTGGGTGGCGGCGCGGCGACCGTCAAGCAAGCCGCTGGCGGCCAGCACGAAGGCGCCGGAACAGATCGACAGAATGCGCGCGCCGCGGGCATGGGCGCGCTGCAGGGCGCGGCTGAGTGGGTTCGGCACTGGAACATCCGCGCCGCACCAGCCCGGAATGATGATGGTTCCGGCCTGTGCCAAGGCCCGCAGGCCCGCATTGGCGCGCAGGCTCAGGCCATAGTCGGCCTGCAGCAGGCCCGCCTGGGTTGCGCAGACCGAGAACCGGTACCAGCGCTCGCCGACCTCAGGACGGTGCAGGCCAAAGACCTCGGCGGCGCAGGAAAATTCGAAGCTGCACAGGCCGGGATAGGCCACTGCGACCACCCGCAGCGGGTCGACGGGTGGCGACAACCTTGGCGGTTTCTGTGGGATACCTGACATGGCCGCCAGTGTGCACGGTGCGCGGGCTTACCAACAATGGGGTCTCCCGTCGCCACCGAGTCGTGCGCCATGAAGAACGCAGTGAACGAAGTTCCCGCGGCATCCGCCGCCACCGCGGTAGACCATTTCGCGGCGCTGTTCGAGTTCGAAACGGACTGCTGGGATGTGCACGAGGCCTTGGCAGGAAGCGCGCCCGGCTTCGTGCTGCTGGATGTGCGCGGGCCGGCGCTGTTCGCACAGGGGCACGTGCCGGGGGCGGTCAATCTGCCGCATGGCAGGATCGCCGAGCGCAACCTCGCCGCCTACCCGCCGGAGACCCTGTTCGTCACCTACTGCGCAGGGCCGCACTGCAACGGCGCGGCGCGCGGAGCCCTGCGTCTGGCGTGGCTGGGGCGGCCAGTGAAGCTGATGACCGGCGGCATCACCGGTTGGCTGGACGAAGGCTTTGCGCTGCAGGGTGCCGGCGGCGATGGTTGACTCTTCACCTGGCGTAGGGACGCGCATCCGGCTGCGGATCGCGGGCGTCGATGACGCCGCGGTGCTGGCCGTGCTGTGTATCGAGCACGCCGCGTTTGAGCGCGCCGCGACGCCACCGGTGGATTTGGCCGTGAGGCTGGCGCTTCTGCTGCGTTCGTCGGACTGGTGCGCCTGGCTGGCCGAAGACGACAGCGCCGCGGTCGGCTTCTGCTGCGGCGAAGTCCAGACAAGTGCCTGGCGCGGTGCACGCTTCTGGCATCTGGATTGCCTGTACCTGCGCCCGACCCGGCGCGGTCAAAGGATCGGACTGGCGCTGCTGGACGCCAGCCTGGCGCACGCACGCGCACTGGGGCTGGGTTGGGCGGAATGGCAGACCCCGGCGTGGAACGCGGCTGCGATTGGCTTCTACAGTGCGCTGGGTGCGAGTGCCGCCCCGAAGCAACGCTTCGCCCTGTGCCTGCGCTGAGCGACGCAAGTGCTCATCGCCGCTTGTGCCCGATCGGGAAGCCTGCCGCTTTCGCAGGAGGAGCCCATCAACGCGCTTGCACCCGCAGCCGCTGTCAGTTATTCGCAAACTCCCCGGAGCCTATGTGCGGGGGCACGAGTGCAGCTGCGCTTGCTGGCGAGGGTGAGGGTGCTCCAAGCACCTGGCGCCGCCCCAATCGACCAGCCAAGGCAGAGGCTGCAAGCCTTAGCCCTCTCACGGCGATGCATCCGTGTGCACGCACCCGACAATCCACTCCACCATCGCCTCAAACCGCTCCCCCCCAGTTCGACAATTAATCGCGTAAGTAATTGATTCCATTGAGGCCGAGGCCTGCGATTTGCCACAACACTTGGAGGTTGGTCAGCGCGGAGGCGGTAGCTTCAGTTCCTCGAACAGTTGCAGCTGTTCCTCAGTCGGTCGGCTGATGCCGCTGTGTTCGGT
>JBKCVA010000002.1:0-35366 GCA_046318115.1 Lysobacterales bacterium | reverse complement strand
CTGGTTGAACTGGCCGACCTCGTCGCCGAGGTCGAGCTTCAGGCTTTGGCTGAGGCGGCTGGTGACGCTGGCGCTGATGCCTGCAGCCACCGCATTGGCCGCCACGCTGCGCCAGCTGAAGCTGGTGTCGAGGCCGGCCAGACGAGCGCCGGCCTGGCCGGTCAGCGTGTTCAACACCGCACTGCTCGCCGCGCCGCGCCAACCTTCAGCACTCAAGACCTTGCTCAGGGTGCCGGAGGCGCCGGAGAGGGCGGCGCCCGTTTGCGGCCACGCCTCCACAGCCGACGGTATTGCCAGCGGCCCAGCCGCGCCAGCAGCTCGTCGGCCGCGTCTGCGTTGGCTGATGGGAGCTGCCAGCGTCGAGCTTCGGTGGGTCAAGACCCACCCTATGCACGGTGGGGCGCCACTCCGCCGGGGGCCGGGCCTGGACCACGCAGGGTGAGTCGGGCTTCGAGCTTCGGTGGGTCAAGACCCACCCTATGCACGGTGGGGGGCCACTCGGCCGGGGGCCGGGCCTGGACCACGCAGGGTGAGTCGGGCGTCGAGATACGGTGGGTCAGGGCCCACCCTATGCACGGTGGGGGGCCACTCGGCCGGGGCCGGGCCTGGACCACGCGGGGTGAGTCGGGCGTCGAGCTTCGGTGGGTCAAGACCCACCCTATGGCATCGGGTCGCTCGCCTGCCTCAGCATGCCATCACGACCCATGGGGTGGGTCTTGACCCACCGTTTCCTGCACGCCGGTCGCGAGCCGCGAGCCGCGCCATCGAACGCACTACCGAAACAGATTCGCGATGACCACATCCGTGGCGAGCCGGTGGGTCAAGACCCACCCTATGGGCCGCCCTTGGGACGGGCTGCGCGCCTCAGCCGCTGACGGCGCGGCGGCGGCGCGGGCCTCGGGAGTGCAGCACGTCGGCCAGGCTCTGACGCAGGCTGAGGCGGGCAGACTGCAATCGCTGCGGGTCGAGCAGAGGCCACAGCGGCTGCGGCGCGGACTCGATGAAGTCCAGCGCCTGGGTCAGCGCGCGGCGCACGGCGGCCACGGCCTCAGGCACCTGGCGGTGATCGATCACGCTGCGGCAGTTCGGCGCGCCGCATTCGCAGTCGAAGGCCTCGCTCGGGCCCATGAAGAGCGTGGCGTAGTCGTTGCTGAGCTGTTCGCCGGCTTCGATGTCGCGCAGCGCGATCTCGAAGCCGAATTCGGTGCCGCCACAGTTGGGCGCGCAGCTGTGGTTGACGTAGCGGCCGTGGTCCCACAGCAGCACGCGATGACGGCGGCCGTCGCTGAAGGTCCAACGGTCAACCAGCGGTGCCCAGCAGGCTGGCAACTGGGCGATTTCGGACTCGGGGATGGCCTGATCCAAGCCATCCATCACCCAGACCAGGCTGCCGCGAGGGATGCGCTGGGTGGCGATCACGCCCTCGCCCACCACGTCGTTGATCGGTACGAGTCGCGTATGCGGATGCATCATCGGCTCTGCCCCTCCGTCGCCGGTACGTGATAGGCGCGGGCCGAGGGCACGTCGACATCACCGCCCGAGCGCAGCGCCGCCAGCAGGGGCAGATCGCGAGGGCCGGCCTTGGCATAGGGCAGAAGCGGCTGCGGCACTTTGCCGGCGAGCTCGAAGGCAGCGCGCGCCTCGGCATCCCAGCGCTCGTAGTAGCGCTCGGCGTCGTCGCGGCGGATCTCGCCGCGGCAGCTCAAGGCGCCGCAGTAGCACGCCATCGGCTGGATCAGGTTGAGGGTGCCGTACTCGCAGGTCAGCTCCTCTCCGGGTTGGATGTCGCGCACCGCGATCTCGAACGCATCGCCGATGCCGCGACTGGCCGGCGCGCAGGAATGGTTCATGTAACGACCGAAATCCCAGCAGAACACGAAGTCGCCGTCGGCCGCCTGGTAGGCGTAGCGGTCGACCTGCTGGCGTAGCAGCGGCGGCAGAGCCTCGCGCTCGGCCGCAGTAAGGATGCGGTCGAAGGCATCCAGCACCCAGAGGAAGGTGCCGCGGGGAATGAACTCGGTGGCGAAGACGCCGTAGCCGATCTCGGCCGAGATGAAGCGAAGCTCCGAACTGGGGTGGATCACGGGTTCTCCCGCGCCGGATAGCGCTGACACAGCAGCACTGGAATGCGCTCGGGCCGCGCGATGACGCCTGCCCGGAAGCAGGCGCTGCGGAGGCAGGCTTCGTGCCTGCTCCCTGCGGCTGCGCACACCGGTTCCGTCCGGAGCCCGCGACCGCTGCGTGCCGATCCCTGTGGACCGGTCTCGTCCTGGACCCTTGCGGGCCAGCACGGGTGCTGCGCTGCGCGCGACGCAGTGCCTGTCGCGCGCTGTCGGAAAGAGTGGAGATTTCACTCGCGCTTGACTAGGGGGTGGCGCTGCCGGCCTGCCATGCGCCAACGAGAAGATTCAGGCAACAGTGCAGCGACTGGCTGGCAGCGCGGACAAGCCTGCGCGCCCACACGGTTGTGCCCGCCCACGCGCGCCTGCTCGCCCACGCGCGCCAGTTGGCGCGCGTGACTCCCGCCACATCCGGGGCGGGTCGCCAGCGCTTAGGGTGCGCGGTTCCGATCCGATCCCCGGACGACGCCTGACGGGCCGCATGCCCGAGGAGCCCCACCGTGAACCTGCCTTTCCGCTCGCTGCTGTCCGCAGCCGTCCTCACCGCGCTGGCCGCCTGCTCCGCCCCGAGCGGTGACAGTGCGCCCGCCGCACCGGCCGCCGAGGCTACGCCTGCCGCCGCAACCGCAGCGCCGCAACCGATCGCCATCGACATGGCCGCAATCAAGACCCAGCCGATCAGCTTCCGCGCCGCTGACCTCAATCCGGATGTCAACGCCTGCACCGATCTCAATCTGCATACCAATCAGACCTGGCTGGCGGCCAATCCCGTGCCCGCGGATCGCAGCAGCTGGGGCAGCTTCGAAGTGTTGGCCGAGCGCTCGCTGGAGATCCAGCACGCCATCGTGCAAGCCGCCTCGCAGTCGAATGCGATCCCCGGCAGTATCGAGCAGAAGGTCGGCGACTTTTTCGGTTCAGGCATGGACACTGCCGCCATCGAAGCCGCTGGCGTCGAGCCGCTGAAGCCGCGGCTCGCCAAGATCGACGCCATCACCGACGCCGCCGGCATCGCGGGCTACCTGCGAGAGTCCTATGCCGTCGGCCAGGGTCCGCTGTTCGGCTTCTACGCCAACGCCGACCTCAAGAACTCGGAGATGGTGATCGGCTACACCAACCAGGGCGGCCTGTCGCTGCCTGAGCGCAGCTACTACCTGGAGGATCGCGAGGACTTCGTGGCCGCGCGCGAGGCGCTGCTGACCTATGCCGCCACCGTGCTGCAATTGGCTGGCGCCGACGAGGCCAGCGCCAAGGCGCAGGCCCAGCAGGTGCTCGAGTTCGAGACCCTGCTGGCCAAGGCCTCGCTGGATCGCGTGACCCTGCGCGACCCGGCCACCCGCTACAACCCGGTCTCGATCGAGCAGGCCGATGCGGTGACCCCGAACTTCCCGTGGGGCGATTTCTTCGACGCTGTAGGCGTGGCCCGTCCGCAGATGTTCTCGCTGGCGATGCCGGACTTCTTCCGCGAGTTCGACCGCATGCTGGTCGATGTGCCGGTGGCCCAGTGGCAGACCTGGCTGCGCTTCCGAGTGCTGAACGATGCCGCGCCGTATCTCGGCAAGGCCTTCGAGGACGCCAACTTCGCGCTCTACGGCAAGACCCTGCGCGGCCAGCAGGAACAGCAAGAGCGCTGGAAGCGCGTGTTGAATGCGGTCAACGGCAGCATGGGCGAGGCGCTCGGCCAGCTCTACGTGGCCGTGGCCTTCCCGCCGGAATCCAAGGCCAAGATGCAGCAGCTGGTTGCCAATCTGTCGGAGGCGCTGAAAGAGCGTCTGCAGAGCCTTGAATGGATGGGCGACGAGACCAAGACCAAGGCGCTGGAGAAGTGGGCCAGCTTCACGCCGAAGATCGGCTATCCCGACAAGTGGCGTAGCTGGGACGGTCTGAACGTGGGTCGCGACAGCTACGTCGCCAATCTGGAGGCCGCTGCCGCCTTCAACTACCGCTTCATGCTGGACAAGATCGGCAAGCCGGTGGACAAGACCGAGTGGGGCATGAGCCCGCAGACGGTCAACGCCTACTACCGCGCGTCAGCCAATGAGATCGTCTTCCCGGCCGCGATCCTGCAGCCGCCGTTCTTTGATCCGAACGCCGACGACGCCCTGAACTACGGTGGCATCGGGGCGGTGATCGGCCACGAGATGCTGCACGGCTACGACGATCAGGGCAGCAAGTTCGACGCCGCCGGCAATTTCGCCAACTGGTGGACCGATGAGGACCGCGAGCGCTTCAACGCCCGCACCGACAAGCTGGTCGCGCAGTTCAACGCCTACGAGGCCCTGCCGGGCCTGAACGTCAACGGCCGTTTGGCGCTGGGCGAGAACATTGCCGACCTGGGTGGCCTCACGGTGGCCTACGCGGCAATGCGTCGCGCGCAGGGCGAGGGCTTCACGGATCCGATGGTCGAAGGCCTGTCGCAGAGCCAGCGCTTCTTCCTGAACTGGGCCACGGTCTGGCGTCGCGGCTTCACCACTGAAGCCATGAAGCTGCAGATCACCAATGGCCCGCATGCGCCGGGTATGTTCCGCGCAATCGGCGCACCCTCGAACATGCCGACCTTCCATGAGGCCTTCGGCTGCCAGCCGGGCGACCGCATGCGCCGCGAGGGCGAGGAGCGCGTGGCGATCTGGTAAGCGCGCCACCCACCAAGCACTGCAGTGCGAACGGCCCGGGCAACCGGGCCGTTCGCGTTTCCAGGCGGCGCGGTCTCCGCGCGAGCGTCGATCGAATGCGGCCCGACAAGAGCAAAGGCCGCATTGAGCGCGGGGCTGAGGTCGCACCCGGCACGCTCTCGGGCACCCGCGAATCGCGCCTGGGCAGCCTCTCCCGGCGCCTGACGTTGTAGGCTGCACGTGCGCACCGTGGGGGCGTTTGTGGGGAACTATCGATGAGATATGCATGCAGGGTGCTGATGGCCATCGTGGCCATGAGCTCAGGGGAGTTGTCGCGTGCCAGCAACGACGAGAGCCGAACACTGTCGTTCGGCGCGCATCGGTTTGATCCACTGCTGGAATCGACGCTCTACCGTCCGGGAACCGAAACGCAGGAGGGAGGGGTATGCGCTGCGTCTGGTGCAGTTCGATCGCTCGCCGGATCAACGCGCACTGGACCAACTGAAGTCCGCTGGAGCCAAGGTGCTCCAGTACTACCCGCACAACGCCTACCTGGTGTGGTCGAACGCGTCCGTGGCTGCGCGCGCATCGGCCATCGAGGGTGTGCGGTGGCAGGGCGAGTTCAGCCCTGAATGGAAGTCGGCTCCCGAGCTGAAGGGCCGGCAGGGGCAGATCGACAATGTCGCGGCCCTGGGGCCTGGGGCTTGAGAGTGCGTACTTCGATCAAGTCCGTGTACTGGACAACACGGGAGAAGTGTTCGAGCGAAGCTTCGGCGTACCCAACTCGACCAAGCCAGTGCGTGTTTCCCTCGCCTGGACCGACGCCCCAGGGGCTGCAGGCGCCAACCCCGCCCTGGTGAACAACCTTGACCTCGAAGTCGTGGCGGGTGGGGTCACCTATCGCGGAAACGTCTTCAGCAACGGCAGCTCCGCCGCGGGTGGCAGCGCCGATACTCGAGCGGTGACTGAAAACGTCTTCTTGCCGGCCGGCACCAGCGATATCGTGGTGCGCGTACGGGCCACCGCCCTGCCGGGCGACGGCGTGCCCAACCGCGGCGACGCTACCGACCAGGATTTCGCCCTCGTGTGCAGCAACTGCGCGGAGGAAGCGTCGTTCACGATGGCCGGGGGCGCGATGGGCGAATCCTTCTGCGCGGGCGCAACGATCACCAGCACGCTCGATCTCGGCCAGATCCTCGGCTTCAGCAAACCGGTGACGATGAGCGCAACGGGTCTGCCCAGCCCCGGCACAGTCAACTTCAACCCGAGCGTGGTCAGCACCTTGCCGGGCACCACCGCGGTGGCCATAAACACGACTGGCGTTCCTGCCGGCACACACACGCTCCAGCTCGTGGGCACCTCGGGAGACATCGTCCGCAGCCTGGGCCGCAGTCTGTTCGTGGCCAATGCCCCGGCCGGGGCTGCCACCCTGGCCAGCCCCGCGAACAACACGGTGGGCATCGCGCTCGACGCAGCCTTCAGCTGGGAAGCAGGAAGCCAGAGCTTCGAGTACACCGTGCAGATCGCGCGCGATGAGGGCTTCACCGACATCGTGAGCGAGGCCACCACTCGCGGGCTGGCATTCACCCCGCCGCAGGCACTGCCCAGCAACGCCCGCTTGTACTGGCGGGTGATCTCGCGCAATGCCTGCACCGCTGTGCCGACAGCGCTGTTCTCGAACGGCTTCGAGACCACGCCCCCGGCAGCCGCTGAAACAGGCAAGACCGGCGAAACCGGAACCGTCTCGGCAGTCGGCAGCTTCACCACCGCCGCCTTGCCCGGCGACTGCCCCATCGGCACCACGGTCCAGACGCTGTACTCGGAGGACATGGAGACTGGCGCTGGCCCCTTGCCGAGCGGCTGGACCAGCAGTGCGGGCACGGGCACCAACTCCTGGACGATCAACACCTTCGCGCCACAGGCCGGTCTGCGTGGCCTGCAGGGCATTGCCCCCACCGCCGTCGCGGATCAGCGGATCGAAACGCCCGCCATCGCGGTGCCCGCAAGCGGCGGCCCCAGCTCGCTCGTGTTCTGGCAGCGCCATGACCTCGAACCACGCAGCGCTGGCGGCTGCTGGGACGGTGGATTCCTCGAGGTATCGGCCAACGGCGGTGCATTCACCGCAGTCACGTCGGGTGTCGCGAATCCGCCGTACGACGGCGCCCTGGGTACCGGCAACCCCGCAGCGCCACAAGCGGCCTGGTGCGGAACACGCGCCTACATCCGCACGGCCGTGGACCTTGCGCCCTACGCCGGCCAGAGCCTGCGCTTCCGCTTCCGCCTGACCTCGGATGACTCGGTGAATCGGCCCAACGGCTGGATGATCGACAACGTCCGCGTGCAGCAATGCGGCACCGCGCGCTGATCGGGGCCTGGGAGCCTCTCCGGCTTTGGGGGCGAGGCGAGAATTCGACTGCCTGAGGACAGCTTTTCGACGTTTCCCAGGTCCATAGCAGCGCTATGGGTCAAGAATCGGCGGAAGAATGAACCACGCAGACGGATTTGCAGCCCGGCCATCCAGAGTCCGAAGGGCTCCCAGACCGGCGGAACCACAAGGGCCCGGGGCAACCCGGGCCCTTGTGGTTTCTCGCCGGCCCCGCGAAGAGGCCTGGGGGCTACCAATCCACGTGGGCGCAGGCCCCGTGCGTCTGCGGCCGCGACTTTTGCCTGCTATCGTGCGCGCCCCCGGAGTTACCCCCGCGAGGACCACGGACCATGCTTGAACGCGTTATCGAACGCAGCCTGTATGCCGCGCGCTGGCTGCTGGCACCGATCTATCTGGGCCTGTCGTTGGCGGTGCTGGCGCTGGGGCTCAAGTTCTTCCAGGAGGTCTTCCACCTGCTGCCGCAGGTATTCGAAAAGACCGAGGCCGATCTGATCCTGGTGGTGCTCTCCTTGATCGACCTGGCCCTGGTCGGCGGGCTGCTGGTGATGGTGATGCTGTCCAGCTACGAGAGCTTTGTCTCCCGCCTCGACGCCGCCGCCGAGGGCGACAAGCTCGGCTGGCTGGGCAAGATGGACTACAGCAGTCTCAAGAACAAAGTCGCGTCCTCGATCGTCGCCATCAGCTCGATCCACCTGCTGAAGGTGTTCATGGACACCCACCGCACGGACAACGACAAGCTCTACTGGTACGTCATCATCCACCTGACTTTCGTCGTGTCAGCCGTCGGCATGGGCCTACTCGACAAGTTCACCCGCAAGGACGACTGATGGCGCGCAATCCCCTGCAGGAACAGCTGCTCAAGGCCGGCCTGGTCAACAAGAACAAGCTCGACCAGGTGGTGCGACAGCAGCAGAAGGCGCGTGCCGGCAAGTCCACGCCCGCGACCAGTGCGGAGGCAGAGGCCGTCGATGCCGAGCGCCTCCACCAGGAGCGCGCCGAGCGCGACCGCGCACTCGAGGCACAGCGGCGCAGCGAACGCGAGGCCGCCGAGCGCGTCGCGCAGGTACGGCAGATCATCGAAACCCATCGAGTCAAGGCGGGCGACGACGGCGACTACCGCTTCGAGCACGCCGGCCTGATCCGCAGCCTGCGCATCGGCGCTTCGCAGCGCTCCCTGCTGGGCCGCGGCGCGCTGGTCGTGGTCAGCGCAGGCGAGTCCTACGCTCTGGTCTCACGTGAGATCGGCGAACGTCTTCGCGGCATCGATCCCGCAGTGATCTGTGTGGATCACGCGCGGACCGAATCGCAGGCTCCGCCCGCCGACTCAGATGACGAGTTCTACAGCCGCTTCCAGGTGCCCGACGATCTCGTGTGGTGACGCGGCCAGGCGCGCCTCGGCGGATCCCCTTCAGCGTCGGACGTCGGCACCTTCGCCATGCTGCCAGGCCTCGATATCCGCAGAGCTGCAGCGCGAGAAGTCGCCGGGGACCGTGTGCTTGAATGCGCCGCTGGCGAGCGCGAACTCAAGCGCACGCGGGTCGTCCATGCCCACGTGCAGGCCGTGCAGCAGCCCGGCGGCGAAGGCATCGCCGGCGCCGATCCGATCGACAATTCCCTCCAGGCGGTAGGGCGCAGCCTCCAGCATGCGGCCGTCACGCAGCGCCAGCAGCGCTCCGAGTTCCTGCTGCTGCACGCCACCGGAAAGGCGAAGCGTTGCGGCGAACCGCTGAAGTCGCGGGAAGGCCGTGAATGCCGCTTCTGCAGCCGCCCGGAACGCGGCCTGCGGCGACAGTCCGTCGAAGTCCTCGCCCAGTACGAGGGCAATATCGCGATGGTTGGCGAAGAGGACATCGGCGCTGGCCATCAGCGGCTTGAGCAGCCCGGCGGCATCTCCGCCCCAGCGCTGCCAGAGCCTGCCGCGGAAATTGCCATCGAAGGAGACAGGCAGCCCCATCTGCGCGGCGACCTGCGCGGCGTCGATGGCGGTCCGCGCGCACTCCGCACCCAGCAGCGCCGGCGTGACGCCGGAGAGATGCAACCTCGCGCCGCCGACGAGCAGGTGCGGCCAGTCGTAGTCGGCGCTGCGTGCGCAGGCGAAAGCGGAGCCTTCGCGGTCATAGACGACCTCGCTGGCGCGCCGGAGCGCGCCTTGCTCGAAGAAGTACAGACCCATGCGGCCCTCGCCTCGCCGGACCCGCCCGGTATCCACGCCAAGTCGCCGCAGCTCACCCAGCGCGGCCTCGCCAAGCGGATTCGCCGCCACCGTTCCGAGCATGCTGACGGAGTGGCCGAACTGGGCCAGAGCCACTGCAACATTGGCTTCGGCTCCACCGACGTGCACTGACAGCCGCGGCGTCTGCAGCAGGCGCTCGTGCCCGGGGGCGGACAGCCGCAGCAGCAGCTCGCCAAAACACAGCAGCGGCGCGCTCACGGCCTGCTCCAGAACAGGATTGCGCAACGCACCATCGGTGGAATTCTCATCTTGATCCCCTCGCATCTCGCTGATTCATTGGACATACCTCCGTTTCACCGCTGCGACTCGAAGCCGGTCCGCGCCGCTTGCAAGGCCCTTGCTGCTGCAACGCGATAATTGTTAGCCCGCTGTCCACCGCTGTCACGGCCATCTTCGCACGCCAGATGCTACCGGTGTCAAGGACATCCAGAGCGGCGGCCCACGTTGCCGCGGCGCGCCAAGGGGAGGAAGTTTCCGTGATCAAGAATGCCCGGGGGAACCGCAGTCTGGCCGTGGCCAAGCTGTCGGCCGCGATCCTGATGTGCCTGCCAGCGATGCTGCTCGCACAGGAGTCAGCCAGCAGCGGCGAGAGCGATGAGGCCGTCGAACTGGACCAGATCGTGGTCAGTTATCGTGCCAGCCTGAACAAGGCGCTCGACCTCAAGCGCGCCGAAGTCGGACAGGTCGATGTCATCGTCGCCGAGGATATCGGCAAGTTTCCGGATCTGAATCTGGCGGAATCACTCCAGCGCATCCCGGGCGTGGCGATCACCCGTGACGCCGGCGAGGGTCGCAACATCTCGGTGCGCGGTCTCGGGCCGCAATTCACCCGCATCCGCATCAATGGCATGGAGGCCCTTGCCACCGGCGGTGGCACCGACTCCTCGGGCGGCGCCAATCGCGGTCGCGGCTTCGACTTCAACGTCTTCGCTTCCGATCTCTTCAACAGCATCACCGTCCGCAAGACGAGCTCCGCCGAGGTCGACGAAGGCTCGCTTGGCGCGACGGTCGACCTGCGCACCGCGCGGCCCTTCGACTATGACGGGTTCACTGCCGTGGCCTCCGGCCAGGCCAGCTATGGCGATCTCTCAGGCGACATCGACCCCCGCACCGCAGCTCTCCTCAGCAATACGTGGGGGGATGGCCGCTTCGGAGCGCTGCTGTCGGTCGCGCAGAGCGAGCGCGACCTGATCGAAGAGGGCCATAGCACGGTGCGCTGGAGCCCAGCCACGGCAAACGGCAACTTCGCCGCCAGTTCGCCTTTCGCTGCCGCGCGCGGAGCGACAGTGTTCCATCCCCGTCTGCCGCGCTATGGCGTTCTGGAGCACAGCCAGGAGCGCCTCGGCGCGACGCTGGCGCTGCAATGGCAGGTCAGCGACGACACCCTGGTCAACCTGGACGTGCTGCATGCCAAGTTCGACGCGACGCGCACGGAGAACTTCCTGGAGGCCCAGAGCTTTTCGCGTGCGGGCAACGGCAAGCCGCAGACAGTCGTGCGCGAAGGCGTCATCGACGAGCGCGGCAATCTGGTCTATGGCGTGTTCGACGGCGTCGACCTGCGCGCGGAGTCGCGGTACGACGAACTGACCACACGGTTCAACCAGTACAACCTGGAATTCGGCCACGCTTTCACCGACAGCCTGCGGATCGATGCGGCCTACGGCACGTCGACCTCGCGCTTCCGCAATCCCATCCAGACCACGATCACGCTGGATCGCGCGAACGTGAACGGCTACACCTGGGACTACCGCGGCAATGATCGTCTGCCGGATATCGGCTACGGTTTCAATGTGGCCGATCCGGCCAACTGGGGCTGGCTGAACACCGCTCCGAACAGCCAGGGCTCGGAGATCCGACTGCGTCCGCAGACGGCCGACAACGACTTCGAGACGCTGCGCTTCGACCTGAGTTGGGATGCCAGCTACACCTGGTCGTTCCGCGGGGGCATGAGCTGGAAGGACTACGGCTTCACCACGACCGAACTCCGCCGGAGCTCCGAAACCGCGGTGCCGGCGCTGCCGGCCGGCACCTCACTGGCGAATCTCACCCGCACCATCAGCTTCGCCGGGCTCAATGCGAATACGCCCAGCACCTGGCTGATTCCGGACGTGGACGCCTTCGCCAACCTGTTCAACATCTACTGCCGCTGCGGCACGTTCGCGCTGTCCACCGACCCCGCGCGCGGCAACAACGGCAGCGTCAGCGAGGAGTCGCTCGGCAGCTATCTGCAAGCGGACTTCAGCACCGAGCTGCTGGGGCGCAGCTTCTCGGGCGGTGTCGGCGTGCGCCACGTCAAGACCGATCAGAGTTCAACGGGTATCGGCCTGGTCGGGGGAACGCCCACCCTCATCACGGTGGATCGCTCCTACAACGACACGCTGCCGTCGATGAACCTGAGCTGGGAGTTGAGCGACGAACTGCTGCTGCGCTTCGGCGCCGCCAAGGTGATGTCGCGTCCCGGCCTCGGCAGCCTCAGCCCAGGCGTGAACATCACGGTCTCCGGCTCGGCGCGCGGAATCAGCGGACAGAACCCGCTGCTCAATCCCTTCCGCGCCAAGACCTATGACCTTGGCCTGGAGTGGTACTTCGCCGAGGAATCGCTGCTGTCGCTGGCGCTGTTCTACAAGGACATCGACAGCTTCGTGCAGACGACCCGCCAGACCGGTCTGTTCAGCGAGAATCCGTTTGGAATCCCCGACAGCCTGCGCCCCGCGAATACCTCGCCGCAGGACAGCTGGGAGTTCACCTTCCCGGTCAACACGCCTGGCGGTCCGCTCAAGGGCTACGAGGTGTCCTTCCAGAAGCCCTTCAGCGGTCTGCCTGGCCTGCTCTCACACACTGGCATCCAGCTGAACCATACCCACGTCGAGTCGACCATCGACTACCTCACGGCCACCGGCACCCTGGCGGCACGCGAGAACCTCACCGGCCTCTCCAAGAACGCCTACAACGCCACTCTCTACTACGAGGACGAGCGCTTCGGAGCGCGCGTGTCGGTGTCGAACCGCGACGATTATCTGACCAACGTGCCAGGGCGCGACAGCAACGACGTCGAGGGCACCAAGGGCACCACGACGGTCGACATGTCAGCTTCCTTCAAGTTGAACGAGCAGGTGGAGTTCACCCTGGAGGGTCTGAACCTCACCAACGAATGGAACGACCAGTGGGTCGACTCGGTGGGTGACCGCGTCAATGTCTATCACCAGACCGGTCGGGTCTACATCCTCGGCGTCCGCGTCAAGTTCTGAGGCTGTAGCAGACATGGCGTCAGCGGCGGCCGTCTCCCCGCCGCTTACTCCAGGTTCGATGACGGCTGTCGAGGCCGACATCGGTTTGGCGTACCGCGTCTCCCTCCCCGGGACACCGGGCGGCACCGTTCCCGAGCGTCGGTGCCTGCTCGGGGTTCGACGCGAACTTGGCCCGGCCTCCCCGTCCGGGCCCGCCACCGGGCCGCCGCGTCTGCGGCGGCCTTTCTTTAGCGCTCGCCCGAGCGTCTCGATCCTCGGCTGCGCCTGTGCGTTCCGTGGTTCCAGAACCCAGCGCGGAGGCGGCGCCGACAACCCGCGGAGTCTGCGAATGCGATGCTGGACCCCGATCCTGCTGGCTGCCCTCGCCTTCGGCCTTGCGGCAAGTCTCGCCCACGCCACCGAGCCGCGCGTGCGCCTGCATCTGGTGGGCGATTCGACACTGTCGGACAAGTTGCCGGAAAAGCGCCCGGAAACCGGCTGGGGCGAGCCTTTCGCGACGCTGTTCGAGCCCGGGGCGATGGTGGTCGTAAATCACGCCCGCAACGGACGCAGCACGCGCAGCTTCCTGGCGGAAGGCCGCTGGCAGGCCGTTCTCGACGCGGCAGACGCGGGGGACTACGTCGTCCTGCAGTTCGGCCACAACGACGCGTCCGCGCACAAGCTGGACCGCTACACTCCGCTGCCCCAGTACCGCGACAACCTCGCGCGCTTCGTGCGGGAAGCCCGCGCTGCGCGTCTGCACCCGCTGCTGCTGACGCCTGTCGCGCGGCGACGTTTCAGCGACACGGGCGCGCTGGAATCCACCCATGGCGACTATCCCCGGGTGGTCCGCGAGCTGGCCTCCGAACTCGAGGTGCCGCTGATAGACGCTGAGTCACTCAGCTCGGACCTGCTGTCGAACGCAGGCCCCGAGCGCTCCCGTCTCTTTTTTCTTCACCTTGCGCGCGGCGAGCATCCGAACTACCCGCAGGGCTTGCAGGACGACACCCATTTCTCGCCATCCGGGGCGGCTGCGATCGCCGAGCGCATCGCGCTGGAGCTTCGGCGACAGTCGCATCCGCTCGCGGCATGGCTGCGAACGCCTTCGCGATGAGCCCGAGTCGCGTCACTGAGGGTGTCTCGGACCCGCCGTCTTCGTGGCAGTGCGCGCCCGCGCGCTCAGCGCGGCGGCGGGCGGCGGGGCAGCGGCTTCAGCGGTTCGAGCGTGTCGAGATCCCAATCGGCTTCGACGAAGGGCGCACGGACCTCGGAGACGATCGGGTAACCACCGACTTCCGACTCGCCGTCAATGATCGCGCCGCGACCTTCGATGACATTCGCAACGATGCGACGATCGATATCGTCGCGGTCCCAAGGCCGCGCGCCCGCGTGGGCGATCACCGCGTCCTGGACATCCACCGCTTCCAGAGGCCGCACGCCGAAGGGCAGCGACGGCGCGCGCTGCAACTCGATGATCCGAGCACGTCCGGTGGTGTAGCGGCCCATCAGCGGCAGCGGCTCGCCGATGCGGTCGACCGCGAGGTTGTCGACCATGTACAGCTCGACGTCGCCGGAGCCGCCGAACATGAAAAACGCCAGCGGCTCGGTCGAGGGACCGCCCCGCAGCACATTGCCGCGCAGGACGAGCTGGCCAGTCTGATACTCGCGGCCCACCCACTCCTCGGCGATCAGGTTGTAGTGGACGGCGCGCTGGCCGGGGTCGTAGATCAGATTGTTGATGAACTGTCCGCGGGTACCGCCCTTGAACAGCGGGCTGCGCTCGTAGTTGTGCGCATAGAGGTTGCCGACGATCAGGATGTCATTGACGTTGTCGTGGATGAGGCTGCCCTTGCTGTGTTCGCCCTTGGCGTGTGTGGAGTGCGCCAGCCCTTCAGCGAGCAGGTTGTTGCTGAAGGTGATCCGGCGGCTGACGTTCTGGCGCCATTCTTCGGGTGTCTCCCCGACAAAGCGCGTCCCCGATGCCGACAGGTTCTCGTCGGTGGCCCAGGTCATCGAGTTCTGGTCGATGATCACGTCATGCGCGCCGCCCACTGTGGTGATGGCGTCGATGTCGAATCCCGCGCCTTTCTGAAGCCTGCCCTCGCCCGGTCGGATACGCAGATGGCGGATCACCACATCGTGGGTGGCAATCGTCAGCCCACCGCGGATGATCGTAATGCCCGGGGAAGGCGCGGTCTGGCCGGCGACGGTCAGATAGGGCTGTTCGACGCGGATCTCGCGCAAACCGAAGTCGATGACGCCAGCCACTTCGAACACGACGATCCGCGGACCGGTCGCCCGCAGCGCTTCGATCAGCGAGCCGGGTCCCTCGGCCGCGAGCGTGGTGACCCGCAAGATGTGTCCTCCGCGTCCGCCCGGAGTGTGCGCCGCCCAGCCCTGCGCTCCCGGAAACGCCGGCTGCAGTGGCTCGGCGCCGACGCTTGCCGCCGACAACAACAGCGCCAGCGCAGACAGCGCCCCGAGCGCGAAATGGCCTACGCGGCGGCCGACCTGGATGTTCATGCCTTCCCTCCTCTCTACGATGAGCTTCGCGCTGGTGCACTGCGCGTTGTAAATGACACCGGTTTCCCTTATACAACATCCCTGCCCTGAGCGAACGAACAGCGCGTGTACTTCGAACCCCCTGAAACCAGCCAGCAGATCGCCTCGCGCTTCGTCGCGGCCCGTCTTGCCGCGCAGCCGCTGGACAACTACCCCGGAATCCTGCCGGACACGCTGGATGCCGCCTACGCCCGTCAGGATGCGGCGATCGAGCTGTGGCCGGACATGCTGGCGGGCTGGAAGGTCGGCCGCATCCCAGAGGCCTGGGTGCCACAGATGGGCGAGGACCGCCTGATGGGCCCCGTCTTCGCCCGACATTTGCGGCGTCTGGCCGCCGGAGAGTCCGCCGAGCTTCGGGTGATCCACGGCGGCTTTGCCGCGGTCGAAGCCGAGTACATCTTCGTTCTCGGCAACGACGCTGAGCCCGGCCGCATGGACTACGCGCCGGAGCACGCCGCTGCACTGGTCGCCGCGCTGCATGTGGGCATCGAGCTCGCCGGCAGCCCGTTGGCCACCATCAACGCACTGGGTCCTGCCGTAGTGGCCTCGGATTTCGGCAACAACGCCGGAGTGTTTCTGGGCCCCGCGATCGAAGACTGGCGCGCGCGCGAGTGGGCCAGCCTGACTTGTGCGACCTGGGTCCACGACGAGTTCGCGGGCCGCGGAGGCGCCTTGAGTCTGCCCGGCGGTCCGCTCGCTGCGCTTGCCTTCGCGCTGAATCGCGCGGCACGGCGCGGCCGTCCGCTGAAGGCCGGGATGGTGGTCTCGACGGGCGCAGCAAGCGGGATCCACGACATCCTCGCCGGTCAGAAGGCGCGCATTGTCTTTGATGGCATCGCCGAACTGCGCGCACACGCGGTGCCCGCACAGCCTCACGCTCCAGGAAACACAAAATGATCCACGACCCGAAACGCCGCCACCTGCTCGCGGGACTCGGCGCTGTCGCTGCTACGGCCCTGCTGCCGCCGGCCATGGCGGCCGACGGCCGCGTACTGACCGCCACCGATGTCCACGTGGGTGACTACCCGACGGTGGAAGCGGTTCGCTGGCTGGGCCAGCAGCTGGAAGCCGCGACCAACGGCCGCCTGCGCATCCGCCAATACCACTCGGGCCAGCTGGGCCGCGAGAACGACCAGATCGACATGGCGCGGCATGGCGCCATCGACATCACGCGCGTGTACTCCGGCGCCCTGAACAACGGATGGCCGCGAACCATCGCGCTGGGTCTGCCCTACCTGATCCGCAAAAAGGAACAACTGCGCTCGCTGATCGACGGCGAGGTCGGAGCGCTCGTCCTCGAGGGCTTCGAAGCACGCGGCCTGGTCGGGCTCGCGATCTACGACTGCGGGGCGCGCAGCATGTACAACACGCGCGGACCACTCAACACGCCAGACGATCTGCGCGGACTCAAGCTCCGCGTGCCGCCATCGGACATTTTTCTCGATCTGATGCGGGCGCTGGGTGCCAACCCGACGCCTCTGCCCTTCGGCGAAGTGTTCTCCGGGCTCGAAACGCGGCTGATCGACGGCGCCGAAAACAACGTTCGCAGCTTCCACAGCAGCCGCCAGTTCGAGTTGGCGCGTTTCTGGTCGGAAACGCAGCACTCCTACGCCCCCGACATCCTGTTGATGTCGAAGCGCCGTTTCGATGGCCTCAGCCGCGATGACCAGACCCTTCTGCGGGATCTGGCACGCCGCTCGGTGTCGGTCATGCGCGAACACTGGGACGCTGGCGAGGCCCGCGCCCGCGAGGCCATCACAGCCGCCGGTGTCGAGATCAACAGCGTCGACATCGACGCGTTTCAGGCGGCGGCAGCACCGGTGCTGGAGCAGTACCGCGCCCATCCGGACGTGGCGCCTCTCGTCCGAAGGATCCAATCGGAGAGCCCGACATGAGCCAGCGCCCCCCAATGATCGAGACGCTCGACCGCACACTCGAGCCTATCGCCCACGCGGCCACCGTGCTGTCCGCCCTCGGCCTGTTCGGCATGGTCGTGGCCCAGGGCTGGCAGGTGTTGGCGCGCTATGCCTTGAACGCTTCCCCGAGTTGGACGGAGCCGCTGACCCTGATCTGCCTGACCACCACCCTGGCCTTCGGTGCCGCTGCCGGCGTGCATGCGCGCAGCCACTTCCGTTTCCCGCTGCTCGTCATGCTGTTGCCTGAAACAGGCCAGCGCGCGTTGGCGCGACTGTCGGCGCTGATCGTGATCGGCGTCGGCCTGCTGCTGGCCGTGTTCGGACTGCAGCTCGGATTGGATGGACTCGCCGTGCGCATGGCCGGCGCGCCGCTGCCGCAAAGCAGCGCCTACTTCCCGCTTGCCGCGGGTGGCGCGCTGATGAGCCTGTTCGCGCTGCCACAGCTGCTGCGCGCCCCGCTGGAGACCGCGTAATGGCCGTTGCCCTGCTGTTTGGCGTCTTCGCCCTGCTGCTGATGGCCGGCGTGCCGGTGGCGTATGCACTGGCCGCTGCCGCCATCGTGGTCGTGCTGCATCTCGACCTGCCCCTGATACTCGCCACCCAGCAGTTGGCGGCCGGTGCTGGGGCGATCTCGTTGATCGCCATTCCCCTGTTCATCTTCACCGGCGAGCTGATGCTGCGCGGAGGAATCTCCGAACGCCTGATTGGCCTCGCGGGAAGTCTCGTCGGACATATCCGCGGCGGCCTCGGCCAGGTCAACGTGCTGTCGAACCTGTTCTTCGGTGGTGTGTCCGGCTCAGCCATTGCCGATGTATCGGCCGTGGGTGGCGCGATGATCCCGCAGATGGTCAAGCGCGGCTTCGATCGCGACTTCGCCGTCAACGTGAGTGTCAGCGCGGCGCTTGTCGCCCTGCTGGTGCCTCCCTCCCACAACCTCATCCTGTTCTCGGCCGCAGCCGGTGGTGGCCTCTCCATCGCGGATCTGTTCGCCGCGGGGATCGTGCCTGCGCTGCTGATGACACTGTCGATGATGGTCACCGGATGGCTGATCGCCCGCCGTCGCGGCTACGCAGTCGAGGCCTTCCCCGGCTTCCGCACGGTTCTCCTGCGGTTGGTGTCGGCGCTGCCTGGACTCCTGCTGGTGATCCTCATTTTCGTCGGCATCCGCGCGGGCATCTTCACTGCAGTGGAAAGCGCCGCCATTGCAGTCGTCTACGCCCTTCTGATCACCGTGCTCGCTTACCGCACGCTGCGTGGCGCGGCGCTGCTGGACGCCAGCATGCATGCGGCGCGCACCACCGGCAGCATCCTGTTCGTGATCGCTTCCGCCGGACTGTTCGGCTGGCTGCTGGCCTACCTGCAGGTGCCCGCGGCAGCCGTGGACGCACTCCGCGCGATCGCCACCGAGCCGCTCACGGTGCTGCTGATGATCGTGTTGGCGCTGTTGCTGCTCGGGACCTTCATGGACCTCGCGCCGCTGATCCTGATCTGCACCCCGATCTTCCTCCCCGTGGCCCGTGCCTTCGGGATCGATCCCATCCACTTCGGCGTGGTGATGATCCTCGCCGGCGGCATTGGCCTGATCACACCACCGGTCGGGTCGGTGCTGTTCGTCGGCGCTGCCATCGGACGGATCGAGATCGCCCAGACCCTGAGGACGATCTGGCCCTTCTACGGCGCGGCGGCACTGGTGCTGCTGCTGGTGGCGCTGTTCCCGGCACTCACTCTCTGGCTGCCGGCGGCGCTCAAGTAACCCTTCCGGAGGCGAGAGGCTAGAATCCGGGACCGTTGTCCACCGCAGGCCAGGCATGAGCCCTCGTCGCAACCCAGATCCCGAGACCCAACCAGCAGAGAGGCCCGAGGGCGAGCGACCTGCCCCCGTTGCGCGCCCGAAGCTGGGTGGCGGCAAAACGACCATCAACGACATCGCCCGACTGACGGGGGTCTCGAAGAAGACCGTTTCGCGAGTCATCAACGGCTCGGAGCTGGTGCATCCGGACACGCGCGAGAAAGTGCAGGCGCTGATGACGGAACTCGGCTACTCGCCCGATCCGCAGGCGCGCGGCCTGGCCTTCAGGCATTCCTTTCTGATCGGCCTGGTGTTCGACAACCCGACCGCGCAGTACATCGTCAACATGCAGTACGGCGCGCTCGACGCACTGCGGGGCTCAGGGTTCGAACTTGTAGTCCATCCCTGCGACAGCAAGCAGGCGGACTACATCGAGGGAATCCGCCGCTTCGTCCAGAGACAGAAGCTCTACGGGGTGATTCTGATCCCGCGCGTATCCGAGGATCAGGCGCTGGCCGAGGCGCTGCAAGAGCTTGGAGTGCGCTACGCACGCATCGCATCGGTACCGCTGGACGAGCCGACCCGGATGGTTCTCACCCATGACCGGCGGGCTGGCATTGAAGTGGCCGAGTACCTCGAATCGCTTGGGCATCGCCACATCGGCTTGATTACCGGCCCCAAGCGCTACCGGAGCTCGATCGAGCGCGGCGGCGGCTTCATCGAGGGCCTCGCGAAGCGCGGCATCGCCCTGGGAGAGGCGCAGGTCTACGAGGGCGGCTACACCTTCGAATCCGGGGTTGCTGGCGCCGAAGCACTGTTGCGGCAATCGCCGCGACCAACGGCCATTTTTGCGTGCAATGACGAAATGGCGGCGGGTGTCTACAAGGCAGCACTGCGAATGGGCTTGTCGATTCCGGGCGATCTTTCGGTGGTCGGGTACGACGACAGTCCGCTGGCGAGTCAGCTGTGGCCGCCACTCACCACAATTCATCTGCCGGTACGCGATCTCGGCCGTCAGGCCGCCGGTCTTCTGCTCGCCAAGGATTGGCCACGAGCGCATGAGGTACAGGCGGCAGTCACTGTCAGCCCGCATCTGGTGGTGCGGGATTCGACCCAATCCGCCAAAACATGAGACCTTGAGTCTGCGCGTAATTCCACGCGCGCGCGCGTCCGCCTGAACGACGAACTCGTGTCCCGCGGATCTCGCTCTGCGAAGGCCGTGTGTCGAGGCTACTGCGAAACCACAGGTGTCTCGGCTTCAGCGGGCTCACTGCGTCCACGGGCTACACGCACGCCGCGGCTCTTCATCCAAGCATCGAACTCGGCGGCGCTGAGGCCCTTGCCCGAGTCAGCATTGAAGCGCCAAGGGGTGTTGTCATGCTGCGTTTTCGGCACGTAGCCAGCGAACTCACTCGCAGGTCCACAGTCACCCAGCTGGCGTCGGAGCAACACGGCGCCCAGCGACAGTTGTTCGCTCGGGCGGGTGCCAAGCAGGTGGACCGAAGTCCCCGAAGCCTCATCACCAGCAGCCTGCGCCACCAGTTGAGGGCTGCGCGCGACGCCTGAGGCACCACCATCACAGACACTGGCAGAAGCGAGACCGGAGGCCAGCAGGCCAATCGCAGCAAACGCAATGGGGGCGATCCTGATCATCAGGTGACACCTCAAGAGAGACATGCAAGTCCTTGAGTCTAGCAATTCTTGGCATGCTCCGACCGAGAATCGCTGAGCCCATACCGATCCGAAGAGGCAACCACGCCCGAGCCTGGGCAGCTTGCCGACAGGCGCAAGGCGGGATGGGTGCGGCGCTCGAATCCACAGTGCCTGACGCACGGGAGCAAGCCAGCAAACGCGAAGGGCCCGATCTCTTTCGGAGAACGGGCCCTCAAGAACACCGATCGCACGGGGCGCGGTCGATGGATTCTCAGCGCGGAGCGCCCAGATCTTCCTTGATGCGGGCTGCCTTGCCTTCCAGATCGCGCAGGTAGTAGAGCTTGGCGGCGCGAACCTTGCCGCGGCGCTTCACTTCCACCGAATCGATCAAGGGGCTGTGGCTCTGGAAGACGCGCTCGACGCCCGTGCCGTGCGAGATCTTGCGCACGGTGAAAGCGGAGTTCAGGCCGCGGTTGCGCTTGGCGATGACCACACCCTCATAGGCCTGGACACGCTCGCGGTTGCCTTCCTTCACCTTGACATTGACGATCACGGTGTCGCCCGGGCCGAAGTCCGGCAGCTGGCGCGCAGCCTGGGCGGCCTCGAACTCGGCAATGATGTTCTTGTTGATCTTGCTCATGACACTACCCACCGGCAAAGTTAGTCGACAAGTGTAGCGCGAAACCTGAGCACATGTCAGGGGCGCGCACGATTATTTTTGCTCCGCCAGCTCCCGGCGGAATTCTTCCAGCAGGACGCGGTCCTTTGCGCCCAGTTGCAGCCTGGCGAGCAGATCCGGCCGCCGCAGCCACGTGCGTCCGAGCGCCTGCTTGCGGCGCCAGCGATCGATGGCGGCGTGATCGCCTGACACCAGCACCGCTGGGACGGACCCGTAGGCGTCATGCTCGGGCCGACTGTAATGGGGGCAATCGAGCAGGCCGTCCTCGAAACTGTCTTGAGCGGCGCTTTCGCTGCGATTCAAGGCGCCTTCCTGGAGCCGCCCCACCGCGTCGATCAGAACGGCCGCGGCGAGTTCGCCGCCTGAAAGCACGTAGTCGCCGATAGACAGTTCCAGGTCGACCTCGCGCTGGACCAGCCGCTCATCCACTCCCTCGTATCGACCGCAGATCAGCAGCAGCCTGGGGCGCGTCGCCAGGTCTCGGACCCGACGTTGGGTGAGGCGCTCGCCCTGAGGGCTCAGGTACACGGTGAGCGCGGGCTGCTTGGCCTGCGAACGGATCGCCGCGAGAGCCGCCCGCAGCGGCACCACCTGCATCACCATTCCGGGCCCGCCACCGAACGTGCGGTCGTCGACGCGGCGATGCCTGTCCTCGCTGAAGTCCCGAGGGTTGTGGCATTGCAGTTCCAGCAATCCCTGTCGGATCGCTCTACCTACCACGCCCACTTCGGCACTGGCCGCGAAGAACTCGGGGAACAGGCTCAGTACATCGATGCGCATGTCGGCTCCAGAACCCGCGCCGAGGCGCAGCCACGACCTAGAACTCGGGGTCCCAGTCCACCACCACGCGACCCGCCTCGATGTCCACGGACACGACTGCATGGCCAGGCGTGAAGGGCAGCAGACGCTCGCGCTCACCGCGGACCACCATCACGTCATTGGCGCCGGTGGCGATCATGTGCGAAATCCGCCCCAGCTGGACGCCTTCAGAGGTGACCACAAACAGGCCCTCAAGGTCGGCCCAGTAGTACTCGCCTGGCGCCGGTGCCGGCAGCGAAGCGCGCGGCACCCAGATTTCCTCGCCCAGCAGTTCTTGCGCCTGCTCGACCGTGTCGCAGCCTGGCAGGCGGACCACCACGTTCTTGCCTTGCTCGCGCAACTCGGCCGGAACGACCTCACGGAGCGCTCCGGCGCGGCCAATGAGCCAGGGGCGGTAGCTAAACAAGCGATCGCGCGGCTCGCTGTAGGACTCGATCTTGAGCCAGCCACGAACGCCGAACACGCCCACAACGCGCCCCATCAGGACGAGGCGCTCAACAGCCTCGGCTGGCGCTCGGCCCTGCCCGCTCATGGGCGACGCCCCCTCGGAAGGATCAGGCCGCCGCCGGAGCGCGGCTGGCTTCCTTGTACAGCGAACGCACCTTGTCGCTCATCTGGGCGCCGTGACCGACCCAATGATCGACGCGGGCGATGTCCAGCTGCAGGCGCGGATCATTGCCCGAAGCGACCGGGTTGTAGAACCCGACGCGCTCGATGGCGCGACCGTCGCGCTTGTTGCGCTCGTCGGTAACGATGACGTGGTAGAAGGGGCGCTTCTTGGCGCCACCGCGGGTCAGACGGATCTTGACCATGGTCGATTGCTCTGTAGTTCTGGGTGATGGTTGGACGCAAAGCGCCCAAGTGAACGCGCAATGATAACCGGCCACGGCTGGAAGTCAAAGCAGCGCGGCAGCCAGTGCGGATCAGCGGCCTTCAGCGCAGGGGCATGCCGCCCGGTCCGCGTCCGCCCAGCATGCCCTTCATGCCACGCATCATGCCCTTCAGGCCGCCCGAGCCCAGCTTGGACATCATTTTTTCCATCTGCTGGAACTGCTTCAGCAGCTTGTTGACGTCCGAAGGCTGAGTGCCCGAGCCACGCGCGATACGCGCGCGCCGAGAACCGTTCAGAGTGGCCGGGAAGCGACGCTCCTTCGGGGTCATGGAGTTGATGATCGCCACCATCCGCACGATCTCGCGGTCGTTGACCTTGCTCTTCACTTGCTCGGGAATCGCGCCCATGCCGGGCAACTTGTCGAGCAGGCTGGACAGCCCGCCCATGCTTTGCATCTGCTCCAACTGGTCTCGCATGTCGTTCAGATCGAACTTCTTGCCCTTGGCGACCTTCTCGGCCAGCTTGGCGGCTTTTTCTTGGTCAACCTTGCGCTCGACCTCCTCGACCAGCGACAGCACGTCGCCCATGTCGAGGATGCGGCTGGCGACGCGGTCGGGATGGAAGACGTCCAGACCGTCAGGCTTCTCGCCGATGCCGATGAACTTGATCGGTTTGCCCGTGACGTAACGGACACTGAGCGCGGCGCCGCCACGGGCGTCGCCGTCGGTCTTGGTCAGCACCACGCCGGTCAGCGGCAGCGCCTCGCTGAAGGCTTTGGCGGTGTTGGCGGCGTCCTGGCCGGTCATCGCATCGACGACGAACAGGGTCTCGACCGGGCTGACCGCTGCGTGCAGGTCCTTGATCTCGGCCATCATCGCCTCGTCGATGGCGAGGCGGCCGGCGGTATCGACCAGCAGCACGTCCACGGACTGCGTGCGCGCGGCAGCAATGGCGGCCGCCGCGATCTGGCGCGGGCTCTGGTCGGGCGTACTGGGGTGGAAGATGGCGTCCACCTGGCCGGCCAGTGTCTGCAGTTGCTGGATCGCTGCTGGACGGTAGACGTCGCAGCTCACCACCATCACCTTCTTCTTGCGGCGCTCCTTCAGATGCTTGGCGAGCTTTGCCACGGTCGTCGTCTTGCCCGCACCCTGCAGGCCGGCCATCAAGATCACGGCCGGCGCCGGCACGTTCAGGTTCAGCTCGGCGCTCTGCGCGCCCATCACCAGGGTCAGCTCGTCGCGGACCACCTTGATGAGCGCTTGTCCGGGCGTGAGACTCTTGGCCACCTCCTGCCCAACCGCTCGGACCTTGATGCGCTGGATCAGGGCCTGGACCACCGGCAGCGCGACATCGGCTTCCAGCAGGGCCATGCGGACATCGCGCAGCGCTTCGCGGATGTTCTCCTCGGACAGTCGGCCGCGGCCACGCAGACGCTGGACGGTGGCGGAGAGACGCTGGCTAAGTGACTCGAACATGGGAGAGTGCCGACTTGCTGGGTGACCGACAAGTATAGCCAAGCAGCGCTGGGGGAGCCGTCGCTGGCACGCCTATGCCACACTTGCGCGCCATGCTCGCCCTCACGCTCCAGCTGCTGGCTGCCCTCTGCTATCTCGCCGCCGCTCGACTGGCGCTGCGTGAGAGAAGCCGCTCGACCAACAGCCGCCTGCCCTTCCTCGCAGGACTCGTGGCGGTCGACTTTCATGCGATCGGATACGCCCTGCGAACTTGGGAGCAGGGTGGCCCCGAGCTGCACTTCTTCGCCGCGCTCTCACTGGTCGGCTTGGGAATGGGGGTGCTCACCCTTGCGGATGGACTTCTCCGTCGGGTGAACGCTCTGCAAAGTGTCGTGATGCCGCTGGCGGCGGTGGTTGCGTTGCCCTATGCCCTGATGCCCGCACAGCCTGCAGCCACACTCACATGGCAGCTGCAACTGCATGCCTGGACGGCGCTGCTGGCCTACGCGACGATGAGTGTGGCCGCCTTGCTGGCCGCCCTGCTCTGGCTGCAAGAGCGCGGGCTCCGCAACCGCCGGCCGTCCGCGATGACACGCGGCCTGCCGCCATTGATCCAGACCGAAGCCCTGCTCTTCCGCATCCTCTGGGCCTGTTTCGTACTGCTGGCCATCACCCTGGCAACGGGGGTGCTGTTCGTCGAGGACCTGCTCGCCCAGCATCTGGCCCACAAGACCGTGCTTTCCGTGCTTTCGTGGGGCGTCCTTGGCCTGCTGCTGTTCGGGCGTCACCGCTTCGGCTGGCGCGGCCAACGCGCCGTTCGTCTGACCCTGCTTGCCATGGGTCTACTGCTGCTGGCGTTCTTCGGCAGCAAATTCGTGCTTGAACTGGTGCTGGCCCGCGCATGAGCTCCCTCCCCCTTTCGACGCCTGCCGATCACGGGCGGCGCTACAGCCGCTTCCCGATCGAGGGCGCCGTACGCATTTATTCGGGCTCGGCCATGTGGCAGTCGCAGTTGATCGACCTCGCCATCCGCGGGGCTCTGGTCGCGCGGCCGTTGGGCTTCGATGGCCGTATCGGCAACCGCTACCGCCTGGATGTGCGCCTCGAAGGCGGGCCGATGATCGCGATGGCGGTGAGCCTCGCCCGCCTCGACAGCGTCGCCGCCGGCTTCAGTTGCGAGCGCATCGATCTCGACAGCTTCCTGCGCCTGAAGCGCACCATCGAGCTCAATCTCGGCAACGCCGAGTTGCTGAATCGCGAGCTGTCGGCGCTGGGTGTGATTTAGGCACCTCTGATCAAGTCCATCCCGGCCATGATCAGGGGTCGCAAGTCCGGCGCATGGCCGGAATCGCTTGCGTCGGATCCAGCACGCACGTGCCTGTTACGCGGGCGCGCCCTCCATGGCGCGCGGCAACGCTGAATTCTTCAGCGTCGCATTGGGGCCCGCCTGCCTCAGTCGGCGGCCTCCAGCGCCTGCGACAGCCGCTCCACCCCGATCACTTCCATGTCCTTGATGCTGCCGCGCCGCGGCAGGTTGGCCTTGGGCACGATGGCGCGGCGGAATCCATGGCTGGCGGCTTCGCGCAAGCGTTCCTCGCCGTTGGGCACCGGGCGGATCTCGCCGGACAAGCCGACCTCGCCGAAAGAGATCGTCTTCTCGGCCAGCGCGCGGTTGCGGTAGGACGACAGCACGGCCAGCAGGACCGGCAGGTCGGCCGCGGTCTCCTGAACACGGATGCCGCCGACCACGTTCACGAACACGTCCTGGTCGAACACCGCCAGCCCGCCGTGGCGGTGCAGGACCGCCAGCAGCATGGCCAGGCGGTTCTGTTCCAGCCCCAGCGAAACGCGACGGGGGTTGGAAAGCGAGCTCTGGTCGACCAGGGCCTGGACTTCGACCAGCAGGGGGCGCGTCCCCTCGCGCGTGACCATGACGATGCTGCCGGGTGTCTCGGCCAGTGTGCCCGACAGGAACATCGCCGAAGGATTGGGCACCTCGCGCAGGCCGCGGTCGCCCATGGCGAAAACACCGAGTTCGTTGACGGCGCCGAATCGGTTCTTGAAGGCGCGCAGTACACGGAAGCGGCTGCCCGACTCGCCCTCGAAGTACAGCACCGCATCGACCATATGTTCCAGCACGCGCGGGCCGGCGATGCCGCCCTCCTTGGTCACATGGCCGACCAAAAAAATGCTTGTGCCCTGCTCCTTGGCGTGACGCACCAGCCGCGCCGCCGACTCGCGCACCTGGCTGACCGAGCCGGGTGCCGCCGGCAGCTGCTCGGAATGAATGGTCTGGATGGAGTCGATCACGGCGAGCCGCGGCTTCTCGGCGTTCAAGTGCGCGACGATGCGCTCGACACAGGTTTCGGTCAGGCAGTTCAGGCCCGTCAGCGACAGACCCAGCCGCGAGGCGCGGTTCGCAACCTGGCCGAGGCTTTCCTCGCCGGTGACATAGAGGCCCGGCAGGCGACTGCCGAGCGCATCCAGCGTCTGCAGCAGCAGGGTCGACTTGCCGATGCCGGGATCGCCACCGATCAGTACCACCGACCCATCGACGAGGCCACCGCCCAGCACGCGGTCGAACTCGCCGATTCCGACCTCGGTGCGCGACTCAACCCCCTGCGGTACCTGATCAAGACGCGTGACCTTGGCCTGCAGGGCGCCACCGGCGTAGCCCGCCCGGCGGGTTGCCGCTGCCGCGGGCGTCTCGACAAACTCGGCCAAGGTGTTCCAGGCGCCGCAATCCGGGCACTGTCCCTGCCACTTGCTGGAGGTGCCACCGCATTCGCTGCAGACGTAGGCGATCTTCGATTTGGCCACGCGGGATTCCTGATCAAGAGCCGGGTCGCAATCTAGCAAGCCGGCCGTCGCAGGGGCTGAGACGTGCCCCCGGCCTCCGAGCGAGCCCAGGGGTGTTCCGATGCCCGGATCACCGGGGCGGCTGTCCGAGCTTTCTGCCACAATCCCGGGCCCCCATCGGTCGACGGCGCGCCTCATGACGCAGTTGGCCCCAATGCGCGCATGGACGACATACCCCTAAGTCTGCTGTTCTCGGCCCTCGGCATCCTGCTGGTGTTCTCGGCGTTCTTCTCGGGCTCGGAGACGGCGCTGATGTCGATCAACCGATACCGGCTGATGCATCTGGCGCGCGAAGGCAGCCGCGGTGCGCGTCTGGCGCAACGGCTGCTGGAACAGCCCGAGCGACTGATCGGCCTGATCCTGCTCGGCAACAACTTCGTCAACATCTCGGCCTCGGCGATCACCACCATCGCCTTTGTTCGTATCGCGGGCGAGGCTGGCGTGCTGGTGGGTACAGCCGTGCTGACCGTGGTGGTACTGATCTTTTCCGAGGTCGCGCCGAAAACTCTGGCCGCGCTTCGTCCGGAGCGCGTTGCCTTGCCGGCGTCCTACGTTCTCTGGCCGCTTCTCAAGTGCAGCTTCCCGCTGGTTTGGCTCGTCAACCGCTTGGCGGCCGGCGTGCTTTGGCTGGCCGGGCATCGCGAACCGCCCGGCGACGCTCATGCCCTGTCTGCTGCCGAATTGCGCACCCTGCTTGAAGAGGGCGGGCGCATGATCCCTGACAAGCACCGGCAGATGCTGCTCAACATCCTCGCCCTCGAAGAAGCCAAGGTCGAGGACATCATGGTCCCGCGCAACGAGATCGAAGGCTTGGATCTCAATTCGGACCCGGTCGAGCTGCGCGCGCAGTTGGCGCGTTTCCCCTTCAGCCGCGCGCCCGTGTACCGCGGCAGCGTAGACCAGGTGCTCGGCATCCTGCACCTGCGCAACCTGCTCGACACCCCGGCCGAGAAGATCACCCCGGCCTTCATCGAGTCGCGCCTGCGCAAGCCCTACTTCGTACCCGAAGGCACACCGCTGACCCAGCAGATGCTGGAGTTCCAGCGGGTCAAGCGACGAGTCGGCCTGGTCGTGGACGAATACGGCGACATCGTCGGCCTGGTGACGCTACCCGACATCCTCGAAGAGATCGTCGGCGACTTCGTCAGCGCCCCCGGCCAGAACACCCGTCGCATCCAGCACGCCACCGACGGCAGCCTGCTGATCGACGGACGCACGCCGCTGCACAACATCAATCGGCACCTTGGCTGGGAACTGCCGACTGACGAGTTCAGCACCCTGAACGGCCTGATCGTGGGCAGGCTGGAAGCGTTGCCGGAAGCCGGTACCGAGCTTGAGGTCGAAGGGTTGCGAATGCGCGTCGAGGCCATCGGCGACAACGTGGTGCAGCGGGTGCGCGTGTTCGCGCCAGCGTCTGCGACCGAGGGCTGAGCCGCGCTACTCAAAAACAAACGGCCGCCTGCTAAGCGCAAGGCGGCCGTTCGGTTTTCTGGTGCCGGAAACAGGAGTCGAACCTGCGACCTACGCATTACGAATGCGCCGCTCTACCAACTGAGCTATTCCGGCGAAGAGCCGCGAAGTTTAGGCAGGTCCGGGCACCGGGTCAACGCGGGGCGCGGATCGCGCTCAAGCAACCAAGGTGATGCGCAGTTCTTTGGGCAGGGCGAAGATCACGTTTTCGGGCTCACCCTCCAGCTGACGGACGCCGCTGGCGCCGAGCTCGCGCAGGCGATCGACTACGCCCTGCACCAGCAGCTCCGGCGCGGAGGCGCCTGCGGTCAGGCCGATACGCTCACGCCCCGCAAGCCATGCGGGGTCGATGTGTTCGGCGCCGTCGATGAGGTAGGCCGGCACGCCTTGCTTTTCGGCCAGCTCGCGCAGGCGGTTCGAATTCGAGCTGTTGACCGAGCCCACGACGAGGAGCAGATCGCATTCCGCCGCCAGCCTCCGCACCGCATCCTGCCGGTTCTGGGTGGCATAGCAGATGTCGTCCTTGCGCGGACCGACGATGGTGGGAAAACGCTCGCGCAGGGCCTCGATGACGCCGCGGGTGTCGTCCACCGACAGGGTCGTCTGGGTGGTGTAGGCGAGATTGCCGGGCTGGCCGACTTCCAACCGGGCGACATCAGCCACATCCTCGACCAGGTAGATGCGGCCCCCTGCACTTTCAGCATTCCACTGGCCCATGGTGCCCTCGACCTCGGGGTGGCCGGCATGGCCGATCAGGACCACGTCACGCCCCGCCCGGCAGTGCTGGGCGACTTCCATGTGGACCTTGGTGACCAGCGGGCAGGTGGCATCGAAAACCTTGAGGCCGCGTCTCGCGGCCTCCCCGCGTACGGCCTGGGAAACGCCGTGGGCGCTGAAGATCACGGTGGCACCGTCCGGCACCTGGTCGAGCTCCTCGACAAAGACCGCACCGCGCGCGCGCAGGTCCTCGACCACGTAGCGGTTATGCACCACCTCGTGGCGCACATAGATGGGCGCGCCGAAGAGCTCCAGCGCACGTTTGACGATCTCGATGGCGCGGTCGACGCCGGCGCAGAAGCCGCGGGGGTTGGCGAGCAGGATGTCCATCGGCGCAGTGTACCGCGCAGCCCCTGTTGGGCCGAGGAGGACGGACTTCGCTGCAGTGCAGGATGCGTTCAGCCGGCGTTTGGGCCTAGCCTCCGTGCGCCGGCGTAGGGGAGGAGAACGACAGCCATCGAGCTGCCGCCCTCGGTGCGCCGCACGCCGCAGGCCTCCTGCCTGCGATGCACTCAATCCCTGGGGAGGGATCCAATGAAGCTGAAGCCTCTGGCGCTTAGCGTCGCCTCACTGTTGCTCTGTTCCGCCCTGCCTGCGGCAGCCTCGTCGACCTTCAAGCAACTGGCCGGCCCTGCCTCCGAGATCGCGCAGATGCGCGCGCCCTCGCCGGCCGAAGCCGCCATCCATTCGAAGTCCGCCCTGATTCCTGTTGAACTCAGCGCCGGGAAATCCGGACACCTGAGCTGGCGCATGGCGCTGCCGGTGGAGCGCCCTGACCTGCAGATCCTGCTGTTGGCCGGCGAAGACCATGGCTGGGAGCTGGGCATCCGCGGCCCGTCGGGCACCCTGTACAAGGCGGCGCAGCTGGCCGAGCGTGCAGAGCCTGGCGAGTTCGGTCTGGAAGGCGAGCGCTTCGCCTCCGAGCTTTACCGGTTCGGGCGCCTCCAGAAAGGCGGCTGGTCGCTGGAAATCAGCGCCGCGGCCGGTGCCCGCACGCAGGGCTTCCTGCTGATCGAGGGCGACGCCAGCACCGAACTCGCCTCGCATCCCACCCACCTCGACTACCTCGCCGGCGGCCGCATCGGTCTGACCGCGCAGCTCACCGCGATCGGCAAGGCCGGCGTGGCGCTGGGCCCTGAGGCAGGATCCGTCGATGAGGCCGCGATACGCCTCACCCGCGCCGATGGCAGCATCGAGAAGATCGCCATGTTCGATGACGGCCGGCACGCGGACGGCGCAGCCGGCGACGGCCTCTACGGCGGTGTCTTCGACGCCGGCAGCGCGGGCCCGCTGAATGCGCAGGTGATCGTCAAGGGCCGCAGCGCGGACGGCACCGCACTGATCCGCACGGCAGAGCATCTGATCCCGGTCGTTGAATCCGACCTGCACATCGGCGATGTCGCGCATGCGTCGCTGGCGAAGGCTGGCGGCCCGTCGCGGCTGGCCCTGCGGGTGCCCGTCAGCACCGCCAAGAAAGGCGGCCACTACCGTGCAATCGGCGAGGTCTGGGGCCGCGACGCCAAGGGCGCCGACATCGCGATCGCCTGGGTCGGCGGCATGGTCGAAATCACTGAGAGCGGCATCGAGCTGGGTTTCGACGAGCGCTGGGTCGCCAAGGCGGGCGCCCGCGGACCCTTCGAGCTGCGCCATCTGCGGATCGAGGATCCCAACCACTTCGTGTCGCTCGCGAAGGCCGAACGGCTGCCACTGGCGATGACCCTGTCAGCCCAAAAGTACGCGGCCGTCGATCTGCAGATCGACGAACTCATGACCCAGGGCCCCCGCCCCGCGGGATTGAACCGCAAGGGCGTGGGCAGTCGGCTGATCCTCGTGCACGGCTACTGCTCGGGGGGCGTCTGGCCAGCCAGCCAGTTCAGCAACGCCTCGACCTTCCTCGACGCCAACCAGAACCGCAGTCATGACGAGTTCGCGCGCCGCATCCGCGATTTCGGAGCGACCTGGAACTCGTTCGGCACCGTGGCCCACAGCCAGGGCGGCGCCGCCTCCCTGCACCTCTACACCTACTACTGGAGCGGCCTCGACAATGCGGTCGGCGCGCGCCGGATGCAGTCGGTGGGCACTCCGTATCAGGGCACCAACCTGGCCGGCGTGCTGGCCGCGCTGGGCGGTATCTTCGGCGTCGGCTGCGGCTCCAACAGCAACCTGACCTACAGCGGTGCTGCAAGCTGGCTGGCTGGGATCCCGAGCTGGGCGCGGGGCCAAGTGCACTACTACAGCACCGGCTTCCGCAGCACCAACTGGTGGACCAACGATTTCTGCAATTTCGCCTCCGATCTGGTGCTGAGCGACCCCGAGGACGGCACGGTCGAGCGGAGTTCTGCGCAGCTCCCGGGAGCCGTCAATCAAGGGCACGTCAGCGGCCAGTGTCACACCGCCGGCATGCGTGATCCCGCGCAGTACCTGGACGCCTCACGCAACTCGGTGATGAACGCGAACGCCGCGCGCTGAAGACAGACCGCGGACACCCGGGGCCTGCCTAGAGGCGGGCCCCGGATTTCTTCCCGTCAAGCGGACTCGACGGCGCGCCCTCTGCGGGGCAAAGCACCCCAGTTTGATCGGATATTGCGATTGGATATAGATTCCCAATCCACTTTATCTATCGAAGGCGGTTGAACAGGCCCATGAATCTCCGCGACCTTCGTTACCTCGTGGCGCTGGCTGAGCTGCGCCACTTCGGACGCGCAGCCGACGCCTGCTTTGTCAGCCAGCCGACACTGTCCACCCAGATCAAGAAGATCGAAGACGAACTGGGCGTGCCCCTGGTCGAACGGGCACCACGCAAGGTGATGCTGACCGAGGCCGGCGCCGAGATCGCGCAGCGGGCACGCGTCGTGCTGAACGAAATCGAGCAGATCCGGGCGATCGCACGGCGCAGCCTGGATCCGGAAGCCGGCACGCTCCGGCTGGGCATCTTTCCCACCTTGGGCCCCTATCTGCTGCCGCACGTCGTGCCCAAGCTGCGCCAGCGCTTCCCGCGCATCGAGTTGCTGCTGACCGAGGAGAAGACCGAAATTCTGCTGCAACTGCTGCAGCAGGGGCGGATCGACGCCGCTGTGCTGGCCCTGCCGCTGCACGAGGAGCAGCTGCACACGGAACTGCTTTTCGAGGAGCCTTTCGTGCTGGCCGTGCCCTCGACCCACCCCCTCGCGGACACCCGGCGACTCGGGCTAGACACCATCGCCGACGAACGCCTGCTGCTGCTGGACGACGGCCATTGCCTGCGCGATCAGGCCTTGGACGTCTGCCATCTGGCGGGCGCCAGCGAGAAGGATGGCTTCCGCGCAACCAGCCTGGAAACGCTGCGGCAGATGGTCGCGGCCGGCGTCGGCGTGACCCTGCTGCCCCTGCTCGCGGTGCAGCCGCCGGTGCCGCGCTCTGACACCGTGCGCCTGCTGAGCTTCACCGACTCGCGGCCGAGCCGGCAGATCGCGCTGGTGTGGCGCAAGTCCTCGGCACAGGGCGACTTCCTGCAGAAGGTCGCCGGCGTGCTCGCCGATCTGCCATCCGCGCTGCTGACGCCCCCCGGGCTCACCTAGCAGCTCGTCGAAGAACTCCCTTCCGGGGAGTTCTTCAAGTCGGCGGTCCAGCGCAGGTCCGTGCCGCCTCAATACAAATCAATCATTTACGCGCTTGCTTCGTCGTCCCGGCCATCTCTGGCCAGGCAGGCTGTCTTTCAACAGCCTGCAAGGGCAACACTGATCAAGCTGGTTCGTGTTCGATCCGCGGGATCGCCCACCGTAGCGCGCGACAACGCAGAGCCCTTTGGCTGCGCCAGCCGCCCGGGAGGCAGGCAAGGCCGAACATGCGCGAAGCTGTGGATCAGCGCTTGCGCGCAGGCGACTGCACACGACTGGATCGAGACGAGCCCTCCCCCCACAGCGCCTCGTCCAGCGAAGGCTCCGCCGGCCGCGGCCGCGTCATGCCACGCACCCGTACCCCATCGAGATCCAGGCCCTCGGCGCGCAGACGACTGCACTGTTCGATCCACGCCTGCGAACCCTCGGGAAACGCGATGCGGCCGTCGGCACGCAACACGCGATGCCAAGGCAGATCCGGCTCCTCCGAGTGTGCGAGCACCCGCGCCACCAGCCGCGCATGCCGCGGCCAGCCGGACGCGCGCGCCACCTGTGCATACGAGCGCACCTCGCCAGAGGGGATCCCCCGAACGACCGCGAGGATGGCAGCCCGCCGATCCGTCTCGACCACGAGATCAACGGTTTCGGAATGATCGGGCATGAAGCGCAAGCTCGGGGTCCACGGTCGGACTGGTAGCATACGGCTCCGCTTCCAGATGCCGCTCCCGCCATGCAGAACTTCGAACAGGTCCGCGCCCACGCCGCCTCCCACTACACGGTCTCGCGCAGCGAGCCCTACCTGGTTGGCATCGAGCTGACCCTGAACCACGGCGCGCGCCATCAGGGCCTCTTCCTGACCGAGCTGGAGGACGAGGACGGTCGCAAGTTTCTGCGCGTCAGCACCGCGCTGGCGCCGACCACCGGGCTCGACGCCAAGCGCGCGCTGGCCTTCAACTGGGAGCAACGCGTCGGCTACCTTGCGATCTCGGAACTCGATGGCCTGACCTATCTGCAGCTCTGCGAGAACCGCCCTTTGGACGGCCTGACCGCTGCTGAACTGGACCGCCTGATCCTGGAGATTGGCGGCCTCGGCGACCGCATGGAGCGCGCCCTCTCGGCGGGCGGCGACCTGTTCTGAGATCGCGGCGGGCCGGCCGCGACGGGCCCGCTGAAGGATGTTTCAGCCCTCCGCCGTCAGCCGGGCTTTGGGGTGGCGCACATCACGGCCCTCGACCAGGTAGAACACGTAACCGGCGATGTTCTTGGCGTGGTCGCCGATGCGCTCCAGTGACTTCAGGGCGAACAAGCCCTGCACGCCGGGCGCCACGGCAGCCGGATTGTCCGACATCAGCTGGGTGAGCTGGGACACGCTGGCCTTGTAGGCCTTGTCCAGGCGATCGTCGTCGCGGCGGGTGCGCTCGGCCTCCTCCAGATCGAGCCGCACGAGCGCATCCAGCGCTCCGCGCAGCATGCTGGCCGAGATCTTCGCGAGCCCGCCGATCTCGGCGACCATCGGCACTTCGACACGATCCCCGCTGGCATCCATCAGGCGCTGTGCGATCTTGGCCAACTTCTTCGATTCGTCGCCGATGCGCTCGAGATCATTCACCGTCTTCGACAGCGCCAGAATCGTGCGCAGATCCACGCCGAGCGGCGCACGCAGGGCGATCAATTGGGCGATTTCCTCGTCGGCGCGGAGCTCGTAGCGGTCGATCTGGCGATCGCCCTCGACAACGCGCTCGGCCAATTCCATGTCGCGCATTTCCAAGGCGCGCATGCCGAGACGCAGCTGCTCCTCGACGCCGGCGCCCATCTTTATGACGAGATCGCGCAGGGTGGCGAGGTCCTCGTCGTACTTCTTCAGGGTGTGACCTCCCGCTACCAGCGACATCTGCACTCCTTGGGGCCTGCGCGGCAGGCCGGGAACTAGACGGGACGCACGCGGCGTCTGCACGCCACGTTACAACACGAACGCATGCACCGGCGCGCGCGAAACGCTGCCATTCAGACAGCGCACACCTGGCTTTCGGCGGTCGCCGACGCCGCGCCGCACGACAACACGCAGCCTCTGAGCGTACGAAAAAACTCAGACGCCGTAGCCAGGGCGTCTCCGGGCGTTAGCGGCAAAGCGCGGCACGTGAATTCGAGGGAGTTTGGCGAGCGAGTGACCGCAGAAGTCGCGTAGCGCGCCGCCACCGCGGGCTCTAGGGACGGCAGCAGCAGGCGGGTGGTTTTTTCGCATGCTCTCAGAGGGTGTCGACATAATCAGGTCGTCAATCGCCTCAGCAGAATCCGCGCCTCAGCGAGCCACACCCAAGCTTCTGACACATCAGTGACGCGGTCGTGATGCATAACCAACCTGCGCGCACGCTCGTTCCAGGCGTG
>JBKCVA010000001.1:0-19331 GCA_046318115.1 Lysobacterales bacterium | reverse complement strand
CTTAGCCTGTGCATCATGAACCTCCTCCCCATACCGATCTTGGACGGGGGTCATCTGCTGTATTACCTTATCGAAGCGATCAAAGGCGCGCCGGTCAGCGAGAAGTCCCTGATCCTCGGCCAGTATGTCGGCTTGGCAATGCTGGGCGGCCTCATGGCCCTCGCGTTCTACAACGACATCCTGCGCCTGTTCAGTTCTTGAGCCGGAAAGACGCCTCCGCCGAACGGGCCGCCCTACCCGCCCGGCACCCCACCGCCCCCTGCAGGGGAGCCCGTGCAACGGGACTCTCCCTCGGGGTATGTATGCCTGCTGCTGCGCTGCAATCGCGGACGGGCGGCCTTGAACGGAAACGGACCCGATGAGCAACCGATACACCGCGCTCCCCCTGCTGGCTTTCATGATCGCGGCCCCCGTGCAGGCGCAGAGCTTCGAGCCCTTCGTCATCACCGACATCCGCATCGACGGACTGCAGCGGATCTCGGCGGGCACTGTGTTCACCTACCTGCCTCTGGAACTGGGTGACCGCGTCGGCCGCGGCGAAGCGGCGGACGCGATCCGCGCGCTGTTCCGCACCGGCTTCTTCAGCGACGTGCGCCTCGATCGCCAGGGCAACGGCATCCTCGTGGTCACGGTCACCGAGCGACCGGCGATCAACACGATCACGCTGTCGGGCAACAAGGACATCAAGACCGAGGAGCTGATGAAGGGCCTCTCCGGCATTGGCCTGTCCGAGGGCGAGACCTTCAACCAGCTGCAGCTGGACAAAGTCACCCAGGAACTGACCCGGCAGTACAACAATCGCGGCAAGTACAACGTCTCGATCAGCCCCACGGTGAGCCAGCTCGACCGCAACCGGGTCGACATCAAGATCGACGTGAAGGAAGGCCGCGCCGCCAAGATCAAGCATCTGAACCTGGTCGGCAACAAGACCTTCAGCACCGAAGAGATCCTCGAAGAGTGGGAGTCCGGCACCACCAACTGGCTGTCCTGGTACCGCCAGGATGACCAGTACTCGCGCGAGAAGCTCTCGGGCGACCTCGAGAAGCTGACTTCTTTCTACCTCGACCGCGGCTACGTCGACTTCAACATCGAGTCCAGCCAGGTTTCGATCAGCCCCGATCGCCGCGACATGTACATCACCGCCAGCGTCAGCGAGGGCGAGGTCTACACGGTCGAGGACATCCAGGTCTCCGGCGACACCATCATCCCGGTCGAGGAGATGGAGAAGCTCGTGTTCATCGCCGAAGGCCAGACCTTCTCGCGACGACTGCTGGAATTCACCTCCGACGCGATGACCAACACCCTGTCGAACATCGGCTACGCCTTCGCCAGCGTGAACCCGGTGCCAACGATCGACCGCGAGAACCGCAAGGTCTCGATCAACTTCGTGGTCGATCCGGGCAAGCGCGTCAACGTGCGACGCATCGTGTTCAAGGGCAATACGCGCACCTCCGACGAGGTGCTGCGCCGCGAGATGCGCCAGTTCGAGGGCATGTGGTTCTCGCAGGCGGCGATCGACCGCAGCAAGATCCGCCTGCAGCGCCTGGGCTTCTTCGACGATGTCACCATCGATACTCCGCAGGTGCCCGGCACGGACGACCAGGTCGATGTCGAGATCAGCGTGACCGAGCGTACCTCGGGCAGCTTCCAGTTCGGCTTGGGCTACTCGCAGTTCAGCGGCCTGATCACCACGGTTGCCGTGCAGCAGAACAACTTCTTCGGCACGGGCAACCAGATCGGCGTGACGGTGCAGAACAACAGCTTCGTCAAGCGGATGGACTTCTCCTACTTCGATCCGTACTTCACCGAAGACGGCGTCTCGGTGGGCTACAACATGAGCTACCGCGAACTGGACCAGGGCGATGCGAACCTCGCCAATTTCAGCTCCGACTCCGGCAGCTTCCGCGCCATCTTCGGCCTGCCGATCACCGAGACGGACACCGTCGGGCTCTCGTTCGGCATCGACAGCAACAGCATCACGCCCTTCGAAGGCTTCACGCCGCAGGAAATCGTCGACTACATCAATGCCCTCGAGCGCCGGACCTTCAACTCCTGGCGCACCGAGCTGTCGTGGTCGCGAAACACCACCAATGCCTTCTTCAATCCAACCCGAGGCACGTTCCAACGCGTGGCCGCCGAAGCCACGCTGCCCGGCTCGACGGTCGAGTACTACAAGCTGAGCTACGAGTTCAACCGCTACTGGCCGCTCAATCGCCACCTCGTCCTGCTCACCCGCGCCGACATCGGCTACGGCGACAGTTACGGCGACCCCGCGAAGCGGGTGATCAACGTGGTCGATGCCAACGGCCAGACCACCCAGCGCACGCTGGTCGCCGACGGCCTGCCATTCTTCGAGAACTTCTACGCGGGCGGCGAGCGCTCGATCCGCGGGTTCGAAACCAACACCCTCGGCCCGGTCGGCTTCGGTCTGTTGTCGCCAACCACACGCCAGCCGCTCGGCGGCTCGCTGAAGACGGTAGGCAGCCTCGAGTTCATCTTCCCGACACTGCTCGACTCGAACAGCGCGCGCGTTTCGGCTTTCATCGATTACGGCAACGTGTTCGCGGGCACCGAGAACTTCAGCAGCAGCGAGCTGCGGGCCAGCGCGGGCATCGCCCTGCAGTGGCAGGCGCCCATCGGCCCCATCACGATCAGCTGGGCACAGCCGCTGAAGTACGACCGCGAAGTTGATCGCGTCGAGAAGCTGCAGTTCACCTTCGGCACCCTGTTCTGAGCTTGACCGGAACGTACTGACGGACCGCCACCCATGCTCCGCCTAATGCGCGCCTACAGGCAGCCCGTCACCACGGGCGCTTGTGGGGCGTTGCTGCGCGTGCTTGCGCTCGGTGCACTGGCGCTTGGCGGGCCGGCGGTCGTCTGGGCGCAGGAGGCGGCGGCGACGCGGATCGCCTATGTCGACATGAAGCGGCTGATCGATGACTCGCCCCAGGTTCGCGAGGCGCGCGCGCGCCTGCAGCGGGAGTTCGACGCAAGCGTCGCCCTGCTGCGCGAGGATGAACGCAGGCTGGCGAGTCTGGAGCAGCGAATGCAGTCGGCGGGCGGCGAAGACGCCACCCGTCTGCGCGCCGAGGCTGATCCCCTGCGACGCTCGGTGGAGCGCACCCGCGAACGCCTGCGCAACGAACTGGAAACGCGCAGCGAGCAGGAGGTCCAGCGCGCTTGGCCAGTGCTGAACGAGGCCATCGCCAACTATGCCCGCGACAACGGCCTCGACCTCGTGGTCTCCAGCGGGGCCCTGTACGTCTCCGGTCGCGTCGACATCACCGATCGCGTGCTTGACCTGCTGGAGCGCGAACGCGATGAGGACACGCGGCCATGAGCGGCGGCCGCGGGCTTGCGCTTGCTGAACTGGCCGAGCGCTTCGGACTGGAGCTGCGCGGCGCTGGCGAGCTTCGCATCGAGGGCGTGGGCACACTCGCCGGTGCCGGCGCAGGCCAGCTCAGCTTCCTGGCCAACCCGAGCTATCGGAAGGAACTCGCCTACACCAGCGCCTCGGCCGTGGTACTGCGCGCCGAGGCCGCCGAGGTCGCGCCCTGCGCAGTGTTGATCGCCAGCGATCCGTACGTGGCCTTCGCCGAGATCGCCGCCCTGTTCGAGCCGCTACCCGCCCACGCCGCGGGCGTGCACCCGACTGCGGTCATCGATCCGACCGCGGACGTCGCCGCCGATGCCAGCATCGGACCGCACTGCAGCGTCGGCGCGCGGGCTCGCATCGCGGGAGGTGCCGTGCTCGGCCCGGGCTGCATGATCGGCGAGGATTGCGTCGTCGGCGCGCAAAGCGTGCTGGTGGCGCGGGTGACCCTGGTGACGCGCGTGCGTCTCGGTCAGCGCGTGCGCGTCCATCCGGGTGCCGTGCTTGGCGCAGACGGCTTTGGCCTCGCCATGAAAGCCGGCCAGTGGCTCAAAGTGCCGCAGCTGGGTGGCGTGGAAATCGGTGACGATTGCGAGATTGGCGCCAACACCTGCATCGATCGCGGCGCCCTGGAGGACACGCGGCTCGGCGTGGATGTGCGCGTCGACAACCTGGTGCAGATCGGCCACAACGTGGTGATTGGCGACCATACGGCGGTGGCAGGGTGCGCGGCGATAGCCGGATCGGCGAAAATCGGCCGCTACTGCCTGATTGGCGGCGGCGTCGGAATCGTTGGCCACCTCAGCATCTGCGACAAGGTCACCCTGACCGCACGCTCCCTCGTGAGCAGCAGCATCGATCAACCGGGCCAGTACTCCTCTGGCGTGCCGCTGCAGGAGAGCCGGCAGTGGCGGCGCAACGCCGCACGCTTCCGCCAGCTCGACCAGCTCGCCCGACGCGTGCTGCGCGAGGGCCGCGAGAACAACAACAACGACAAGGACCCATCGAGCTCATGAGCGAGCCCTACCTGCCCGAACTGCCGGTCGACGTGACCCGGATCATGGGCATCCTGCCGCACCGCTATCCCTTCCTCCTGGTCGATCGGGTGGTCGAGCTGGAGCCGCGCATCCGAATCCGTGCGATCAAGAACGTCAGCATCAACGAGCCCTTCTTCCAGGGCCACTTCCCGGGCCATCCGGTGATGCCCGGCGTGCTCGTGGTTGAAGCCCTGGCCCAGGCTTCGGGTCTGCTGACCCAGCTCTCCGAACCTCCCAAGCCCAAGGGCGAGGAGCCGATCTTCTACCTGGTCAAAGTCGACAAGGCGCGCTTCGCGCGGACCGTCGTGCCCGGCGACCAGCTGGTGCTGGAGTCGGTGCAGAAACGCATGCGCATGGGCATGGGCCAGTACGAGTGCGTGGCCACTGTCGACGGCCGTGAAGTCGCCTGCTGCGAGATCCTGTGCGCGGAGCGCGCATCATGAGCGTGCACCCGAGCGCCGTCATCCACCCGGGGGCGAAGCTCGGCGAAGGTGTCGAGATCGGCCCCTTCTGCGTAATCGGTGAAGAGGTCGATATCGGTGCCGGCACCCGCATCGACTCGCATGTGGTCATCCATGGCCCCACGCGCATCGGCGCCGACAATCGCATCCACAGCTTCGCCGCGATCGGCGGCGAGCCGCAGGACAAGAAGTTCCGCGGCGAGCGCTGCGAGCTGGTCATCGGCGACCGCAACCTCATCCGCGAGTTCGTGACCATCAACCGCGGCACCGCCGACGATGCTGGCATCACCTCGATCGGCAACGACAACTGGATCATGGCCTACGTGCATATCGCGCACGACTGCCGGATCGGCAACCACAACACCTTCGCCAACGCTGCCTCGATGGCCGGCCACGTGCACATCGGCAACCAGGTGATCCTCGGCGGCTTCAGCCTGATCCACCAGTTCTGCAAGGTCGGCGACCACGCCTTCACCGCGATGGGCGCCTCGGTCAACCGCGACGTGCCGCCCTATGTGATGGTCGCCGGCGAGTATGCGCAGCCGCGCGGCATCAACGCCGAGGGCCTGAAGCGCCGCGGCTTCAGTGCCGAACGCATCGCCGCGATCAAGCGCGGCTACCGCACGCTCTACATGGCAGGCCTGCCGCTGGCCGAGGCGCGCGCGAAAATCGCCGACGAGGCCGAGGCCTCGGACGACCTGAAGCTGCTGCTCGACTTCATCGACGGCAGCACACGCAGTCTGATCCGCTGATGGACGCAGCGAGGCGCGCACCGGTCATCGCGCTGGTGGCGGGCGAGGCCTCGGGCGACGTGCTCGGCGCCGACCTGATTCGCGCACTGCGCCTGCGCTATCCACACGCCCGCTTCGTCGGGATCGGCGGGCCGCAGATGGGCACCCAAGGCTTCGAGAGCTGGTGGGACTGCAGCGAGCTCGCGGTGATGGGCCTTGCCGAGGTGCTGCGCCACCTGCCGCGTCTGCTGAGGCTGCGCCGCCAGCTCTGCGCGCGCCTGCTGGAGCTGCGGCCGGATGTCTTCGTCGGCATCGACGCGCCCGACTTCAATCTCGGCCTCGAGCGCCGCCTCAAGCACGCCGGCCTGCGCACCGTGCACTACGTCAGCCCCTCGGTCTGGGCTTGGCGCCGAGGGCGGGCGGCCAAGATCGGCCAATCGGCCGACCGCGTGCTCTGCCTGTTCCCGATGGAGCCGCCGATCTATGCCGAGTACGGCGTCGATGCCCGGTTCATCGGTCATCCCTTGGCCGAGCAGTATCCGCTGCCGAACGAGCGCTTTGCCGCCCGCGCCGAGCTTGGTATCGCGACCGAAGCCACGGTGCTCGCCCTCCTGCCCGGCAGCCGGCTCGGCGAGATCGGTCGCATCGGCGCCGACTTCATCGCCACCGCCGCGCGCCTGCAGGCCGCACGCCCGGATCTGCAGATCATCGCGCCGATGGCGAACGCAGCCTGTCGCTCGGCCTTCGAAGCGCAGCTCGCGAGCGCAGGCACGCCGCCCCACATCCTCCTGCTGGACGGCCAGTCGGCGCTGGCCCTGCGAGCCGCCGATGCGGTGCTTTTGGCCTCGGGCACAGCCGCGCTTGAATCCCTTTTGGCCGGCACACCGATGGTGGTGGGCTACCGTATCAGCGCGCTCACGCACTGGATCGTGCGGAGCTTCGGTCTGCTGAAGGTGCGCCACGTCAGCCTGCCCAATGCACTGGCTGGTCGCGCGCTTGTACCCGAGTGTATGCAGGACGATTGCCGGCCCGAGGTCCTCGCAAGCGCGCTCGCGCCGCTGCTCGATTCGCCCGCCGCAGCCGCGGCGCAGACCGAAGCCTTCGCCCGCATCCACGCCGGCTTGAAGCAGGGGGCCAGCGCAAGCGCGGCGGCGGCGATCGCTGAACTGATCGATGCGCATTGACGCCTCCAGCGACGCGCCCTGCAGCGCACGTACGCCCGGTATCGCCGGTGTCGACGAAGCCGGGCGCGGCCCGCTGGCGGGACCGCTGGTGGTGGCCGCAGTGATCCTTGATCCCATGCAACCCATCGACGGTCTTGGCGACTCGAAGCAGCTCAGCGAGAGGCGCCGCGAGGCCCTGTTCGATCGCATCCTCGAACGCGCAGCGGCCTGGCGGATCGTGCAGATCGAGCCGACCGAGATCGACGCACTCAACATCTACCGCGCCACCCTCGAAGGCATGCGTCGAGCGGTCTGCGGTCTCTCGATCCAACCTGAGCTGGCGCGGATCGATGGCAACGTCATCCCGCCCGGCCTGCCCTGCCCGGCCGAGGCCTGGATCAAGGGTGATGCGCGCGATCCGGCGATCGGCGCGGCCTCGATCCTCGCGAAGGTGAGCCGGGACCGTACGCTGCGGATGCTGGCAGCGCAGTACCCGGAGTACGGCTTCGCTGCTCACAAGGGCTATCCGGTACCCCAGCACCTCGAGGCGCTGCGCCTCTTCGGCCCGTGTCCCGCCCATCGGCGCAGCTTTGCACCCGTAAGGGCGGCCGTTTCCGGACCGCAGCAGGCCTCGCTTCTGGGCTGAGAGTATGGAAAGCCGCTGCGGCCGCCTCTGGTTGAGCGTTGCTGCGGCGCGGGGTGGGGGAGTTCCGCCGTCACCTGCGCACCACACTGCCTCGAATTCACGCACCGCGCTTGGGCGCGAATGCCCAGATGCGCCCTCGCTGCGGCGCCCGGGTTCTTTCGCACGCTCTGAAACGGCGTGCTGCGTTGCCCGCGCGACGAGCCGCACGCTGCCCCCCTCGCATCGGCGGCGCGCGCACTCGACACACCGCCTGTCGCGACGCTGCCCGGGACAGTCGCTTGCGCATGGTCAAGGGTCGAGCCGCGTCGTAGCATCGGCACTCTCCCGTCGATCGCCGCTGAGACGCGCTTTGCATGAGGCCGCCCCGCCCGCCCCTTCTCGGATTGCACCGCTACGCGCCTCTCGTACTCTTTCCCGCCGCCTGCTGGGGCGCTCCGCTCGTACTGCAGCACCCGGTCACCCACGGGTTCGGGGCCGGCTTCTGGAGCGGTTTCGCCACGGCGGCGGCACTCGGTGGCCTCGCATTGCTGGTGCAGAGACGCGCGCACCGCCAACAGCAGATCGAACTGGCCGCGCAGCGGCAGCATGAGCTCGATCAGGTGGTGGCTCGGCGGACGGCGGATCTGCTCAGCGCCAACCGCACGCTGCGCGATCTGGCGGACACCGATGCGCTGACTGGAGTCTCCAATCGCCGCCACTTCGATCGCCTGCTGCGCGAAGGCTTCGAACGGGCCCTGCTCACCGGACGACGACTGTCGGTGCTGCTAATCGATGTCGACCACTTCAAGCAGGTCAATGACGAGCAGGGTCATCTGGCCGGCGACGAGGTGCTCCGTCAGCTGGGCACGCTGCTGCAGCGCGCCGTGCGCAGCGACACGGTGGTGGCACGCTATGGCGGCGAGGAGTTTGCCGTGATCACGCCCGGCGGACTGGCCGATGCGGTGGGCCTCGGCGAACGCCTGCGCAGGGCCGTCGAGGACGGCGCCAGCATCCGCGTGAGCATCGGCGTCGCCAGCTTCGAGGCAAGCCTCGATCGAGACGAGCCCGCGCTGTTGGCACGCGCCGACCGCGCGCTCTACGCCGCCAAGACCGGGGGACGCAATCGCGTCGAGTCGGATCCACCCGGGGCGGCTGTTCGGCCCTTGGAACGCGTGGCGGCATCCGAAACCATGCGCTGAAAGCGCTGGCTCTGCGGCGCACGACTCAGATCGGGACGACCGCGCTCTGCGTGCGCAGCAGGCCGGTACGCTCGGCGGCCTCGAAATCGATCTCGGGCGCGCGCAGGGCCTCCGCGCTGCCGCTGCTGTCCACCACCGCCACGGCGCGGCTGCGGCCGCGGCTCTTGGCCGCATAGAGGGCGAGGTCCGCCAATCGGAGTCGCTCTTCCCAACGCAGCTCCGCTGGACAGCTCGGCAGCAGATCGAGGCACAGCCCCATCGAGGCCGTCACCTGCAGGCTGCCGTTGGGCATTTCGATGGGTTCGCTGGCGATGCGCTCGAGGATGCGCCGGCCGAGGCCCAAGGCCTGGTCCGCGCCCATTCCGGACACATGGGCCAGGAACTCCTCCCCGCCCCAGCGCACCACGAGGTCGTCGCGCCGCAGACAGGCCTGGACGCGCCGCGCCACCTCGACCAGCACGGCGTCGCCCGAAGAGTGCCCGTAGCGGTCATTGATGCGCTTGAAATGATCGATGTCCAGCAACAGCAGCGCGCCCGGCGCACCGGGCTGGGCGAGCAGAGACTGCATACGCAGTTCGAAGGCCCGGCGATTGCCGAGGCCCGTCAGCGTGTCCTGCTCGCTCTCGCGTCGCAGACGTTCACGGCGCTCGCTGAGCAGACGCTCGCGATCGCGAAGGCGGCCGTACAGGAGGGCGCCCAGCAGGAGCAGAACGGCCAACAGTGCGAGCAGCAGCAGCCAGATCCGCAGCGTGAGATCCTGGCTTTTGATCTCCTCCTTGCGCGTGGCCAACTGGTCCTCCAGCAACGCCATGTCCCGCTGGCGGACTTCGGCATCGAAGCTCGCCTGGATTTCGCGCAGGGCGGCGTCCAGATTCTCGCGACTGATCCGGGCCGACAGGGCTCGTTCGCGGTGGTAGAGCTCAAGCGCGCCGCGCGCATCGCCGGCGACGGCCAGCGCTACCCCGAACTCTCGCAGCATCTCGACCCGCTGACCGTCATTGCCTTCCTCGCCGAGCAGGGCTTCGGCCAGCGCCATCTGCTGCTTTCCCGCGTCGATGTCTCCAAGCCCGATGTAGGCGAGGCCTGCGTTGTTGCGCAGCGCGTGCAGCACTCTCAACTCCTGGAACTTCTCGGCCAGGGGCAGGGCCTCCTGCACGGTGCGCAGCGCCTGGCGGGGCTGGCGCAAACGCAGCTGGGAGTCGGCGAGGTTGTTGAGCAGCATCACCTGCGGCCGCTGCAAGCCGGCCGAACGGGCCAAGGCCAGCGCGCTGCGCAGGCGCGCGATCGAGGTGCGGGCGTCGCCCTTGTCGATGGCAACCGCCGCCTCATTGACGAGGGTGCGGATTCGCAGCTCGGGATCCCCGATGGCGTCCGCAGCGCGTCGCGCCTCGTCCAGCAGCCGCTGGACCAAGACATCCGATTCACCCGCCTTGGCCGCGAGAAAGCCCAACAGGGACCACGTCTGGGCGGAGCGGTAGCGGTCGCCGGCTGCCAGCGCGAGGGCCAGCCTGCCCTGGGCCATCGAGCGGGCCTGCGCCAGCAGACCGTCCGCAAGGGCTTGCCGCTCGAGCAGGCGCTCGGCCTGCCAAACGGCGCGGTAATCGCACTCGGGAAACGCCCCCAGACCGTGCCCACTTTCGCGCGCGCGCGGGGCGTCTTCCAGAACCGAATCCGCGCGCAGGGCGGCCGGCAGCGGGCAGGCCGCCTGATGGAAGGCCAGTGCCTCACGCGCGCGCTCGGCGGCCTCCGCCTGCTGGTTTCGCAATTCCGCGAGCTGCGCCTGCATGAGGGCGAGATCCGCCGTCGCCGCGGGCGAGGAGACATCCACGGGTGCGACGCCGGCAGACACCTCGGCCAGGGCCTGCGCCAGGCCCTCAGCGTCGCGCGACTCGACACGTATCTGCAGCTGCGCGCGCCACAGCAAGCGCACCCGCGCATCGTCCGGGCCGTCGGCCAGCGCCCAGGCATCGCTGAGTGCTGCAAGCGCGGCACGCGCCCGCTCCGGGTCCTCCGAGGCCAGTCGGACCGCCGCGTCGATCCGCGCGGCGGGCAGCTCCGGTTGCCCGCTGTTGAGGCCCAGCGCCGAAGGCGGGGACAGGCCCGACATTCCACCCGGTTCCTCCTCAGACTGGCGGGCACTCGTGACCATCAGCGGCGCCAGCGCCAGCACGAGAATGCAACCGCGTGCAGCCCACCCCCGCGCTCTGCGCGTCATGGTTCCATCTCCGCTCCAACCACCACCTGCAGCCCGATCCGACCCAGCGCTTCGGCGTGCTCCATGTCAGCGATGACCGCTTCCAGATTGGCCGCCGCACCCTCACGGACCCAAGTGATGCCGCAGGCGCGATGGCGGCCGCGGAGCTTGGCGAGGTAGAGCGCGGCGTCCACCAGACGCAGGGCCTGCTCGAACGGCAGGCTGAGCGCAGCGGGCGGCAGCGGCAGGGCTGCGTAGCCGATCGAAGCACTCACCGGAATCCGCACGCCCTCAACGACAACTGGGCGTGACAACTCGGCCAGCAGCCTTTCCACCAGATGCGCGGCATCGGCCGGTGCCAGCCAGTCGACCGCCAGCAGGAATTCCTCGCCCCCCCAGCGCGCGGCGAGGTCCTGGCCGCGACAGATGGCGCGCAAGCGCCGAGCCGTCTCCACCAGCAGCGCGTCGCCCACGGCATGGCCGTGGCGGTCGTTGATCCCCTTGAAGTGGTCGAGATCGATCAGCATCAGGGTGCCTGCATAGGCACGCATGCCCTCCGCGTGCTGCACCACCGCCTGGACGTGTCGGCGATTGGCGAGACCCGTGAGCGGGTCGCGCTCGCTCTGCATGCGCAGCTGGGCGTTGATCCCGGCGAGGTGGCGATTGCTGGCGCGAAGTCGACGCACACCAATCACCATCAGCACCAGCGCAAGCCCGAGCAGAACGGCGAGGAGACGCCAGACCCATTGCTGCAGACGGTTGCGCTCAAACTCCGCCTGCTTGCGCGCGGTTTCGGCCTTGAGCTGTTCAATGGCCTTCTCGCGACGCTTGGCCTCAACCTTCTCCTGCAAAGCGAGCACCGTCCGCTGCTGGTCCTCGCGAAAGATCTCGTCCTGGAGCTCGCGGGCGGTGTGCAGGGCCGCGATCGCGTCAGGCAGGTCGCCGGCGCGCTCCAGCGCGGCGCCGAACTCGGCGTAGGTCAGCGCAAGCTCGTTGCGCATTCCCTGAAGGCGGTCGTATTCGATGCTCTGCGCGACCAGAGCTTTACCTTCCTCGATACGCCCCAGACCGATGCGCGCAAGGCCCAAATTGACCAGCGCCAGCGCGCGGCCGCGCGGATCTTCGGACGCTTCGGCGATCTCCAACGCCTCCTGCGATACCCGCTCCGCGTCCGCGTACTGGAAATGCACCAGATGGTAGTGCGCGACATTGCCCAGCAGAATCGCCAGCGCGTTCTCATCGCCGGCGTTGCGCGAGTGGTGGATCGCCGACTGCATCGACCGCAGCAGGCCTTCGGAGTCGCCGGCCGAATCGAGCACCACGCCCAGGGTGGTGTAGGCCTCGCTGAGCTGGGTGTCGTCGCCAAGCTCCCGCGCAAGCTCCAGCGCCTCTTGCGCCATCGCTACCGCCCGGTCGTGCTGGCCAAGCTGCGAGAGCACGCCGGCATGGGAGGAGCGGATCGTCGAACGCCAGCCCGGACGGCCCAATTCGTCGGCGAGATCACTGGCCGTCTGGAACGCCTGCACGGCCTCGCCGAACTCGGCCTGGTTGGCGAGCCCTGACGCCAGGTGAAACCAGAAGCGCAGTCGCTCACGCGACCCGAGTTCGGCGTCGACGCGCGCGGCCATCGCGCGGAGTTCCGAAACCTGGACCGCGCCGCCCTCCTCCCTGAGCTGGACCCGCAAACGGACCATGGAAGCGACGAGGTCGCTGCCATCCGCGAGCGCGCGCTGACGCGCATCGAGCTCGGACGCCACGGCCTCCGCGGCGTCCTTCAGGTCGGCGTTCGCGTACATGCGCCCCTGAATCCCCAGCAGTTCGCGACGCAAAGGCGAAGCTTCTTCAAGCTGTGGGAGCAGGCTGCGAAGCTTCTCAGCGGCTTCGGCAGGGCGCATCCAGTCGCGGTCTTCGATTTCCAGTGACTGCGCGAGGATCTCCGACTCCTCGGCACTCAGCGCGGTCGGGAGCGAGGGCGAGGGCGAGGGCGAAAGCCCTTCGGGCGCCTCAGACGCACAGACCGCAGCCACAATGCAGCCGGCACCCAGCAAGAGCCAGAGCAGGCGGAGCAGCAGTGGGACGGGGCGAAATTCCAGACGCGGAGCCTCGGGGTGGCGGGCGTGGGGGGGGGTGGAAGCAAGGCGCATGCCGCGCGGCTGCGAGGCCCCGACATGCGCCGAGGGTGGGTTTGCCACCAGTGCGCGTCTCGCGCTGCCCGACTGCAGCGCGCCCATCGCGGCACCTTCAGTCTATCGTCGGCTCTGCGCAGGACCGCACCACAGCGCGAACCGGTAGCCCCGGCACCTAGTATCGCGCCAGATAGTCGCCACGGCCCACCCACTTCCAACTGGTCAACTCGGCCGGCCCGACCGGCCCGCGCGGCGCCAGTCGCCCCGTCGCGACCGCGACTTCGACGCCCATGCCGAACTGGCCGCCATCGGTAAAGCGGGTGCTGGCGTTGTGGTATACGGCCGAGGCATCGACTGCGTTGAGGAAGTGCGCCACAGCCTCGGGGTCCTCGCTGAGGATGGCCTCGGAGTGCCCACTGCCGTGCTCGGCGATGTGCGAGATCGCGGCGTCGACGTCCCCTACCAGGGCCACGCCCAGCTCCAGCCCCAGCCACTCGCGATCGAAGTCGCCGGGGGCCAGGGGCTCGACCCGGGCACCACCGGCGGCCAACAGGCTGGCGGCCCCGCCTTCAGCATGAAACAGCACCCCGAAGCCCGACAGCCGCTGGGCCAGCGCCGGCAGCAGGCGCTCGGCGGCGCGGGTCTGCACCAGCAGGGTATCCAGGGCATTGCACACGGCCGGACGCTGCACCTTGGCGTTCTCGATCACCGCCAGCGCGCACTCCAGATCGGCGCTGGCATCAACGTAGATGTGCACCACCCCGACACCGCCGGCAATCAGCGGGATGCGGCTTTCGCGCCGGCACAGGTCGATCAGGCCCTGACCGCCACGCGGCACCATCACGTCGATGCAGTCGGCCAGCTGAAGCAGCTCCGATACCGCCTCACGCTCGGGTGCATCGATGAAGCTGACCAGGGCCTCGGGCAGGCCCGCGTCGCGCAGGGCCGCGTGCAGGAGGGCAACCAGAGCGAGATTGCTTTGCCGCGCCTCGCGGCCGCCGCGCAGCACGACCGCGTTGCCGGATTTGAGTGCGGCGGCGGCAATGTCGACGGTGACATTCGGCCGGGCCTCGTAGATCACGCCGACCACGCCGATCGGCACGCGCCGGCGGGCGAGCTGCAGGCCGTTCGACAGTTCGCGCCGGTCGAATTCCTCGGCCAGCGGATCCGGCAGATCGGCCACGGTGCGTACGTCGTCGGCCAGCCCGTCGAGACGCGGCCCGTCCAGCCGCAGCCGATCAAGCAGCGCGGGACCAAGGCCCGCCGCCGCACCCGCCTCGAGATCACGCGCATTGGCTTCGATCAGCGGCGCGCGCTGGTCGTGCAGACGCTGTGCGATGTCGAGCAGCAGTGCCGTCCGCGCCGCGCCTTCAAGGCGAGTGAGCGCAGGCTGCGCGGCGCGGGCGGCGCGGGCCTGGGCGGCCAGGCGCTGGGCGCGGGAGGTGGCTTCGGTCATGCGATGTTCTCCGCGGCGCGCGGGGCCAGCACCAGATCGTTGCGATGGATCACTTCGTCGCCGTAGCGATACCCCAGCAGGCCTTCGATCTCCTCGGACTTGCGGCGGAGCAGCCGGGACAGATCCGTTGCGCTGTAGGCGGCGATGCCGCGGGCGACTTCATCGCCGGCCGCGTCGAGCACCTGCACGGCATCGCCGCGATCAAAGCTGCCGCTGACCTCGACCAGGCCCACTGGCAGCAAGCTGCCGCCGCGCAGGAGCGCCGCCGCCGCACCGGCATCGATGCTCAGCGTGCCGCGCACCGTACCGCCGGTGATGTAGCGCTTGCGTGCGGCCAGGCGCTCGCCCTGCGGTGCGAAGCGCGTGCCGATGGCCTCGCCGCGCAGCAGCCGCGTGAGCACATCCGGCTCGCTGCCGGCCGCGATGTGCGCGACCGCACCGCCGCGGCGCGCCAGTTCGGCTGCGCCGAGCTTGGTCGCCATGCCGCCCGTGCCGAGCTTGCCGCTGCCGCCAGCGGCCGCACGCAGCTGCTCGGGCAGGGCGCCGGGCCCGACCTCGCGAATCAGCTGCGCACCCGGATGGCTGCGCGGGTCGCTGTCGTACAGCCCGGCCTGGTCGGTGAGCAGGATCAGGCGATCGGCGTCGACCAGGCTGCAGACCAGGGCCGACAGCATGTCGTTGTCGCCGAGCCGGATTTCCTCGGTGGCGACGGTGTCGTTCTCGTTGACGATCGGCAGCACGCCGTGGGCAAGCATCGTCAGCAGGGCTTCGCGCGCATTGAGGTAACGCCGCCGGTTCTCGACGTCACTGCGGGTGAGCAGCACCTGCGCCACTTCGACGGCGTGTTCGCCGAACAGGCGCTGATACAGCGCGTGCAGGCGCGGCTGGCCGACCGCCGCATGCATCTGCTTGACCGGCACATCACGGGCAGGCGCCGCATTCAGCGCGCTGCGGCCGGTGGCGACCGCGCCCGAACTGACCAGCACCAGATCGTGGCCCGCCGTACGCAGGGCGGCCAGCTGCCGACACAGCTCGGTGAGCCGCGGTAGATCCGGGCCCGGGCCGCCGGCGGTGACGGTGGAGGTGCCGAATTTGACGACGATGCGCTGTCGCGACATGGGCGTGCTGCGCTGCGAAAACAGCGGCGGATGCTACCGGATGTGAAGCGCCGCCACGCCCCTGGCCCCGTCCATATGCTGTCAAGGCTTGTTCGGCTTGAGACGCGGCCGTAGGCTGGCCGACCTGCCGGATTGCCCAGCCATGCCCGCGCGCTTCGTTCATCTGCACCTGCACAGCGAGTTCTCGCTGGTCGACTCCACCATCCGCCTGCCGCAGCTGATCAAGCGCTGCGCGGCGCTGGAGCTGCCCGCGGTGGCAGTCACCGACCTCTCCAACCTGTTCGGCCTGATCAAGTTCTACAAGGAAGCGCAAAAGGCCGGCATCAAGCCGATCGCCGGCAGCGACGTGATCGTGCAGGCCACCGATGGCAGCCTCTCGCGACTCACTCTTCTGTGCCGCAACCGCGAGGGCTATCTGAACCTCTCGCGTCTGCTCTCGCGGGCCTTCCTCGATGGCCACCAGGGCGATCATGTCTGCGTGCGTCCGGACTGGGTCGCCGAACATGCGGGTGGGCTATTCGCGCTGGCGGGGCCAGGCAGCGACATCGGCCAACTGCTGCGCGAAGGCAAGCCCGAGCTGGCCGAGGCGCGCTTGCGCGAACTGCAGCAGCGCTTCGACGACCGCCTGTACCTGGAACTGGTGCGCACACAGCGCGAGGGCGAGGAGGACTTCATCGCCGGCGCCTGCGACCTCGCCATCCGCCGCGGCCTGGGCGTGGTCGCCAGCAATGACGTGCGCTTTCTCGAAGCCGAGGACTACGAGGCCCACGAGGCCCGCGTCTGCATCTCGACGGGCCGCGTGCTGGGTGACCCGCGGCGTCCGCGCGAGTACTCGGACCAGCAGTACCTGAAGTCCTCGGACGAGATGGCGGCGCTGTTCGCCGACCTGCCGGTGGCGCTGGACAATTCGCTGGAGCTGGCGCGCCGCTGCAACCTCGAACTGCGGCTGGGCACCTACTTCCTGCCGGCGTTCCCGGTGCCGGACGAGCACACTCTCGACAGCTGGATCCGCAGCACCGCGCACGAAGGCCTGCACAAGCGCCTGGAGAAGGCGCCGATCGCACCGGGCCATACGCGCGAGAGCTACTTCGAGCGGCTCGACGTCGAGCTCGGCGTGATCTGCAAGATGGGCTTTCCCGGCTACTTCCTGATCGTCGCCGACTTCATCAACTGGGCCAAGCAGAACGACATCCCGGTCGGCCCCGGCCGCGGCTCGGGCGCGGGCTCGCTGGTGGCCTGGGCGCTGGGCATCACCGATCTGGACCCGATCCCCTACGACCTGCTGTTCGAGCGCTTCCTGAACCCCGAGCGCGTGTCGATGCCCGACTTCGACATCGACTTCTGCATGGACCGAAGAGACGAAGTCATCGACTACGTCGCCCGCAAATACGGCCGCGACCGGGTCAGCCAGATCATCACCTTCGGCACCATGGCGGCGAAGGCCGCCGTGCGCGACTGCGGCCGCGTGCAGGGCCTGCCCTTCCCCGCTGTCGACGGCGTCGCCAAGCTCATCCCCAACACCCTGGGCATCTCGCTGGACGACGCGCTCGGCCGCAGCAAGGCCGCGCAGGAAGACAAGGAGCTCTGCTCGCCCGAGCTGATTGACCGCTACCAGAACGAGGACGAAGTCCGCGACCTGATGGACCTCGCCTTGAAGCTCGAGGACCTCACCCGCAATGCCGGCAAGCATGCCGGCGGCGTGGTGATCGCGCCCGAGCCTTTGACCGAGTTCAGCCCGCTGTTCGCCGAACCGCCGCCGAAGGAGCCCGGCGCGCTGCGCAGCGTGGTCACCCAGTACGACAAGGACGATGTCGAATCGGCGGGCCTGGTCAAGTTCGACTTCCTTGGCCTGCGCACGCTGACCATCATCGACTGGGCGGTGAAGGCCATCAATCGGCGCCTCAAGCGCGAGGGCCGCGAACTGCTGGACATCGCCGCGCTGCCGCTTGAGGACAAACCCAGCTACGAGCTGTTCGCCCGCGGCGACACCGTGGCCGTGTTCCAGTTCGAATCGCGCGGCATGCGCGAATTGCTCAAGCGCGCGCGCCCGGACCGCTTCGAAGACATCATCGCGCTCGCCGCCCTGTTCCGCCCCGGCCCGCTGGGCTCGGGGATGGACAAGGAATGGTGCGATCGCAAGCACGGCGAGACCGCCGTGACCTATCCGCATCCGCTGCTGGAACCTGTGCTGTCGCCGACCTATGGCGTCATCGTCTACCAGGAACAGGTGATGCAGATCGCGCAGGTGCTGGCCGGCTACACGCTGGGCGGCGCCGACATGCTGCGTCGCGCGATGGGCAAGAAGAAGCCCGAGGAGATGGCCAAGGAGCGCGCCAAGTTCGAGGCCGGCTGCGCCGAGCGGCAGATCGATCCGCAGACCGCGACCTCGATCTTCGACCTGATGGAGAAGTTTGCCGAGTACGGCTTCAACAAGTCGCACTCGGCGGCCTATGCGCTGGTCGCCTACCAGACGGCCTGGCTCAAGGTGCACTACCCGGCCGAGTTCATGGCCGCGGTGCTCTCGTCCGACATGGACAAGACCGACAAGGTGGTGACCTTCCTTGCCGAATGCCGAGCGATGAAGCTCGACGTCGCCCTGCCGCACGTGAACCGAAGCAGCTACGCCTTCGAGGCCGACACGCCGCGCTCGATCGTCTACGGCCTCGGCGCGATCAAGGGCATGGGCCGCCAGGCCTGCGAGGCCATCGTCGAAGCGCGCAGCAAGGGCGAGTTCACCAGCCTGTACGACCTGTGCTCGCGGGTCGAAGTGCTGCGCCGCAACCGCCGCAGCCTGGAGACCCTGATTGCCGCCGGTGCGATCGACGGCCTGGGGCCGAACCGCGCCAGCCTGATGGAGCAGCTGCCCGACGTGCTGCGCGCCTGCGACCAGCAGGCCAAAGCGCGCGAGGTCGGCCAGGTCTCGCTGTTTGACCTCGGCGGCAGCGCGCCGGAGCCGGTGCTGCCTGCACTGCCGAGCGTGCCCGAGTTTCCGCTGGAGAAGCTGCTGGAGGACGAGTACCGCGTGCTCGGCCACTACATCAGCGGCCACCCCATCGACCCCTGGCGCGACCTGCTGGGTCAGGTCGTCACCTGCGATCTCGGCGGCCTCGACAAGGCCTACTCCGAACGCAAGTTCGCCCGTGGCACCGAGGCCAGCGTGCTGCTGGCAGGCGTGGTCGGCGATGTGCGCCGCAGCGGCGAGAGCCGCGCCTTCGTGCAGCTGCAGGACGGCCGCGGCCAGATCGAGGCGGCGCTGTTCTCCGAGGCCTGTGCGCAGTACGCGCCGCTGATCAAGAGCCGCGAGATCGTGCTGGTCGAGGGCAGCCTGCAGGAGGACCGCATGGGCGACGGCTACAGCCTGCGTCTGCGTCGCCTGCTGACCCTGGAAGAGCTGTGCGCGAAGCACAGCCGCCACCTGCTGTTGAAAGTCGACAACCGCACGCAGGACGCGCTGAGCAAGGTCGAAGAGCTGCTGGCCAGCCATCGCCCCGGCCACACCGGCGTGCAGATCGAGCTGATGATTCCCGGCGCGCGCGGGCGCCTGTACGGCGACGGCGGCTTCGCGGTGCGCCCCACGCCGCTGCTGCCGCGGCTCTTGCGCGAGATCCCCGGCGTCGAGGTCGAGCTGCGCCTGCAGAAGCCCGAGCCCACGCCGATGCCGGAGCGGCGCGCGGCGGGTTGAGCTTTTTGGGGCAGGAACGAGGGGAGAGGAGTGAGCGTAGGAGGCAGGAACGAGGGAAGAGGAGTGAGGAACGAGAGAAGAGCGGGGTGCGGCTGGACCCGATGCCGCGGTCGGTGGGTCAAGACCCACCCTATTCACTGTCCGCGTCCATAGGGTGGGTCTTGAC